>NC_014472.1:2890000-3490000 GCF_000153165.2 Maribacter sp. HTCC2170
GGTTTATTTGGAATTTGCGATATCCAGAACCGCCAGGGGCCAAGCGTAGTTATGCAATAGCCGCTGTTCTACATAATACTCCAATGGGACCAGTAGGCCCATTTGTCGCTCCAGGAACGTATAAAATCAAATTGCATGTGGATGACAAGGAAATAGTTAAGGAAATCGAGGTACGATTGGATCCTCGCTCAGTGCTTTCAGAAGAAGATTTAAATTTACAAACAGAACTATCCATGAACGTATATAATGCCTACAAGGAATTACAGAGCGTTAGAGATGTTGCGAAATCCAAGCTAGAAAGCGGTAGGCTTCGTTCTAAAAAAAAATCTACTTTGATAAAGTTTATCGGTTCTGGTGATCCAGAGAATGGCGACCCATTGTATGGCAGTATTGACACAACTGAATTGGAAAATGAAAGTCTTGTAGGACTCCAACAGAAGTTACTATACCTCTTGGTAGTCATTCAGAATGCAGATACCAGGCCCACGATACCAACACAAAAGGCTGTTCAACAACTTTTAAGACGAACGGAAGAACTTAAAATAAAATCGAAATCCATTACGAACTAAATAATAAATCAACCAACTACGATATGAAAACATTACACTATGCATTGCTCATTACCCTCAGCATGAGCATGGGACTCTTTGCACAGCGCAAGAAGAAAACCAATGTTCCTGTCATCACGGAGCACCTATACGAATCGATGAAATATCGCAATATTGGCCCGTTTCGCGGTGGTCGCTCTACGACGGTATCAGGAGTTTTCAATGATATTTTCACATACTATATGGGGGCCACCGGAGGTGGTGTCTGGAAAACCACTGATGGTGGAAACAAATGGAGTAATATTTCAGATGGGTATTTTAACACCACAGGTATTGGGGATATTACCCCCGCACCTTCGAACCCCAATATCATATATGTTGGTACGGGAGAATCTCCTGTTCGCGGAGTTAAGACATCGCATGGTGACGGACTTTATAAATCCATCGATGCGGGAAAAACATGGAAACATATGGGAATGGAAAAAACGCGCCATATCAGTGATGTTTATGTTCATCCCGAAAATCCGGACAAAGTTTATGTGGCCGCGCAAGGTAATCCATGGGGTCCAAATGAGGAACGCGGGGTTTATCTATCTGAAGATGGGGGAGAAACCTTTGAAAAAATCCTGTACGTGAACGAAAACTCTGGAATCGTTGATATGACAGTAGATCCAAACAATCCTAATTTTATGATGGTGGCTACTTGGGAGTTCTGGCGGAAGCCATGGGTAGTTCATAATGGTGGGCCTGGTTGCCGTATTTACAAAACTACCGATGGGGGTAAAAATTGGAAGGAAATAAATAAAGGCCTCCCCAAACTTAAGGGTAAAATGGGAGTATCCATTTCACCAGCCAATCCTAATATCGTGTATATAGCTATTGATGCCATGGGAGACAAGGCCGGTGTTTATCGTTCAGACGATGCTGGCGAGAGTTTTAAGCAAATGACCAACGATGCTACAACTTATGCACGTTCTTGGTACTATATGCACATTATTGCAGATCCCAATGATGAGGATGAAGTCTGGGTAATGAACAGTTTTGCAATGAAATCAATTGATGGGGGCAAGACTTTTATAGGAATGAAAGGTAGTCATGTTGATCATCATGATTTATGGATCAATCCTGAAAATAGTGATATAATGGTTAATGCCAATGATGGTGGCGGATCCGTTACTTTTAATGGTGGGGAAACTTGGTCGACCATGTACAACCAACCCACAGGACAGTTTTATCGTTTGATTACTGATAACGGGTACCCGTATCGCGTGTATTCTGGGCAACAAGATAATAGTACCATAGCCATTGATAGCAGGGTAGTTGATGATGGTATTGGGGAAATGCATTGGGATGTTATGCGTGCAGGGGAATCTTCAACAGTTGCATTGGATCCAGATAACCCTAGATTTGTATACTCTACTTATTTCGCCAGTAATTTTGTCGAATGGGATCGTGATATTGATAATACTCGAATGGTAATGCCCTATCCAACAAGGGTTACAGGAGAACAACCCAAAAACTTAAAGTATCGCGCCAATTGGAATGGTCCTGTTATCGTGTCACCACATAATCCGAATGTGATTTATTATGGTTCCCAATATGTTATGAAATCATCGGATAGAGGAGTTACTTGGAAAGTAATGAGTGAAGATTTAACAAGAAATAACAAAGCTCATCAAGGTAAGGGGGGAGAACCCATTAGCAATGAACAAATAACAGCAGAGAGCTACAACAATCTGTTCAATATAGAGGAATCACCATTGAGGGAGGGTGTTATTTGGGTAGGTTCAGATGATGGTCTGGTACATGTTACGCAAGACGGAGGTAAAACATGGGTTAATGTTACCCCAAAAGGACTTAAGGAAAGTATCATCAATGTGGTTGAGCCATCCCCGCACGACCCGGCTACAGCATATATAGCTGTTGCAGGATACAAGATGAATGATTTTACGCCGCATATCTACAAAACCAATAATTATGGTGCAAGTTGGATTAAAATTGTAAATGGCCTTCCAGGAGACACCTTTGCCAGGAGTGTTCGTGAAGATCCTGATAGAAAAGGATTGTTATATGCAGGAACTGAAACTGGGGTTTTTGTTTCCTTCGACGATGGCGGCCAATGGTTACCATTGCAAAATAACCTCCCGGAAGTACCTATTACAGATTTGCGGGTAAAACGAAAGGATCTGGTTGTAGCTACACAGGGTAGGGCTCTATGGATATTGGATGATTTGACGCCCTTGCATCAAATTTCCAATGAAGTCGCCAAATCGGATTATTACCTCTATAAACCGAATGATTTTAATGCTGAACTTTCAGTCGCTTACAGTATTGATGGTGGGTTAGGGGAGAACCCACCACAGGGAGCACATATCCATTATGTGCTGAATAAGGAGGTTCCAGAAAGCACACCGATGTCCATTGAAATTATGAATAGCTCTAATGAAGTGATTTATTCAGAATATTCTGGGTTGGACAGGGTAGGTTGCGATACTTTGATCAAACCTCAGTTAAAACGTAAAAAAGGAGCTCATCGTTATTCATGGAATATGAAAGTTGGTCGTTTTGATTGCCTTACGGAATTATACACTACCAATCGTGATTTAACGGCATATAACGCCAAACCAGGAAAATATAAGGTGCGTTTAAAAGTTGGTGATTTTGAACAAACGGAGAGTTTTGAAATAATAATAGATGCTAGAATCTCAAGCAGTATTGAAAATGCTGCAGCCGCTTATGAGGAGCGCGATAAGATTTCAAAATCCATTTTCGCAGGGGCAGTGGAGATGGCAAAAGGGGTACGTGATCTTCGGAAAATCAAAAAGCAGTTGAATTTTATTTTAGGTGAGACCAGTGATGAAAACCTTAAAAAAGAAGGTAATCTACTGAACCGAACCATGGATGATTGGATTGCTGCGGTTCTTCAAAAAGAAATGCGAACCTATCAGAGTAATTATATGTTTGAAGCACGCCTTTTAATCAAATTCAAAGATTTTTTAAATCGTATAGGAAAAGGTAACCTTCCGGTAACGCAAGGAACCATGGATGTCGCTCAAGATTATTCAGAACAGTGGGGTATATTGAAATCCAGTTTACAGAGCATTAAAAATAAAGATGTTGCTAACTATAATAGCAAGTTAAAGGCAGTTGGACTACCGGAATTGTATTGGCCATAGAATTTTACAAATAAGAATAATGTTATGTGGAATTTAAAAAAGATATTCGTCTTTCTTTTATTGGTCTTTGTTCAGTACTTAGCTTCTCAAGAAATCAGTGAAGTTAAAATTCACTCGCACAACGATTATTTGCAATCATTGCCTTTCTGGACTGCTTATGACAATGGGCTAAGCTCAATTGAAGTTGATGTTTTCTTAAAGGAAGGTATTTTGTATGCCACTCATAGTAAAAGAGAAATAAAAGAGAAACATACACTGGAAGATTTATATTTACTGCCTTTGCAGAGGGTTTATGATCTTCAAATTGGTAATCAACAAAATATCCAACTGTTGATAGACATTAAATCGAAAGCTATCCCAACTTTAAATGAGATTATCAATGTATTGAATAACTATCCAGAATTATTGAACAACGACAAACTTTCTTTTGTTATTTCAGGAAATAGACCTTCGCCAGAAGATTACTCTTCTTATCCTGATTTTGTACAATTTGATTACCAAAGCCTTGATTATATATCTGATGAAGTGGTAAATAAAGTGGCGTTGGTCAGTATGAATTTCAATTCAATTTCAAATTGGAATGGAGTGGAGGTTTTATCAAAGAAAGAGGTAGAAAAAATATCATTCGTCATTGCTGAAGCGCATAAATTAGGAAGACCATTTAGATTTTGGGGCTGCCCAGATACTCCTCTTGCATGGAAAACATTTATGGCATTGGGCATGGATTATTTGCATACAGATGACCCCTATGAATGTACCAAGTTTGTTGAGTCTTTAGAACGGCCGAAGAAATAAAGGAATTTAATCCTAACGGATTTTGTAGTGCTTCAAAGTTAGCGACTAGAATAAAAAATGCCCCTTTCAGGGGCATTTTAATATATTGAATAAAGGGTCTTTAAGAATGTTTAGTGCAGTTTTCACATTTACAGTCATCACCCTCACAACTACATTCACCACCTTCATGCATTTTACATTCTTTTTTTGCATGCTCTTTACAGTTTGAGCATTTACATTTATCTCCCTCACAACTACAATCGCCACCTTCGTGCATTTTGCACTCTTTTTTAGCATGTTCCTTACAGTTCGCACATTTACATTTATCTCCCTCACAACTGCAATCGCCACCTTCATGCATTGCACATTTTTTTGCTTTACTATCACCTTTGGCCTTTAGGTCCATTTTACAGACTGGGCAGCTACCCGCTTCCTTATAAGTTTTACCATCCTCACAGTCCATAGGACATTGGAATTCGGCCGATGCGTGCATTTCTGTATATGATTCTTGTTCCTTGTTGGCCTTTTGGTCTTTGCAGGAGATGAATAAGACGAATGAGAAGGCTAGAGCAAGAGTTGAAAATAAAATTGTTTTGGTTTTCATGGATATCTAATTTTCAACAAAAATATTAATTATTTAACCATTCATTTTTTATATTTAATAATATTATCACTTATTCCAAATAAAATGCGATTGATTTCATTTTTCATTATGCTGCTAATGATTTGTAGCTGTAATAGGGCAAAAAAACCAGAAGAAGTCAAAGATAATAGCGTGCCTGCCAGGGCAGAATTGAGTAAAGATTCCAAAATTTTTTTGGGTAATAGATTGTTCTCTGAAAAAACCTGTATTACCTGCCATGCCGTTGATCAGAAAAAAATTGGTCCATCGGTTGTTGAGATAATGACCGTTTATAAAGGTAAAAGTGGTGATATTGTTAGTTTTCTTAAAGGGAAGTCAGAACCTATCGTTGACACAACGGCGTCACAAGTGGCCATTATGCAGGCAAATATAGAGGGCTTTTTAAGAGATATTTCTGATGTTGAACTTGATGCCATTGAAACTTATATGTTGCATGTTGATAAATTGAATGCTAACTAGAATAATGTACTATCTACATAATTAACTATTGAAGTTTTAGAGGGAACTACATGTAATTAACCTATGCCCTTACAATTCTTGCATGTTCCATAAAATAATCTTCTAATCGCTTTAATTTGGGATTTAATTTTTCAGAATAAATAACGTATTGGCATTTTTTAATACCCTCGGTAGCAGTAAGCAAATCGGTATATTCACTTTTTTGAATTAAAAAGTCGGCATCTTCTATGCTTAATATTTTAAGTTGAGAAATACTGACTCCATTATTTAGAAACAGCTTGCGTATGGTTTTTGGAGTAGTAATTAAAATGTCTATCCCCATATAGATTTCAGACTTTTGTACATCTATATGTAAGGCCTCATAACTAGCATAAACCCTAATAGAGCTATATTTGGTATAAGTTAAAAATGCATCGTATAATTCTAGTGCTTTACTCTTATTTTCAACAATTATTACAGCTCTAGGTGCATCACCTTCAGCCTCACATTTTAGCTTTTGTAAAGTTGTTAGAATTAAAGTAGTTGTTTTACCACTGTCTTTGGAGGCAACACAAAAAACGTTGGCTCCACTCTTGATTATAGGTATACTTTTCTTTTGAAATGAGGTTGTTTGGTCAATAGAAAGTTGTTCTAAAACTTCTTGTAAATACGGATGTAATTTTTTAAAAGACATATTTTTTCTAGTAGTAACCACAAAGATATCTTTTATGCTATAATATGCCATGAACAAATTTGTGCAATTTTAATCCCAAAATCATATTTTAAGGGCCCTTAAATATTGATATTGGGAGAACGATGGAATTATTGTAAATTCATACAAATCTTAATTTGAATTGTAATGAAACGTTCTCGCATATTTTATCTCTTCGCACTTGTTATGGCAATGGCGTGCAATACAAGACCAGAAAAGAAGAAGGAAGAAAAAACACTCGCTAGCAAGAACATTCCTAAGGTAGTTACCGCTGATATAGAGGCTGGCATTAAAGCCAATATAGACAAAAGGGTCAAAGAAGGAGGTGGGTATTTTCATATGAATTCAGATGGTAAAGAACTTCGCCTGCAATTAGTGCGTGTACATACCGAATATCTTTCAAATTTGGGTCCTCAGCGTCATTTTGCCTGCGTAGATCTTGCCGATGTAAGTGGTGATGTTTACGATGTGGATTTTTTCTTGGAAGGAGATCCAGGAAATATGTCCGTTACCGAAACGACCCTGCATAAACTTAACGGCAAACCTTTTTACACTTGGAAGCAGCGTAAAGACAAAACCTGGTATAGAAGGCCGATTAAAAACGCTTCCTCTGATTTGTTGGGGGTTATTGAGGGGGAAGACAACTTTGAATTTAATTATGAAATAACCTTACCAGAAATTAAGGAATCAGCGAAAATATGGATTCCCATTCCGCAGAGTGATCGTTTTCAAACTGTTGAATTAGCTTCAATTGATGCTCCCATGGAACATCGAATGTTAAAAGAGAAAAACTATGGAAATACCATAATGTATATGGATCTTTCACCTGAACATAGTGGCAAGAAACTGGAACTTGTCTATGACGTGAAGCGACAAGAGAAAAATCCATATGAAGAAGATTCTTCGCCCACAAGATATTTGGATGCCAGTTCATTGATGCCAGTTGGCGACCGATTTCAGGTTCTGGCAGATTCCATTATCGGAATAAAACGTAATGAAGGCGTCATTATGCAAGCTAGGGCCTTATATGACTACATCATAGACAACATGAAATATATTAAGGCAGGAAAGTACGGCACGGGTGATGCTGTATACGCTTGCGATGCGTTAACAGGCAACTGTACAGAATTTCATTCATTATTCATCTCCTTGGCAAGATCAGCAGGAATACCTTCTCGATTTGCTGTTGGGGCATCGATACCCTCAGATCGAGCCGAAGGTGGTATCGATGGCTATCATTGCTGGGCAGAATTTTTCGCTGAAGGCAAATGGTGGCCAGTAGATATTAGTGAAGCGAATAAATACACAGCGCTAGCTACCTACTATTTTGGTCGTCATCCGGCAAATCGTATTGAATTTACCAAAGGACGCGACCTAATTATAGAACCTGGACCATCTTCCGGGCCAATAAACTTCCTAGCTTATCCAGTTATGGAAATAGGAAAAACTCCCGCATTTCCAAAAACATTTTTTTCATTTAAAAGGAAAGCGGATAAAGAATCCTCGGAAAATATTGTAAGCTTACCCTGATACGGAATCTTTAGCTGGGTGTTCTTCACCTTCTGGGTGTTCATCACCATCTTTAGCTGGGTGTTCTTCGCCTTCAGGATGTTCGTCCTTGGCAGTACCTTCTTCAGTAGGATGTTCTTCACCTTCAGGATGCTCACCCGCTTGTTCAGTACTTTCCTTTTTCTTTTGTTCCCTACAAGAACTTAACGAGCTGGCAGCAATAAAACTAAATAGTAGCATTACCAGTGCAATGGACTTAAGTTTTTTAAATCGATTCATAATTTTTATTGTTTTTTGAATTAAAAAATCAAGTAGAGGGTTAGCTAAGTACTTGATTCTATTAAATATAGCAATTTAAATTAAAACTCTTTTAGAGTAGTTGAAAATTTGTGATATCGAAAAAGTGTTTGTTGAACCAGGTTATTCCTTCAACTATGATAAAAACTTATTTGAAGAGTTTATTACTATTCTATATGATTATCTATTGACTGACCCATTCCCATCTTAAACTTTGTCATTGGAATAGAGGCAAACGACTTATTCGTAATGCGTTTCAATTTTAATGGTCTGAACCAAAATTGCGATTTTTTGGATCAAAAGCATAATTCATTGGTTTTAAGTTGTTTTAGTTTTGGTTTATCAATAATTAAAACATGAAACATGAAACATGAAACATGAAAACAATTAAACTTATTTTGATCCTATCATTATTAACTACTACCTATGCCATTGGCCAGGAAAAAGAATTAACAAATAAAAACAAGGAAACAATGAAAACGTATGTAATTGAACGAAGTATTCCGGGAGCAGGTGACCTTACGCCAGAACAGTTAAAAGGAATTTCACAGACCTCCTGTTCTGTATTAAAGGAAATGGGGCCAAAAATTGAATGGCAACACAGCTATGTTACCGGCGACAAAGTATATTGTGTATATAAAGCTGAAAATAAGGATTTGGTAAAGGAGCATGCCAA
Organism: Maribacter sp. HTCC2170; assembly: GCF_000153165.2. Taxonomy (NCBI): domain Bacteria; kingdom Pseudomonadati; phylum Bacteroidota; class Flavobacteriia; order Flavobacteriales; family Flavobacteriaceae; genus Maribacter; species Maribacter sp. HTCC2170. Next base: position 2,898,774 of record NC_014472.1, read on the forward strand.
AAAAGGTGGATTTCCGGCAAATTCAATAAACGAAGTCGCAACTGTCATAAGTCCGGCAACTGCTGAGCAATAGTAATACGAAACCTAGTAACAAGAAGCTATCCATACTATTGATGGCTTCTTTTTTTTAATTAAGTATCTTACAAAAAAAACATCTATGCCAATATATATGGATTTTCATGATTTACCAGATGGTGTTACCGCAGCGCACGTTGCAGAAATGCATCAAGCTGATTTAAAAATTGAACATAAATATAATTGTCGTGGATTAACGTATTGGTGTGATGAAAAACGACAAACTGCATTTTGCTTAATAGAAGCTCCTAATGAAGAGGCTATCAAAGAACTTCATGAAAAATCTCATGGAGCTGTTCCACAACGCATCATTGAAGTTAATGACACACTTGTTGAATCTTTTTTAGGTCGTATAGAAGACCCTAAAAAATCACAGAATGTAAAACTCAATATTATAAACGATTCCGCATTCAGAACATTAATGGTTATTAATATCAATAAACGTATTTTAAGAACTGAAAATATTGAAACCTTAAGTGCTGCAATTCGTGGTTATAATAAATCAATCATAAACATTGTTACTAATAAGGACGGACGTGTTGTCAAGCAAGAAGCAAATTCATTTTTAATGTCATTTACCTGTGTTACAAATGCCGTAGAAAGTGCCATTAAAATTCAAGAATTGTATAATTGTGTGATTACTCCGGATTTAGAATTTAAAATAGGTATAAGCGCAGGTGTTCCAGTAACCGAAAATGAAAATATTTTTGAGGACACTATAAAAGAAGCTAATTATTTGTGCTATACAATGAACGGCAAAATAATACTATCACCAGAAGTAAAAGATTTATATGAAAGTGAGAATCAAAACAATCCGATTAATATAAAAGGTGTTAAATCATTAACTGTTGTTGAAAAGGAATTTGTAACTAATTTACTCGATTACACTAATACTGTGTGGAAAGACACAAAGACTAGTGCTTTAGATTTTTGTAAATATTTAGGCTTTAGTAAATCAAAACTATACCGGACAATGATGTCTATAATCGGCAAATCACCAAATGGTTTTTTAAAAGAATATAGATTAAACAAAGCACTTTCTATATTAGAAAAACAAACTACCAATATCTCCGAAATAGCATATGAAACTGGTTTTAGTAGCCCAACTTATTTTTCAAAGTGTTTTCAAGAAACCTATGGGATGTTACCTTCTAAATACGGTAAAATCATATCTAAATAGAATTTAAAAGCGTTGTGTCAATTTGTTTTCTAAATAATTTGACCTCTATTTCATCAGTTCCTTTAATATAACAGTTTGCCAATCGGTGTTCAATGTAACTTAGTTTTCTAGACTACTACTATGACTTGAGGCTAAGAACGCTCATTTTATTGGAACTTAGTTTTGATTAAAATGACACAAATGATAATTAATTCAGGCTAAAATCATTATATTTAAGTAGGCTATTATTATGAATGAATGGGACATTAATATCATATCCTATGAAGCAGTTACGTTTACCCATTTTTAATTCCAAAATAAAGATGTACAATCTTAGAATTGTACCTCCAGATTCTATTTCAAGTGAAGTGACGGAGTTTAAAAAACAATTTGAACTCCTATATGGAAAACAACCCCTTTCTAGGTCCAAACCCCATATTACCATTGCCTCTTTTAAAATGAATTCAAAGCATGAAAGCTTTCTTTTAGAGGTTTTAAACCAGTTGTCACAAAATAAATCCTTCAAATTAGAGATAGATAGATTTGCTGTTTTGGAAGGGTCCAAAACATTATACTTAAGCATAGGTAATAGTAAAGCCCTCAAGACAATTCATAAAGAGGTTAAATCCCTATATGATAAACACCTCAAAAGAAGGCTGAAATCATTTTCTATTTCAGATAATCCTTATATGACTATATCCAAAGCTACTGAAAAAAAAATGCTTTATGAAAGCCTACAACATTTTCAAAAAAATGATTATTCCAAAGAAATGAATGTCGGCGATTTGACCCTTGTTTCAAGGTTAAAGTATAAAACTTGGGATTGGGAGCATCAATTTAAGCTTTCTGAAGAAGAAGAGTATTTATTATTCGATTCCAGTATGGGTTGACTCCACATATTATTGCTATAGTTATATTTACGCTAAATTTCAGCTGCTAATCTACTTGCTTGGTTTATGGCACGTTTCGCATCCAATTCCGCTGCAACATCCGCTCCTCCAATTACATGTACTTTTATTCCTTTAGCCTTTAATGGTTCAAGTAATTCTTTAAAAGGTAATTGCCCGGCACAGATAATGACATTATCCACGGCCAATACTTTTTGTGTTTCATTTTGAAGATAATGCAAACCCTCATTATCAATTTTTGAGTACTGCACTTGGTTGATAAATTGAACTTTTTTCTTTTTTAATGTAGAACGATGGATCCACCCAGTCGTTTTGCCCAATTTCCCTCCAAATTTACCTTTACTTCGCTTGAACATAAATATTTCTCTAGGAGAAGGATGAACTTCAGCTACTACACCTTCAGTTCCACTGCGAGCCTCCATAGTTTTATCAATTCCCCATTCTTTTAACCAAGCATCTATATTCAATGAGGTACTTTCACCTTCGTGTGCCAAATATTCTGAGACATCAAAACCAATTCCTCCTGCACCAATGACAGCAACACGTTTTCCGACTGACTTTTTCAATTTTAAAACATCAATATAGTTTAATACTTTGGGGTGATCAATTCCCTCAAATTTAGGTGTTCTTGGTTTAATACCAGTGGCCAATATCACTTCATCAAAATCACCTGCTTTTAAATCTTCTGCATTTACACGGGTGCTCAATTTTACCGTTACTTTGTGTAGTTCCAATTGCTTTTTATAATAGCGGATGGTCTCATAAAACTCTTCTTTTCCAGGAATTTGCTTTGCCATGTTGAATTGCCCTCCGATTTCGCTATCAGCATCATATAGTGTTACATCATGCCCACGTTGTGCAGCAACGGTTGAGGCGGCCAGACCAGCAGGACCTGCACCTACTACAGCAATTTTCTTCTTTTTTTCAGTTTGAAGATAATTTAGTTCAGTTTCGTGGCATGCTCTAGGGTTAACCAAACAACTTGCTACTTTTTGTGCAAAAACGTGGTCTAAACAGGCTTGATTACAACCAATGCATGTGTTTATTTCGTCCGATTTATTTTCTTTCGCTTTATTTACCCATTCTGCATCCGCTAAAAATGGTCGAGCCATTGATATCATATCTGCATGGCCTTCTGCCAAAACCTTTTCAGCAGTTACGGGCATGTTTATTCTGTTCGAGGTAACTAGTGGAATCGAAAGCTCCTCTTTCATTTTCTTGGTCACCCAAGTAAATGCCGCTCTTGGGACCGATGTTGCAATTGTTGGAATTCGTGCTTCATGCCAACCAATACCAGTATTGATGATAGTTGCCCCTGCTTTTTCAATTTCTCTACCTAAGGCCACTATTTCTTGCCAGGAACTTCCTTTTTCTACCAAATCAAGCATTGATAATCGATAGATGATGATAAAATCCTTTCCAACGGCTTCACGGGTTTGCTTAACCAATTCTATAGGTAAACGCATTCTGTTTTCATAACTGCCACCATAATTGTCAGTCCGTTTATTAGTTCTTTCCGCTATAAACTGATTGATCAGATAACCTTCTGAACCCATGATTTCCACACCATCGTAACCGGCTAATTTTGATAGTTTGGCGGAATTCACAAAATCCCTTAGCGTACGTTTAATACCCGACTTCTTTAGTTTAAATGGCTTAAAAGGGGAAATAGGCGATTTAATTGCCGAAGGTCCTACCGCGAACGGATGATAACCGTAACGGCCTGAATGTAGAATTTGCATACATATTTTCCCGCCTTCTTTATGTACTGCATCAGTAATTACTTTATGATGTTTAGCATGTTTTTTTGTACTCATGCGCGCAGAAAACGGAGCAGTCCATCCCTGAACATTCGGTGCTATACCGCCAGAAACAATCAAACCAACTCCACCTTTCGCACGTTCAGCATAATACGTCGCTATTTTCTCGATACCATTTTTTTCCTCTTCTAAACCGGTATGCATTGAACCCATTAGAATTCGGTTTTTAAGTGTTGTAAAACCTAAGTCCAATGGTTCAAAAATATGTTTGTACTTGTTCATGTATATGATTTTTGTTATGCACGCATAATAATTGGTAAGATACGTTTTTTTTGAAGTCAATTACCAATACAAGGTGCTCATCAATATTTCAGGTCTAATAACTCGTTTAATTAATGACATTGAATTGCTTATAAGTCACATTGGAAAAAAATAGTAATCCAATACTAGAAAAAGATGTGAGGAAAGGTATAAGACATGAGTATATTATAACTCATATTTCTTAAGACATTTATGCAAGTGACTGGCATCGGTGAAGCCCCAATGCAGGGCAACAGCCTCCTGGGTTTCATTTGAGTTTTTTAATTGCGAAAGGGCACCATGCACACGGTATTTAAGGGCAAAATCGGAAAAAGAACATCGCATTAACTTTTTAAAGGCAACTCTGAATTTAGTTGTGGACATATTACAAACCATAGCAGCTTCGGATGTAGAGATTAGCTTCTTTTTATTGAACATTAATTTCAACGCATTATGGATACTCTCATCCAATTGAAAACCAGTTGGTGTCTTTGGCTTTTTCCATGTTTCCAGCAGTATTAATAGTAACTCAAAAAAGTGTATTTTCATCCAATCTGATTGCTTCTTTGCAGTAATCCCTTTTTTAACTTTTTCAGCTAGTTCTATAAGCTGCAGCTTATTTTGTTCGTTTCCTTTTGGTCTTAGGCTTGGAATGACCTGAAATGGTAAAATTGCATTGTAGTTCAAAAATTGACTATGGGCCAGGTACTTTGGGTTTATTACAAAAACAACAGCTTCACAGGGCCTTTCAAGTAATTCAAATCCGTGGGGTTCCCACATCCCACAAAACCATACATCACCCGGTCCAATTTCGATTTGGTGATCAAAATATTCTCGCTTCATGCGACCTTTAATAAGCACTCCAACCTCAAGTGCATAGTGCATATCAAAATAATTGTCCTTAATGGCCTCATTGGTTCTAATAATTACTTCTATGGGTTGGGTGTCATTTAAGTCAAATGATACACGCTGAATTTCATTCTCATCAATCATTAGGGCCATATCAAATTTTACAATTCATTAGTTGAAATTTACAAAATAGGGATGTCAATTCGAGCTAATTTTGAAAAGAATCAAATTTATAAGCATTTGCTCTTGTTTCTAAAATAACATACTATGATTAAAATTGCATATATAGGTGCTGGCAGCCTACAATTTGGCCCTTTGATAGTACAAGATATACTAATGAGCAATTCGCTATCGCAAAATGGATTGGAAATCCATTTAATGGATATTGAAAAATCACATCTGGAACATGTAATAAAACATGGTGAATATGTAAATAAAAAGCTGGGGCGTAGTGCCAAAATAATTGCTACTACAAATAGAGATGAAGCTATCAAGGATGCCGATTTTGTGATTTGTGCCCTTGAAAAGGACCGTAATATTTATTGGTCGCAAGATTTTCATATTCCAAGAAAGTATGGCTTTGAGCAAGTGTACGGTGAAAATGGGGGAGTGGGGTCCCTCTTTCATGCACTGCGAAACATCAAGGTTATAATGGATTTGGCCAGGAAAATGGAAGAACTATGCCCCCATGCCATGTTACTCAACTTTTCTAACCCCGAACATAAAATTTGTGAAGCAGTAACACGCTTGACTTCCATTAAAACAGTTGGGTTGTGCCATGGTGTTTTTATGGGGAGGGAGCAATTATCCAAACTACTTGGGGTGCCTTTAACCGATTTGCAGACCAAAGCCTGCGGTATTAATCATTTTACTTGGTTTCAAGAAATAATACAGAAATCAACAGGCGAGGATTTATACCCCAAATTAAAGGAAATTGAACAAAAAGGAGATTGGCTTGCCAATTGGCATGAACTTGCCCTAGGGAGGATTTTGTTTAGAAGATTTGGGCAATGGCCTTCACCTGCCTCCAACCATTATGGCGAATACCTAAGATGGGCGGGAGAATTTGTGATACCGCAATTACAGTTCTTTTATGACCCTTATGATGGTCACCCGTGGGAGAACAACCAAATTCCAGAAGGAGTGTACACCGTTGACCGTGTTGATTATGAAAGGGAATGGTCCAAAGACTGGAGCAAAAAACTATTACCTGTAGGATCAACTGAAGAGATACAATTGGAAAATGAGGATGGAAGTTTTAAAAGCTCTGGTGAAATTGCTACGTTGATTATGGAATCTGTAGTAACCGATAAAAAAGAGTGGTTAGAAGCGGTTAACGTACCCAACAAGGGTGCAATTCCCAATTTACCGGATGATTTGGTGGTTGAAGTACCCGCTTATGGCGATACTTCCGGTATCCACCCAGTGCAAATGAAACCTATTCCAGAGGGTATTGCTGCGACCATTCGTTTGCACGCAAGCATTCATCAACTTTTGGTTGAAGCGTACAATGAACAGTCCAAAGATAAACTCCTACAGGCCATTTTAATTGAGCCAACGGTAAATTCTTATCGCAATGCTGTGGATATGTGTAACGAAATGCTGACCTTACAAGAAGATGTCTTGCCCCAACTTAAATAAGATCAATGAACAATTATTATAAACAAAGGTAGATGGGATTAGAATTACTGGACTGGGTGGTAATTGTTGGCTATTTGCTTTTAAGCATTGGTATTGGCGTTTTTGTGGTCAAACACGATTCCAAGAACATCACAGATTTTTTTGTGGCCGGGCGTAATTTACCCTGGTGGCTTTTAGGCACTTCCATTGCTGCCACTTGGTTTGCCACTGATGCCCCTCTTGCCGTAACGGCCCTGGTTCGTACCAAAGGTATTTATGGCAATTGGTTGTGGTGGTATTTGGGAACTGGGATCATGATGATGGTCTTTTTCTATGCGAAATACTGGCGTAGGGCCGAGATACTGACTGATGCCGAAATGATTGAACTGAGATATAGCGGAAGGTCTGCATCAATTTTAAGGGGATTTACCGCAGCGTTCTTTGGGATTTTCAAAAACTGTATTTCTTTAGGGTGGATAATGCTCGCCATGCTCAAGTTTTCGAATATTATGCTGGGTTGGAGTGCCGAATTTGCTTTGGGCATTACACTCACTTTTGCATTGATCCATACTTTGACTTCTGGAATAAAAGGAGTCGTTATTCTTGATATGTTACATTTTTCCGCAGGAACCATCAGTACTATTATTTTGGCGATTTTAGTTTTGGTACAGGTTGGCGGGCCAACAGCATTAGGGGAACAGTTGGCTGCTAGTACTGATGCCCCTATGGGTGTGTTGGACATGTTTCCTGATATGTCACACATTGGTGTTACCGAGATGATTGCCTTTGTTTGCCTCATAGGTGTTTTATGGCTAGGGCAGGCTCAAGGTGATGGTTATATTGTACAGCGTTTATTTTCTGCCAAAAACGAAAGACATGCCATAAAAGCTTCACTATGGTTTGCCGTTGCGGGAGTGGTTATTCTAACTTGGCCATGGATTGTTGTCGGATTGGGTTCAATTGTGATCCTACCTATTTCAGGAGCACCGGAAGCTTTGCTGGCAGACCCTGAACTTGCATATCCCATGATGATTAATGAGGTGCTACCGGTGGGGCTGAGAGGCCTTTTGGTTGCGGCATTCATGGCAGCATTCATGAGTACTGTAGATACACATCTTTGTTGGGGAGGATCCTATATGGTCAATGATATTTATAAGCGTTTTATAAATGAAAAGGCAAGTGATAATCATTATATGCTGGTGTCACGTGTAAGTATCGTGCTTTTGCTCTTGCTATCGGCGGTAGCGGCATGGCAGATGGATAGTATTGCAGGGGCATGGATCTATATCATTGAAATCGTTTCTGGTATTGCTATTATTTTAATGTTGCGTTGGTTTTGGTGGCGTATAAACGCCTGGTCTGAAATCACAAGTATGCTTTCCGCATTGATTCTTGCAAATGGTTTCTTATGGGTGAAATGGCTTTATAGTTTAGGATGGGTGAGTGAACCAGTACTTGAAGTTGTAAATGGTTGGTATCATGAAGATGTGGCACTTATTCGTGCAACCATCCTATTGTTGCTCTGTACAACAATAAGCATATTGGTTACCTTTATGACAAAACCTGTCGATAATTATACTTTACTGAAATTTTATAAAAAGGTAAGACCAAAAGGGTGGTGGGGTCCAATTGCCAAGCAAGTTCCCGATATAGTGGACAAGAGTTCCTCACGAGATTCATGGTTAGGGTTCCTGTTTGGGGTAATCTTTTTAAATAGTATTCTTTTCAGTGTAGGGCACGCGGTTCTGGGAGGGTATAAAGTAGCCCTTGTACTATTATTGGTAGGAATTGGCAGCGGTTGGCTTACCTTAAAACTGGTTACATCTGTTAAAACACAAGAAGCAAGTGAGGGTCATTAAGTTTGATGATATAAGTAAAATGGGGCAGAAGGCAACGTCTATGGTTATAGATGAAGTAACAAATAACCCCCAGCTATTGCTATGTGCGGCAACCGGAAGTTCACCACTGCCATTGTATCAACGATTAGGGGAAGAGTCGAAAAAAAATACAACATTATTTAAACAGATACGGATTTTACCTTTGGATGAATGGATTGGACTGCCATCTTCTGATGGTACCTGCGATTCATTTATACACGAACATCTTTTAACGCCTTTAAAAGTTTCGAAAGAGCGCTACTTTCCTTTTAATCCTTTGGCAGAAAATCTTGAGGCGGAATGTTTGCGAATACAGGCGATACTGAAAAAACAAGGCCCATTGGACTTATGTATATTGGGTCTAGGTAAAAATGGACACCTCGGTTTTAATGAACCCACTAAAGTATTGAAACCCCACTGCCATATTGCTGATTTAACGACTCAATCGCAACAACATACAATGATTCTGGGTTCAAGTAAAAAACCTACACAAGGAATCACATTGGGCATGCAAGATATCCTCTCCTCAAAACGTATATTGTTATTAGTCTCAGGAATTGGTAAAGAAGAGGCAAAAGAACAGTTATTGTCTGGGCGCATTAACTCACAATGGCCTGCATCATTTCTCTGGAAGCATGACAATGTAGATTGTTTGGTGGTTCGTTAAATGGACCTTTTGAGATAGAAGCGAGGAAGGGAAGTTAATGCCGTGCCCATTTCTAAAGGTTTTGGTATCAATTTAATCTATTTTTTATGACCAATATCATAAAAAACCGAATCATCTTTTTTTAATTTTAGCGAAATCAAAACTTAAATATGAAAACTTCAAACCAACCATTCATTGGAACTATCGGTCATTATGTATTTATTCTTGGATTTTTGTTTTTAGCAACGTCCTGTAATGATGGTCCTAAAAAAGATAAGACGAGTAAAACTGAAACTGAGGAAATAGCAACAGTTAACGATATCTATTGGAATGTCAAAGCCATTCATCCAGATGGAAAAAGTTTAGCTATTAAAGCCTTTGACAACGAAGGGAAATCCTTCGACATAAAGGCAATTCAAAACTCCGATCAAGATAGCTTCTTAGATGTAAAAGCTATTGTAGATGGTAAGCAATTACCCGTTAAGATGTTAGAGAGTGAAAATCAATTTGTACCTGTTGCAGCTATAAATAATGAAGGAACTAAGTATTATGTAAAAGCAATAACGGCAGAAGGGGAAAAACTGGATGTCAAAGGAGTTGCAAGATTTGGAAATATTGTCATAGTGAAAGCCATTACTAAAAAGGGGGATTCCTACGGAGTGAAAGCAGTTTCACCAACCGGACAACTAAATGATATCAAAGGAATAAAAATTGCCAGAGGGGAAAGAGAGATGGTATTAAAAGGTATAGGTATCCATGCACATGTGAAAGCAATGCACCCAGCTGCTAATGAAGATGACTTTAGAATTTCTACAAAAAAGAAAAAGAAAACAGAATATAAAAGTGATTTCGAAAGAATTATCTGGAATATAAAGGCCGTTACTGCAGATGGTCAAAATCTAGATGTAAAAGCTTTTGATGCTGAAGGCAATACATTTGATGTAAAAGCAACACAAGATTCCAAACAGCACAGTTTTATGAATATTAAGGCAATTGTTGAAGGTGCAGAGCTCCCTGTTAAAATAATGGAAAGTTCAGATGAATATGCTCCTGTTAACGCTATAGGAAGAAATGGTGTTATTTACGAGATTAAAGCAATAACTAACGATGACGTAAAACTGGATGTAAAAGGTATTAGTCGTTCGGGAAATATTATCAATGTTAAGGCTATAAATGTACATGGTGAATTCTATGGTGTGAAGGCTTTTGCTCCAGACGGAAAACTTAATCAAGTAAAGGGTATTAAGATTTTTGATAGAAAAGTAGAAATGAACGTACAAGGGCATCCTGTATATGCTCATTTAAAAGCTATTAGTCAATAATCGAAGTATCGATTATGAACCGACTACCTTGAAAATCAAGGATTAACTATAATATATTTGAAATTCACAATAGAAATTTTGCTATTGGTGCTCTAAAATTTTTAGACAGCGCTTGTAATATCGTTCTCCATATTTACTACCAATTTGAAGGTATTCGCTTAGTATTCGCTCTGCAATCCGTCTCGAGTTCATATCGCGCCTATTGATATAGGTGGTAGCTTGGACCTCAGTTCTTGTATCAAATAACATCTTGGTCAAATATTGTCTTCCCTGAGGTTCCGAATCAACAAAAAAAGGGTCATTAACCTTACGGCAGAAGAGCCGGTAGTGCTTTCGAAGTACGGTTTGGCAAATTTTCGAATATTGTTGTTGTTGGGTCATAATGTGCCTTAAAATTACTTATATTAATGGCTTAACCGCAATCCAAAGGCTCAAAAATTATGTGTTATTCCATAGAACAGCGCAAACCGCTAAAGCAACTGGAGTTTCGTTTCAAGGTGAAGGCGGTAATTCCAAACGGACTATCTCCTGATGAACTACAATTCTATCATGGCAATGGCTTTGCCCACCCACTGGTTGCAGTAATACCTCAAGAAAATCCAAAATTTGTTACTCCATTAATGTGGGGCCTGGTTCCTCATTGGGAATCCAAACAGGACTATAAGGAATATTACAAGAATAGTATCCGTTATGGTTCTGGTCTAAATGCTAAAAACGAAAAGCTGTTCTCTTCTGATATGTACATTGGTAGTTCAATGGATAGAAGGTGCATCGTACCGTTAACTGGTCTTCATGAGCCGCACCATACCAATGTGATAGTCAGTGGGTCGGTATTTAAAGTACCCTTCAGATTTGCCCGTCGAGATGATGAATTTATGAACGTTGCGGGAATTTATGACTTTACCAATGATGGTATGGCAACCTTCTCAATACTTACAAAGGAAGCAACCCCTTTGTTCTCAAAAATTCATAACAAGAAGAACAGGCGACCTGTGATACTTCAGGATAAAGATGTTGATACTTGGTTAAACAATGACAGTCCCCGTGAGAAGTTGCAAGAAATCATCGACAACGATTTACGAGATGATGATTTAATTGCATATCCCATTAATAGGGATTTGTACAAAACTAAAGTGGACACGAACAATCCTGGCATTATCGAAAAGGTAGACTATGGCGAAGTCGAAATTGATTACGATGGTAAAGTTTTACCCGAACCGCCAAGAGATTTGTTCAATTAATATAGAGTCAAACTCTATATGAATGTCTCAAATTTCGCTATTTGATATAAGGTCGGTTTATGAGTCAAAATTGTACTATAATGTCTTACGTTATGTAACTTGAATTTTGGATACGGCATGAAAATAGAAGGCTTTGTAGAGCTTTTGTTTTTTTGCAAGGGTTGGTGCACGGGCAAAGTTGTTATCATCTTCATTGATTTTTTCTTTCTAACAAATTTCTTCTAAGAATTTCTTTATGAATTGGTAGGTAAACGTATTAATGAAATCATTAAAGAAGATAAAATCGTATTTTTAATTAAGTTAGACCTTTTTACTTTAGGTAGGTGAAGCAATGATTTACGTTAATATTATCGGATTGGCCATTCTTGGTATTTTTTCACTTTTTGTAGTTTCTAAAAAAGATAAGATACTTAGCGATTATATATTGTTGTTAACTATTTTCTTGTTTTCGGGAATTCTAATTACTAGCATACTAATAAGCAATAATATAACACTTGGTAGCTATATTTCATTTCTATTTTTTAATTCTTTCATTTTTCCAGTACTGGTTATTTATGGGTTATCCTTATTAAATTCTGGTCAAAAATTCTCAAGTAAATGGTTGTGGACCGCATCATATGCTATAGCCTTTATTGCCTTTATCATTTTGGATACTCTGTTTATAACCAAGTATGATACTCCAGAAATGATGAGTGACCTTGTTCGGAATGTGTCACCATTTTACAATGTTTTATATAAAGGTCAGTACATATTTGTTGTTTCTATTCTTATTTGGTTGATAAGAAAGTTAAATAACTTCCAGTCGAACATTAAGAATTATTACTCTTCAATTGAAACCATACACCTAAAGTGGTTTAAAAACTTTGCCTATATCTACTTATTTGTCAATGTGGCCAGTCTACTACTTTTTATTTTGTTGGATTTACGCATAGTTTCAGATATTTCCATCCCATTATTTGTTGAGCATCTTATTTTGGTTTTATCGCTATTCTATCTATGTTTTCACGGAATAAGACAGTATAACCTTGCTAGTTTTAATCCAAGTGTTGTTTCAGATGAAAAGAATAGAGATGCTGCCAAAGAAAAGTATGGTACATCTTCGTTGTCAATTGAGGAGATGAATTCTTTGTTCGAACAAATAGAAAGTCTTTTTACAGATGATACTATTTATCTAGAACCAGAGCTAAAAATTGAAACTTTGGCCAATCGATTAGAGGTAGGCAATCATAAAATTTCACAAACCATAAATACCGTTGCAAAACAATCTTTTTACGATTATGTAAACAAATATAGAGTGACTTATCTGAAGAAACTTTTGAAAAGTGAAAAGCATCAAAAGTACACGATTCTAGCAATGGGTATAGAAAGTGGTTTCAATTCTAAATCTTCTCTTAATAGAATTTTTAAACAACAAGTAGGTATGTCCCCTTTGTCATATCAAAAGACCCAGATTGTTATTTAGAGTTCATATTCCTTTTTTTAATTAGTCCCAAATTCTTATTTGAAGCATCTGAGTTCAAAATAGAGCACATTTTTGTTTCATCAAATAGCACCGATTAGGTGTGTAATCTTAAAACAAAAATGACATGACCATGAAAACAATCTTCATTTATGAATTAAAACGAACCGCAATAGCATTTGCATTTTTTCTTAGTTGCTCCACATCGTATGGGCAGGCAATAAAACAAGAAAGTACAACTAACCATACCCATTTTAACGGGTTCTACATCGGTCTTAACTTGGGATATCAAAATTTTTTCGGCGGGGCTTTAATCGATGACCTTGATGTCTTAGCTCAAGAATCAAAATTTGCATTGGATTTTACTCCGGGTTTCAGAAAACAATTTTGGAAAAACAAGGTGGTAGTAGGGGTCGAATTTTTATTTGGGGTGACCGATGGTGATTTAACAACCGAAGACCCAAGAAATCAAAGCCTAATCATATATGAGAATAACATCCAAACAGGCTTGGGAGTTAATGCCGGTATAGCCTTGGGTAAGCAAACAAACTACCTTCTGTATATCTATGGTCAATTGGCAAGAAGAAACTACGATGTCACCATCCTAAATCAGAATCAAACCGTTGACCAACAAGAGGATCAACAAAATTTCAAGCGGTACGGAATAGGGCTAGAGATGCCCATTTGGCATCATTTTTCAATTAAGTCAATGCTCGGGCTTACCGCCGTAAACTTTGGTGATATGATCACCAATATAGATGTCCAAAACCAAATTGATTTTTCAGTTGGATTAAACTATCAATTCTAAAAAAATAGGAAGCAATGATACGAGAATATAAAAATAGTGATCTAGAAGATGTAATGACCATTTGGTACGATGCACAAACAAAAGCACATCCATTTTTAAGTCAAAACTTTGTTCAAATGGTAAAGATGATGATGCGAGATATGTTCATTCCGAATTCCAAAACCTGGGTTTTTGAAGATACGGACACTGTGCTAGGTTTTATTGCAATGATGGACAATGAAATAGGGGGGTTGTTTGTTGACCCCAATGCTCAATCAAAGGGTATTGGAACTAGTTTATTAAAATATGTCGAGAGCTTTCACAAAATGTTGGAAGTAGAGGTCTTCGACCAAAATAAAATTGGAAAACCGTTTTATATAAAACATGGGTTTAAAACCATGCGGCAATACATGCACGCAGAATCCAATCAGAAGGTCATACGTATGCAACGCCTAACTGTTGAACCCAATACCGCAGAGTGATGAAATATTTCACCTTATTTTTTGCATTAATCGGAGTGATGGTAATCCTCTATGGAATTATTGGCCTGACTCTGGATATCATATCGTTGTACCAAACAAAAGGTGGCCATGAATACCCGTATGAAGGATGGACTGGCAAACCAGTAGATTGGGATGCTTTGGACCTTACCCAAACCGGGTTGGTAAAACGTGGTTATGTTTTGGATGTTCATGTGCATGGAACCACTGGAATGATAAGTTTCGGATTTCTTGGCTTTCAAAAAAACTGGCAAACTTTTTCAGATAGGGCTCTGAAGGTTCATAAACCAAAGGAAGCCTTTTTAAGAAGAGGCTTTGATCCTCAATTTTAAAGACAAATTCTATAATTGATACTATTATGAATGAACTAAAAATATACTTACGAATAAACAGCGTATTTTCCATGGTAACCGGCATATCCTTGGCTCATTTCTCAGGTTCCTTAAATAATTTTTTGAATTTGACAGGTAATGGGTATTTGTTAGATGCTATTGGGCTTAACCTCATTATATTTTCTTGTTTTGTTTGGTTTTTTTCTTCAAAACGAACTACGAATAATATATTAGTCAACCTTATTATTCTATTAGATGTAGCATGGGTCTTGGGAAGCTTACTCATTGTAATATTTCAATTATTCAATCTTTCTGTGAACGGATACCTTCTTATTGCGACTATTGCAGTTTTAATTGGATTTTTAGCTTATAAACAATGGAACGGTTTTAAAAAAACAAAAAACACATGAGTAAACTCTTCTTGATTCTGATAACTTTCTGCTTTCTATACTGTGGGAAAAAGTATGATACTTTGAGGCCGAATAAAGCTGGTACTTTCAGAGGAGAATTTAAGCACGGTAATTTCTCTGATAGTATTCAATTTACTATCGAACGAAACACGAATGAATTTAAGGTTTTTTTCAGCAGTTTAGCGCAGAAGGCAGTTCGTATTCCTGCTCAAAATGTCACCGTACTTGGAGATTCGATAAGCTTCTTATTACAGAGTGACCGGTACACTTATTATTTTAAAAATAAATGGATTAAGGAGTATTCCATAGTCGAAGGAAGTCTAATTGTTAAGACGGATACTACAAAATATCAACTAAGAAAGGTGTCCCCAATACAGTTAAATGATATTAGGGAAGAAGAAGTGGTTTTCAAGTCACACGGCAATCAATTGCAGGGGAGTATTTGGTATCCTGAGAAAGAGAGAAAAAAGGGCTTGGTACTACTCACATCTTCAGGACATGAAGACCGAAGTGCATCGCGAGCAGAGGCCATAATCTTAGCTAAAAATGGCTATACCCTTTTTCATTATGATAAAAGAGGTACTGGTAATTCAGAAGGGGAGTGGGAACCTACTTCAATCGAGCAATTGGCCTTAGATGATATCGCAGCTATCAGACATTTTTCGTACAAGACAGGTATTCCATTGGGTAATATAGGAATTATGGGTAGTAGTCAAGGTGCAACCAAGGTTCCCTTAATTCTAAATAAACTAACTCATTTAAGATATGGCGTTATGATAAGTTGTCCGGGTAGTTCATTGCTGGAAAGTGATCTTAATTTTTGGAAAAACCGAAATTCAGAACTGATTGGTGATGATTTGACAGAAGCCAGTCAAATCCAAAAAGCCGTTTTTGAACATATTTCAGGAAAATTACCTCGAAAAACATTGGAAGAAAAGATTTATCGCTTAAAACACAAAAAATGGATTTCTAAGATTTGGCTTCCTAAACTAGATGAAGTACAGATAGATAAGAAATTAAATTACAGTCCATTACCTCATTTAGAAAAAACCAAACAACCGGTTCTCATAATACAAGGTATGTCAGACGAAATTATTCCTGCGAATAGCTATAAGATAATTTCAAAATATTTGGAAAGGGCAAAAAATAAGGAATACCAAGTTATACTACTTGACAAAACTTCACATTCTATGAGTTATGATGAGGAATCAGATTTCCCATACTGGTCAAAAATTCATCCAGAGTATATTAAGACTATAAATGATTGGATCATTACAATGTATGACTAAGTGGTTTCGTATAAATAAATCTGTATCATAATGTCTTGTGTTATGATACTTTGCGTTGGTAAAATAAAGTATATGGTGCTCATTATTTTTAAATCGTTCTTCCAAAAAAGTTTCCTTTTAAAAGGTGAAAAAGCACTTATTTTGCGAGCCTACGATAGAAGGGAAGTGTAATGTGCGTGGATTGGGTTAGAATTAGAACGGGTATTTTCAAGCTTCCAACTTTTCAAAAACAGCAACCTTATACATAGCACTCACAGGTACCTTTTTATCTTCAATAAGTAAATGCGTTCGAGTGGCTTTTGTAGCTCTATTCAAATTGACAATGTATGATTTATGTGTACGTTGGAAATTTTTAGATAATAAAGTAGTGATATTAATAAGTGTCTCGGAGATAAGATACATTCTAGTATCTGTAAATATTTTTAAATAATTTCCGAAACTTTGTATGTAGAGAATCGATCTAAAAGGGACAGTTACCGGTAATCCGTCATGTTTTATGGTAAGTTCTTCTTTTTTGCTATTCGTTTTGGGTTCTGATATTTTTAGAGTTGAAACTTTATTTATTGCTTGAAGAAAGCGTTCAAGTTTTATCGGTTTCAATAAGTAATCCACCACGCCAAAATCATAGCTTTCTAACGCATACTCAGAATATGCCGTCGTTAAAATAACTTTAGGTGACTTTATCATCGAACGTAAAATCCCCATCCCATTAAGTTCCGGCATTTCAATATCCAAAAAAACGAGGTCAACTTTATTTTGCTGAATAAAATTCACGAATTCAATAGGATTCCCCGTGCTTAGGACCAATTCAAAGTTGTCTATTTTAGAACAATATTCTTCTAACACTTCACGTGCTAACAATTCATCATCAACTATGGCTATTTTAATCATTTCTCCAAGTCTGTTATGTCAATGGTTAAATTCACATGATACTCTTTCTCCATATCATTAATCTCTAATACATGAGCATTCGAATATAATAGATTCAATCGTCTCTTCACATTTTCGAGTCCCATTCCTGTTCTTGTCGATTTGGCCGCAATAGTATGTTTTGAATTTACAACATTAACATGAAGCTTGGTATTTTTAATGGCAACATTCACATCAATTGTACTCTGTTCATTGGTGGCTTGTGCACCATGTTTAATCGCATTTTCAACAAATGGAATGAGCAACATTGGCGCTATTTTATAATTTGATAATTCTCCTTCAATTAAAAATTCAATCATACAGCGTTTGCTTAACCTTTTTTCTTCAAGCAGTAAATAATTTTCTATAAATTCTAACTCTTCTTTCAGTGAAACAAAGTCTTTTTTAGCACTTTCTAATTGATATCTCATTAATTCTGAAAGTTGCATTACAACCTCGGGTGTTTCGGTAGATTGCTGCCTGGAAAGGGCGTAAATACTATTCAATGAATTGAATAAAAAATGAGGATTTACTTGTTCCTTTAGGTAGTTCAATTCCAGCTCTCTTTGCAATTTTTCCTTTTCACTATTTTCGCTTTGAATACGTATGTTTCTTCTCAAAAAGAAAACTGCCATTCCAGTTCCAGTAGTGTATAAAAAAAAGAAGAAAAATTTAGAAATAGTTATCCAGTCATAGCTGAAATTACCTTTGGTAGAAATTGCAACAAAGATGGTGGCAATAAGAAGTATTGAAAATAATATATAGCGTTTCTTGTCAAGGAAATAAGGAATGAGAATAAAATGATTGACCCAAATGATTCCCATGATGTGCACAGTATAACTCAAACTGTGAACAAATAGCGCATAATCAGAACCTAATTTGTCTTTAATAATCAAATTACTAAATAGCTCAAGGAGTAGCACCAACAAAAATGCACCCAGGTTAATGAGTATGGTATTTTTCAAAAACTTTTGTATCATGCTTTTCGTTAAGGGACAAAAGTACTGCGATCAAACACAAACTTTCTTAATTTCTTATAAAAGGCCTATATCAATGATGAAATGAATTTATCATTTAATTTCTATGCTTATCCTGTTTACTATATAAAATAGGGTTTATCCAATACTTTTATCCTGTATTAATAAATAATAAAACGATGAAAAACAAAACAGGAGCATCACTAGTAATCCTTTTTCTTGCCATAATAAATATAGGTTTTGCTCAAGAAAATAGTGAAATATCTTCCTTAGTATTACCACAAATCCAGGTAGTTCCAATAAAAGACTCCCAAACAGAAAGAAACTATGAATTGTATATAGAGTTACCCGAAGATTATGCTAAGGACCCTAATAAAAGGTATCCTGTCCTTTATTATACCGATGCAATGTGGCATCTCGAAATGCTATCTGGTGCTACAGCATATTTATTAGAAGATGTTATTCTAGTTGGAATTTCCTGGCAATTAGATATCAATGAGGAGCTAAAAAACGAAAGAGGAACCCATGTGAGTAGGTTTCGTGATTACTCGATAAGTAAGCACAGCAAACCGGAAGTTCAAGAAAAATATCAAATGGGGCAAGCGAATAATCATGTAGATTTTATTCGTAATGATGTTATGAAGTATGTTGACGCAACCTATAGAACTAATCCAAACAGTCGCACTTATTTTGGATACTCCCTTGGTGGTGAATTTGGTGCATATATACTCATGTCTCAACCAGATACCTTTAACAATTACATTCTTGGGAGTCCAACAGTTAGAGGTGAAGTTGATTATTTAACTGAACTCAATACTAAATTTGGACCTTTCGAGGCGTCAAATAAAAATTCGAGCCTTAATGCCAATGTTTTTATTACATATGGTTCATTAGAAGAAGAGAAGGTGATTGAACCTATCGATGCGTTTATTAAATTATTAAATGATAGAAGAGATAACGGTTTGTCGGTATTAAAAGAAGTGATAACTGGCACCCATGGAACCGCATTTCCTACGACAGCAGTTCGCGGTGTCGCTTGGTTGTCATCCTTGATGAATCATGTTTCAAGTGATGACCAAGGGGTATCATTCTGGTCTATTCCACATCTCAATAATGCATATATCAGTCAAACACCAGCCGACAGAGAAGATGGAATATCAGTTGATACGTTATCAGTAAATAGCAATGCTCAAAATGCCATTCTCAAAGTAGCTCAGGAAATTTTTGAAGGCAAATATGGGAGTTATGATGCTCTACTCATTTCACACAAAAACAAATTAGTTTTTGAATCCTATTATAAAAAAGGGCGTGTTAACTTGCCTCATGGACAAGCATCTGCCGTTAAAGGATATACCAGTATGGTTTTAGGTAGAGCAATTCAGATGGGTTATCTATCCATGGAAGATCTCAACAAACCTTTGATTCATTTCTTGAAAGAATTAGATCCTAATAAATTCACCCAAGGAGCTGAAAAAATTACACTGCATAAGGCATTGACCATGGAAGGTGGATTGACGATTGACGGAGAAAAATGGAAAGAAATTGAAAATGATTCTGTTCGTTTGAAAGGACAGGGGTTGGTTCAGACTTTACTTGAATACTCCGAGCCCATTACTGATGAGTCTCAAACCTATTTGTACGGAAATTATAATCCAATACTAGTAATGTCTGTTATTGACGCCGTTGTTCCAGGAACGGCTGAAGAATTTATTAAAACTGAGCTACTTGACAAGCTTGGCATTACAGAATATAAATGGTCAAATCATGTTAGTGGTTTGCCAGAAGCAGGTTGGCGTGCAAGTATAATGTCTCGCGACATGCTCAAATTGGGTAATTTGGTTCTCAATAATGGTAAATTAAACGGTGAACAACTCATATCCCAAGCCTATCTTGCCAAAGCCACTAGTGGAATTTTAAGACCGGCTATAGATTGGATGCCCAAGAATTATCTATATGGATATTTTTGGTACTATACACCGGTTCAGGTTGGCAATAGAAGTTATACTATGACACTGGCTTGGGGAGGTGGCGGACAACGTGTTATGGTCGTAGAAGAACTTGACTTAACCATTGTCATCTCAGGTCACGACAGGGATGATGACAAAATAATGAAACCCATTTTTGAAACCGTCATGCCTGCATTTGTAGGACAATAATTGTCATAAAAACAATAAACCTAACATTACATTCATAAACCCGATTTTGTATCGGGTTTATGTATTAAAACAATTGTACCATACTGTGTTACGGTAGGACACTTCACTTTCATTATAATTTTCATCTATAAAGTTTCTTCTTCGGTTTAATGGAATACTCTTTTTGTTAAAAAGGCAGAGATGCGGATGCAAAGTTTAAGTAAAATGGTATTAGGTTTTCTTTAATCTTCTTGTCTCTTGAGCTAGAATCTATAACATTATATAAAAAAGCACCTAAACCTTATATCTTACGTTCCTGTACTTTTCCTTTCACTATTTAAAAGTATTTCGTTGTTTTACCTAAGAATGGATATTATCAAAAAAACAAATAATAGTAATACTAGAATATCTCTTTATTGGAAATGCCAATTATTAGGCTGGAGTATCGTTTCTTTGTATTGGGCATATACTGTATATACAAGAGATAGTTATGGCGTTTTTTATACGTTGTTAAATTATATATTAGACATCTCTATAGGTATAGTATTGACACATAGCTACAGGCGATTTGCCTTAAAAGCAAAATGGAGTAATTTACCTATTAAACCATTACTATTCCGTTTAGTGCCTACTATACTTTTATTAGCTGTTCTATATGTGTTAATGAACAATTTAAAATGGCATGCTTACTGGACTTTTATTGCTGGCGAGGATAAAAACTTTATAGAATCTATACTTTTTTGGGATCCAATATTACTAACTGGACTACGTTTAATGTCAATTTGGATATTGGCATATCACTTGTATCATTATTATCAAAAAGAAGTTGTAACAGCTAAAGAAAATGCACAGTTATCTTTAATAGTTAAACAAACCCAATTAGATAATTTATCAGCTCAATTAAATCCACATTTCTTATTCAACTCTTTAAACTCTATTAAATCATTAGTAATCGAAAACCCTAAAGTTGCTAGAAGAGCTATTGATTTATTATCAGATTTATTACGTTCATCGTTATATGAAAAAGACAAAGGTTTAATACCTATTAAAAATGAACTTTCTTTAGTTTATGATTACATTGAATTAGAAAAAATGCGTTTTGAAGAACGACTTCAACTAAAAACTAATATTGATGACGAAGTAATAAATTATATGATTCCTACTTTAAGTATTCAATTGCTAGTCGAAAATTCGATTAAACATGGAATCGATTTAACCGTAGGTGGTGGTGTAGTTTTCCTAAAGATTAAAAAACATCATAACAATATTCAAATTTCAGTTGAGAGCCCTGGAATTATGAATCATAATGAAAGTGTTGGGTTAGGTCTAAAAAACTTAAACAAGCGCATAGAGATTCAATATAAAGGAAGGGCTAGTTTTAGTCTAACAGAGAAAGAAAATGACCTTGTATGCGCTGAATTAATAATTCCAATGAACATAGACAATGAAAAGATATAAAACCATAATCATTGATGATGAACGTTTGGCGAGAGAAGAAGTAAAGCGTGCATTAGAAAAACATCAAGAGTTTGAAATTATTGGTGAAGCAAGTCATGTAGATGAAGCCATAGCTGCAATTGAAGAATTAGAGCCCGATATATTGTTCTTAGATATTCACATGCCAGGGAAATCTGGTTTTGATTTATTGGAAGAATTAACAAAAGTGCCAAACGTAGTTTTTACAACAGCATATGACCAGTATGCCGTAAAAGCTTTTGAGATGAATGCGTTGGATTATTTAGTTAAACCTTTGAGAGATGAACGTTTTTCTAAAACTATTGAAAAGGTAAAGACAGAACTATCAAAAAGGGTAACATCAGAACCTAGAACCTTATCAATGCACCAAAAGATATTCATAAAAGACGGTGAAAATTGTCATTTTATTCCACTATCCGATATTCATTTTATTGAATCTTTAGATAACTATGCACGGCTTTATTTTGGATTGGACAAGGCGATGATTAAGCGTTCTTTAAATTTATTAGCTGAGAAATTAGACCCAAAAGTTTTTTTCCGTGTTAATCGAAGCCAAATAATTAACATACATTACATTAAAGAAATCCACCCATACTTCAATAATAAATTACAAATTATATTAACTACTGGAGAAAAAGTAGAAGTATCTAGTAGGCAATCTGTTAAGTTTAAAAACTGGAATAGTTTATAAAGGAATAATCGATTAGATTTCTAACGCTCAATTGCCTTTATTTACGCTCCTGTACTTTTCCTTTTTTGATTAAAACCAACACGCTTACTTTGTGCTATACTAATTAAAAATCATATTATGGATTATTTTAAAATAGCATATCAATTCACGAAAGTTATCTCTTTAACTCTAATTTCACTGTCATTTTCTTACTGTGAAAATAATGCTGCAATCGCAAAACAACCAACGCTATCCGACTATACTATTGGAGAAAAATGGACTTGGAAATACAAAGGAGAAACAACTGCAGGAGAAATACGTTCAGACGGAGAAGATACTAGAGCAATAGTGATTTCGGATGGTGTATTAGGCATGACAATAGACAACGACACTATTCCATTAGCAGACATAGTAAAGCCGGAAGAAAGCGAAACACCAAAATACAAATGGCCTTTAGAAGTAGGAAAGAAGTGGAAATATGAGAAAAATTGGACAAGTCAAGATGGAACTACAGGAGCGCAAAGTCAAGATGTAGAAGTGCTATCCTTTAAAGAAGAAACCGTTGGCGCAGGAATCTTTATGGCTTATACTATTCAATACAAAGGAACTGTTTCAAATTCTAGAGGTTACAATGCAAAAACAGATGAAGTTTGGTTGTACGCTCCAGCAATTAAAAACTTTATTAAAATGACTCAAGTTCAAGACGGTTTTTCTTATACCGAGGAATTAATTGAATATTCAAAATAAAGCAATCATTAAAATGAAATCAATTCAAATATTTAAGGTCATTTTATTCCTGCTAATTGTATCGTTGGCTTCTTGTAATTCTATAAAAGAAGTACAGCAAGAGCCAAGAAAAGTTAGTAGAGAAGGCAAAGAGTATTTTGTGCAAGATTCTATTCTAATTTCAACTAGAGACGGTGCTAAAATATCTGCAATAATAGTTAGAAGTAAAGCTAAAAAAGAACTACAACCAGCCATATTATTTCACACTATATATACACGTAAATCAGATATTAATAAAGCCTTTGAAGCTGCAGAGAAAGGATATGTAGGTGTTGTATCTTATACAAGAGGTAAAAACTTAAGTCCAAATAAAATAACTCCTTATGTTCATGAAGGTAACGATGTGTACGATGTCATAAATTGGATTACAGAGCAGGAGTGGAGCAATGATGAAGTAGGTATGTATGGTGGTAGCTATGTAGGTTATGTGCAATGGGCTTCTATGAAAGATAAAGTGCATCCAGCGTTAAAAACTATTGTACCATCTGTAGCTGCTGCTCCTGGTATTGCCGAGCCCATGGAAAACGGCGTTAATTTAAACTTTCATTATCCTTGGTGGCATTATGTAACCAATAACAAAACCTTAGATACTGTTTCTTATTATAATGGCAAACGTTGGAATGATTTGTATTTCGATTGGTATAAAAAAGGAGTAGCTTATAAGCGTTTGGATAGTTTAGAAGGAACACCAAACCCCGGTTTCAATCAAAAATTAGAACATCCTGCATTTGATGATTATTGGAAAAGTATAACCTTGTATAAAGAAGATTTTTCTCAAATTAATATTCCTGTCTTAAGTACTACAGGGTATTATGATGGCGGACAGTTTGGATCTATGTACTACTTAAAATCTCATTACAAATACAATAAGAACGCTGAACACTATCTCGTGATAGGTCCATATTCACATTTTGGAGCGCAACAGATTCCTGAAAAAAACATTTTAGGGTATTCCATAGATCCGGTAGCGCAAATAAATATTACCAATTTAATTTTCGATTGGTTCGATTATATTTTTAAAGATGCTCCTAAACCTACAATTTTAAAGGATAAAATAAATTATCAAGTGATGGGAGCAAATACTTGGAAACACGTATCATCATTAGATAAAATAGCTACAGATTCATTAAAGGTATATTTTGGTAAACAGCGTTCTGGCGTAGCATTTAAATCAACCTACAATACTGGGAATTTGGGTATTAATGAACATTTTAGTTTGTCTAATGATTCAGACGCTACGAGTTATATTCAACAAGAAATTGATTTTTCAGATCGTGGTCGATTTTCTTGGAATTTAAGCGGAGATCGCAGCATAGTACTAGAAAGTTTGACAGTGGGAGAAGGATTTTCTTTTGTAACAGACCCCTTTGAAGAAGATGTAGAACTTAGTGGTGCTGTAAGCGGAGTTTTAAATGTCTCCATTAATAAAAAAGATTTTGATTGCAACGTATTACTTTACGAGCAAACGTCAGATGGAAAATTTTTCAGCTTAACATTGCCTTTTACTACTAGAGCTAGTTTATCTAAGGATATAGAAAACAGAAAATTACTTAACCCAAATGAAAAGACCTCAATACCCATTCGCAATTTTAGAATGACCAGTAAAAAAATTAAAAAAGGAAGTCGAATTATTGTTCTAATAAACGGAATTAAAAATCCTTTTACACAAATTAACTACGGAACAGGCAAGGAGGTAAGTGAGGAAACTATTTTAGATGCTAAAGAACCTTTACTAATTAAATGGTATCATGATAGTTATATTACGATTCCAATTAACAGGTATTGACTTCTTTTAAATAGTATTGAATTACATATAACTTATCGCCATTTAATATAACCTTGGATTATGAAACAATTTTGTTCCATAATGTTCCGCGTTATGTAACTTGAGCTTTGGTTAAAAGCGAAAGTTGTTACAATCTTCCCTTTTTTTCTTTCTAAATCTTCTTTAAAAAGGTAATGGAACACTTATTATACGAGCCGACGATAGGAGGGGAGTGTAATGTGTGTGGAATGAGATTATTATTAAAAGTTCATTTACTCATATTTGCTGTCTCGATTACAATGGAAGAATTTTACTATGTAGATTAATTATCTCTATAATTACCATAAAGAATCACATCAGAAATTATATAACGTAATTTATCTTTTAAATCATAATCTAGATGTAACTCTTCTGCCTTATTACACATTACCAAGAGCTTTTTAAAATTACTAACTTCATTATCTATTTTTCGGTTGAAGATATCGGAAAGCTTAGTAATAGACTTAAAACTGCTTCTAGGTGATTGAATTTTAGAGAGAATTTTTACTCGGAGTTCATCTGGATTTTTGATAGCCTTTACACTATTCAATTCTGCAATAAAATTATCCGTCGTGTTAAGTATGCCATCCATTTCTTTCAATAAGACAAAAACATTCTCTGGTTTTGTATTATGATTTATGACCAACGAACTATTTTCTATCATAGAATCTTTCTTTGGTATTAGATAGAAACCTGTAGAATCCTTTTGCATAACATTGATAACATTGACAAAATTTAAAGAACCAGTCCCTAAATCATTTGTAGTGATTTTAACAGCTGTTGACACTTGCCCAAACTTACCCGCATCTTTTGTATGTCTTTCAGAAACAATGATTTCTAGTTTTGACTCACTTATTGCTGCGCTTGTTATTTTATATTCAATGCCAAGATTAGCTTTCATGTTTTTATATAGACTTAGCATTCCAACAACGAAAGTAAAATCAATTCCATACTCATAATAACGGCTTGATGTAATACCACGTAGGTAAGTAACATCTTTGTGGTCAACTAAGCGATAGCTCCTCTCCTTATTGTATCCGTCACTATTCTTGGCCATTTCTTTAAAATACTGAACATTGTAGTTAGCAAGTGAAGCTTGACCGATTTTAAATAAGTTGTTAGCATATTTGGTCATGGCATACTCGTCTAAAAATGTATTTTTAGAATCATATAAAGCAATTGCCTTTAAGTTTTCTTTCACTTCATCAATATCAACATACTCTTCAAAATTGAAAATAATATTGGTGTCGCTACTTCCAGAAACGGATTCTTCGTATACATTAATATCTTTCGTCTCTGCTAAAACTTTATAACGATTATAGTTTGTTATAAAATGATTAATTTTTTTGTAAATCAAATCAATGAATTCAATAGCAATGAATTCATTTTTAATACTCTCAACATCAAACATTTTATAAATAGCTTCCTTGTAAGGGTGATTTTCAATTAAAGAACATAACTTCTCTATTTTAATTTTGCCCGTACTGTTATCAGCATCAAGGTATTCTTGTTTTTGTTTAAATTTCTCTTCCATAATATTATTCTAAAAAGCAGTTTATAGTCTTGCTAAGGACATTAACTAATTATGATTTTAGTAATACTGACAATGCTAATAAGCCAAAAGCAACGGTAACAATTGTTCCTATTGTTTTTGCCTGTTCGCCTTTAGCCGTGAAGCACAAATTTTTTTGGCAAATACTAATCTCATCTTTTGAAAATTTGCTTAAATGCATAATTTCAAATTTTGATAGTTAAACAATTCTCTCACATAGAGCCCGAGAGATTTTAGGCTTACTTTTCTTTTCTAACGCCCTTAAACTTACCTCCTGTAGTCTTCACATCCATGAATCTTCCTGTTTCAGCATCTCTCTTTACAAAGAGGTTTGTTTTTGGATTTAAAACTTGGGAACGACCTTTTACAGCTCCTTTTCTTGCGTTGTCTCCTGTTGGTGGATTTTTAGCCATTTTTATATTTTATAAGATTAATATTTATGTTTCATAAGTAAATGCTCACAATTTTTCATATTTTTCCATCACGAATTAAAAAAATGAGTAGCCCTATGATACTGTTCTACAATTGTATATGCTCATAGGCTTGGTTTTTTTGCCATTCAGATGGATAATTTTTAATAACAATGAGCATACTCTAGTGAAATATGGCTTTAGCGAGTAAAAAAGAAATTCTTGAACATCTTGATTCTATCGATTTGAATGAACTTTTAGATAGGATGGAGAACTACGTTCGAACTCGTTTTTATAACAAATCAGAGAAAGTAAGGGAAGGGTTTGATTATCTTGATTTCTGTTATAATGTTCTGGTTAAAGCTTCTACAGGAATTAGAAATTGGGACAAGGAAAAGACTTCTTTTGAAAAATTTATTTTCGGGTCTTTAAAAAGTGATTTATATAACTTCTTTAGAAAGCAAAAAAATAAAAAGAATGAAGAAGAAGATTTGCAACCTAAAGAACAAGAAATATACCTAATTGAAGTAAACGAGTTTATTGAATTAGATGAAGTCGAAACGGAAGATGAACCTCCAGATATAGATTTTAAAGATATATCAAAAGACTCACTCAAATCTTTGAGGGAGCAAGGATCTGACAAATTAGAGATAGAAGTGTTTGAATGTTGGCTAGCCGGCTATTATAAGCCAAAAGAAATAGCTGAATTATGCGGAATAGATACTTCAGAAGTAAACAATACTGTTAAAAGACTTTCTAGAAAAACTATCAAGTTAAAAGAAAAATGGATAAGCTTAAAAAAATAATAGATAAAGGTTTTACCGAAAATTATCTTTTTGAGGATATCGATGATGTTCGCAAAAGTTTATCTGATTACGGAGTCAATTTAGATGATAATAGTGAGCGTCAGGACAAGTTAATTAAGCAATTAAAGTTTAAACTTCGTTCTTCCATAAACAAAGAAAAAAATGAAAACCTTCTACTTAAAGCAACAGAATCGTTTCAAGAAGCAATAAATAAGGGGCTAGAAAAACCAATTGCTTATTTGAATAATCTGATTAAGGAAAATCAATTGGTAGTGCAGTATAATAAACTCGATAAGCTAGGCCCTGATGAAATAAAAGAGATAATTAAAGACCAAAATTTAATTGAAATAATTGAGTTACTTGAAAACGAACAGTAAAGGGAAAAATAAGGCTAAAGAAGTCCTAAATGAAATAGGTTTTGATGAAGTAACAGAAATTACAAATTCAGATTTAGTTAGTGGTTTTGGTATACTTTTTATTTGTGAGCCTTTAAAAAATGCAGATGGAAAAATTATCAGAGGAAAAACAAAAACTATAATTAAAGTAAACTCCTCAATACCGTATCCACAAAGGATTCGCTACGTAGTGGCTCACGAATTAGGACATTATTTTTTACACGAGAAATTAGAAATTCACACAGACAATTCAAAAACTCTTAATTGGTTTAAGGTAGAAGACCAAGCAAAAAGGGGGTTACAGGAATTTGAAGCAAACGATTTTGCATCAGAATTATTAATGCCAGAAACTGTTTTTCGAAAGTTTATCGAACATAAACCTTTTAGTCCATCTTTAATAAAGGGAATTTCAAATAGATTTCAAACTAGCTTAACCTCTGTAGTTTATAGATTAATAACTTTAGATGTTTTTCCATTATTAGTTGTTTTCATTTCCGATGGGGTAGTTAGATATTGGAGAAAATCCCCCGATTTAAAAGGTTGGCTAAAAGATGTAACCAAACTTTCTCCACCCGACGATTCCGTTGCAAAAGAATATATTGATGGGGATTATGAATTTATTTATAAAGGAAATGAAAAAGCTCAAGAAATAAGCCGCTCAACTTGGTTTAAATTAAATGAAAATCAAGAAGATTCAGATTTTATGGAATATTGTATTCCAACTAAGCAGTATAAAACTATCATTAGTATAATATGGGAAGTCTAAGGTTTGTATTAAAGGTTCTTATTGAATTATAAGGTATGGATAAAAACGGAGCAGTTGCACTTTTAAGAAAAGCACTTGATTTACCAGACGCGACCTTTAGGGAAGGACAATGGGAAGCTATCGAAAAACTTACGATAAATAAGGAAAAATTATTAGTCGTACAACGAACGGGTTGGGGGAAAAGTTCAGTTTATTTTATCAGTACTAGAATTTTGAGGGACCAAGGTAAAGGACCAACTATAATTATATCTCCTTTGTTGGCATTGATGCGGAACCAAATAGAAGCCGCGAAACGTTTAGGTATTAAGGCTGCTAGTATTAATTCGAACAACTTTGAAGACTGGAAAACTATACAGGCGGAGGTTTTAAGAAACAATATTGATACACTTTTAATTTCTCCTGAACGTTTGGCGAATGAACGTTTTATGAATGAGATACTACTTCCTATAGCAAATAAAATAGGTTTGTTTGTAGTTGACGAAGCCCATTGTATTTCGGATTGGGGTCACGATTTTAGACCAGACTACAGACGTATTGTTGGTATTTTGAAAGTTATGCCAAAAGGAATGCCCGTTTTAGGAACTACAGCTACAGCCAATGACAGAGTAGTTGCCGATATTAAAGAGCAATTAGGTGGCATTAATGTTTTAAGAGGAGCATTAACCAGAGAAAGTTTAAAACTTCAAAACATAATTCTAAAAGACCAAGCATCTAGATTGGCATGGCTTAAAGAAAACATCCCAAATCTTAATGGTAGTGGAATAATATATGTTTTAACAAAACGTGATGCAAAGACTGTAACACAATGGTTAAATGATTGTAATATAGATGCTGCTGCATATTATTCAGGAGTAACGGATGAAAATTTTGAAAATACTGCGGTTTACAGAGAAGTTTTAGAAGACGCTTTGTATAATAACGAGTTAAAAGTATTGGTTGCTACTACAGCATTAGCAATGGGTTATGATAAACCAGACTTAAATTTTGTAATTCATTTTCAAGCACCTGATTCAATTATTAGTTATTACCAACAAGTAGGGCGTGCAGGGCGTGCTATAAATACTGCCTATGGTATTTTATTATCTGGACAAGAAGATGCTGATGTGCACCAGTATTTTAGGGAATCTGCGTTTCCGCCAGAACATGTGGTACAAGATATATTAAAAGCCTTAATAGACCACGATGGCTTGTCAATCCCTAAATTACAGGAAGTACTAAATATAAAACATGGTCAAATAGACAAAACAATAAAGTATTTAACAGTAGAAGAACCTTCTCCAATCATTAAAGAAGGCACAAAATGGAAGCGTTCAGCTGTATCTTTTACTATGGATACAGACAAAATAGAGCGTTTAACCAATCAACGTCTATTTGAATGGAAAACGGTTCAAGACTATATACAAACAGAGGAGTGTTTAATGACGTTTTTGCAAAAAGAATTAGATGACCCAAATGTAGAACCATGTGGCAAATGTTCGAATTGTCTAGGTATAAAAACAATACCAGATATGGTTTCTCATAATAATACAGTTGAAGCCTCTATTTATTTGAAACACTCGGAATTCGATATTTTGCCGAGAAAACAAATTGCTGCAAATGCCTTACCCATATATGAATGGAGCGGGAGGTTAAATAATTTAATAGCCGAAAAAGGTAAAGTATTATCACGTTGGGGAGATGCTGGTTGGGGGAATATTGTTGCTAACGATAAACATCAAGGTTTCTTTAGAAATGAATTAGTGGATGCAATGAATGAGATGATTGTAGAACGTTGGTGTCCAGACCCATATCCAGAATGGCTAACTTGTATTCCATCATTACGGCACCCAGATTTAGTGCCCGATTTCGCAAAACGCTTAGCAGAAAAATTAGGCATACCGTTTAGGCCCATAATATTAAAAGTGAAAGATACACAGCCACAAAAGGAGCAAGAAAATAGTTTTCATCAATGTCATAATTTAGATGGTGTTTTTCACATTGAAGAAGATGTTGAGAATAAACCTGTATTTTTGGTAGATGATGCTATAGATTCTGGTTGGACGTTTACAATTGTAACAACACTATTAAAAAAATCGGGTTCAGGTTTGGTTTATCCAGTAGCTTTAACTTCAACATCAGTAAGCTAATAAAATGATTTCAGAACGTACAAAAGCCATATTACTTTTAACCTCTTATTTTTCAAAGGATTCAGATAAAAAAAATAAGCCTTTATCTCTATTAGAGTGGAATAGAATGGTACGCTGGTTACAGTCCAAAAAACTTAAACCAGAAGACCTTTTAACTATAGATTTAAATAAACTATTAATTAATTGGAATGATACGACTATTCCAAAAAACAGAATTATAGAGTTGTTAGACCGAAAAATGGCTTTAGCAATTAGATTAGAGAAATGGTCAAAAGCCGGTGTTTGGATTATTAATAGGAGTGATAAATTTTACCCTAACAGTTTAAAAAACAAGCTAAAAGATAGAGTTCCGCCCATATTGTTTGGTATTGGGGACAAAAACTTATTGAATAAGAATTATATCGGAATTGTAGGTTCAAGACATATTTCTGAAACAGATATTAAAGTCACAAAAGATATAGTTAAGCAATTATATGCTCAAAATTATGGAGTTGTATCGGGTGGAGCAAGAGGAATAGATGAACATTCCATGACTGGTATTCTTGAATGTAATGGTTATGCATTAGGTGTAGTAGCAGATAGTTTAATAAAAAAATCTTCATCGTCAATCTATAGAAAACATATTATTGACAATAAACTTGTTTTAATTTCTCCATTTAATCCAGAAGTTGGATTTAATGTTGGTAACGCTATGGGTAGAAATAAATTTATTTATATTTTATCTCAAGCGGCTATTGTAGTGAAATCTGAAACTAAAGGAGGAACTTGGGAAGGCGCAAACGAAAATTTAAAGAATAATTGGGCACCATTATGGGTTGTTAAACCAATTGAGAATAAAACAAATAAAGGGAATTTTGAAATAGTAAGAAAAGGAGGGCGTTTTTTGCATGAAGGATTTAATGTTTCAAATATTATTAATCCTAAAGATAAATCGATAAAAGCTCAAGGTTCTTTATTCAATTATAATATTAAAATAGAAGAATCTAATATAGTTAATGAAAGTGAAGTTAAATCTATCGTAATAAAGTCTAAAACCTCTTTAAGCCCTGATAATGATAAAATAAGAGTTGAGGAAATAACATTTTATGACTTATTTATTTATAAATCATCATCCTATTTTAAAGATAAAGAATTCAATCGGGAAGAAATTTTGAATCATTTTGAATTAGCATCAAAACAAATAGATGATTGGTTAAAAGTTGCAGTTAAGGATAAGGTTTTACTAAAAAAGACTCGCCCAGTACGCTATTTATTGAATCCAAAGGCTAAGATAAAAGCTCTTAATGTATAGGCAGAAACGATTAAGTGGAGTTATAGTCCTAATACTCTATTTAAAACTGGATTGCGATGTTGAATTTGGCCTAAGAGAATTTTAGCTAAACAATAGGCGAGGGGAGCGGCCATATTTTAGGGGGCTGGTTACTATTTTTCTTTACAGTTGAAAAGATGCTTATACCTTAAAGCAGTCTTAAGAGTTACAATGGATCCTAAAATATAGCGACTGAGCCGTACATTGTTTCTAAAATTATCTGTAAGCCTTGATTTTTTTGTTTCTTTTTTTATCAAGAAAAAAAGATAAATAAAATCCTTACTGGTTACGATGTTGAAATCCTATTTGACATAATGTTAGAAGTACATAAAGAAAAGCTTCAATCAAGACGAGAGGTTAGCAAGGGCTAAGAAATTATCTCGCAGAGTAATTTTTAGCTGTTGCGGCAAGCTGACGAGAATGTCGTAGAAAAAAATCTTGCAAGGTTTTCCTCGAATACGAGAATTTTGAATGAAACTAAAAGGCTAGCTTTTAAATGGCGTTGGCAAGCGATGGCAAATTGTGTTTAAAATAAATTGCCTGAGCAATTTGATTTTAAAAAGCAATCGAGCGCTTGGTAGCGGCTATTTTACATAACGACTAATTATGGGACAAATGAAAATATGCGTCGCAGACACCGCTTAAAAAAGTTTGATGACCCTGTTGTAAGTTTTAATTGATTTTCAGCGGTTTAAGGGATATTTTACATAATATAGAATTATGAATTACAACTAAGGTGTTGAACCTCAAATACTTATGTTTTATTTTGTATCATAATTTATATTATGTAAAATAGATTATTAGAATATCACATATCACTACAATGAAACAGACCTCACCGTTTCAACCAATTAACAAAAAAAAACCCCCGATAAAACGGAGGCATATTTAAAATATTGGTTGGTTATGGTTGTTAATTATCTATTGCTTGCTCTTCTGCAAATTCAATATCTGCAACAGCCTTATTCAATTTGTCTGAAAAAGGATTATCAAGAAGTTCTTTAAGTAGCCTTTGCTTACGTCTATCTGGAATATTCAAGGTGTCCAAAATACCTCTACGACGTTTAATAGTTGCTATACGTTCTTTTTTTAAACGAACACGTTCATTAACGCTAAGAATCAATTCAGGCTCATATTGCTCCATCACGGTATACTTTTGAACCTTTATGCTCTTTTCACACTTATTAGAAGCCATATCTTGGGCTACAAGCTGCGATGAACTTACTAAACAGCATAGGCCTAGAATAGCAGTGCAGTTAATTTTTATCATTTTAATATAGTATAGGTCTCTCGCATAAATGTATCAAAAGATTAATAAACCACCTCAGGATTTATACTATCTTCAACGAGTATATACTCATTTCAACGATTATAATCACTTTACTAATAACAAGAGAACCAATGTGTTACGATCTCCTACAAATAAATTTCAAATTTGCCTCAATTGCCTGGGGTTAATCAATGAACAAAGCATAAAAAAACCGATGCAATTCATATTTATTATGAATAATTGCATCGGTACTTCTACCCTTTTTTCGTTTATGAAAAATTAGGGTTGTAACTTCATTTTAGCCTTAAGGTACTTTTTATACTGTGATTTTGACAAAACATCTTCAATATCTTCTGATTCTTGAATACTCAATTGCTTGATCATAACGGCTTTATCACCGTCCGAAATATTGGCTCCTTTTGCTTTGGATTTCTTCATCATGTAATTGGCTACGATAGTTTCAAATTTTGCAGTTTGAGCCTCATCCAATCCAAGTTCTGCCTTGTATTTTTTTGTAAGCTCTTTGGCTTTCGCCTTGATTACTCCATCACCATCTTGAAATGTAACATTGGCTGTACTTACTTGTACTGTTAACAATAATCCAAATAATAAAATAAGCTGTTTCATGTTTAGTAATTTTTAATTGATATAGTCTTTTTTAATGGTTTCCAATGAAATCATAAGTTACAAAAAACCACTTATAATGACTGCGAATCTACCATTTTTTATATCCTTTGCAATATTCAGGCCAAAAAATCTGTGTTGTGGAAAAGATCTTCATAACCGTATCTAAATGATGCTTACCTTCGTCCCTTCAAAAATTTGATTGCACTATGTGGGTATGGATTCTTTTTATCTCTTTGGTGATTGTGTTTCTAGCACTTGACCTTGGGATTTTTCATAAAAACGAGCATGTAATAAAAAGTAAAGAAGCTGGTATTTGGACAGCTATTTGGGTCAGTGTTGCCTTGGGTTTCAGTGGGGTGATCTATTGGTTATTTTCTTCCGGCTTGGTTGAAAACCCTACAGGACTTTCTCCAAACACTGCTGTTCTAAAATATATTACTGGTTATTTGATTGAACTTTCGTTGAGTATTGATAATGTCTTTGTCATTGCCGTTATTTTTTCCTCTTTTAAAATACCTCCTATTTATCAGCATCGTGTTTTGTTCTGGGGAATTTTGGGCGCCATTATTTTTCGTGGATTAATGATTTTATTTGGTGTTGCCTTAATTACAAAATTTGAATGGATCATTTATGTATTTGGGGTGTTCCTGCTATATACTGCATTTAAGATGCTTAAGTCTGACGATTCCAATTTTGACCCAAAAAAATCATATGTATTCAGACAAATAAAAAAAATATACCCTATTACCGGAACCATACGTGATAATAGCTTTTTCGTCAAGCGTATGGGTATTACGGCTGCCACTCCCCTTTTTGTGGCGTTGATAATCATTGAACTGACCGATGTACTCTTCGCTTTGGACAGTATTCCTGCAATTTTGGCCATTACTGCAGATCCTTTTATCGTTTTTAGTTCCAATATCCTAGCTATACTTGGTCTTCGATCTATGTATTTTCTAGTCTCTAGAATGTTAGAGAAATTTCGTTTTATCAATTACAGTTTGGTAGTGATTCTGGCCTTTGTTGGTTTAAAAATGCTTTTTGCACATCAAGTAGAACTACCTGAATGGCTTTCACTTACGGTAATATCGGTTTCTTTAATTGGTGGAATAGTTGCTTCATTGGCCATACCTGAGCATAAGGAATAAAAAAAATCCCGACCATTTAAGCCGGGATTCTATTTAATAAGTTAGGATTTTAATTATCCTTTTGTCTTTTCGACTGCTTCTTCTTTAAGATCCTTACTGGCAATAATTGCTAGCTCAACTCGTCTGTTTTTGGCTTTACCTTCAGTAGTTTCATTATCGGCCTTTGGCTGATTTTCACCATACCATTTGGTAGAGAATCTATTGGCTTCAATTCCTTTTGAAATCAAATAATTAGTAACCGATTCGGCTCGTTGTTGTGAAAGTTTCATATTGTAATCGTCAGGTCCGGCACTATCTGTGTGACCTTCAATAAGCACATCACTATTTGGGTATTCTTTGAAGATACCTGCCAGTTTATCCAAGGTAGTCGCTGAAGTTCCTTTGACATTTGACTTGCTTGTATCAAAATACACCCCTGCTTCTTCATTGAATGTTACATTGATCCCCTCACCTACTCGAGTAACTTCAGCACCTGGAATCTCCTCTTCAATACGTTCGGCTTGTCTATCCATTCGGTCACCAATATATCCACCGGCAACACCACCTACTACGGCACCTATAATAGCACCAAGGGCTGTATTTCCTTTTTTTCCAACATTGTTCCCAATGATTCCTCCAATAACAGCACCTCCAGAGGCACCAATCACTGCTCCTTTTTGTTTGTTATTTGCATTTCTTGTTGCACTACATCCTGTTATCAATGCCATGCACATAAACATATACACACTCTTTCTTACTAAATTTTTCATGCTTTATTTTTTTGTGAAATTATAAACGATGGTTACTATTTCCCCATCTACTTGATTATTTTGTTTTAATGTCATTTCTGTTGCAGTCAAGGATATTATATTCAATCGATAGCCTATGGCCCCATTAATGTCCTTATTTTTTGCATTGATCATTTTAAACTGTAATTGACTGGTAAAGTTCTCCTCTCGATGAACAACCGACCAACGAATATATCGGTCTCCTCCTGTGCATAGACTTGAATCTTCAAGGGTATACCGTCCGGTACTATTGTTATCCCTAAAAAACCAATTGCTACCTTCAAAACAAATATCCTGTGCATCATTAAACAGGACTGCACTGAAATTCCCTGAATTGTTTTCATAGGAAATATCATTTAGAATCCATGTCCCACTTAAGAGATTTCGTTTTTCACGGGCTACTTTTGATACCGAGCAGGAAGTTGCCAAAAACAGCACAACACCTAATACTAAAAATGTTCGTTTCATTATTAAAATTTTGGGTTAGGTAGTATATACGGAGAAGGTTGGTACTTGGATCAATCATTTTGACCAAATGCAAGGAAAAGTTTCGGAAAAATCGATTACTTGTTAATAGGCCAATAATTTTTTAAGAGCACCCTCAAAACGACCTTTGGCCATATAGTTGTCTTCCAGTCCTTTGGCAAACGGAATTGGAGTCTCTAAACCGGCAACACGTTTTACAGGCGCATCCAGATATTCAAAGCAATTTTCCATAACCAAGGCAGAAATATCACTGGCAATACCACCAAACAGACTATCTTCCTGCAAAACAATAAGTCTACCTGTTTTCCTGACCGAAGTATATACGGCATCAATATCCATCGGTTGTAAACAACGTAGATCTATCAAATCTGCATTTATTTCTGGATTGTTTTCAAGAGTTTCCAACGCCCAATGTACACCAGCGCCATAGGTTACAATCGAAATTTGCCCACCTTCACTTAATAAACTTGCCTTTCCTAACGGAAGGGTATAATAATCAGTGGGTACATTTTGGTAAATGCTACGGTATAGGGCCTTATGTTCAAAGAATAGTACTGGATTAGGGTCATTTATTGCCGTAGCCAATAATCCTTTTGCATCATACGGAAATGCAGGGTATACAACTTTCAACCCAGGTGTTTTGGTGAACCAAGCTTCATTGGTCTGTGAATGAAACGGACCTGCTGCTACCCCGCCACCACAAGGCATACGTATAACTATATCTGCATTCTCAGCCCATCTGTAATACGATTTGGCTATATAATTTACGATCGGATTGAATCCCGAACTGGCAAAATCTGCAAACTGCATCTCCATAACAGCCTTCATTCCATTGATTGATAATCCCATGGCTGCAGTAACTATGGCCGATTCGCAGATAGGAGTATTACGTACACGCTCTTTTCCAAAAAGCTCCATAAAGCCATCAGTTATTTTGAATACACCACCATAGTCTGCTATATCCTGTCCCAGGATTACCAAACTGTCATGACGTTCCATAGATTGTTTAAGTCCGTCTGAGATGGCATCCACCAAACGAATGTTGTTTACAGTACTTCCTTCAGTAACTTCCTCATAAACAACATTTTTGTAAACATCATTTAATTCATCAATTGTAGTACTTTTAATTTCATTTTCGGCAAAAGCAAGCTTAAGGTTATCATCTATTTCATGGATTATTTCCTTCTTTAAAACAACTTCTTCCTCTTCAGAGAGCAACTTTTCAGAATGTAAATATTCCAAATAGTTTTCAAGTGGATCCTTGGCTGCCCATTGGTCCAGTAAATGTTGTGGAACATATTTAGTACCACTCGCCTCTTCATGCCCGCGCATTCTGAATGTTTTGAATTCTACCAAGATAGGTCGTGGGTCCTTGCGAATACTTTTGCAAAGTGAATCAATCTTAGTATACACCTCCAGGATATTGTTGCCATCAACAATATGGGATTCCATACCATATCCTTTTCCTTTATCGGCCAAATGCTCGCATTTGAACTGTTCATTGGTAGGTGTTGATAGTCCGTATCCGTTATTTTCAATACAGAAAAGTACGGGTAGGTCCCACACAGCCGCCACATTCAAGGCCTCATGAAAATCTCCCTCACTTGTCGCCCCCTCACCCGTAAATACAGCTGTAACATGCTTTTGATTTTTTAATAAATTGGCAAGGGCAATTCCGTCTGCCACACCTAATTGTGGTCCTAAATGGGAAATCATGCCAACAATATTATACTCTTGGGTACCAAAATGAAAACTTCGATCACGCCCTTTGGTGAATCCGCTTTCTTTTCCCTGCCATTGTGAAAACAACCTATTTAAGGGAATTTTTCTAGTAGTGAATACGCCCAAGTTTCTATGCATGGGAAGAATATATTCATCCTCCTTCATAGCAGATGTCACCCCCACTGAGATGGCCTCTTGGCCTATTCCGCTAAACCATTTGGAAATTTTACCTTGTCTTAGCAAAATCAGCATTTTCTCCTCAATCATACGAGGTTTTAGCATCGACTTATAAAGGCTGAGCTTAATTTCCTTGCTTACTTTGTACTTGCTGTAATCCATGTTATAATTATGGCCTTTATTCTTTTAAAACAGGATAAATGTAACAAAAAAGAATGCATTGCCTTCAACTAATTCAAGCATAAAATTCGGCAATAATTTGTAGTTTTGATCAAACCTTTAAAAAACAGCCATGACTGCTATACCTAGTGTAGATTTACAGGATTTTACTTCAGGAGACCCAGAGCGCAAGAAAAAATTTATTACTGAAATTGGTAATGCCTTTGAACAGATAGGTTTCGTAGCCCTGGGAGGGCATTTTTTATCTGATGTTCTTGTCAAGGATTTATACGCTGAAATAAAAAACTTTTTTGATCTTCCACAGAATACAAAGGATACCTATGAAATAGAAGGCATTGGTGGCCAACGAGGTTACACCTCTTTTGGTAAAGAACACGCCAAAGGACGTAAAGAAGGAGATTTAAAGGAGTTTTGGCATTTTGGACAGTACGTAGTCGACAATCCAAAATTGGAAGCAGAATACCCGGATAACGTTATGGTAGCTGAACTTGAAAAGTTTAATGCCGTAGGTAAGGATACCTATAAAATGCTTGAGAAAACAGCAAAATACGTGTTAAGGGCCCTAGCTCTTCATTTAAATCTTGAGGAGAATTATTTTGACAATTTCATTCTCAATGGGAATTCCATTTTGCGTCCTATTCACTACCCTCCTATTACTTCCGAACCAAAGAATGCAGTAAGGGCAGCAGCACATGGTGATATTAACTTGATTACCTTGTTAATGGGTGCCCATGGCAAAGGTCTTCAGGTTCAGAACCATGAAGGTGAATGGGTAGATGCCATTGCAAGACCAGACCAAGTTATGATCAACGTGGGTGATATGTTATCAAGATTGACCAATAACAAATTGAAATCAACTATACATCAAGTTGTTAATCCTCCTAAAGAATTATGGGGGACTTCTCGTTATTCCATTCCTTTCTTTATGCATCCCATTAGTGAAATGCCATTGAATTGCTTAGAGAACTGTATTAACGATAACAATCCCAAGGAATTTGAGGACATTACAGCTGGTGAGTTCCTGCACGAGCGTTTAATTGAGTTAGGTCTAATTAAAAAGTAACCTATGGACCTAAGTGATCAACTGAAAAATCTATTTCCGGAGCATGTTCCCTCGGAAGAACCAAAAATTCCCAAAAAGTCTGATATTTGGTTACAGGACGACCCTATCATCTGTAAATACGAAAAACGCAAAGGAAAGCCTATCACCATATTAGAAGGTTATAATGGAGCTGATTCTGATTTCAAGAAATTGGCCAAGGATTTAAAATCAAAATTAAGCGTGGGAGGCACCTTCAAAGACGGCAAAATTATTATCCAGGGTGATTACAGGGA
The DNA here is from genome assembly GCF_000153165.2 of Maribacter sp. HTCC2170. Classification (NCBI taxonomy): domain Bacteria; kingdom Pseudomonadati; phylum Bacteroidota; class Flavobacteriia; order Flavobacteriales; family Flavobacteriaceae; genus Maribacter; species Maribacter sp. HTCC2170. The sequence continues at coordinate 2,939,141 of NC_014472.1, forward strand.
CAAAATCATGGATATGCTCAAAGAAAAAGGGTTTAAGGTTAAACGAGTTGGTGGATAAGTGCTTCTAGAGACCCAATTTTGAAAAAGGTTGCGTAGATTTTAGTTAATTTTTTTTGTTTATTTCGATTAAATGTTACTTTTAATAGTCCAAACCTAAACAACCGCTAAAAAATGAGTTCCCTATTACACATAACAAATGGTGATAGTCTTACAGAAAGACTTAAGTCATTGGACCTAAAAGGAGATATCATCACATGGCGCGAAATGCTTTGTGAAGGTAAAACGTTGACCAATGTGGGAAGCGAAACCTTCTGGAAAACCCGTTTCGAATTTCTAAACAAAAATTATAAAGTTTCCAAATCTTGGTTTATAGAAAAAACCTTGAAGGAATATAGATCCCTCTGTAACCATAAACAACAAGACAATATTGTACTTTGGTTTGAATATGACCTGTTTTGCCAGGTAAACATGTTGGCGGTCATTAGTTGGCTCAAGACCCACAGAAAATATGCCAATATTTCATTGGTTTGTAGTGGAAATGAGGACGAATCAGATAAGTTATACGGTTTAGGTGAGTTGGATAATGATTATCTCATGAAGCTGTATGAGAATAGGACGGAATTATCAATGAATGATATAGAATATGCTGATTACGTATGGCAACTATATTGTAGTGATAACCCCATTCGTTTAGAAAACCTCACAGATTTTAAGAATTATAAGTTTGACTATCTCTCTGATGCCATAAAAGCACATTTGAGGAGGTTCCCAACTATTAAAAACGGATTAAATAGTTTAGAGAACAATATTTTGCAACTATCATTGGATGAAAAGCCCAAATCTAAGCGCGAATTATTGCGTACCGTATTGAACAATCAAGGTGTTTATGGATATGGTGACACGCAGTTTGAGCGAATGATAAGTAATCTAAAACCTTTGTTCACCTCTTTCAACCCTGTTCGTTTGACCAAAAAAGGAAAGGAAATATTGGAAGGGCAAACCAGTTATTACTCCCATATTCAAGATAATGAAGTTTATTTGGGTGGTGCACTTAAATACAACTTCCTTTACAACTCCGAATCGGATAGAATTTTAAAGTTATAACATGCTAGAAGCTTCCGAGCTTATCCTTAATGCTGATAATAGCATTTACCACCTTAATTTATTACCTGAAGATATTGCCGATACCATAATCGTGGTCGGTGACCAAAATCGCGTGGGTCAGGTTTCCAAATATTTTGATTCTATTGAGGTCAAGAAAGAAAAACGTGAATTCTACACACATACCGGTGTTTTGAATGGTAAACGTATTACGGTTTTGTCAACAGGGATTGGTGCAGACAATATTGATATCGTTTTAAACGAATTGGATGCTTTGGCCAATATTGATTTTGAGAATAGAACGATTAAAAAAGAGTTTAAACAATTAACAATTGTTCGCATTGGTACGTCTGGTGCAATTCAGTCAGACATCCCGGTAGATTCATTCATTTTAAGTGAATATGCATTGGGTTTTGATGGAGTTTTACACTTTTATAGGAGCGAAGAAATTCTTGATGATGACTTTTCCAAAGCATTTGTAGAGTACACCGATTGGTCCCCGAAAAAACCTTGGCCCTATTTGGTTAAAAGTGACGATACATTACGTGGTCAACTAGACTCAAATCGTATACGATATGGTGTAACTATCACTAATAGCGGTTTTTACGGTCCACAAGGGCGTAAACTTCGATTGGGCTTACAAGATGATGATCTTAATGAAAAACTAACCTCTTTCAGCTACGAAAAACTACGTATTACAAACCTTGAAATGGAGTCTTCGGCAATTTACGGACTGGCTAAGCTTATGGGACATCGAGCAGTTTCATTAAACTGCATTATTGCGAATAGAGTCCTGGGTGAGTTTTCAAAAAGCCCATTAAAAACAATTGATGGCTTAATTCAATACACCCTTGAAAAATTAACTCGCTAGTTCTTTTACTACATCAAAAATGAAGAAAGTAAAAATCATTGGCGTACCTGAACATTTTAACCTTCCTTGGCATTTGGCAATTGAAGAAGGTGCGTTTGAAGAGCGTGGAATTGAGCTTGAATGGACAGATATTCCTGAAGGAACAGGAAGAATGTGTAAAATGCTGGAAAATGGTGAGACTGACTTGGCGATTATCTTGACTGAAGGACTGGTCAAAAGTATAACAGAAGGGAATCCTGCTAAAATAGTTCAAGAATATATTGCCTCTCCCCTGCTTTGGGGAATTCATGTGGGAGCCAAAAGCACATATAAAGCTATTTCTGATATCAATTCCACCAAAGCTGCGATTAGTCGTTTTGGCAGCGGCAGCCATCTTATGGCCTATGTAAATGCTCAAAATGAAGGCTGGAACAATGAAAAATTGAAATTTGAGATAATCAATAATCTTGATGGAGCTGTCGAGGCATTGACAAATGGCACCGCAGACTATTTTATGTGGGAACGTTTTACGACTAAACCCTTGGTTGACAATGGCACTTTCCGAAGATTAGGTGACTGTCCAACGCCTTGGCCATGTTTTGTCATTGCAGGGACCAATGAATTCATAAAAGAAAATAGTTCTGTTTTAAGGCATATACTTGAAATCATCAATCTATATACCTCCGAGTTCAAACAAATTCCGAGTATTGACCGTACTTTGGCAAATAGGTATGAACAGCAATTGGAAGATATTCAAGAATGGATGGGCATAACGCGATGGAGTCAATCACAACTAAACCCGCAAACACTTGAAAACGTACAAGATACGTTGATTAACTTAAAGTTGATTGATAAAAAGTTAAAAAGTACAGATGTGCTTACCAGTCAATAAGAACATCCCCTTTTTGCCCAAGAATTTCATTGGTTTTACTAAAGTGTTTGTTTCCAAACCAGTATCCACGATTTGCACTCAAAGGAGAAGGATGACCTGAAGTTAGTATATGATGTTTGCCTTGGTCAATTAAAGAAGCTTTCTTCTTTGCAAAACCTCCCCATAGCAGAAATATTACACCTTCCTTCTCATTGGAAACTACCCTAATTACATTGTCAGTAAAAGTCTCCCACCCGTTTCTTTGATGGCTGCCAGCTTCATGCGCGCGTACGGTCAAAGTAGCATTCAAAAGCAATACTCCTTGGTCTGCCCATCGCTCTAAGTTGCCACTTTTGGGATAAGGTTTCCCCAAATCCGTTTCGATTTCCTTGAATATATTGATCAATGAAGGAGGGTGTGGAATCCCTTCACTTACTGAAAAACAAAGACCATTTGCCTGGTTTGGTCCATGATATGGATCCTGACCGATAATGACCACTTTAGTTTTTTCAAACGGACTATGGTCAAAAGCTGAAAATATATGTTTCCCTTTTGGGTAACAGGTGTATTGGCCATATTCGGACTTTACAAAGTTGACCAATGCCCCAAAATAGGGTTGCTCAAATTCGTTGCTTAACGGTTTTTTCCAGCTGGAGTGTATATTTATGGTCATTCCTATTCTTATTTTGAAGAATTCAAAATTAGTTAAAAACTGTATTTAAAGTGGGCAATTGTGCATTAATGCTTTTCAAAATCGGCTAACTTAGCACTATACCAATCATTAAGCCCAGTTGAGCCAACTTTTCATGAAAAATTCAATTACCCTTCTCTATTTATTGCTATCCTATACCCTTTTACAGAGTCAATCCCAAGAAAGACCAGCTTTAGAAGCAGGTAAACTGCAAGGAGAGATAGAGATTGATGGTGTTCTAAATGAGGAAGATTGGCAAATAGCGCCTGTTTTGGAACAATTTCAAACCACAGAACCTGTTGAAAAGGGTGCGCCTTCAAATTTAACACGAGTAAGGGTATTGACAGACGCTAAATCGGTGGTTATTGGTATTGAATGCAAAGATTCGAACCCAGAAGGCATTGTGAAATTCTCAAAATTAAGAGATGCTGATATTTCCAGTGAAGATCATGTAAAAGTGGTGTTAGATACGTTTATGGACGGACAATCCGGCTATATTTTTGCCGTCAATGCCTTTGGTGCTCGGTATGATGCCTTGGTTTCGAGGCGTGGCGAATCAGAAAATGAAGATTGGGACGCCATTTGGGAGGCAAGAACAACAATTGATAAGGAAGGATGGTCGGTTGAAATACGTATTCCCATCCAAAGTATTTATTTTGAAAAGGGTTTATCTACTTGGGGATTCAATGTTGAACGAAGAATACAAAGAAACCAGGAAACCATACGTTGGGCCAATGTACAGCGAGACCAATGGTTCATTCAAACGAGCAGAGCTGGGTTATTGACTAATTTACCTGAGTTCAATTATGGTCTGGGATTGAATGTTAGACCATCTTTAGTGGGTAAATTGACTAAGAACGGAGAAGATGCTCCCACTGATTTCAAATTTGAACCCAGTTTGGATGTTAGTCAGCGTTTGAGTCCAAATGTACTGGCAACGATGACCTTTAATACTGATTTTGCTGAGACCGAGGTAGATACGCGTCAAACCAACTTAACACGTTTTCCTTTGTTCTTTCCAGAGAAACGCACCTTCTTTCTTGAGGGTTCCGATATTTTTGAATTTGGTTTTGGTACGGGAAGCAGTACGGTCCTCCCCTTCTTTAGTCGTAGAATTGGACTTATTGGCTCTAGCGAAGTTCCTATTTTGGCAGGCGCAAAGCTGAATGGTCGCTCAGGAAAAACCGCTTTTGGAGGGCTTGGCGTGCATACCAAATCCTTTGAATCAGGAGGAAACTCTTATGATGCCACTACTATGGGAGTCATGCGGGTACGACAAAACATACTTAAAGAGAGTTCTGTGGGTATAATCGCATCGGTAGGCGACCCATTGGGCCGTGAAGGAAGTTTTATGTCAGGCGCCGATTTCACTTACCAGACCACTAGATTCAATGGAGACAAAAACTTTATTGCGGGAGCATGGGCATTGTATACCGATAGAGATGATTTAACCGATAACAAAACCGCCTATGGGTTTAAGGTTGATTACCCCAATGATAAATGGGATCTCGCATTTATTTACTCACATATCGGGGAGCAGTTTGATCCTTCATTGGGCTTTGTACCTCGAAAGGGAGTACATTTTATGCGTTTGGGATCAACATATGCTCCAAGGCCGAATGCACCATGGCTACGGCAGATGTTCCATCAGTTTTATGGAACATATATCAAGGACCTTAGCGGCACATGGCAATCGTACAGCATATTTACCGCTCCCATTAATTGGCGATTGGAAAGTGGCGATCGGGTAGAATTCAATGTTAGACCTGTAGGTGAAAATATTTTAATACCTTTTGAAATTGCCGAAGATGTGACCATTCCAGAGAATGAGTACCACTTTATGCGTTACCGCTTGGAAGCTGAATTCGCTGCCAAACGTAGGTTGAATGGCCAGGCATCATGGTGGTTTGGTTCGTTTTACGAGGGTAATTTGGATGAACTGGAACTACAGGTGAACTGGAACCCCAACGCCCTTCTGGGTTTTGAACTCAACGGTGTTCGCAATATAGGACGGTTACCTTGGGGCGATTTTGACCAAACCTTGGTAGGTTCCCGTGTTCGTTTCAATGTAAATTCGGACTTACAATTGAATAGTTATTTGCAATATGATACGGTGAGTAATACTTTGGGGCTAAATGTTCGTGTGCACTGGATTTTCTCTCCCTTGGGCGATGTAATTCTTGTGTTCAATCATAATACCCTTGATGATGACATGACCCAGAATTGGGTATTACAAAGCCAACAGGTGCTTTTAAAGTTCAGGTATAATTTTAGGTTGTAACTTGTATTAAGAAGACTTTTAAATTTGAAATCATTTTTTTACCTGACTATTATCATAGGATGTTGATGAAAATACCTCCTATTTTGACCTGTTAAAATCAAACTCAAGGCTGTAGTATGGAACTTTTTAGAGAATTTTTTGTCCCGTGGGGTATTTCCAATTTAATTGCAATTTTGATTCTGTCGGCCGCTATTCGCCTACCTAAACTGGCACGCCTGTTAATTGCTTTACTCTTCTTTTGGGCCTTTTGGCTCAATTTAACCACATCACAGTATAATCCCGGGGAGTATTTGAACTACGCCAAACTCACCCCTTTTAGCTGGCTTGCTGATTTTATAAATGGCTGGTTCAAGCCAAATATCACCCTTATGGTTACTATAATCGCTATTGGCCAGGGATTAATTGGTATTGGATTGCTCCTCAAGAACCAAATCGTAAGAATTGCATGTTATGGCGCCATAGTATTCTTTATCGCCATAATACCCCTTGGTATTGGAGCCGCTTTTCCTGCCACACTTATTACAGCATTGGCAGTTTACTTCATTTTAAAGAAAGATGATTTGGACTATATATGGAAATTTAAAGCCAAAAAATAATAGTTTTTATTGTGAAAAATTTATGATAAAACTGTAAGAATACTCTTTATTAAGAGCTAATTAACGGCTAACTTAGCTTATCAAGCGATATAAATCATTAAAAACGGATTCATCTAAGCTTAGTGTGCAATTAAAAACCAGAATTATGAAACTAAAATTACTATTTATTGCTTTGCCAATTATTGCTTTAGGGCAAGAGGAAATGAATATTAATGCGGATGACATTAATAACGTTCATGACGTTGCCTATTTCAAGAGTGATACAACTTTGGTGTCTGGCGTAGTGAGACAATGGCATGACAATAGTCAGTTACATAAAGAAAAAACATACAAGGATGGTGTAGCGGATGGTGCTTTTAAATCTTGGTATAAAAATGGACAGCTAGAGTTTGAAGGTACATTCAAGAATAATAAATGGGATGGTGTTTATAAAACCTGGTATGACAATGGACAGTTAATGAGTGAAGCAACTTACAAGGATGGTGTTCTAGAGGACGGTGTTTCTAAAAAGTGGCATTTCAATGGACAGTTATGGACTGAAAGAATATCCAAGGATGGTAATAAATCTTTTGTTTTGAAAGAATATCATGACAATGGAAAGTTAAGTGGTAAAATATTATACAAGAGTAATAAACTTGTTAGTAGCAAAAAGTGGAATAGGAATGGAAAGTTAAGCCAAGATTTTACAATCAAGGATTGAAAAGGGAGTAGCAAACATGTGAAGTACGATAGTGATGGAAAACTAACAAGTGAAGAAACCTTACACATTGCCTAATTAAAATAACCTCAAAAGCGACTAACTTCACTGTCGTAGGGTATAAATCATTAAAAAGGATTCATATCATTTTCGATAGCGAAACATATTTACCCTCACTCAAACTCCAAAGAAGCGGATAGATTGCTCCGCTCCAACTGTTGTAACGCTATTTTGGTATCAGTGATTCTTTTTTGTAAAACGGCTTTATAGGCTGTATTGGCCTTACTATCATTGTGTGTAGAAGCTTTTTCAACCCAATCCAATGCAATTTGGTACTTGCCGTTCATTTCATTGTAAAACGCCATATTATAGCATGCCTTGGCCTTTAATTTTGTGTTTTCATGGGTAGTTTCCAATTCCCATAAGGCGGCTGCGGCTTCCCAATTGTCTTCTTCGGCCAGTTTTTTGGCTTCCACCAATTTATCAGAACCCTTTACAAAGTATTCGCGAACCACATCCTGTTCTTGGGGTAAAAGACGAAGTCCGTACGAACTACCCGTGTTTTTACTTTGATCCAATACAGCTTCTCTTCGATCACTAATGTCATATAAGGCATCCATTTCATTGGTTCCTGTACCTGTAGAGGTAATCTGCTCGTTAAATACGAGTTCATCGATTACTTGTTGGTTATATGGATCATAAATCCGCCATCCGTTTTCAATCAATGTTTCCAATGTAATCTCATGTCCGGCCACTTTTATGTACTGGCGTAACATATCCTGTTCCTCAATCTTCTTTTTCTTGACTGATACTTGTGTATCTGCCTCATAATAGGCTAAAGAGAAGATGGCATCCACATTATTGGCATCGCAGATCTCTTTTACTGCGTCCCAGGAAATAGTATCTACCGTATCACCGAGTCCCTCACTATTATTTACTTCGGTCTGGATTAATCGTACCGTATCAAAACGTTGGTCCTTTGCCAGTTCTTCGAACAAACCAGAAATAGCGGCATCAATACCGTCTTTCTGTAATTGTTGGTCCTTAGCAGATAAAATCTGTTCTATTCGGTTTTTGTAATCACTTTTGGTAGTGGCACTACTTTCGTTTATGATCCCAATTTTGGTAATGGTTGTTGCCAAATCTACCGAGGCAGGCTCCAAAGCACTCAAGGTATGTTGTTTGGTAGCACTACAGCTATTCAAGGAAATAAGTATTCCAAATAAAATAGCGAGGATATATGTGTAGTTTTTTTTCATAATGGTTGGTTAGGTATATGCTTATTTAGACAACTGCTGGTTCAGAACTGCTTTTTGGCGTGCCCTGTATTTTAGGGTGTTCAGATACGATAATGCGTAATTGTTCTTATAATCAACATATGATTTTGAGGCCCATTGCATGGCGTCATCAAGATTTCCGTTTATTTCATTACTAATGGCCATATTGTAACAGGCTCTACCTGCCACTTTAGGGTCTGGATTACCTGTTTCAAGACTCCAAAGGTTAGCTGCACCGTCCCAATCACCTGCTTGGGCCCTACGTTGTGCTATCTTGAAGTTGTCTGAACCACGAACAAAATAATCCCTGTTCACACGGTGTTTGTACGGTAACAATCGTTGGGCATAATCAATTCCCATATACTTGCTCTGGTGTAACACCGCTTCCTTTCTTCCAAGAATGGCCTCGTAAGCTTTTATTGGGTTTATTCCTTTTCCAACAGATACCACGTGATCACTAAAAACAAGTTCGTCTGCAATTCTTTTGCTATATGGGTCATATACTCTCCAGCCATTTTCAATCAAAGTATTCAAAGTAAGTTCATGGGCCGGGACCGCAACTTTAACCCCTAAATCATTGGGTAGGTCTATAGAGGTCATTTTAAAATTGACCTTGGTGTCGGTATCATAGAAAGCCAATGAGAAAATGGCATCGACCTTATATTCCTCACATAGGGTTTCTATTTCATTCCATGTCATTGTTGATGGAAAAACACTTAGTCCCTTACGCAGATGGACTAAATCGTCTAAGATTAGTACTTCTTCAATAGATTTATTTTGCTCCAATTGCTCTTTTAGGGCTAAAATGGCAGCTTCGGAACCGTGTTCATCTAGATTCAATCCCTCAGCAGAAAGTATTTTATCAATCTTATCTGCCGTTTTATTCCCCTCCGAAGGTAAACTACGGTTAATGATACCAACACGCTTCACATCTTTGGATAGCGTAATGGGAGCAGGCTCTACAGCACTCATTGTTAAATTATTGGTAGCGCTGCAACCAACTAAAAAGAGGGCGATTAAAGTATAAAGTAGGGTTTGGTAATGGCTTTTCATTGGGATGGATTTTGTTTAGAACGTTAAAATGGGATGAATTCGTATGTAAAAATCTTATTATTAAACTTTTAGCATTCCTCTTGAGCTCCTAACCCTACGGAAAAAGAAAAGATTGAATTGATTTGAAAAACTATATTTTTGTGCTCATGAATTTTCAAAGCCTCTGAGATGCTGAAAAAAATTAAGTTTCCTACCGCACATTCGATTTTGTTGATCATCGCCGCCATTGTTGCCATTCTTACCTGGGTGATACCTTCAGGACAATATGATAGATTATCCTATAATTCAGAAAATCAAGCTTTTGTAATAACCAATGCAAGTAAAACTTTAGAACTGGAAGGTAGTCAGAAGACCTTGGATGACTTGGGAATAATCATTCCATTGGCCAAATTCACCAATGGAGATATCTCAAAACCGATAAGTATTCCGAACACCTATAAAAAACTGGAACCAAGACCACAGGGTTTTAAAGAATTTATACAATCACCTTTGAAAGGCATTATGCAGACCTCGGATATTATACTCTTGGTTCTAATCATAGGAGGACTTATTGGAATAGTAAATGCTACTGGAGCTTTTGAAGCTGGAATAACTTGGTTAGCCAATGCATTGAAAGGAAGGGAATTCATTTTAATAATTATGGTTACAGTGCTTGTTGCTTTAGGAGGAACCACTTTTGGACTTGAAGAAGAAACCATAGCCTTCTACCCTATTTTGATACCTGTGTTTCTTGCGGCTAAATATGATGCCATGGTTGGGCTTGGTTCAATTTACATAGGATCTAGCATTGGTACTATGGTATCTACCGTAAATCCGTTTAGTGTAATTATTGCATCAGATGCAGCGGGCATAAATTGGACTCTGGGACTTGAAGGTCGCATCATAGTACTTATCATCGGGTTATTCATTTGTATTATTTATATACTTAGGTATGCAAGAAAAGTACAAAACGACCAAACCAAATCATTGATCTATGACCAAAAGGAGGAGATTCAGATGATGTTCATCAAAGACACGACCAACCGTGGTACTCAATTGTCCTTACGTTTGAAATTGGTGTTGTTCGTTTTCGCGGCTTGTTTTATTGTAATGATCTATGGTGTATCTCGATTACACTGGTGGTTTTTAGAAATGACATCGGTATTTTTGGTAGGCGCCATTTTAATAGGGGTTATAGCACGAATGAAAGAGCGATCCTTTGTTGATAAGTTCATTCAAGGTGCCACAGATCTTTTGGGTGTGGCCTTTATAATTGGTATTGCACGAGGCGTAACCGTTTTGATGGAAGATGGGTTAATCAGTGATACCCTCTTGTATTATTCAAGTAATTTGACTCAAGGCATGCACAAAGGTCTTTTCGCCAATGTATTGCTATTTATAAATAGTGGTTTGAGTTTCTTTATTCCTTCATCATCCGGGATGGCCGTTTTGACCATGCCGATTATGTCGCCATTGGCTGAAGGCATTGGTATAGGTCGTGAGGTTATAGTAAATGCCTATTTGTTTGGTGTTGGGCTTTTTAAACTCATTAACCCTACGGGAATCATATTGGCCTCCTTGGCCATTGTGAATGTCGGTTATGATAAATGGCTCAAATTTGTGACTCCTTTAGTGGCTCTTCTTGCTATAATGGCAATGTGTGCTTTGACCATTTCTGTTTATTTTTAGGTCCTAGGCCTTTATTTTACTTAATTTTGCTGTTTTGCCCAAATAAGCATGTCAAGGAATACGATTCATACAAAAACACTTCAGGATTTAGAATTCGATACCGTTTTGAAACAACTTTCAGGACGGTGTAATACCGAGTTGGGCAAGGAAAGAGCATTAGACATAGCCCCATATTCAGATGTGGAAACCATACATCTTATCTTAGGGCAAACATCAGAATATGTTTCTTCTTTGGTGAGCGACAATCGTATTCCCAATCATGGATTTGATAGTATTGATGGGGATTTGAAACTGCTTAAGATTGAAAACACTACCTTGGAAATCAGTGGTTTTAGACGAATTGGAAATATTTGCAAGACGGTAGCAGAACACAAAAAGTTCTTTAAAAAATTCAAGGAATACTTCCCACTCTTGTTTGAAACATCGGAAGACATACAACTGAATACTGAGATTCCGAACCATATTGACCACGTAATCGACCGTTTTGGTGAAATAAAGGATAATGCTTCGGATACTTTGTTCAACATCCGACAGGATATCAATCAGGTAAAAGGGAAGATCAATTCTAGTTTCGCCTCCGCTTTAAATACTTATAAAACTTCGGATTATTTGGATGATATCCGTGAGTCGGTCGTAGAAAACCGTAGGGTTTTGGCGGTAAAGGCCATGTATCGTAAAAAAGTGAAGGGTACCGTTATGGGCTCATCCAAAACAGGAAGTATAGTCTATATTGAACCCGAAGCTGCCTTGAAATATAGCAGACAACTCAATAATTTAGAATTTGATGAGCGAGAAGAAATTCAACGCATACTCAATGAACTGACAAGTAGCATACGACCCTTTGCCCCATTTTTAGCCGAGTACCAAGACTTTTTGGCCCATATGGATATTACGGCCGCTAAAGCCAAATACGCTTCAGAAATGAATGCCGTGCTTCCTAAGATAAGTGAGGAAAGAAAAATGTTCTTAAGGGATGCCTATCATCCACTGCTTTATCTGAGCAATAAGCTAAAAAGGGAAAAAACCTTCCCACAGACCATAGAATTACATCCCGAGAATAGGATAATCGTTATATCTGGCCCCAATGCAGGGGGAAAAAGCATCACATTAAAAACCATTGGGTTGCTACAGGTAATGTTGCAGAGCGGATTCCTTGTCCCGGTGCACGAACGTTCTTCAATGTGTCTTTTTGGTAAGATCTTGACTGATATAGGCGACAATCAATCCATAGAAAACCACTTGAGCACCTATAGTTACCGCTTAAAGAACATGAATCAATTCTTGCGCAAATGCAACAAGAACACCCTGTTCCTGATTGATGAGTTTGGGACAGGTAGTGATCCAGAATTGGGCGGTGCATTAGCGGAAGCATTTTTGGAAGTGTTTTATGATCGTGAGGCGTACGGTGTAATAACCACGCATTACGCCAACTTAAAGGCCTTGGCCAATGAATTGCCACATTGCACCAATGCGAATATGCTTTTTAACTCAAAAACATTGGAACCCACCTTTCAGTTGGCATTGGGTCAGGCAGGTAGTTCGTTTACTTTTGAAGTTGCCCAAAAAAATGGTATCCCCTACTCTTTGATAAACAAAGCAAAGAAGAAGATAGAACGAGGCAAAGTACGTTTTGATGCCACCATAGCCAAATTACAGAAAGAACGCAGTAAAATGGCCGAAACAGGCTCAAAACTGCATGCAGAAGAGCTAAAAGCAAGAGAGGAAGCTCAACGTTTAGAAACACTGAATTCCAAAATCAAGAGCAAACTGGAGAACTATCAGGAACTTTATGACCATAACCAACGTATGATTTACCTTGGAAACAAAGTAAATACAGTGGCGGAACGGTATTTTCAAGATAAGAGAAAACGTGTACTGGTTTCAGAGTTGATACGTATTGTAGAAACTGAAAATAGCAAGCGAAAAAAGAAATCAACCAAAGAGGTCAAAGCGGCCAAGGTCAAAAAGGCCCAGGTTACCCAAGAAGTTGAAAAAGAAGTTAAGGTCATTCGCCAAAAAAAGAAAATTGCCAAGAAAAAAGCTGTTGTTGCCGAAAAGAACAAACCACGCCCTGTGTTCAAGATTGGTGACCGTGTGCGATTAATGGATGGTAAGGCCGTGGGCAGTATAGATACCCTTGAGAAGAACAAAGCCATTGTCAATTATGGCATGTTTACCACGAATGTGAGTGTAGACCAATTGGAACTGGTAGAGCGGAAGAAATAGTATGGGTACTCCCTTGTTTTTGGTTTGTATGAAATTTGATTATCAGTTACTTACGAAGTATCGTATATGATTTTACGTCAATGAAAATTAAAAGAAACAGCCGACATCAAGTTGTTGAATCTACAACTTTAGATGCCGACTGCCTAGCTAAGTTATTTAAAGGGCAAATGGGCCTTCATCTTCACCCACCAGATTATTTATTGACAATAAACCATCAGTAGTAAAATATAGAATTCGCTGTATGGAGTTTCCATTGATATTCATTTTACAAGCGGCTTCCACCGACCCTCTCACCTCGTTCAAATCTTTTTCAGACTCCCAACAATTAAAGTCACCAAAACCTATGGTTCCACTGGGCACTGACACTGAGTAAGGGTTGTAGTAATTCCTTCTGCTATAGGTAGTACCATTAGTGTCCATCGGGAAAAAATATGATGAGGTTACTTCACCGTTAATTACCCTAGTAGAAAAATCCTCTGTATAAATACCTACGGGCTGTATATATCTGTCGCGTCTCGCTGCAGCCCTAATACCTTTCCCAAATAGCGGAAAGGATACGCAATCTATATTTCTCCCTTCGGGGCCGACAAATGATCCATCAGCAAAGTTGCTGTTCACACCATTTTCACTCGAAAAATTATCATTCACAACCCATCTACGGTTCGCCCCATTCCTTTGTCTGTATGTTCCAATCGGTGTTGTTGGCATGCTCTGAACGCCATTATAATCATATTCCAAAACTTCAAATTCAGTTCCCTGTTCATTAAAAATGTAGATTTCATCCAAGAACTGTCGTAAAGCGGCACCAACATTATCAAAAGTCGTAACGCCTAAAGGGGCACTAGCGTCTTTAATACTGTAAGGCTCAGAGATGGCCCCACTAGATGCATCAAATATGACATATTCCGTTCCAGCACCATTGAAGATTGCCGTGTATTCATTTTGAATCTGTGTGGCCGCACCAATTCCATCCTCAAAAAGGTCCACCAAGTTTGAATACAGAACTGGGGGTAACACACCTTTTAATTGACACTCAACCACTTCCATTTCTGTTGAAATATTAGTCCCGACCTGCTTTGATGGGTCCTCAAGGGAATAGATTTCGTACGATAAGGGCAAACCAGTTCTGATATCAGTACTGACCGCTAACATATCGGCAAGGTCTGCAATGTTAGTCTCTCCTAAACCAGCGAAGGTATTTTTCGAATCCCCTCCATAGGCGATGACCTTAATTTTCACGTCCTCCATCTTCTCCATCGTATCAACTTCAAGATCACCAGAAATTTCTTTGTCGAAGCTTTTATAAGAGGCATCTATTTGGGTGTTCATTACTTCCAACGAAGAAGTCGATTCTACAAGCATATAGAAAATTCGGCCATATGTTACTTTCTTTATGTAGGTAGCTGGGTTGTCTGCCTGGATGTATTTATTCAAATCTTCTGGAGTTACACTTTCATCAAAGACATCATCATAACTTGTTGGAAAATCATAACTCACGTCATAATAGGCCTGTTTTAATTTTACCAATACACGGTTGTACGTTTTCTCTTGGCTAAAGGACAAGCTACCTTCTACTTTCGCACCATACCCTTCAAAAGACAAACCCATCTGCAAGGCCACCTGTTTTTCGGAAAAAACATTCTCATAGACCAAATCGAAGTTTGAAGGAACGACACCGGTACTGCCCGCTATGATATCATTCATAGCCTGTCGCACTTTAGACTCGCTCATTTCCGTTAAATCTTGCGATGCTTCAGGGTTACCATCATTCAGGTTATAGGATATGCTCCCACCTGCCCTCTTTAATGGAATCCCTTGCGGTTTTACATTGTTAATCGTTTCACCTTGGAGCAAAGCCCCAGGGAAAATCTCACTTGCAACACCTCCTAAAGTTTGAAAGTCTCCCGTG
Organism: Maribacter sp. HTCC2170; assembly: GCF_000153165.2. NCBI lineage: Bacteria > Pseudomonadati > Bacteroidota > Flavobacteriia > Flavobacteriales > Flavobacteriaceae > Maribacter > Maribacter sp. HTCC2170. Next base: position 2,954,361 of record NC_014472.1, read on the forward strand.
CCGTCTGTTACGCTTACGGTTCTTGAACTACAAATAAATCGCAATGTCTCTGCCTCAGATCCATTTCCTGTAGTATAGTCTTCGGGGTATGTTTCTCCTTCAGAAAGGGTTTCTTCAGATCTTGATTCCGGAACACTTTGAAATTCACCACCGTTTTCTACCACTGCTTTGAAGGTGGTAGTATCCACGGCTCCAGATCCTGGGTCCGGGTTTTCAGCACCACCATCTTTACTGCACCCTGATAAGGTTATAAACAGTAGACCCAAAATGGTCATTAACTTAGACACTTCAACTCTCATTCGTTTTGTTTTCATAATTTCTTTGGTTTTAAAAGATTCAACACAGCGAAACTATACGCAAAACAAACCCTCAACTAATTTTGGGCATGGACAAAGTATGGACAGGTAGTATAGATTTTAACAAAGTAAGGCATGGACACCTGCTTTTTTTTTTAGAAATACGAAATCTCCTAAAATCAATAGAATATAGGTTTAGCAAGTATGACAATCCCTTTTATCAATTAAAACAATATGGACTTTCTATGGACAAGTGGTAATTAAACAATGAATTGGACTATTTCCGGACAGAATATAATTAACTACCTTGGCAATCAAGCAAGAAGAAGGACAGACAATACCTAAATCTTAAATACACTATGAAACCTATTTCCAAACTATTTCTATTTATCGGTTTTTGTTTTAGTATCAATCTACATTCGCAAGAGTATAAAAATCTTGATAGTTTAATTACTCAGTATAATAATCATATCAATGATACTACTAAGATATATTTAGGTTCTTTAATATATCAGAATCTAAGCTTTACGAATCCTGAGGAATCATATAAATATGCCAAAGAGGCCGTTGCTATATCTAAAGAAATAAAAGATAAAAAGGGTCTTGGACAAGCTTACAATAATTTGAGCTTTTATTTTTTAAATAAAGACCAACTTGACTCTGCACTTTACTATAAAAAGGCCTCATTGGATATAGCTACCAGGCTGCAAAACATAAGAGGTGTTCTGACCGTAAATATGGGCCTAGCGGTATTGTACAACAAGAAAAATAATTTTAATAAAGGAGAAGAATACTTAAACAGGAACATTGTATTTTTTGACAATAGAGATACTATTAAAAATGCCAAGGAAATTGATTTCAAGTATATCGGATCTACCTATCACGCACTTTCTGCAATCAAGGTAAGAAAAGGGCAATACAATTTGGCATTGAAAAATGGGTTAAGATCCCTTGAGTTATACAAAGAGAGGGCCAAAGACCCTCTATTTGAGGCGGATGCATATTTCTCCTTGGGTCAAATAGAGATGAAAATGGAAAACTATGCACAGAGTTTCATTTATCTAGAACAAGCTTTAAAAGTCTACCATGATTTTAAGGATTTACTTTGGGAAAGTGATGTATTGAAAATTATGGGAGACAATATGGTTTTGCAAGATCAACCAAATGAAGCAATTAAATACCTTTTGCGCTGCATTGAAATTGCTAAAGAAAACGGATTTCAATTAATAGAGGCATCAGCGCTTAACATTTTGGGCAATGCCTATAGTAAGTTAAATCGTAATGAAGAAGCACTGCAAAGCTTAAATAATTCCATTGAGGTATATGGTCAAATGGAAAACCCGACAGAAGTTAATGAAGCATACATCAGTTTAGGTCTTTTCTATAATAAAGCCAATCAACCGAAACGTGCTATTCCCTATTTTGAAAAAGCAATTGTAATTTCTGATAGCATTGGAGCGGTACCTCAGGCATATCAAGCACATTTCGAAAGGTCTCAATCATATCGACAACTAAATGAACATAAGCTAGCTTTGGAAGACTTTGCACTATACAATAAGCTCAAGGATAGTATGTTCACCGTTAAAAAATCGCAACAAATAGAAGAAATGCGAATTATTTTCGAAACCGAAAAAAAAGAGAACGAGATTGCATTACAAAAGGAAGAAATCAAAAATTTAAATCAAGAGGTAGAGATTAGCAATTTAAGAAAAGGCCTATATGCAGGTGGATTAGCCTCTGTCCTAGTCCTATCAGGACTACTAGTCTTCGGATTCCGCCAGCGTATAAAAAAGAACAAAATTGCCCGAGAAAAACAAGAGGAAATCTACAAACAGGAAATTGCCTATAAAAAGAAAGAACTGACCAGTCAGACCTTGCATTTGGTGCAAAAGAACACTTTTATACAGGAACTTATGGAAAACCTACAGAGCATTAAAAATTCGCCTGAGAAGTTCAAAATGGAGTTCAGGCGTATTGTGATGCTATTAAAGAAAGAAAATGCCTCTGATAAAGACTGGGAGGTGTTTAAAACGTACTTTTCAGAGGTGCATAATGACTTTGACCAGAAACTCAAGACCATTTCTCCAGAGGTCTCTGAGAAAGAAATACGTCTTGCGGCCTTTTTGCGCATGAATTTGACCACCAAAGAGATTGCCGCTACCTTGAATGTTCTACCTGATAGTATCTTAAAGTCGAAATACCGGCTTAAAAAGAAACTGGGGTTGAATAAGGAACAAGATTTGAATTCCTTTTTGAATACACTTTAATCCATTTCGTAATAAAATTGATTATCAGCGTTTTAAGATAAATCATATACGAAAATGGGCACCTAAAAGGGTTATTAATTCCGTTCCAAACTATTCGAATTATCATTCCATGCTAGTATAAGCATAATACTATCAATATATTTACCTGGTCGTTTTGAAATGAAAATGGACCCAAAGAAAAAAATAGTATTGTTTGATGGTGTTTGCAATCTTTGTAATCGCTCTATTCAATATATTATTAAGCGAGATAAAAAAGATGTATTTAGATTTGCTACTCTTCAAGGCGATGTTGGCCAACGACTTGTTCAAGAACGAAATATTGATATCTCTAAAGTAGATTCCATTATACTTATTGAGCCGGGTGTCGCTTATTATACTAAATCAACCGCCGCATTGAAAATTGGAAAATCTTTTGGCGGAGTATGGAAATTGGCAATTGTACTAAACTTGATTCCCAGTAAGTTACGTGATATCGTATACGATTGGGTGGCTAGGGACAGGTATTCGTGGTACGGTAAAAAAGATGCATGCATGGTGCCTACACCAGAATTAAAGGCCAAGTTTTTAGATAACTAAGTCGCTGGTACACTTATCTAAGTCATCTACCCTTTTCCCTCATTATTCATTTTATGTTTTGGTTTAAATATGGAGTTTTAATCAACTTTAAAAACCAATACGATGAAAAAACTACTCTTACTATTACTTGCAATTCCAGTTTTGGCATTCAGTAATGACAAAAAGATTCCAACCAAGATTAAAGAGGTAACTGTTTACCTAAGTGGTGCACAAATTACAAGAACGGCTCTGTGTACGTTAAAACCCGGTTCAACTGAATACACTTTCACGGGTCTTTCACCTAAAGTTGATGAAAGCAGTATTCAAATTTCAGGTCTAAAGTCAGTATCGGTACTTTCGATGGCTTATAATATCGATTTTTTAAGTGTGAAGGAGAGTGATCCTGAAATAAAATCGCTTGAATCCGAGATCATTGGGGTCAACCGCAAGATTTCCTTATTGCAAAACCACATAATCGGCCTTGAGGAAGAACTAAAGGTCATTCGTGCCAATAAACTCATTAGTGGGGAAACCCAGGAATTGAATTTGGTCCGATTAAAAGAGATCAGTACCTACTATCGAGAAAGAACCACGGCGATAAAGAATGAGATATTCAAAACCAATCTCGATATCAATGAATTTCAACTAAGTGTAAATGCACTTCAGAATCAATTGTCTCAAGTAAACAATGCACCTATTAAGGAACAAGGGGAATTGCGTATAAAATTTGATGCACCTGTAACGACAGATCTTCAACTTTTGATTTCCTATACCGTACAGGATGCGGGTTGGATTCCGAATTACGATATCAAATCAGTAAAAATGAACGCTCCTTTAAAAATGACCTATAAGGCGCATGTATACCAAAAAACTGGGGTAGATTGGAATAATGCAAAAATCAATCTTTCATCTGGTAGTCCTTCTTTAAATGTTTCCAAACCCAATCTTTCATCAAAATATCTTGATTTTGTGAGTAGGTATTCTAAGCGCTACAACAGTGCAACCAAAAAGAAAAAGTATTTTCATAACCCAACAGTTAAAAAAGTTGTAGGTCAAGTAACCGATGAATCAGGCTTACCCCTGCCCGGAGTAAATATTGTAGTGAAAGGAACTACAAATGGCACAACAACGGACTTTGATGGGTATTATACCATGAATATAGAAAGCGGCAAGGAATTGGTATTTTCCTATATTGGGTCAAAAACGATTGAAGTACCCATTTATTCATCAATTATAAACACAAATCTTGAAGCCGATGCACAACAGCTAGATGAAGTAGTTGTGACGGCTATGGGAACTAGTAAGAAATCCTATACTACGGGCTCAGTTTCTAGTGTAAAAATGGAAGATGCTTTACAGGGAAGAACGGCTGGAGTTACAATCAGAGGATATGCCTCAACTGGAAATAATACTCGTTATATTAAAACCCCAGAACCCCAGCTTCCTCTATATATCATAGACGGTGTTCCTGTGGATGATTTCGCCGAAGGGGATTTAGATGAAAATGAAATTCAGTCTATTGAGTCTCTAAAGGGAGAAAGTGCCACAGCCCTGTATGGTAGTCGAGGTAATAATGGAGTTGTTGTCATTACTACCAAAAAAAGTAAACTGCAGGAAGGTGTTAATTCAAAATTCATCATTAAAAAACCCTATACGGTTATTTCAAACGGGGATATTACGGCAATTGAACTGAATGCTTTTGAATTGGATGCCAATTATGAGCATTTTGCCGCCCCTATGCTCAATGAAAATGTATTTATGACAGCGACATTTAAAGATTGGGAAAAGCATAATCTTTTACCTGGGGAAGCCAATATCTATTTTGAGGGTACTTTCGCCGGAAAAACTACAATTGACCCATATACGACCAAAAAAGAGATGACCCTCTCATTGGGAATTGACCCAAGCATTACGGTTACCCGCAAGCAGAACAAGAATTTTAAAAGCAAATCATTTACAGGAAGCAATCGCATATTAGATCGCACCTACGAATTAGTGGTTAAGAACAGTAAGTCTGTTCCTGTTCAGATCAAATTGATGGATAGGGTGCCTTTGTCGCAGAACAAAGAAATCAAGATTGATGATATTGAAACCTATTCTGCGTCATATGACAAGAAAAAAGGCCTTCTCACATGGAATCTTGAGATTAAGTCCAAGGAAACTAAGACCGAGCTTTTCTCATTCCAAGTTAAATACCCTAAGTTCAAGACCATATCGCTTTAGGTTTTGATATAATGATGACACAATGATTAGAATTCAGCCATAATCCAGTAGTTTTGCATTGTATAATTTGGGGTTTATCCTTAAATACGGGTAAACCCTAAAATCATTGCCACATGAGAAGCGTATCGCACTGGATTTATGACTTTTTGATTAGAAAAGGGATTACTGAACAATGGGCAGAATATATTAATATGTTCATTCTACTTGTTGGGGTTCTTCTGGTCTTGTTTTTAATTGATTTTGTATCGAGGAGAATATTGGTGGGTCTTTTTTCACGACTCTCAAGTACTTCCAAGACCCATTTTGATGATTTATTGGTCAAGAACAAGGCTCCAAGGAACATAGCCCATATTATTCCTTTGGTATTGGCATATAAAGCGATACCTGAAATATTTAGGGATTTTCAGGGGGCAGAATCCCTTATATCAAAGGCCATTGAGGTGTTTGGAATTGTACTGTTTCTTTGGATTGTTAGAAGTTTGTTACATACCATAAAGGATTTCCTCAAAACGCTGTCTAGCTTAAAAGACAAGCCCATTGATAGTTATATTCAGGTGTTCATGATTTTTTCATGGGCCATTGGCCTGTTTTATGCATTTTCAATTATAACGGGAGTTGAGCTTTGGAAGTTCCTGACCGCACTTGGAACGGCATCTGCAGTCATCATACTCGTTTTCAGGGATACAATTCTTGGATTTGTGGCCAGTATACAGGTATCAATCAATGATATGGTTCGTATTGGTGATTGGATCACATTTGAAAAATATGGCGCCGATGGTGATGTTGTTGAGATTAACTTGGCTACGGTCAAAGTCCAGAATTTTGATAAGACCATTACAACTATTCCCACCTATGCCCTTATTTCCGATTCTTTCAAGAACTGGCGTGGAATGACGAATTCAGGTGGAAGACGTATAAAAAGAGCCTTGATATTAAAGCAGGAAAGTGTAAAATTCTTAACCCCTGAGAATTTAGAATCCCTTAAAAAAATTGAATTGATCAGTGATTATATAGAAAATAGAGGAAATGACATAATCAATTATAATCAGGAGAATGGCATTGATAAATCTCTTTTAATAAATGGGAAGAACTTTACCAATCTCGGGGTTTTTAGAAAATATATTGATGCTTATATCAATGTTCACTCGGGAATTAACAAAGATATGACCATTATGGTTAGGCAATTGGCCCCAACCACTCAAGGGTTACCAATTGAGGTTTATGCCTTTAGTAGTGATAAACGTTGGGCAAACTACGAGTATATAATGGCAGATATTTTTGACCATTTATTGGCGGCAGTCCCCTATTTTGAACTGGAAGGCTTTGAATTGCCCAGTAGTACCAATTTTAAGGTAAAGTAGTTTGAATTGATTCGATTATCAATTTGAATATAAGAAATACCCTTATTTTAAATTATTGAGAATAAAATCCAAGGTCTTATTGGTATTCAAGTTTTGTGAATATGCAATATTCTTATGGGTAATTGTGGTCGCCAAGCCTAAATGCTGTAGGTATTTGATACTATCTTCAAATTCCAAGGTAACTTTACCAGTTAACATACTATCCATGGAATCTTCTTTTAAATAGCGTTTATAGATTTTTCTTAATCCACTTAAATAAAGACGGTCTTTGGTAAATCCACCCCCTCTATGTGCGCGCAAAGTTATAGTAAAAGCTTCTTCCCTGTTCAATTTATACTGATTATGAATCATGTCAAAGGTATCTGAAAAGCTATAACCTTTGATTAAACTATCAGATGCTAAAACCCTGTAAGACAATTCTTTAAGTCTTTTTAATGTAAGTGCGCCTCCCATATATTCACTGAATACTGCCAAGCCCTCTTGGGTTTCTACATTTTTAGGAAATCCGTTAGAGAAAATCTGTAGTGGTTGCAGTGCACCATTGAAAGTGGTTACCAAGTGTACTCCTATTTCATGGTTGGCCAAGGTCAACAATTGATTCTTACTGAACTTTGTGTTCTTTTTAAGTAAAAGCGTTTGAGAACTATTACTTACCATAGCCTCAGCAGACAGATGAGTGGCAAACTTTATATTCAATGGAAAGTCATATTGCTTACTGAACGCTTCAAAATAAGATTTGGCTTCTTCCGCACTATAGATCTTTTCCATATCCGAAGAAGTAGGTTCATCAGGAAAATGAAGTATAAAACGTGCATTCTGAACATCTTTCTCGGTTGGGGTTCCGAACACTCCCAATGAATTGTAATAAAACCGCCTTGGTGTACCGATGGTCTCAATACACTGAATCATGTTCGAGTAGTAATAGATTACCTGCTGATACAGTTTCTTTATATGCTCATCTTTAATCCGTTCCAAGCGTTGGGAAAAGAAAAGTCGGTGTAATTTATATGGATTGAATTTTAATGTTGGGTAATTAAATTGAGGGTTTTCGGTATATTTTGAAGCGAAGAAACGATGTTTTTCCTTTTCAATATTGATAGGGTTGACATAATTGAGCAGTTCAATCTTCTTGACAAGACGATCTAGATTGGCGTCTATTTCGAATAAATTGGAGTACTCTCTATGTAAATCAGTGATTTCCCGTTCTTGGATCATAAATTGCTTTCTTGAAACGCTTTGGCCTGCAAAGGTATCAATTCTTTTAGATGCTCCTCTACAGAACGCACTACTTCCGGATAAATTACTCCTGTTAGCTCATCACAATACACTTTTGATATCTCAGTGGCCAAAACCAATGTATTGTCAAAATGTTTGGTGATATACTTTAAAAAGTAGCCATTGCCCTGAAAAACATCATTGACCAATGACGTCCGGGCAATATTGTTGGGTAGTTTCATTCCACCAAGTTTAGAGCACCATGAATCTACAATTGTACTAAAACGGTTATTGTCTATGTTGGAGGTTCCTAAATTCCAGGTTGGCACAGGTCGCTCCCATCGTTTCCAATTATAACTATGCATATCAAAAACTATAACTTTTTCATGCAGTTTTTCAAGTTGACGAACCAGTGTGTCAACTACTAGATAAAAGTCTGTATGTTTCTTAAGTGAATGCTCCTTTTCTTTTTTAGCGAGGGGTAATTTCCATAGTTGCTTGCCCCAGGCTGTATCGAATATTGCTGTTTCTGGAGGTCTGTTCAAATCATATTCGAATCTACTGTCACAGCCAGAAATAACAATCGGGTGGGATTTCACCATTTCAGTAGTGCAGGGGTCCTCCTCATACCAACGCTCATATTCGGTATGAATACAATTATCCCAAAGTGACTTCCTAAACTGGTGCCCATCGTGTACTGCTCCACAGATATATGGAACATAATCATCAATCTTTATTTTAAAGGAATAATCATTGGCGACTGCCTCAAAGGGTATTTCCGATTGAATGTTCGAAATTATGTCCTTAACTGATAACCTAAGCATTCTCGACCTCGCTTCTTAATCTGGAACGTCTATCAAAAGCCTGCAACTTATCAATTACCCTGCTTTCAACATAATCTATAACTTTTGCCTGCAGTTTTGTCTTATACACCTTGTTCATGTATGTAATACCTCCTGGCGACATAACGTTTACTTCGACCAATTTTCCTCCAATGACATCAATACCAACGAAAAAGAGTCCGTCTTTTACCAATTTTGGACCAATCTGTTTACAAAGTGCTTTTTCATCCTTGGTCAAACTATGCTTTGCCACCGATCCACCAGCAGATACGTTGGAGCGATGATCTTCTGTTCCTGGTATTCTTCGCATGGCTCCAATTGGCTCACCATTCAAGATTAAAACACGTACATCACCTTGATCAGCACCTTCAATGTATGCTTGAAGTATAACATAGTTAGAGCTTCCATCAGAGTTAGTTACATAAAAATCTAATAATGATTTTATATTACTCATCGCTGATTTTTCAATCAAGATGACACCAGATCCACCAAACCCATTTAAAGGCTTTAGAATCATTTTGTCTGCTTTAGATTCCTTGATTTGCTGCAGTAGATAATTCTTGTTTTTAGAAACATGGGTCGCTGGTATTATATTACTATGGGAATCCCCAAAAGCAGCTGTATAAAGTTTGTTGTTCGCCTCGCGAAGTCCTTGTAATGAATTCATGATAAAAACATCATCTTTAACCGAATCCAGAAAATTGAGCATTATCGGATCCAAAGGTGGATTGGCGCGCATGAATATTACATCGAACCCGGCCAAGGGCAGCATTTCTTCTCGAAGACTTGCTTGTTTGTAAAAAGACTTTAAACTGTTCGAAACCTTGTCCATTCTATTGATAACGGTACAAAATGCATTGGTTACACTATTTCGAATAGTCAGATTAGCCGGACTGCAGATAGCAACCCCATGCTTTCTTTTCACACATTCATGAATCAATGCCAAACTTGTATCGTTTTCAGCATCGATTTCTTCCCAAGGGTACATTAAAAAACAAATATTCATCCTATATAAGTTTTAAGATTCTATTTTACTTCATCCAAATGATCGTCCCAGTCCTCGACATGCGGCTCCCCTAGTTTCCCAACGGATTTTGCGACAACCATAGCAACTGTTGCATCACCTGTAACATTGATAATGGTTCTACACATATCCAAAGGCCGATCTACGGCAAAAATCAACGCTAAACCAATAGCCAATTTATCAGCCGGAAAACCAATGGATTCCAAAACAATGACCAACATGACCATTCCTGCCCCCGGTACAGCTGCAGAACCAATAGAAGCCAGTAAAGCGGTTAACACAATGGTCAATTGCGCTCCTATCGTTAAATCAAAGTCAAGTGCCTGAGCAATAAAGACAGCGGCCACGCCCTGATAAAGACTTGTACCATCCATATTTATAGTAGCTCCGACTGGCAACACAAAACTGGAGACTTCCTTATCCACTCCAATATGTTCCTCAACACGTTCCATGGTCACAGGTAAAGTAGCTGCACTGGAACTTGTTGAAAAGGCCAATAATTGGGCTGGACTTATTTCTTTTAAAAACCAAAACGGATTCTTTTTTGTAAAGACCGATACCACAATAGTATAGAAAATAACCATTAAGAAAAGACCCAATACTACTACTCCGGCATACTTTAACAATGCCAGTAATAAATCTGGATCACTGGAGGAGACAACAACACCAGCCAATAATGCAAATACAGCAACCGGCGCCGAAAGCATTATTAAATCTACCATCTTCAGCACAACATCATTCAATGCATCAAAGAACTTTTTAAGGGGTTTTGCTTTTTTCTCGCCGATCAACAACATTGAAATGCCCATAAAAATCGTAAAGAAGATAACTTGGAGCATCAACTTATTATCACTCATGGCCTTAATCGCATTATCAGGGACCATGTCTTCCAAAAAGCTTAAAGGACCTGCTTCTTTTTGGCGCGAAGCCTCTGCAATTTTAGAAGTTACCCCACTATCATTGGCATAGGTAGCAGTTAATTTATCGATTGTTTCTTGTGATATCCCATCTCCTGGTTGAATAATGTTCACCAGAATAAGACCAATGCTTATGGCTACAACGGTAGTACAAACGTAAATAACAATGGTGCGAAGGCCTATATTTCTAAACTTGGATATATCTTTTAAATCCGAAATTCCTTTTATCAACGAAGCTAGAATCAATGGAATGGCAATAAGCTTAAGAAGTTTTACGAATATACTTCCCAAAGGTTGGATCCAGTCACCAACAAAGTCCCTGCCCCAACTTATCTGCGTCATTGCAAACCCAAATAGGATACCTAAAATCATCCCAATTAAAATCTGCCAATGCAATTCCATCTTTTTCATAAACTATAGTTTGATTAGATGGGTAATATACCACTTTGTTAGGAATAGTGGAAAAGGGTGCTACAATTTTATGGAGCGCGCCAATAAGGTGTAATCAGCAAGGACCAAGGCAGCCATTGCTTCAACAATAGGTACTGCTCTAGGTACAACGCAAGGGTCATGACGCCCTTTCCCTTTGGTTGTCACCTTATTACCTTCCTTATCAATAGTGTCATATGGTTGGATCACCGTTGCCACTGGTTTAAAGGCTACATTGAAATAAATATCCATTCCGTTGCTTATGCCACCTTGTATACCGCCACTATGATTGGTTTTAGTACTTCCGTCCTGATTGTATTGGTCGTTATGTTGGCTTCCTTTCATCTGAACCCCCTCAAAACCACTTCCGAATTCAAAACCTTTTACGGCATTGATGGATAACATAGCCTTGCCAAGCTCGGCATGTAATTTATCGAATACAGGCTCACCTAAACCAATGGGGACATTCTGAATTACACATGTAACAACTCCCCCAATGGTATCCCCTTCTTTACGGATTTCTTTGATGTAATCCTCCATCCTAGAGGCCATGGATGGATCCGGACAACGAACCGGATTGGATTCAGTTAGGGATAAATCCAATTTTGAATAGTGCGTATCCAATTTCATCTCACCAACTTGCGAAACAAAGGCACTAATCTTAAGGTCAGAAAGGAATTGCTGTGCTATTGCCCCTGCCACTACCCTGCTTGCTGTCTCACGTGCTGAGCTACGACCTCCGCCACGATAATCGCGAAAACCATATTTCTTATCATACACATAATCTGCATGCGACGGGCGATAAGAATCTTTTATATGGGAGTAATCCCCAGATTTTTGATTGGTATTATGAATTGCAAAACCAATAGGCATTCCCGTGGTCTTGCCTTCAAAAATTCCAGAATAAAACTCAACTGTATCTGGTTCTTTACGCTGGGTCACAATGGCTGACTGACCAGGTTTTCTCCTGTTCAACTCTTCTTGAATGACTTCTAGGTCGATTTCAATACCAGGAGGACAACCATCGAGTACACCACCAATTGCAACCCCATGGGATTCTCCAAAAGTTGTTAGTTTGAAAAGATTGCCGAAAGTATTGCCTGCCATTCTATTCTTTTTAAATTTTGTTTGTCAAAGGTAAATGTTAATTGATCAATACGAAAATCAGTGAATCAACGCATTTTTTAATATTGATATTGGATGTAATGCCTCTCGATTCGTTCCGTCTTTTATTTGATGCCTGCAACTGGTTCCATTTGCCGCAATAATAACATCCTCTGTACTTTTGCGCACAGCTGGGAATAGCTTCAGCTCCCCAACTTGCATACTAACATCATAATGTTCTTTCTCATAACCAAAGGAACCTGCCATTCCGCAACAGCCTGAACTGATAATGGATACTGAATAGTTTTTGGGTAGATTAAGAATATCAAAAGTTACTTTTTGATTGGACAATGCTTTTTGATGACAGTGATTATGGATTTTCACCATTCTCACATCAGTTGTAAATTGATCTGATGTTATCTTCCCTTTTTCAATCTCCATTGAAAGAAATTCTTCGATCAAGAAAGAATTTTTCGCAACCATTTCTCTACCCTCTTCGTCTGAAACCAATCTTTTGTATTCATCCCTAAATGAAAGAATGGCGGATGGCTCAAGACCCACAACAGGGATTTTAGCCTCGGCAAATCCCGTTAGTTTGCTAACATTGTAGTTCGCCAGTTTTTGTGCTTGTTTCAAAAATCCTTTAGACAGATACGTTCTTCCGCTTTCCCCGTAAAACAATTGAATATCATAGCCCAATGCAGTAAGTACGTCAATAGCATCAATGCCAAGTTGCACGTCCATATATCGTGTAAACTCATCAATATACAAAACTACCTTTTTGTTTACATCAATAGATTGATTTTGTGATTTATACACGTATTTATCAAAATTAACACTTGATACCATAGGCATGCTTCGTTCTGCGGCAACTCCAACAAATTTTTTCAACAAACCACTAAGAACTTTTGAGCCATAAACAGCATTCGCTAAACCTGAAACCTTGCTACCTATTCTGTTGAGTTTGGTGTTATAGGCAAAGAGTTTGCTTCGTACGGAATAACCATTCATTTCTTGGTACTGGTACAAGAACTCGGCCTTCAAGGCCGCAACATCAACATTACTTGGGCATTCACTGGCACAGGCCTTACAACTTAAGCAAAGGTCGAACACCTCTTTTAGTTCTTTTTGGTCAAATTTATTTTCCCTTTCTCCATTCGTTAAAAATTCCCTTAAAGCATTGGCGCGACCCCTAGTTGTGTCCTTCTCATTTTTAGTCGCATGGTAACTTGGACACATTCCGCCTTTCATATGATGGGTTTTGCGACAATCCCCACTACCATTACATTTTTCAGCGGCTTTTAATATTCCTTCGCTATCCGAAAAATCCATTAAAGTAGCAATTTCCGGCTCTTCCCTATCAATTTCATATCTAAGAGATTCATCCATTGGATATGCATCAACAATTTTCCCAGGATTGAATATATTATTTGGATCAAAATATGATTTAACCCTTTTCAGTAGCTCGTAATTCTCCTCTCCTATCATCAATGGAATAAACTCCGCCCTGACAATACCATCGCCATGTTCACCACTAAATGAACCCTTATATTTTTTGGTAAGTTTGGCAACATCTGTAGTAATTTGCCTAAAGAGACCAACATCCTTGGATTTTTTGAGGTTCAAAATTGGTCTAAGGTGTAATTCTCCAGCCCCAGCGTGAGCATAGTACACCGCTTCCTGTTCATAACCCTTCATGATTGCAGTGAATTCCCCAATAAAGTCCTTTAAGTCCTCTAAGGCAACCGCTGTGTCCTCTATACAAGCAACCGCCTTCATATCGCCAACTATATTACCCAATAACCCTAATCCCGCTTTGCGCAATTCAACAGCCTTATTAATGTCATCACCATACAGTATGGGACGGGCATAACTAAGTCCGGATGCTTCTATCGTATTCAAAAGCGATTTAAGTTGTTCCTCAAGCTTTTCTTTTGTTTCTGCCTTAACTTCTAACATTAGCAAGGCAGCAGGGTCCTCTTCAACAAAAAATCTGTTTGCCGACTGTGTTTTGTTGTTCTTGGTGCAATCCAAAATGACTTTGTCCATCATTTCACACAAATGCAGCCCATGACTCATTACTGGGGAAACATCGGCCAAACAATCCTCAAGTGTCTTGTAATGGGTAACAACCATCGCAGCATACTTGGGTGGAATTACATCCAATTGTAAAGTGATCTCGGTGGTAAACGCCAAAGTCCCTTCACTACCACTTAGCAGTTTGCATAAATTAAAATCCTCTTCTACATTATCAAAAACATTACTTTTCAATATTTCATCTACAGCATATCCCGTGTTGCGCCTGTGTATTTGTGGTTTAGGAAATTCTTTATTAATACTTTCCTGTATATTATTGTTTGATAACTCTTTAAATATATTTTTGTAAATCTTTCCTTCAAGTGTATTTTGATTTGATTTTGATATAAATTCATCTTTGGAAACTGCATTAAAGATAGCTTCACTTCCATCATAAAGAATCGTTTTCATAGCAACGACTTTATCTCTTGTTACCCCATATTGGATAGATGTGGTTCCGGATGAATTGTTACCGACCATGCCCCCTATCATACATCGATTTGAGGTGGAAGTGTTGGGGCCAAAGAACAACCCATATGACTTTAGATACTGATTCAACTCATCGCGAACTACACCGGGTTGAACCGTTACCTGCCTCTTATTCTTATTCAAACTTATTATGTTGGTAAAATGTTTTGAAACATCAACTACCATACCTTCTCCTACGCATTGCCCTGCAAGTGAAGTACCTGCTGTTCTTGGAATAAGGCCAATTTTGTTGTCATTAGCAAATTTTACCAAACATTGGATGTCTTCAACTACTTTTGGAAAAGCAACTGCAAGAGGAATTTTACGATAAACGGAGGCATCGGTGGCATATAAGGTTCTACTTAGGTTATCAACTAGGACCTCTCCTTTAATTTTAGAAAGAAGTGTTTTAATTCTATTTTGAATCAATTTGGTACAATTTTGGTGACTAAATTAGCCTTTTATTGCTTTAACATAATCAAGAATCATTATTTTTACATTATTAAATAAGAACTTATGAAAATTTTAAAAACACTTACATTAATTGTTTGTTTAACTTCATTATCAACAGTTTTCGGACAAGAGATTTCGGATCACGCCTTAGGTTTACGATTAGGTGACAGTGACGGCTTTGGCGCTGAAGTTTCGTATCAAAAATCAATTTCACAGTATAATCGTGTTGAAGTTGATTTGGGTTGGAGAGACCACCGTTATTTCAATGCTTTTAAATTAGCTGGAATATACCAATGGGTGCACGAATTGGACGGGGACTTTAACTGGTATTATGGTGTTGGTGGTGGACTCGGAAATGTTAGCTTTGATAATGCTATTGATGGTTTTGTCTCGGACAATGATGGCTTGTTTGTCTTTGGGGCTGGTAATATTGGCATAGAGTATAATTTTGATATACCACTTTTGCTCTCACTTGACTTTAGACCTGAAGTAGGGCTAGTAGGTTATGACGGGTTTTCTGATAATTTTGATTTCGATATAGCCTTAGGTATTCGATACCAATTCTAAACATAACAATAATATAAAAGAAAGCCCTTAGCAATTGTTAAGGGCTTTTTATTTGTGGTGGGATATAACTACATTTGCGCATCTAAAAAACTAGAATAATGAAAAATTCCCTATTTGCCCTTATTGCATTGTCTGTACTTCTTGTTTCATGTAATTCCAATCCAGAAGGCTATACAATCAATGGTACCATTACAGGAGAAATTGCTGATGACGTTAATGTTTACTTGAAAAAAGGTGGAGACAACAATGAATTAGTCGAAATTGATACGGTTAAAACCATTAATGGCACATTTACTTTTACTGGTGCAAAAGAGCATCCTGAAATGCATTACATTTTTGTGGATAAACAAATTGGTTATGCCGCCGCAGTTTTAGAGAACGGTGAAATTGATTTTGTGGCTCACAAAGACAGCTTAGGTCTTGCTATAATTACCGGTACAACACAGAATGATTTTTTAGAGGATTATAGAGAAAAGTCCAAAGCGGTTTCAATGCAAGCAATAAGCATTCAAGAAGATTTAAAAAATGCCTCGATGTCACGGGATACGGTATTGGTAAATTCTTTAAAAGAAGAATTGGATGAATTGCGCGTGGAATATGAGACTTTTGAATCTGATTATATCAGTTCAAATCCTACTGCGTTGATTTCAGCCCTGTTGATTGATAAGGCACTTAGTGCCAGGAGCCCAGATGTAAAAAAACTTCAAGAATTGTACGATGGACTTGCCCCTGAAATCAAAGAGACCAGTGCTGCCAAAAAAGTTCTTAAAACCTTGGGGTTGATCAAAGAGCGGGAGGCAAAATCTAAAAACACCAACGTCGGTGCTGTTGCGCCTAATTTTTCTGCTCCAACACCTACAGGAGAGCTTTTGGCCCTTAACGATATTAAAGGTAAAGCAACACTAATTGATTTTTGGGCAGCATGGTGCAGACCATGTCGCGCTGAAAACCCTAATATCGTAAAGGTTTACAACAAATATCATGATAAAGGATTGAATATTATCGGCGTGTCTTTGGATAAAACAGAAGAAGCTTGGAAAAAAGCTATTGAGGATGATGGTTTAGTTTGGAATCAAATCTCAAATGTTGCATATTTCAAAGATGAAATTGCTCAAATGTACAATGTGAACGCTATACCAGCTGCTTTTTTGTTAGATGAAAATGGTGTAATCGTGGCAAAAAATTTAAGAGGCCCTGCCCTTGAAGCCAAAGTGGCAGAGTTACTCAACTAAGAAAGAACCGAATACCAATAACAAAAAAGCCCCGACGTTTAAGTCGGGGCTTTTTATATATGTTTTTACTCTTTAAAATTTATTTCGAACATCATCAAAATCACCTGTGATAGTTACGTTACTGTCAATATTAACATCACCAATAATATTTACAACAGAATTAGCTCCTAGAAATTCAATAGTAGAATTATCTTTCAATTCTAAATCTCCATAAATGGTGAGGTTACCTTCTATTCTTAAAACGGCTCCTTCTTCAACTGTTATTTTCTTACGTTTTTTATTGTTACCAACGACAAGAGTTCCGTTCATTTCCATCAAACCATTTTCTTTTACATCAACGTCATTCCTAACTGTCCATGTACCGCACATTAACAAGGAACCCTCTACCTCTATCTTATTAAATCGTTTTGACCCCCTAAATGCGATATCATCACCTTCGTTGACAAACAATTTACTTGACCCGCTATAATTATCCAAAGTGGAACATTCAGCAGCCAAACTTTCAGATGGTCGATTAAGCTTTATAACCTGTAACCCGTTTTTACCCGAGGCAGCGAATATATAATCACCTTTGGACTCAACAAAATTTATTGATCCATCTAGGCCTATAACACCCACTAAATCAATACTACTGCCTTTATCTTCAGAAAGACACAATCCTGCACCGCCATTAGCCATGAGAATAACTTCATCATTCATTGCCACCGCATTGGTTTCTCTACCTTCAGTGGAGGTTCCGGCCGGATCAATCAATATTGGCAAGTACTCAATTAATGAACCACTCGTCACATTATATATACCAGCTCCCTTTGTCCCTTCAGAAACAATTACTTTGTCATTTTGGAACTCTAGGGTTCTTTTTGTTGCGACACCGAAATCAGTATTTATGGCAATTTCGTTGGTTATGTTTAAATCTCCATCCAAAATACTAACACCTTTACTAGCATCTAGAACAGCGAATTGATTATTATAGATAGATACAGATCTTAGATCTTGGAATGGGGCTTCTTTTAATATAGATAAATCTCTTTTATCATAAACTGTAATAAAACCGTCACCACCACTAGAAACAACCACAGTACTAGCAGTAACTTCAACATCTGTACTATTGAACCCCTCTTGAAAACCATAAGTAATTCCAGCACCAATATTCATTTTACCACCAGATGTAGGTATTTTTGCTATAAATGAATTAGCAGTAGCCCTAACGGATTTTTCAGAATCGACACCTCCAACCGCATAAACATATCCATCATTATACTCAATTGAGTTTACATCGGCATTTGTATAATAAAGCCTTGAACTAACCTTCGGTTCTATTGGATTACTGATATTAATAACGTCAATACCCCCAGCATAACCGTCCTCTACAGTATTATAGGAAACATATGCAAAATCACCATCTACATGTACATGGGATGCTGTTAAGTTCTGCCCTCCACTATAAGATGGTGGATCAATTTGGGCTACCAAGGTAAGTGGAAAATCACCAGCCTCTTCAGCTTTTGCACTGCCCGCATATTTACCAGAAATACTATCTTCCTCAGCGATATCAAGTACGCCAGAGTAGTCATAGCTAATACTATTTTCTAAAATTTGTTGGCTTTTTTCTAATTGAAGGTCATCTTGAGGTTCATTAAATACTGTTGTTTCATCACTACATGAAACTGTAAACAAGACGATTGACCAAAGTAGTAGGTATACTTTTTTCATTACAAAATATGGATTTTATTAGATTTGGGTTTCTAACTTAACGTCAAAATTACTCAAAGTGTATGTCCCTACGAAAGAAAATCGATGAAATGCCATTAAAAGACAGGAATGGTAAAATAATTAGCTTCGTTTAAATCCTATTCTTCTGTAGTAATTGGGCCTATATTTTCCCTAGCTTTTCCATAATAAAAAGAATGACAATTGGCACAGCCAACAGTATGACCATCGTGGTGTCTGTTATTAAGAGGTCTGGTTTGAATACTAATGCAGTAATGTAACCACCTATAGCACCTCCAAAATGTGCAGTATGTCCAATATTGCCTAATCTTTTTTTCATTCCGTAGATTGAATATAAAAGATATCCAATTCCTAATACATATGCAGGTAACGGTATAGGTATGAACATAATACCAAGGCGCATATCAGGTTGTAATAAAATGGCAGCATATAATATTCCCGTTACCGCCCCACTGGCCCCAACAGCGCTATAATAGGGTTCATCCTTATGAAAGAATAACGCCAACAAACTTCCCGCTAGTAGGCTGATAAAATATATGCCCACGAATTTGGTTGGACCAAACCATTTAATGACCACATCTGCAAAGAAGAATAAAGTAAACATGTTCATAAATAAATGGGACATGTCTACATGTAAAAACCCAGATGATAACATTCTATCTTTTTGACCAGACTTAATTGCTCCTATAGCGAACTTATATCGGTCAAAAAATGAATTGTCATTAAAGCCTTTCAATGAAACAAGTACATTGACAGCAATTATAGCGATAGTGGCTATATGAAGATCATACATATTGATACGTTATTTTTCGTGCCAAATATAGCTATATTTGCGCTTTACAACAGAAAGAATGCAGTTACTTGCCTTTATTATCATATATCCTTTATTGTGGGTTGTTTCAATCTTACCCCACTCACTATTTTATGGTTTTTCCGATATTATTTGTTTTGTTGTGTACCGAATTGTCGGTTATCGTAAAAAAGTGGTTCGGGCTAATTTAGAATTGGTGTTTCCTAACAAATCAGGTGAGGAAATCAATCGGATTGAGAAAGAATTCTATAAACATATGTGTGATATGTTTTTAGAAATGGTTAAAACCATGAGTCTTTCGAAAGAAGCGGTAAAAAAGAAATATCATGTTACTAATGTTGATCTACTAAGGGAAATAGAAAAAAAGAAGAGTATTTTGCTCGTCTGTTCGCATTATGCCAATTGGGAATGGAATGTGAGTATTAGCAATTATGTTGAATCAAAGGGTTATGCGGTTTACCAAAAAATAAGCAATCCATATTTCGATAATTGGGTGAAAAATGTTCGGGCAAGGTGGAATACGGCCTTGATCACACAGAAGGAAACTATTAAAACCGTGGTACAAAACCATCGAGATAATGTTACCTCAATCTATGGTATGGTCAGTGACCAATCACCACAAGTACACCGGGCGAAATACTGGAAAGAATTCATGGGAATTAAAGTTCCTATCTTTACTGGGCCAGAATTTTTGGCACGAAAACTTGATATTGCTGTGGTCTTCCTCAAAGTGCGTAAAGTTAAACGTGGACATTATGAAGCCACTTTTATTCCCATAACGCTTGAGGGTGGTAAAACAGGAGAAAACGAAATTACCGATAAATTCCTCGAACTCACTGAACAACAAATAAATGAACGGCCAGAACACTATTTTTGGACGCATCGCCGTTGGAAACATCGTGAGAAGGCACCAAAATAAAGCCGTATTAATTACGGATTAAAAACAAGGGTCGCTACGACGATACAGTGATCACTTGCATAATTTTCACAGATTACTTCATAATCAATTACTTTCCACTTCTTAGGGTTGGTCAACAATATGTGATCCAAACAAACCTTGGGTTCATCAGCCGGCCACGTTTTCTTTTTTGCAGCTTGTAATTGTGGCTTATGAAAATTTTCTGATAAGATTCGTATAGTCTCACTATTCGGCCCATCATTAAGATCACCAACCAATAATGTGGGGTATTTTGTACTTCCCAAAGCTTCGTTTATTGCTTTAGCCTGCATTAAACGATCTGTGTCGTCTCTTAAATGATCCAAATGAGTGCCAACAAATTGAATGATATTTCCATTTCTGGTTTTCACTCTGGTCAAAAGAGCCGCGCGTGGTTCAGAAGTTGGTAAATGTGGTAAGGAAATATTCTCAGAACCTATAAAAGTTAGGTTTGACAATACAGCTTCACCATATTCCCCACCATCATAGTACATGGCTCTAGCAAAAAGCGAGGCCATTTTAGTTCGAAAGCCAATTTCTGTTGGAAGGTCGTACTTTTTTGCCCTATTGGTCTTAAAATCCACTTCCTGCAATGCGACCAAATCTGGATTGTACTTGTTGATGACCCCTGCTATGGTGTCAAGATTGAAGTCATTTTTTGTGGTGGCGCCATGTAGAATATTAAAGCTCATCACTCTTAAAGTATCAGCTTGCGAAAAACTTTTAAATCCAATACATATAACAATAAAAAGAAAGAGCTTTAATTTCATAAATGATTATTTAAAAGGTTACTTATAGGCCTGCAATCTCTTTGATTTCCCCAATAATTCGCTCGGCTAAGCCGTCTGCCTCTGATTGGCTTTTTGCCTCAGTATATACTCTAATGATAGGTTCTGTATTCGATTTGCGTAAATGTACCCAGTTCTCGGCAAAATCAAC
Organism: Maribacter sp. HTCC2170; assembly: GCF_000153165.2. Lineage (NCBI taxonomy): Bacteria > Pseudomonadati > Bacteroidota > Flavobacteriia > Flavobacteriales > Flavobacteriaceae > Maribacter > Maribacter sp. HTCC2170. Next base: position 2,975,808 of record NC_014472.1, read on the forward strand.
TTTCACACCATCAATGGTAGATATTTCTTCATTTTTATATTTATCGGCCATTGCTTCCAAAATGGAATCAACATCCAAAGTGGGCGTTAACTGAATTTTGTTCTTGCTCATAAAATAGCTTGGGTAACTATCACGTAATTCTTTTACTGTACCTCCGTTTTCGGCCATAAGCATTAAAAACAAAGCGGTACCAACTAAAGAATCGCGCCCATAATGACTTTCAGGATAAATGATGCCCCCATTACCTTCACCTCCAATAATGGCTTTATTGGCTTTCATTTTGGTCACAACATTCACTTCTCCTACGGCAGAGGCTTCGTAAGTTCCACCATGCTTTTGGGTAATATCTCTCAAAGCTCTTGAAGATGATAAATTGGAAACCGTATTTCCTTTGGTTTTTCCCAGCACATAATCAGCACAGGCAACCAAAGTGTATTCCTCTCCGAACATTTCACCATCATTGCTGATAAAGGCCAAACGATCTACATCTGGATCAACAACAATTCCAAAGTCCGCTTTTTCCTTAACCACTAATTCACAGATATCGCCTAAATGTTCTTTTAAGGGTTCTGGATTATGTGGAAAATGTCCGGTTGGGTCACAATACAATTCAACCACCTCTACACCTAATGTTTCCAATAGTTTGGGAATGGCAATTCCTCCTGTCGAATTAACGCCATCAACAACGACTTTGAATTTAGCTTTGCGAATAATTTCTGCATCAACCAAAGAAAGATCCAAAACTTCATCAATATGTATATCTATATAGGCATCGTTTTTAGTTATACTGCCCAAATCATCTACTTCAGAAAAATCGAATTCCTCTTTTTCTGCAATTGCCAAAATATTTGCCCCTTGTGCTGCATCTAAAAACTCTCCTTTTTCATTCAACAATTTCAATGCATTCCATTGTTTGGGGTTATGGCTGGCAGTAAGAATAATACCTCCATCAGCTTTTTCAAGCGGTACTGCAATTTCAACTGTTGGTGTGGTTGATAAATCAAGATCAATAACATCAATGCCCAAGCCAACCAAGGTTGAAACAACTAGATTCTGAATCATTTCTCCAGACAACCGTGCATCGCGACCTATCACAACCTTCAAATCGTCTTTTTTAGAATAATCCTTTAGCCAAATGCCATAGGCCGCAGCAAATTTGACCGCGTCTATGGGTGTAAGATTATCTCCTGGTTGACCACCAATGGTTCCCCGTATTCCTGAAATTGATTTTATTAGTGTCATATGCTGTTCAAAAAGTTTTTGCAAATATACGTGTCTATCATTATTCCTAGCTCCCAAATTGGTAAATTCGACCTTATGAACTATTTTACAGCTCAATGAATTTTTTAGCCCATATTTATCTCTCTTTTGGTGATGATGAAATAACCATTGGTAATTTTATTGCGGACAGCATTAGAGGTAATAAAATAGACCATTTCCCAAGCAGAATCCAAAAAGGAGTGCTCTTGCATCGTGAAATTGACACATACACTGATTCACATTCAATTCCTAAAATCAGCAGTAAAAGACTACATAAGAACTATAGCCATTATAGTCGGGTTATCGTCGATATATTTTATGATCACTTTTTGGCAAAGAACTGGAAAAGCTATTCTGAGATTCCACTTGATGTTTTTGTAGAGAACTTCTATGATCTATTGGAAGATAATTATTCGGTCCTTCCTACTGGTGTTCAACGGATGATGCCCTATATGATTTCTGATAATTGGATATACAACTACTCCAAAATGGAAGGAATTGGCAGGGTACTGAACGGAATGAATCGAAGAACCAAAAACAGATCTAAAATGAATTTTGCAATATTGGACCTTGAGGAGCATTATAATGATTTCGAAAAGGAATTCACATTGTTCTTTGAGGAGTTAATTACCTTTTCCAAACAAAAATTCATTTCACTTTAAGCAATCAACCGTATTAAGAATGAAAAAACTGATTAAAGCAATTCCCCTACTCTTACTATTTATTCTATTTACCCAATGTAGAAAACAGCCTGCAAAGCCCACAGGACTGGTTACCGAAAAAGCAATGGTTGTATCTGCCCGGAAAGAAGCATCTGAAGTTGGCGTTTCTATTTTGAAAAATGGAGGCAATGCTTTTGACGCCATGGTAGGTACAGAATTGGCGCTGGCCGTGGCTTATCCGTTTGCAGGAAACTTAGGAGGAGGCGGATTCATGGTCTACCGTAAGAGTAATGGTGATATTGGATCAATCGACTATCGAGAAAAAGCCCCTTTATCTGCTCACAAGGATATGTATCTTGATTCGCTTGGAAATGTGATTCCAGGCAAAAGTACAATCGGTGCCACGGCTGTTGGAGTACCAGGTACTATCGCAGGTATTTTCGAAGTGCATGATAAGTTTGGGAGTCTTCCAATTGCTGAAATTATTTCCCCAGTTATAGATTTAGTAGAACAAGGCGTTGTTGTTACCAAAAAACAAGCTGCACGGTTAGAGAAATACAGAGAACAAATAATTGAAGTAAATGGTGATAACACCTTGTTTTTCAATAAATGTCAACAAGGGGATACTCTTAAATACCCTACACTTGCCAATACACTAAGGCGAATCGCAAAAAATGGACGGGAAGAGTTTTATACAGGTCAAACTGCTAAGAAGTTAGCATCCTTTATTCAAGACAATGGTGGTTATGTGACCGAAGAGGATTTAGCAAAATATGAGGCAAAATGGAGGCAGCCTATTATTTTCAATTATAGGGATTTGAAAGTAATCTCAATGAGTCCGCCAAGTAGCGGTGGGGTAACTATGAACCAAATTTTCAAGATGATAGAGCCTTATGAGGTTTCGGAGTTCGGACACAACTCTAGGGAAACTATTCAGGTTTTTACAGAAGCTAGCCGCAGGGCCTATGCTGATCGTAATTACTTTCTTGGGGATCCAGATTTTGTTGAAATACCCTTAGATGTTCTTCTGAGCACCAGCTATATAGAGGGCCGCATGAAAGACTTTAGTTTTGATCAAGCCACTAAATCATCTGATATTGAAAGAGGTAAAATCCAAATCTCCGAAAGTTCTGAAACCACCCACTACTCCATCGTTGATAATGAGGGAAATGCGGTTTCTGTTACTACAACCCTAAATGGAGCATATGGATCTAAACTGTATTGTGATGAACTGGGCTTCTTTTTGAACAATGAAATGGATGATTTTAGCGCCAAACCGGGCGTGCCAAATATGTTTGGACTTATTGGCGCAGATGCCAATAGCATTGCTCCAGAAAAACGTATGTTAAGCTCAATGACGCCAACAATAGTTGAGAAAGATGGGAAATTATGGATGGTTGTTGGAAGTCCAGGTGGTTCAACAATCATCACTGCAGTGGCGCAAACAATTCTAAATTGTTACGAGTTTAATTTGAGTATGCAAGAAGCAGTGAATGCACCAAGATTTCACCACCAATGGCTACCAGATTTTGTTATTTTTGAACCTGTGGGGTTCTCAAATGTGGTAATGGATGAACTTAAGAATAAGGGATACAACATTAACGAGGACAGAACACCAATTTTGGGGAAAGTTGATGCCATTCGAATATTACCAGATGGTCGTTTAGAAGGTGGAGCTGATAAACGAGGTGATGATACGGCTGTCGGATATTAATAAAAAGCAAACAGAACTATGATTCAAACCTATAAAAGAAAACCGGTATTAGCAGACAGTTATGATACTATAATTATTGGGTCTGGAATGGGAGGGTTAACAACTGCTGCAATTCTTTCAAAAGAAGGGCAAAAAGTGTTGGTTCTTGAACGCCATTATACGGCCGGTGGATTTACCCATATTTTCAAGCGAAAAGGTTATGAGTGGGATGTAGGCATTCATTACATTGGAGAAGTTCAACGCCCCAATAGTATTACCAAACGATGTTTTGACTACATAAGCGACTCAAATCTAAAATGGGCCGATATGGGTGAAGTTTACGACCGTATTTATATTGGGGACAAGGCCTATGATTTTGTAAAGGATGTAAAAAAATTCAAGCAGAAACTTTGTGAATATTTTCCTGAAGAAAAAGATGCGATTGATGGATATGTAAACCTTGTTTTTGCTAGTACCAAGGCTACAAGAAAATATTTTGCCGAAAAGGCATTGCCTCCACTACTTTCGAAAATTATCGGAAAAGGAATGCGTAAACCTTTTCTTGAGTTTTCCAATAGAACAACATATGAGGTATTGAGTTCCCTTACCAAAAACGAAGAATTAATAAAGGTTCTAACCGGACAATATGGCGACTATGGTCTACCCCCGAAAAAAAGTAGTTTTTCAATGCATGCATCATTGGTGCGCCATTATTTCAGTGGTGGTAGTTTCCCTATTGGTGGTTCATCCCAAATCGTTGAGACCATTGACCCCGTGATAGAAGCTGCTGGTGGAACAATTCTCATAAATGCCGATGTTGACAAAATAATCATCGAAAACAATAAGGCAACAGGTGTACTAATGGTTGATGGAAAAACCTTTCATGCCAAGAACATAATCAGTGCAGCTGGGCTCATGACTACTTATAAAAAGTTGATTCCAGATAATGTTAGGGCCAAACATAAATTTGATGAACAAATGACCAAAGTACAGCGATCCGTTGCACATGCATGTCTTTACATTGGGTTAAAAGGTTCTCCAGAAGAATTAAAATTACCAAAGACAAATTTTTGGATATACCCTGAGGGTACTGATGACCATGATACAACAGTGGATAACTTTCTCAAGGACAATAACGCACCTTTGCCAGTGGTCTATGTCTCTTTCCCATCGGCCAAAGATCCAGATTGGTCCAATCGTTACCCAGGCAAAAGTACTATAGACATCATCACATTAGAGCCTTATGAAAACTATGAGAAATGGGATGGCACTAAATGGATGAAACGAGGAAAGGAATATGAAGAACAAAAAGAAAAAACGGCCCAACGCTTATTGAATATTCTATATAAACACCTCCCTCATTTAAAAGGTAGTATTGATTATTATGAACTTTCATCACCATTGACCACGCAACATTTTGTCAACTATGATGAAGGGGAAATATATGGTATTGACCATACACCAGAGCGATTTAGACAAAAATTTCTAAGGCCTAGAACCCCCATCAAAAACTTTTATCTTACCGGGCAGGATATTGTGACAGCCGGAGTTGCTGGAGCCTTGTTTGCTGGAGTATTGACCGCTTCCGTTATTACAAAGAAAAATATTATAAAAAGTATCATGAGTAACTAGCAAGCAATGATTCGAAAAGCAATTAAACTTTTAGCAGCCTTTGTTTTGGTTTTGATGGTTAGTGCAATAGCCGTCTATATGATTTATAATGAATCTGCACCAAAAGGGAGACAAGGTCCTGAAGCCAATGCTTTGGCTCACAAAATGCTAAGGGCTGTAAACCAAGAAGCTTTTAACACTACCAGATTTATTGAATGGACATTTAGAAACGGTGACCATTCCTATAAATGGGATAAGACTATGGGCAAGGCTGATGTTTCTTGGAATGATATAAAGGTTGAATTAGACTTGGTCAATCCTGATAAAAGCAGGGTTTATGAAAACGAGGTTGAAGTTTCCAACAAAACATCTCGTAAAAAAGCTATAGATAAATCGGTCAAATTATTCAATAACGACTCATTTTGGCTGGTAGCCCCTTTTAAGGTTTTCGACCAGGGTACTCGAAGAAGCATTGTGAAACTGGAAGATGGGTCTGAATCTCTTTTGGTCACTTATTCAAGTGGCGGTAGTACCCCTGGGGATTCTTACCTATGGAAATTACAACCCAATGGTTTTCCAGAAAGCTTTAAAATGTGGGTTGACATCATACCAGTCGGTGGTCTGGAAGCTTCTTGGGATGACTGGCAACTAACAGAGAGCGGCGCATTTCTACCCAAATCCCATGTATTGGGACCTATGAAATTGGATATGGGTAATGTTAGGGCTTATAACTAAAAGATCATTCACTTTGTATGAGTGCTGCCTTCTGCTCTTCGGAAGTCACACCTACAGGCAATTCAATAAGCTTGAAATTGCGGAAATGAATCTCAGCTCCTTCAGACTCTAAACACAGATACCCCTTTTTTATGGTGGATTTGCTTATGCCATTCACAAATTTCCCATTCACCGAGAGTTTAATGGTTCCGTCAACACATACCACTGTATAGCTGTTCCATTCCCCTTTACCTAACGCTCTATTCTCTACGGATTTACTTCTTCGCCCCCTAGGGTTATCGGCAACTATTTCAACGCCGCCAACACCAAATAACTCACCATGAACATATGCGATTGGCGGTACTTTGCCATCTCTTGTATTTAATCTCACCCATTCTAAATCAAGCATCTGCACTTCTACACCACCAGGCAGAGCAGATTTTGGGTCAGGTTTGGCATCACTCCATGCAAAGACTCCAGAATTGCCTCCGGCTTCCATATGCCGCCATTCTACTTGTAAAATGAAGTTCTCATATTGTTTTTCAGACCGCATTACCCCTATAGGCATTCCTTTACAGATAAGCAGATCATTTTCAGTACGCCATGTATCGGGGTCGGTGTTCACATTCACCCATTTAATCGATTCTTCGGTATTTTCAGAATCAAAAGTCATTGCCTTTAAGGTTGTTTCCGATCCAAAAACAATCGGCTGATCTTGGCTTTTCATCGTACAGGAAAACAGGACAAATACTACTATTACAAGACTGATATAATTTTTCATATAAATTAATTGGTTAGATAAACTTTGTTTTACCCGGCACAGCGATTGGTGGCATCTCCCAAACATAATCCCAAGCATAATCCTTGTTTTGTGGTCCCAACGATTCTTTGGAATTTATTGCCTGCTCCCAGCTTATTGTTTGTCCTGTGTAGGCGGCCATTCTGGCCCAAATGCCCAACATAGTACTATTCGCCATATATTCACCATCGTTTATGGGCTTACCGCTACGAATAGCAGCAAAAAGTTCGTCATGCTCTGTTTGATACATATTGTTTCGCTCTCCATCGAATTTCCAATTTTGCGGCCCATTTACCTCATACTGTCGTCCAATATTAATGATTGCATTCCCATCGGTACCAAAAATATCAACACTGTTACGATGCGAGGTGTCTGCTTGCTGCCTGGTAAAGTGATATCCTTTTGCCCCATTCGCATAGTCAAATTCCACTGCAAAATGGTCATATATATTACCATAGCGTTTATCCGTCCGAGCTTGTCTTCCGCCGGTACCCACTGCACTGATTGGCATGACATCGCCCATGGCCCATGACATCAAATCCAGACTATGCACGGCCATCTCCACTATGAAATCCCCTGAAAGCCAGTTATAGTAGTACCAATTTCGCATTTGATGGGTCATTTCGGACCAATCTGGCTGTCGCTCCTTATACCAAAGCTCTCCCCCACCACGAAATGTAGTAATTGTTTTGATATCCCCAATATCCCCGTTTAAAACCTTTCCAAACGTTGCCCTCTTGGCATTATCATATCTAAAGCAAAAACCTGAAACCACCGAAAGTTTCTTCTCTTTCGCCATTTTGGCCGCTGCAAGTACCTTACGTACACCAGGGGCATCGACTGCTACTGGTTTTTCACAAAAAGCATGTTTGCCAGCATTAATCGCAGCCATTAAATGATCTGGTCTAAATCCAGGAGGGGTTGTTAGCAATACAACATCGACCCCAGAATCAATTACTTTTTGATATGCATCAAAACCAATGAACTTTTGAGCCTTTTCAACTTTTACCTGATCACCAGAAATCTTGATGATCTCGTTATAAGCTCCTTCCAAACGATCTTCAAAAACATCTCCCATAGCCGTTAAAATGGTATTTGGGTCTGCTTGTAATGCTTGAACTGCTGCACCAGTGCCTCGACCACCACAGCCTATTAATCCGACTTTTAAGAGCGGTTCTTTGGAAAGTCCAGTTGCACTTAAAACGCCGGTTGGATACACAAGGGTACTACCAGCCAATGCCATTCCTGATTTCTTGATAAAGGTTCTACGACTCTCACCTGAAAGCGATTTTTTTAATTGATCGGTCATATTATAAATTATTGAATATTGTCTTCTAAGCTTTTAAAGATACTGAAATAAGACATATGTAAATATATTAAGAAGTTGTTTTATATAATACGTCAAAATAAACTTTGACAACACTCTTTTTGACATGAAAAGTTTATTTATCTTACTTGTTTTTTGGTGAAAATACCAACTAAGTAACCTAACCAATGGCAGAAAAAAAGAAGTTTGGCACATTTGCCGGTGTTTTTACACCATCTATACTGACTATTCTTGGTGTCATCATGTACATGCGTCTAGGATGGGTGGTTGGTAATGCTGGCCTATTTGGGGCCATAGCCATAATCATCATTGCCCATATAATTGCCGTTACCACAGGTTTAAGCGTATCTTCAGTGGCAACCGACAAAAAAATTGGTGCCGGAGGAATTTATTATGTGCTATCTAGAAGTATGGGAATTCCCATAGGAGGGTCTATCGGAATTGCCCTCTACGTGGGTACTGCTTTTTCCGTCGCACTTTATTTAATAGGTTTCGCCGAAAGTTTCAATTCGTTTTTTGGATTTGGGATGTCCGTCAATGATTTTCGTTTAACAGGAACCATTGCCCTATGTTCCTTGACCGTTTTGGCGTTGATAAGCACTTCGCTCGCTCTAAAAACCCAGTTCTTCATTCTTGCGGCTATAATTGTTTCACTTATTTCAATTTTTTTAGGTACTACTGAATTTGCCCCTCAATCGGTAGCAATGTTTTCTTCAGAGGGGTCGGTATCTTTAGAAGTCGTATTCGCAGTCTTCTTTCCTGCCGTTACTGGTTTTACCGCAGGTATAGCCATGAGTGGGGACCTTGAGGATTCTAAACGTTCGATTCCTGTTGGGACCCTGGCGGCAATAGGTACTGGGCTAGTTGTCTACATTGTACTTGCGGTTTTTATGGCCTTCGCCATTGATTCCGAACAATTAATAACAGATTATAACATCCTAATGAAAATCGCCCTATTTGCCCCAGCAGTTGTCGCAGGTATTTGGGGAGCAACGTTGTCCTCTGCTTTAGGCGGTATTCTTGGTGGCCCTAGAATTTTACAGGCAATGTCTAACGACAAAGTAACTCCAAAGATTTTTGGTAAAGGTAGAGGGGTGAACAATGAACCAATCAATGCACTTTTCTTGGTATTTCTAATTGCCGAAGCAGGTATATTAATTGGAGAATTGGATGTTATTGCCAGAGTAGTCTCTATGTTCTATTTAACTGCCTACGGATTTATAAATATTTCATACTTCTTGGAAAGCTGGGCAAATCCCGATTTTCAGCCCTCGTTCAAAATCAAAAGCTGGATTGGCCTACTGGGTTTCATCGCATGTTTTGTGGTGATGTTCAAACTTGATATGATTGCAATGATGGCAGCGTTGGCTGTAATTACGGCGCTTTACTTTGGCCTACAGAGAAAAGAGGTTAAAATTCAATCTAACGATGTCTGGCGTAGCGTTTGGGAGAATGTCGTGAACAAGGGACTTAAGAAGATTGATGAAAAAGATGACGAAAATTCGAACTGGAATCCCAATATTATTCTTTTCAGTGGAAAAAGTGACCACCAATCCTATTTATTGGAGTTGAGCAAAACCGTATCAGGAAGAACCGGTATAGTCACCAATTTTAAACTGATTCTAGACAAGGATAATGATGTTCCTTTACGTAAGGCTGAGCAAACGGTCAGAGATGATAATTTTAAGGAACTTGGGATTTTTGGGCGTCAAATCAAGGTTGACAATATTTATACCGGCATCACGAATATCGCTTCAACATTTGGTTTTTCTGGAGTTGAGCCAAATACCATAATGATGGGATGGCCCAAAGGATTGGAAAGTTCAACGGAGTACGCAAAAATGACTGAAACTCTCTTGTATCTGGACTATAACCTTTTGTACTTGGATTTTGATAGAAATGCCAAATTTGGTAACTATCAAACCGTAGATCTTTGGTGGCGAGAAACCGATAGTAAAAATGCTGAAATGATGCTTAATATTGCCCGTTTCATCATTGCATTCCCAAAATGGAACAATACCAGCATTCGTGTGCTGTTCGTGAACAATAACAATGTTGATATTGAATTGATACGAAATAAAATCGCCCGACTGGTTGATGACCTCAGGGTTAATGTAGAAATCAAAATCATCAACAATGCGGTTGAGCAAAAACCTTTCTATGATATTATCTCAGAGGAATCCAGTAGTACCAACTTGACCTTAGTTGGTATCCCAAATTATAGGATTGAAAAGCAGGCAGAGTTTGTCCTAAAAACAAACCACCTATTTGAAACTATTGGTTCTACCCTACTTGTCAAAGCAGCCAATAATTTTAATGAGTTGGATTTGGACCTCATTCAGAATGAAACTGAACAAGAATAATGAATGACAAACATCTAATAAAGCCTTGGTTTGCAATACTGCTGTTAATGCAATTGGTTGTAGCTGGTATTGCTATTGCAACCGATATTATTTATTTTAAAATCGGTGTGGCCGGTCTTGGTATCATAGCCCTAATGTATGCACACAAACATCACTTGAATAAGGTTTTAGACGTATGGGTAGTTGCAATAGCATTTGGGGCATCTATGGTGGGGGATTGTTTCCTTTCCAGTATGAACGGCAACAGCTCAATGTTCATGATCGGAATTGCCTTTTACTTATTGGCCCACATTGGATACTTATTGTTTTCGGTGCTTAACGGTATAATTAAACGGGGATTAACTGTGGGCATTCTAATTGCCTTTTTGATTTTCTATTTTTTAGCCTTATATCCTAGCATTCCAGATAAATTATTGGCGCTTATCGTCTTGTTCTATTTGGTTGTTTCCTGCGTGTCGGTAGGAGCTGCATTTGGTATTAAAGCTTGTCCAAAAGTTAAATGGCCCTTTGTTATTGGAATAGCATTGGTCTTGTTTTCAGACACTATTATATCCTTAAAGGAATTTGTAAAGTACAATTCCCTTGATTTTATGATATTACCCACCTATTACCTTGCACAAATTGGTATTACTCTTGGGTTATATTATAAAAGTTTAAGGAAAGAGATGCATCTATAACTCTTTCTAAAGGTTTGCAAACGAATAATATACCATTAGTGGTTTGATCGCTTAGAAACATAAGAATATTCCTAAATTGACTACAACAATTGTAAAATGAAGAAAATCGCATTGCCAGAAACCCCTCATTCCATTCAAAAGGGAGTCCCTTTGAAGCTGGTTCTTGACAGACTAGCGGTAACGCAGTTAGCTAATAACTTACAAGCAGTATATAGTCCTTTTATGAAAGATGACTTCATTGAAAATGTTATACAGAAAATCGAACCTCTTACGCTCAAAGAAAGAGGAAGTATGATTGCAGCTGCTATGAGAAATCATTTGCCCAACAACTATACAAAGGCAATTTCAATTCTTATTAAGTCATTAACACCACCTCTTGAACGTACTGATAAACTTGGATTATCCGGACTATTCTATATGCCTCATGTCTCATTTGTTGCATTGTATGGTCTCGATATAGACTATAACAAGAACATAGATCCTTTTGACGTTTCTATGAAAGCCCAATATGAACTGACGAAAAGGTTTTCATCAGAATTTTCAATTCGTGAATTCCTTATTACTCGACCAGAAAGGACATTTGGAGTATTGAATGAATGGATTTACAATTCCAATCCACATGTGCGCAGATTGTGTTCAGAGGGTACAAGGCCCAGGTTACCATGGGCAAAGAAAATACAGTCTTTAGTGATTGACCCAAGTCCCTCATTCAGAATACTCGAAGAATTGAAGAACGACCCTGATTTATATGTAAGAAGAAGTGTTGCAAATCACGTTGGCGACATTGCGAAAGACAACTTGGAAATAGCCCTAATCATGTGTGAGTCATGGCTAAGTGATTTATCAAACGAACTTAAGTGGGTAATTAGACACGCACTTAGGCATCCAGCTAAGAAGGGAAACAAGGATGCTTTAAAAATTAGAGCTTTAGCAAAGAAAAACTGACTTCAACAAGAAGTACAGTGCATAGCCTTTGGAAAACACACCATTCATTAATACTTGCCGGTAATTTAAAACTAAGTAGAAATATTTTCAAAAGAGTAACAATTAAACTTTCTGGTCGTCATAAATAAAACTAATAAAATGAATAAGCTACTTACATTACTTTTAGCCCTTCTACTTTCCTTTACGATCAGTGCTCAAAAAGAAAAAAAAGAAATTGATCAATTCGTAAACGAATTAGATCAAAAAATTCCTCAATTATTAAATGACTTCATTGTTCCTGGAACAGCAATTGCCATTATAGAAAATGGCGAGATCATCCTACAAAAAGGATATGGCTTTTCCAATATTGATAAAGGGACTCAAGTGACAAACACAACAGGTTTTAATATTGGGTCTATTTCTAAAACCATTGCTGCTTGGGGAGTAATGAAACTAGTGCAAGAAGGTAAAATTGACCTTGATGCTCCAGCTGAAAAATATCTTACTAGATGGCAATTGCCAAAATCTGAATTTGATTCAGATAAAGTCACGATTAGAAGACTTTTAAGTCATACAGCTGGTTTATCATTACATGGATACCCAGGTTGGTCTCCAAAAGATGATTTACCCACTATTGAAGAATCTTTAGATGGAAAAAACAATGGTCCTGGACGTGTTGAGATAATTATGGAACCAGGAACGAAATGGAAATATTCAGGAGGTGGTTTTTCTATTCTACAATTAATTGTTGAAGAAGTTACCAAGCAAAAATTTGAAAATTATATGCAATCAGAAATATTAAATCCTCTAGGAATGACCAGTAGTAGTTATACCATAGATGAAAAAATATTGAATTCTTCATCTTTAGAGCACAACAGTTTTGGTGAAGTCATAGACTTTGAATTGTTTACAGCTCAAGCAGCAGCAGGATTGCATACCACAATTAACGATTTTACAAAATTTGCATTAGCAAGTCTTTATGCGAATAAAAGCAATAAGCAGCATCAACAAATTTTATCTGCGTCGAATCTACAACTAATGATGACAGCTGCTCCAAATTCAAACGAAAGTTACGGTTTAGGGTATCAGGTTGAAACAATTAAAGGAACTTCAATGACTTTAGCCGGACATGGTGGAGCTAATTCAGGGTGGCATGCCTTTTTACGTGTAAATCCGGTAACCAATGATGGTTTAATTATGATTACAAATGGAGGTGCAGGCTATAATATATACAGTCAAATATATTGCGATTGGATCTATTGGAAAACAGGGGAATCAATGGGTAATCGTTGTAATATAGTTCCTTCTATTGCCACTAGATTAAAAAGTATTATTGACACAGAAGGTATCGATAACATAGAATCCCAGTATATAGACTTAAAGAAAAATGAAGCCAATGAGTACAATTTTTCAGAGGATCAATTGAATCAATTAGGCTATCATTATTTGGGTAAGGACAAAGTTGATTTTGCTGTTGCCATATTTAAAACAAATATTAATGCCTTTCCAAAATCTTCTAATGTATATGATAGCTATGGGGAAGCTCTTTTAAAGCGTGGTGAAAAAGAAAAGGCCATAGAGAATTATCTGAAATCAGTAGAACTCAATCCCGCTAATGAAGGAGGTATTAAAGTATTGAAGGACTTAGGGGTAAATACAGAAGGCCTATTCAAGGAGGTTATTATTGAAGAAAAAGTTTTACAGAGCTATGTTGGCAGCTATGAACTGGCTCCGGAATTTGTGATAGCTGTTTCGAGAGACGGAAGTCAGTTGAAAGCTCAAGCAACAGGTCAAGGTGAATTCGAAATTTACCCTAGATCTGAAAATGTCTTTTATTTGAAAGTTGTAGAAGCCCAAGTTACGTTCAATACAAACGAAGACGGAGAGGTCGTAAGCATGACCTTACTACAGGGTGGGCAGGAAACAATCGGACTAAAATTAAAGAACTAGTTCAAATAAAATACGAAGGCACACTAATAACCCTATGAAAAACCCTAGTCCGGTTCTCTAAAGCCTGAATAGAAGGTAATCTTGGATTATGGCCTAAATTTCACTTAGGCCATATTCATTCAGAATTATTTGCCATTCCTGACTTTCAATAATCTCCAATATTTTTTGCGAAATACGTTGTTCAAGTTCAATGTTGTTCTTTGTTAAACCAAAGGCGTAAAATTGAACGTCAAATTTAATTGGTAAGACTGATAGTTTGTTCAAGGTGGAGTCTTGCTGAATTCGGTATTTTAAAATTGGTTCGTCATAAATAACCGCATCAATCTTATTGTTATTCAATTCTTTCAAACTTGGTACTACCCCGTCGTAAACTTTTATTTCCTTAAAGAAATGATTTTTTAAAAACTCATTACTACTAGAGTTTTTAATAGAACCCACCGTTTTATTCTTGAATTCATTAAAACTATCCGGGTTACTGTTCAACTGGTTTATAGTTAAACTTGATGCAATACTTGCCGTTAACCCACTAATAAACAACAATCCCCCAAACATCAACACTAACGATGTTACTTTTCCCAATTTACTTTTAGGTGCTTTATCACCATAACCTACAGTGGTAAGGGTTACTGCAGACCACCAGATACCATCCCATATACCATTGAAACCGGTTCTAAATTGCTCTTTGTTCTTATTACGTTCAAAAAACCACGCCAACACACCAAAAAGAAGAATTATGAACAGCAAAAGAAAAAAACCTTTTAGGAAATTCACATTAAAAAAACCAAAAACGAAGCTCTTGAACTTTTGCAGAGTAGATGCTTCGGCAATTGCGATAGTAGAGTTCGAGGCATAGAAAGAATCTGTAAACTCCATTTTCTTACTTCGCTCACTTGTAATGGTAAGTGGGTTTATACTCATATCAATTGCACCATTTTCAAGTGCATTGAGCATTCCTTTGAACTCCATTTTCTCATAGGTGAATTCCATATTAAGGTCATTGGCCACTTTTTCCCATAACCAAATGTTTATTCCCTCTAAACGGTCTTCAAATTCAATAATGAACGGAGGTGCTGAGGTATAACCCACCTTAATCGTGTCTTGCGCTACCTGTCCCATTGTGAGACTTGTAGAAAAAATAAGCAGTAAGAAAAGTATAGTTCTGTTCATTAAGTCAAAAATACAATTAATAATGAATTGAAAATTCTGTATTCCAAAACCAAATCAAGCAAGGTAAATTCAATACTTTTACCATATCAAATACCATTTACCATGAATTATAGAATTCTAACCAAAGAGGATATCAATGTATCTTTTGAAAAAGAAATCAAAAGTCTTTTCGAACAATTAAATTCAGATATCAAACAACAAAACATTAAAGATGTTCTTTCACAAGGCAACGATTTTATCTGCGCTTGCTGCTGGGAAAATGAAAAGTTGATTGGTATGGCTTCATTAGCAACTTACAAGGTCATTTCCGGTCATAAGGGCTTGGTAGAAGACGTGGTTGTCTCGAACACAATGCGCGGAAAAGGAATTGGCAGAAAACTTATGGAAATACTAATTGATGAAAGTGAAAAAATAAGGTTATCGGAGATTCTTCTTTTTAGTGGTCATCATAGAAAACCAGCAATTTCACTGTATAAAAGTCTTGGTTTTAACCAAAAAGAAAGTGGCATGTATATTTTAAAGCTTTAATCCCCTTTGACCTGATTAAACTGGCTTTTTAATTCTTCCATTGATTCTTGCAATTGCCGTAACAAGCCTTTTTCTGTAGTTGCATCTACACCAAATGTAATCTTACTGTTCACCTGCCAAATTTCTTGTATCTGCTGTGGTTTAATTTCATAAGGTGGATAGGTTTCATTTAGTGATATTAAAGTGATATTGGCGGAGTTAGGTGTTTTTTCAATCTTCTTAACCAATACCGCGTCCTGCAAAACAACAACATACATTTTATTGGCACTTACATGTTCTATATCCTCAACAGCCTTTGCCAATACCCACTCCCCTGGCCTTAAATTGGGCAGCATACTATCTCCTTCTACTTGAAAGCCCCTATAGGTAGTATTTCTGAATTCAGGTAAGGGTATATCAAAAGCAGGTAATTGCTTATACCAGCTCGTATCCTGAATATTTTGCGGATAACCAGCAGCTGCTTTGGCATTCACCAAAACCATATTCTCATTATCTGTAGAATCGACGGTCACCACTTTTGGAATAACACTGGTTTTTGAAGTCTCTAAATATTGTGAATCACTTTCACCGAACAACCAGAGTGGATTTATTTTAAACTGCTTTAAAAGCTCAGCGACCACCTTTCCAGATAATTTGGTGCGCCCCCTTTCAATATCTGCAGTAGTACTGGAGATACCCAAAATCTTGGCGAATTCAGCCTGGGTAAACCCCAAATCTCTTCGAACCTCGGTAAATCTTTTTAATGTTAGTTCATTTTCCATATTCAAATATACGTAATTTGGATTATTTCCAAAATAAATTAGGAATATTTCCATAATTAGGAATATATCCATATATTTGGATTATATACTAAATAGGATGACAAATAAAACAATACAGGATAGACTCAGTTTTTTTGCTTTGGCTGGAACCAGAGATCGTATTCATGAAAATAGAATGTTTACCAATAGAAGGAGAAAGCAAAAATCATCCGCCCTATTGGATGCTCAAAGGGTTGAGAAAGATCTTAACGTTAGACCAAGTGTACAATTAAGTTTATTCTAAGTTATTATGGAAAATTCAAAGGTTTTGATTTACGATGGAAGTTTTAATGGGTATTTAACTTCACTTTATGTTGCCTTAAAAGAAAATATGGTAGTTAGCGATTTTCAGAAATTAAATACTACCCAAAATGGACTGTTTGTTGAATCAAAAATGGTTGTTACCCAGATTTCAAAGGCAAAAGAGGTTTGGACCCAAATAGAAAAGAAAGGTAATACCATTATTAGGAATGTTTATTTTGCATTTTTAAGTGAAGCAGATGGCATAGAGTATATGCTATACAACTATGTTCAAGGGTTGTTTAGAACAATGTCTTCGGAAGGAGTTGAGCAATCAGTGAATTTGGAACATAAAATTGTTCAGCTCGCAAAAATGGTCAGTAAGGAAAAGCATCTGATGGAGGCGGAAATTGAATTTGAAAACAATAATGACCGTATTCATATAGTTGAAATTGAGCCGGGTTACAATGTTCTGCCACTAATTTCAAGATTTTTTAGATTCAAACATTCAAAACACCAATGGATCATCTTTGATCGCAAGCGTAATTACGGATTGTATTATAATTTAAGTTCTGTGGAAATTATCAATTCGGAGACAAAAAGCTGGTATATGAAATCAAGTGCATTGTCAAACACTTTTTCACAAAATGAGTATAGATTCGCGGTGTAAGGATTTATTTTGATTTATCACCTATAAAGTGGTCGCTCTTGTTTTGAAAGAGTACATTAAAGGTGGTAAGACTACCATAGATTCGGGTAATATACTGTTGCAAATCAATTTTTTCCTGATCGTTCAGGTTTTTGCTAGCGTTTATTTTTTGTTCCATAACACGAATTCGATCACGAACCATGACTATTTTATGGAAAAAAGTATCTATGGGTATTTCCTTATCAGAAAGATTGGCTTCTCCAGGAGACATGGTCAATGTACCGCCTTTCCATTTACTGGCAATGGCAGTTGCATTATTGGTATCGCTCCACCTCTTTAATATAGAAATCAGAGACATCTCTACATCAGAAAAACTTACGGTGTCAACTTCATCCTCCACCGCTTCTATGACTTCAAATTCTGTATCAATAGCTATAGTTTCTAATCCTCCATCTATGAAAGTTACCCAATATTGCTTTGAGGTTAAATTGGTCACAACTCCTTTTCCCAATTCAGGATGTGCTATGCGTGAACCTATACCAAGTAATTTCATATGACTGCTTTTAATTTGTTTTCAAAATTAGCTTTCAACAATGATAAATCAAAACTCAGGCAGCTTCCTTTTTACATGCCAAAAACGTAACTTTGCAACTTTGCTTTGAAAAAATGATCAATTACGAAGAAAATATTGAGGTTAAAGGCGCACGCGTTCATAATCTCAAAAATATTGATGTTACCATTCCTAGGGAAAAATTGGTGGTTATCACCGGTTTATCTGGAAGCGGTAAGTCATCACTCGCATTTGATACTATTTACGCCGAAGGCCAACGCAGATATATAGAGACTTTTTCGGCATATGCTCGACAATTTTTGGGCGGACTTGAACGTCCTGATGTTGATAAAATTGATGGGCTTTCCCCAGTTATTGCAATAGAGCAGAAGACCACTTCAAAATCACCACGATCCACTGTAGGAACGATTACTGAGATTTATGATTTTTTAAGGTTATTGTTTGCGCGTGCTGGTGATGCCTACAGCTACAATACGGGTGAAAAAATGGTCAGTTATAGTGATGAGCAAATAAAGCTACTCATCAAGACTGACTATATTGACAAGAAGATAAGTATCCTCTCACCTATTATTAAATCCAGAAAGGGCCATTATCGTGAACTTTTTGAGCAAATTGCCAAACAAGGGTTTGTGAAAGTCCGTGTTGATGGTGAGGTCAAGGATATCGTAAAAGGGATGAAAGTCGATAGATATAAGACCCACGATATTGAAATTGTTATTGATCGTTTAAAAGTCACGCATTCCGCAGATCATGATAAAAGACTAACTGAAACCATAAATACCGCTATGTATAGTGGTAATAATGTACTCATGGTTTTGGAAGAGGGTAATAACGAACCTCGATATTTTAGTCGAGATCTTATGTGCCCTACGACAGGAATCTCTTATCCTACTCCTGAACCAAACACGTTTTCTTTTAATTCACCCAAGGGCATGTGTAAAAGCTGTAATGGCTTGGGTCATGTATACGAGGTTAATGAGTTGAAGATTTTTCCTAACAAAAAACTTTCAATTCAGGCGGGAGGTATTGCACCGTTAGGGGAGTATAAAAAGTCCTGGGCTTTCAAACAGATTGAAAACATAGCACAACGGTATGAATTTCAACTTACCGATCCTATAAACAAAATTCCTGTAGAAGCGATTGAAGTATTGCTTAAGGGAGGAAAAGATAGTTTTGAAATAGAATCAAAAACCCTTGGGGTCAAACGTAATTATAAGATTGATTATGAAGGAATATCCAACTTCATTAAAAGCCAGTTTGAGGAAGCAGCCTCTACCTCTATTAAAAGATGGGCCAAGGAATATATGGATAGAATAACTTGCCCAACATGCAATGGTTCGCGATTGCGACAGGAATCACTTAACTTCAAAATAGATGAAAAGAATATTGCCGATTTATCCCATATGGATATCGCCGAAGTGGCTGATTTCTTTGAGGGATTAGAGAACAAGTTAGATGGCAATCAACTAAAGATAGCAGAGGAAATAATTAAGGAAATCAAGACCAGGATTCGATTCTTGTTGGATGTTGGATTAGACTACCTCTCATTAAACCGTAGTTCAAAATCACTTTCTGGTGGCGAGGCCCAGCGTATACGTTTAGCTACACAGATTGGAACACAACTGGTTGGGGTATTGTACATATTGGATGAGCCAAGCATTGGGCTTCACCAACGAGACAACAATCGCCTTATTGGTTCTTTGGAAGCTTTGCGTGACATTGGCAACTCTATCATTGTGGTTGAGCATGATCGTGATATGATTGAACGGGCGGATCATGTAATAGATATTGGACCCAAAGCAGGTCACCATGGTGGTGAAATTATTTCCGAAGGCACTCCAGATGAGTTAAAATCCCATCATACCTTGACCGCAGATTATATAACTGGGGTTAAAGAAATAGCCGTTCCCAAAAAGCGAAGGAAAGGTAACGGAAAAAAAATTACACTAACCGGGTGCACAGGAAACAATTTGAAAAATGTTTCAATAGATATACCGTTGGGTAAAATGATAGGAGTAACTGGTGTGTCGGGGAGTGGAAAATCCACATTAATCAATGAAACCCTCTACCCTATTATGAATGCACATTACTTTAATGGTGTTCGTAAACCCATGCCTTATAAATCTATAAAAGGACTTGAACATATTGACAAGGTTATTGATATTAACCAATCTCCAATAGGTAGAACACCAAGATCCAATCCCGCAACTTATACTGGTGTTTTTAGTGAAATACGTTCATTGTTCACAAAGACCCCAGAGGCGGCTATTCGAGGATACAAACCTGGCCGTTTTAGTTTTAATGTGAAAGGAGGAAGATGTGAAACCTGTCAGGGTGGTGGGCTCCGAGTAATTGAAATGAATTTTCTTCCAGACGTTTATGTGGAATGTGAAACATGTAACGGTAAACGTTTTAATAGAGAGACACTGGAAATTAGATATAAAGGAAAGTCAATTTCAGATGTTTTGGAAATGACCATTGATGATGCGGTTTCGTTTTTTGAATTGATACCTAAAATCCACAGAAAATTAAAAACCATACAAGATGTTGGCTTGGGTTATATTTCTCTAGGCCAGCAATCTACCACCCTTTCGGGCGGTGAAGCCCAACGTATAAAATTGGCCACCGAGCTTTCTAAACGGGATACCGGAAATACTTTTTATATCTTGGACGAACCTACCACTGGGTTGCACTTCGAGGACATAAGGGTACTCATGGAGGTTTTGAATAAATTAGTCGTTAAAGGAAACACGGTCTTGGTTATTGAGCATAATTTGGATGTGATTAAATTGGTAGACTATATAATAGATATCGGCTACGAAGGTGGTCGTGGCGGTGGCATGGTTGTGGCAAAGGGATCACCTGAACAAGTATGTAAAGACAAAAAGAGCTATACAGCACAATTTTTAAGAAAAGAACTGGGTTTAATCTAAGGATTAGATTAGTAACTAGAAATAACAATAATTCATTGGGAAGTATGATCAGTCCCAATCTAAGAAAATAAAACATGAGAAAAGAACAGCATCATAAGGGATGGAACGAGATAAAAACCAATGATTCTTGGGCACTTTTCAAGATTATGGGCGAATTCGTTAACGGCTTCGAAAAGATGAGTGCTATTGGGCCATGCGTTTCCATATTTGGTTCGGCTAGAACAAAAGAGAATATGGAATATTACGAAATGGCTGTATCTATTGCCAAGAGCATCTCTGAAGCAGGTTATGGTATCATCACTGGTGGAGGCCCTGGTATTATGGAAGCTGGTAATCGTGGAGCCCATTTGGCAGGTGGTACTTCAGTTGGTTTGAATATTGACCTCCCTTTTGAGCAACATGACAATCCTTATATTGACGGTGACAAAAGTCTTGATTTTGATTATTTTTTCGTTCGTAAAGTAATGTTCGTAAAATATTCCCAAGGGTTTGTAGTAATGCCCGGTGGGTTTGGAACTTTGGATGAGCTTTTTGAGGCAATCACCTTAATACAGACAAACAAAATTGAAAAATTCCCTATTATCCTTGTTGGGTCAAGGTTCTGGGCTGGGCTAATTGATTGGGTTAAGGACATTATGCTTAAAGAAGGTAATATAAGCCCAGAAGATCTAGATTTAATCAAAATGGCAGATACGGAAGGTGAAGTTGTTGACATATTGGATTCATTCTATAAAGGCCGATCTTTAAGTCCAAATTTCTAAAATCATTCTTTGAAAAAGAAACTATATTGTTATGTTATTATCGGGGTATTTGCCTTTTTATTGGGCGGACATCTTTGTCATTCCCAACATAAAAATACGCTTACAGTTACCTTAAATGATGATTCTAAGGAATTAAACATACAGCAAGAATTCATTTATAAGAACACTTCTAGATACCATCTAGATATTTTGTATTTCAACGATTGGGCCCATGCCTATTCAACTAAAAATACAGGATTAGCGCAACGATTTGCCGAAGAGTTTAAAAAAAGTCTACATCTTGCCAAAGATGAAGAACGGGGCAAAACAAACATTCTAAGTGCTGTTGATGACGAATATAGAGGGCTTAATTGGGAACGAACATCAGAGCGGGATCTTATTAAAATTGAACTCAATAAATCTCTTGCTCCAGGCAAAAGTGTACAGTTATTTATTACCTATACCGTAAAACTCCCTCCTAATAAATATACTCCATTCGGCTACAACAATAAAAACGAATATTATTTAAAAGATTGGTATTTAACACCCGCCGTTTTTGATGGTAAGTGGCATTTATATTCCAACAAAAACCTAGAGGATCAATACACAGATATCACTCGAACCACTGTGAACTTCATGTATCCTGAACATTTGTTTTTAACTACAAACTTTAGAAATTTAGGTAGCTCCAGTTTTCCTGGTGGTCAGCAAGCCCAATTGGAGGCCGTGCAACAAAAGAATTGTGAAATTCTTCTTAGTCCTTTTAAGAAATTCATGACCCATGTTACACCGCATATGACCATGGTCACTGATATTAACGCCACAAAATATGACCAAATTGCCCAAGGTATTTCAATCAATAAAATATCGAAGTTCATATTTGAGAAACTTGGTGAATATCCTCACTCTCAGTTATTGGTCAGTAAAAAAGATTATGATAAAAGCCCATTGTATGGATTAAATCAACTCCCTTCTTTTATTCGACCTTATGAGGAGCAGTTTCAATTTGAAATGAAATTCCTAAAAACAGCCCTGAACAAATTCCTTGAAGAGACATTGTATCTGGATCCTAGAAAGGAACAATGGCTCAAGGATGCCATCGCGAACTATTTGATGATTGCCTATGTGGATGAATTTTATCCGGATCAAAAGTTATTGGGAAAACTATCCAAAATTTGGGGGATCCGCGGATTCAACATTGCCAAGATGGACTTCAACGAGCAATACCCATTCCTCTATATGCTCACGGCACGAAAAAACTTGGATCAAGCGCTTAGAACTCCAAACGATTCATTGATTAAGTTCAACCAAAAAATAGCAAATAAATACAAGGCTGGTATGGGGCTATCCTATTTGGCCAGTTATATTGGAAAAGATAAGATTGACACAAGTATAAAGACATATTATAAACACTACTCTTTGAACTCAGCCAAGGTTTTGGACTTTGAGTCAATTCTAAAGCGATCCACTGATATTGATATCGATTGGTTTTTCAATGAATATTTATCTACAGCACGGAAAATAGATTTTAAGATTAAAAAAATTAAGAAATCTGAAGATTCTTTACAGATAACCATAAAAAATAAAGAAGGCACCAATGTCCCTATTTCTATTTTTGGTCTTAAGAAAGATTCTGTTGTTTCAAAGTATTGGTTTTCTAATATCCCCAGGGAAAAGACATTTACTATTCCAAGAGGACAAGAGGATAGAATGGTACTTAACTATGATCACAAAATACCGGAGTTTAATCAGCGTGATAATTGGAAATCCTTGAAAGGCTTCTTTTCAGGTAACAAAAAATTGCAGTTACGTTTTTTCAAAGATGCCGAAAACCCATATTACAATCAGGTTTTTTATGTTCCGGTTCTAAATTTCAATATTTATGATGGTTGGTCACCAGGAATGCGGATCTACAATAAAACCTTTCTTGAAAAACCCTTCGTTTATGATTTTGCGCCGTCCTATGCCATAAAAGAAAAATCGTTCGTTGGTTACGGCAAATTAAACTATCGTAAATATTTAAGCAAAAGTGGACTTTATGTGGCCAATTACGGCCTAAGAGGCTCAACAGCCCACTATCAGAAAAATTCAAGATATTCCACTATAACCCCTTCTATCGGTTTTGGGTGGAGACCAGAAAACCTAAGATCAAATAAGCGAGACTTCGTAAGTCTTCGGTACGTCAATGTAATTAGAGATCAAGATCCAACGCTAGGAGCCATAGAGACGGATCCAGATTACAGCGTATTGAACGCAAGATTCACGCATAGAAACAATGGAATCATCGATTATGTATCTTGGTTTGCAGACGCCCAATATAGTGGAGACTTTAGTAAGTTGACTTTTGAATTGGAATACCGAAAGCTCTTTGAAAACAATCGTCAATTTAATTTTAGATTCTTCGCGGGTAAGTTCTTGAGTAATAAAATTGACCCAAATATCAATTTTTTTGACTTCGCTTTGGATAGACCCAATGATTATCTTTTTGACTACAATTATCTGGGAAGATCTGAGGAATCGGGTTTATATAGTCAGCAAATTATAATAGCCGAAGGTGGCTTTAAATCAAAATTGGACAATCCATTTTCCAACAATTGGATGGCCACCGTGAACACCAGCCTAAATGTTTGGCGCTGGGTTGAGTTTTATGGTGACTTTGGTTTTATGAAAAGAAAAGGAGAAAAAGAACGCCTTGTCTATGATTCAGGGGTGCGACTAAACCTGGTTACCGATTACTTTGAATTGTATTTCCCCTTATACTCCAATAATGGATGGGAAGTCTCACAGCCTAATTACGAGGAAAAGATTAGGTTCATAGTTACACTTAGCCCTAAGACATTAACAGGACTGTTCACACGAAAGTGGTTCTAGCGCATTGAAATATTCTCAACAAAAAGGGTGATATTTCTTTTTTTAATGAAATATTATAGCCTTATTAACGAAATATTTAACAATAATTAAATATTTTAACCATTTTCTGCATTGTAAAATCCACTACTGTTTGGTACTTTTGTAAAAACCAAACGACACTCAATGGACATATCCCCAAGAACCAGTACAGACATTTCTTTTGAGGATTTTAGGAAACAGATTCTACATGACTATGAGATTGCAATACTAAGTAGAACTTGCAGCCTAATGGGCCGAAAAGAAGTGCTTACAGGGAAGGCCAAATTTGGTATTTTCGGTGATGGTAAAGAACTTCCTCAGTTGGCTATGGCCAAGTCCTTTAGAGATGGAGATTTCAGAAGTGGATATTATAGGGATCAAACCTTCATGATGGCCCTAGGTTTTTTAAGTCCAAAGGAATTTTTTCATGGATTATATGCGACCGCTGATTTGGAAAAAGAGCCAATGAGCGGTGGTAGACAAATGGGCGGGCATTTTATAACGTATAGCCTTAACGAAGATGGCTCATGGAAAGATCTAACAAAACAAAAGAACAGTAGTGCCGATATTTCATGTACAGCTGGTCAAATGCCGCGATTATTGGGTTTGGCACAAGCATCAAAAGTATATAGAAACTTACCAGACTTAAGTTCTGATAAATTCTCAAATAAAGGTAATGAAGTTGCTTGGGGTACGATTGGTAATGCGAGCACAAGTGAAGGACTGTTTTTAGAAACCATAAACGCTGGAGGTGTTCTTCAAGTACCAATGGTAGTTAGTGTCTGGGATGATGAATATGGCATTTCTGTACCTGCAAAATATCACACGACGAAAGAAGATATCTCAAAAATGCTCAGCGGTTTTCAGCGAGATGAGAACCATGATGGGTATGAAATCTTGAAAGTTAAAGGCTGGGATTATACAGCGCTGATGCATGTATATGAAAATGCTTCTGATATTGCAAGGGACAAACATATTCCCGTGTTAATTCACGTAACAGAACTTACCCAACCCCAAGGTCATTCATCATCTGGTTCTCATGAACGATACAAAAGTCAAGAACGTTTACAGTGGGAACGTGAAAATGATTGTAATGTGCGCTTCAGGGAATGGATATTGGATTCTGGTATTTCAACTGAAGATGAGCTCATACAGTTAGAACGTGATGTAAGAATAAAGGTTAGAACCGCTAAAAAAGAAGCGTGGGCAGAGTTTTTAAGAGAGCATAAAGTCATGAAAAAAACTTTAATTGGCCTCTTGAACAACGTTGCCACTAAAAGTGCCAACAAGCGGTTTATCGCCAAGCTTAAAAATGACCTTATTGCAATAGAAGAACCGGTCAAGAAGGATTTGGCGGTTATTTCCCGTAAGGCCTTGAGATACGTTATAGGGGAAGATTCAAACGAAAAAACTGCGTTAATAAATTGGGTGAACCAATTTTTGGATAATATGAAACCTAAGTTCAGCCGGCATTTATATAGTGAAAATCCGACGAAGGCAACTAATATTCAAGAGGTAAAACCAACATTCAATAAAGAGACTGAAGAGGTTGACGGTCGTATTATTCTAAGGGACAATTTCGATAAACTATTTGAAGCTTATCCTGAAGCATTGGTCTTTGGAGAGGATAGCGGTAATATTGGTGACGTTAACCAAGGTCTTGAAGGACTTCAAAGTAAGTATGGAGAAATACGTGTTGCAGATACCGGTATTCGGGAAGCTACTATTATTGGTCAAGGTATAGGGATGGCTCTTCGAGGTTTACGCCCTATAGCCGAGATTCAATATCTTGATTATATTTTCTACGCAATGGCCCCGTTGACCGATGATTTAGCCACTATGCGCTATAGAACTTTTGGTAAACAAAAGGCACCTTTGATAGTTAGAACAAGGGGGCATAGACTTGAAGGTATTTGGCATTCAGGCTCTCAAATGGGAGGACTTATTCATCTTTTGAGGGGTATGTATATTTTAGCCCCTAGAAACATGACGCAAGCCGCTGGTTTTTACAATACTTTAATGAAAAGTGATGAACCGGCCTTGGTCATAGAAAGTTTAAACGGCTATCGTCTTAAAGAAAAAAAACCTGAAAACCTAGGTGAATTCTGTACACCTATAGGGGTAGTTGAAACCTTAAAAAAAGGCTCTGATATTACGTTAGTTTCATATGGCTCTACTTTGAGAATTGTCTTACGTGTGGCTAAAGAGTTGATAGAAGTTGGTATTGATGCTGAAGTCATCGATGCACAGACCCTCCTGCCTTTTGATATTAATAATGACACTTTAAAAAGTATAGAAAAAACAAATAGATTGTTGGTGATTGATGAAGATGTTCCAGGTGGATGTTCAGCTTACTTGATAAATGAAATTGTAGAAAACCAAGGCGCTTATAAATATTTGGACAGTGCTCCTTATACACTTACAGGCAAAGCCCATAGACCTGCCTATGGCACTGATGGTGATTATTTTTCTAAACCCAATGCGGAGGACATTTTTGAGAAAGTCTATGAAATTATGAATGAGGTCAACCCAATTGATTATCCAAAACTACGATAACCGGAATATCCTCGTAAGCATAAAAAAGCCTCGCTAATTAGCGAGGCTTTTCTTTTTTTAATTCTTTATTTCCTTTTTCGGTTCTTCAATTGCCGGTTCAAGCGGATTTCCATCGGCATCTATTTCAATAATATTATCAAAACCAAGCTCATCCAATTTGCTAGCGATTTTGGCCCTATCCCCTACCATAAACCAATTAACAGCATCAGGTTTAACCACAGTTTTACTAACTTTCTTAATATCACTGATTGATAGGTTGCGGACATTCTCATCATATTTTTGATAATAATCATCTGGAAGATTAAAACGCACAAGATTTGAAACAGAACTATTTACTGCGCTGTTTGTTTCCCATTGTCCTGGCAGTTTTAATACTTGATTGGTCTTTACCTTATCCAATTCTTCTTTCGTGGCGGGGTTGCTTGAAACAAACTCTGCTATTTCTTTTCGTATCTCTGTTACCGATTCAGATGATTTATCTGTTTGGACAGGAGCGTATACGATAAACGGACGTTCTTCCTTAGCTCCCAAAACTAAACCTCCAGCTCCATAAGACCAATGCTTGTCTTCCCTCAAATTCATATTTATTCTTGAAGTAAACTCTCCTCCAAGAATATTTACCATTTGTTCTAAGGCAATTTCGGGCAAATCACCATATTTAGCCGTTAAATGTCCAGCTATTATCACAGATTGTAAAGATTCTGGTCTATCAATTAAATACAGGGTGTTTTTAGCATTTGTTTTAGGGGCAGAGAAGGCAATTTCAGGAACATTACCTTTTTTCCATTTCCCTAATTTCTTTTGGAGCTTTGATTTTAATTCGGACATTTCTACATCACCGGTAACGACGATAGTCGCATTATTGGGTTTCATCCAAGAATCATAAAACTTAACCACATCCTCTCTTGAAAGTTCTTGCACCGTGTTCTCATAACCGCTGCCGGTATAGGGATTACTGTACGGGTGTCCTTCACCATATAAAAACTTGTTCATTACTCGAAGGCCCATAGAGAATGGTTGTGACTTTTCTTTCTTGATGGTATTTATTTGTTCTGTTTTAAGCCTGTCAAATTCTTTCTGTGGAAAGGCTGGATTAAGAATAACTTCCGCAAATAAATCCATACTGGCATCCAAGCTTGGCTTCAAGGTATTCATATAAACAGTAGAATTATCTGGATTGGAAAAGGTGCTTATACTGGCTCCTAAAAGTTGTAATTGTTCATTAATTTCCAAGGAGGTCAAATCCTTTGTGCCTTCATCAAGAAGATTCATTGACAAAGCGGCTGTACCTGGACTGGCCAAATGGTCAGTTTTGTAACCTGCATCAACCATTAAACGCATTACCACAGTAGACACGCCTTTTCTTTTGGCTAAAACAATGTTTAATCCGTTTTTTAACTTTTCTCTTTCTATGTCCGGAAATTTGGACGTTTTGGGCGTTCCAAGTTCTGGTAATTTGGAACGGTCAACTGTAGACTTCTCAACACTATACTCTGGAAAAGGGTTACATACCAATGTGTGCTTTCCACCTGTCAACCATTTTTGGGCCGTAGCCTTTAAATCATCAATCGTAGCATCTTCTACGTATTTTAATTGTGTTTTAAAATATGATGCATTTTCATGATACGTTTCATTTGAAGCCAAAATATCAGAAACACCGCCAAAACCTCCAATGCGCTCCAAACCTTTTATAAAACTTGAAAAATAAGCCGCTTTCACCCTTTTTAACTCTGCTTCAGTAGGTCCCTCACTGATAAGTTTATCAATCTCTGACTGAAGTTGCATTTTAACTTTTTCTGCGTCAACACCTGGCTTTACATTAGCCCAAGTAACAAAGTTACTTGCTATCTCACTAGAAGCTTGGAAAGAAACCACTGAGCTGGCGGTTTGATCCTCATAAACCAATTTTTTGTATAACCTAGAATTCTTACCACTTGTCAAGATCGAAGAAATCAAATCAAAATGAATGTCTTCCTTATGACCAAATTGCGGTGTGTTCCAAGCAAATAATATTCTAGTCTCTGGCACTCTATCCTGATATACCTGATAAGTGTCACCGTTGTGCACGGGGATGTTCACCTCTTGCCTTTCAATCGTTGGCCCTGCAGGTATATCACCAAAGTAGTTCAAAACTTTCTTATAAACTTCTTGTGGATCAATATCACCTGCAACAGCAACAACGGCATTTGCTGCCCCGTAATAGGCTTTAAACCACTCATGAACATCCTCTAAAGAAGCGGCGTTCAAATCTTCCATCTCGCCAATAACAGTCCATGAATATGGATGTCCTTTTGGATACATAGCTTTTGTCAATAAATCCCATTGTTTACCGTATGGCTGATTTTCACCTTGACGCTTTTCATTTTGTACTACACCTCGCTGTTCATCCAGCAATTCTTGATCAACTGCTCCCAACAAATGACCCATTCGATCAGATTCTAAAAATAGCACCTGATCCAGTGCGGAAATAGGCACGTTTTGAAAATAATTTGTTCTATCAGTATTGGTTGTTCCATTTAAATCGGTGCCCCCGATTCGTTCTAAAGCCTGAAAATAATCGTCATTGAAATTCTCGCTCCCGTTGAACATCAAATGTTCAAATAAGTGAGCGAAACCGCTTTTTCCCAGCTTCTCGTTCTTTGATCCAACATGATACCAGACGTTTACAGCTGCAATTGGTGCCTTATGATCTTCATGAACCAACAACGTCAGTCCGTTTGGTAAGACAAATCGTTCGTACGGAATGTCTATTTGGTCTGCCTTAAACTCAAAGCTTTGAGCTATCTGGCTTTGGGTGATAAAAAGAAATCCTAGTAAGAGAAATACAATTTTTTTCATGATTGATGATTTATTTAGATTAATGAAAATTAAGATATTAAATATAGTACTTACTAGAATTTATATCAACTTTCAGCCAATTTTTTGGTTAATTAAAAATTTGGTATTTTTAGTTGCTTCAAATTTTACTAGAATGAAAAATAACCTACAAACTAATATTGGTTTGGCACTATTGAGAATTGTGCCATCGGCAATGCTATTAACACATGGCCTTCCAAAATTTCAAAAATTAATAAGTGGTAATATAGAATTTGGTGACCCTATTGGTTTAGGGCCCGCGCCATCTTTATTTTTAGCTGTGCTCGGCGAATTTGTCTGTCCAATATTAATAATTATTGGATTTAAAACGAGATGGATGGCTGTTCCACCTGCCATTACAATGCTAGTGGCTGGTTTCATAGTCCACTCTGCGGATCCTTTTGGCACTAAAGAAAAAGCCTTAATGTTTTTGGCCATTTTTGTTGTGATAATTTTATTGGGTCCCGGAAAATTCAGTATTGATAAGAAATAATTAGAAAATCTTCGCTAGCAGCTCCTTTAAAAGATCTGATTGCGGAACACCCGCAGCTCCTACCCCTTTGCCTTTCAAATCCATTTCTCTTAAATGGGAAACAATGGTACTTACTTTCTTCATTGGATAGTTTTTTGCAGCGACTTGGTACTCACCCACGAAATAAGGGTTTATCCTTAAAGCACTAGCTACATTTTTTGGTGAGTGGTCATTTAAACCATGATACTGCAACAACTGTGAAAAAAAACTATGAAGCAGGGTAATTGTAAGTACAAACGGATTGTCTTTTGGGTTTTGAGCGAAGTAGTTGATTATTTTAGTGGCCTTTAATATATTTCTTTCCCCGATCGCCTTCTTAAGTTCAAAATTATTGTAATCCTTACTTATGCCAATATGTTCCTCAATATCTGCTGGAGTTATTTGACTACCTTTTTGCAATACCAAGGTCAGTTTATCCAATTCTTTACTGATTCGACTTAAATCAGTTCCCAAATACTCTACTAAAAGAGTGGCAGCCTTATGTGAAATACTATAATCCTTACCATGAAGAACTTTTCTCAACCATTCAGACACTTGATTCTCATAGAGCTTTTTGCTCTCGAACAGAACTCCGGATTTGTTGATTGTTTTATATAATTTTTTTCGTTTATCAAGCTTTTTATACTTGTAGCAAAACACTAATACGGTAGTAGGTTGAGGCTTTTCAGCATAGCTCACCAATTGTTCTATTGTTCGCGAGAGCTCTTGTGCTTCCTTAATAATGACCACTTGTCGTTCGGCCATCATGGGGTAACGCTTGGCGTTACTAACAATATCATCAATGGTAGCTTCTTTACCATAAAGCACCATTTGGTTAAACCCTCTCTCTTCCTCGGTTAGCACATTCTTTTCAATAAACTCGGCAATTCGATCAATATAATATGGCTCTTCTCCATGTAAGAAATATATCGGTTTTATATTTCCTTTTTTAATATTGGCGACTATTTGTTTTACTTCATCCATCCAAAAAAAATCATCAAATTTGCAGTATGCAAGATCTTAATTTTCCAGCATATGATTTTCGTCTCAAAAATAGCGAAAATAAAGTCTGGATATTTGATGAAATCCGCAAAAAATTTGTGGTACTCCAACCTGAGGAATGGGTAAGACAACATGCCATTAAGTTTTTAATCCATGAAAAAAAATATCCCAAAAGTCATATTAACGTGGAGAAACAACTCAAAGTAAACAAAGTGGTCAAACGCTATGATATCGTAGTCTTTGATGTTGATGGAGGTATAAGGGTCTTGGTAGAATGCAAAGCACCAAATATAAAAATCAACCAAAAGACTTTTGATCAGATTGCACAATATAATATGCGATTGGGAGCAGAATATCTAATGGTAACCAATGGTCTTGATCACTATTTTTGTAAAATGGACTATAGCGAAGAAAAATATCATTTTTTAGAACAAGTTCCTGATTTTAGCCGTTAATTTGCAAGCGTTTTGAAAATAGCAGTTGTTATACTTAATTGGAATGGAGAGGTTCTTTTGGAAAGATACCTGCCCTCTGTGATGAAGTACTCCAAAGACGCTGATATCTATTTGGCAGATAATGCTTCAACCGATGGCTCCATTGCTTTTGTCAAAAAAAACCACCCTTCGATAAAGATTATTGAAAACGAACAAAATGGCGGCTTCGCCAAAGGTTACAATGACGCCTTAAAGCATGTTGAAGCAGACATTTATTGTCTCTTGAATTCCGATGTAAAGGTCACTGAAAATTGGTTGACCCCAATCAAAGAAACCTTTGCCGAGAACAGCACTATATCTATAGTACAACCAAAAATACTGGACCTTTTACGTAAGGATCATTTTGAATACGCGGGAGCAGCTGGTGGTTTTATTGATGAATTAGGCTACCCTTTTTGCAGGGGTCGTATTTTTCAGGAACTGGAAAAAGATTCAGGTCAGTATGATGATATCAGGGAGATTTTTTGGGCAACCGGGGCCTGCATGTTCATAAAAAGTGAGGTTTACTGGAACCTGAATGGGTTTGATGAAGATTATTTTGCCCACCAGGAAGAAATTGATCTTTGCTGGAGAGCAAAAAATGCAGGACATAAAGTCTACTACGTAGGCCTGTCCAAGGTTTATCATTTAGGAGGCTCTACCCTAAGTAATATGAATCCTAAAAAAACATATTTAAATTTTAGAAATTCACTATTTTCAATTACAAAGAACCTACCTAGACGAAAAGCATTTTTAATAATTTTTCTAAGGTTGGTCCTTGACGGTATTGCCGGGATTCGATTTATTTTCCAGTTTAGGGCTAAGCATTGTTTTGCTATAATAAAAGCCCATTTGAACTTTTATGCCCAATTTGGAAAAATGTACAAAAAACGAGAAAAGAGTAACTTTATAAAAAAATACGGCTTAATAAAATCCATTGTTTGGTCTCATTACGTAGATGGAATAAAGAATTTTAACATTTTAGTAAAAGATTAACTAATTTTGCAGAATACCAAGGATTCTAATTGTATAATTTTACAGATTGATTAGAGTTAATTACTGGTTTTTATTATTATCACAAGTTATATATACATCACATTATTATGAAAAAAATTATTTTAGGTTGTTTGGGAGTGACAATGTTATTGTCCTCATGCGTATCACAAAAGAAATATGCTGATTTAGAGGCCCAACATAAAGAGGCTCAAGATTTATTGAATTCTGCAACAGTTAAATTGAACAGTTGTTTGGAAGACAAAGCAACCGCAACTTCGAGATTACAGACTTTAGAAGATCAAAATGCATTTTTAAAGGCCAATAACCAAGAGTTGATCAACAACATGGGTAATTTGACTACACTTACTACTAAGGGTGCTGAGAACCTTGAAAAATCTTTAGAGAGTCTACAAGAAAAAGACCTTACAATAAGAAAGTTGCAAAACGCAATAACCCGCCGAGATTCTGTTAACCTTTCATTGGTTCAGAGCTTAAAAGGTGTTCTTGGCAATTTAGATGATGAGGATATCGAAATCAGTGTTGAAAAAGGTGTTGTTTTTGTTTCTATCTCGGATAAGTTATTGTTTAGTAGTGGAAGCTACAATATAACAAGTAGAGCCAAAGAAATTTTAGGTAAAGTTGCCAAAGTAGTTAACAACAAGCCTGATTTTGAATTTATGGTTGAAGGACACACTGATGATGTTCCTTACAGAAAAGGAGTTTTATTGGATAACTGGGATTTAAGTGCTAAAAGAGCTACTGCTGTTGTTCGAATTTTACAGAATGATTATGGTGTAGACCCTAAGCGTATGACTGCGGCAGGTAGAGCCGAGTTCGTTCCAGTATCACAAACTCAAAAATCCAAGAATAGAAGAACTAGAATCGTTGTATTACCGAAAATAGATCAGTTCTATAGTATGATTGAAGAGGGCATGAAAGATCCTGCTATCAATAACTAATAAGAAATATTAGAAATTTGAAACCGCACTTTTTTAAGTGCGGTTTTTTTTATCCTTTTTTAGAAGATATCTATTGCCCCCTTGCCTTCACGTACAACCTCTACTTCGTCTTGTGAAAGATCAATTACTGTTGAGGCAATATTGCCACCATAACCTCCATCAATAACTACATCAACAATATTACCCCATTTTTCATGAATAAGCTCTGGGTCGGTAGTATATTCCAACACTTCATCTTCATCATGTATAGACGTAGATACAATAGGGTTTCCAAGCTCTTGAACCAATGTTTTAGGAATTGAATTATTTGGCACCCTAATACCAATAGTCTTTTTCTTTTTAAAAACCTTAGGTAAACTATTACTGCCTGGAAGAATAAAGGTATAAGGTCCAGGAAGTGCCCTTTTTAATATTTTGAATACAGAGGTATCAATCTGACGAACATAGTCTGAAAGATTACTTAAATCCGCACAAACAAAGGACCAATTTGCCTTTTCAAGTTTGATTCCTTTGATTCGCGCCAATTTTTCCAATGCACGGGTATTGGTAATATCACAGCCCAAACTATATACCGTATCTGTAGGGTATATTATTAAACCTCCTTTTCTAAGCGATTGTACCACTCTTGAAATCGCTTTTGGATTAGGGTTCTCTTGATATATTTTTATAAACTCGGCCAAATTTTCTTTTTTAGGAAGAAATTATTTCCAATTTAGCAAAACGTAATAACAATTTCTTAATATCACCTTTATCAAATTGGATTTCAGCTTTTTTATCATTTCCCAAACCTTCTATTTTTATAACCACTCCCCTACCAAATCTGGTATGGTTTACAAGACTACCCTCCGCAAGGTTGGGATCAATGGTATTTGTATTTCCGATAGGCTTTGACAACTCTGGTTTCAATTTTCTTAGTTTTCGCAGTTGAGACTCACTAGGCCTGCCAGCCACTGGAGGAGTGCCTTTTTTTGGCTTTATTTGTCGCAGCTTGCTTTTATCCACGTCACCAAAAATATCAGTATCAATCAAAGATTTATACCGGTAAGAATTGTCTATAGGGGTTAGATTTTCAATATATTTTTTATCTATTTCCTCTATAAAACGACTTGGTTCTGCATCTATTAATTTACCCCATCGATATCTATTCTGGGTATAAGTAAGATAAGCTTGTTTCTCTGCTCGTGTTAAAGCAACATAAAACAATCTGCGTTCCTCTTCCAATTCACTACGTGTGTTCATGCTCATTGCCGACGGAAAAAGATCCTCTTCCATACCCACGATGTATACATATGGAAACTCTAATCCTTTTGCCAAATGAATGGTCATTAACGCCACTCGGTCATCATCCCCCATATCCTTGTCCATATCTGTTGCCAGAGCCACATCTTCAAGAAATTCTGAAATATTACCAGTGGCATCTGCCAATTCTTTTTGTCCTTCAACAAAATCCTTAATACCATTGAGCAATTCTTCAACGTTCTCCATTCGTCCAATACCTTCAGGAGTACCATCTTTTTTGAATTCAAGTAAAATTCCAGATTTTTTCGCAACATGTTCGGCCAAAGTAAAAGCATCATTACTTTCACCCATGATTTGAAAACTCTTTATCATTGTCACAAAATCTTCCAGTTTCCGCTTTGTGCCAGAGTTGATTTTAAGATTAATACGATCTAGGTTTTCGATTACCTCGAATATAGATCTACCGTAATGATTTGCGGCCACAACAAGTTTATCTACCGTTGTTTGACCTATACCCCTTGCAGGAAAATTAATAACCCGTTTTAACGCTTCTTCATCCTTGGTATTAATCACCAAACGTAAATAAGAAAGTACATCTTTTATTTCCTTGCGCTGGTAAAAAGATAATCCACCATAAATACGATAAGGAATATCACGCTTTCGTAAGGCGTCTTCCATTGCCCTGGACTGGGAATTGGTTCTATACAAAATCGCAAATTCACCATTGAGTAACTGGTTTTGCATTTTGTTCTCAAAAATTGAACCTGCCACGAACCTACCCTCTTCGGCATCAGTAATACTTCTATGTACTTTGATCGCTGGCCCATCGTCATTTTCAGTCCATACCACCTTCTCCAATTGGTTCTTGTTCTTCGCTATTATAGAGTTAGCGGCATTTACAATATTCTTAGTTGAGCGATAATTTTGCTCCAGCCTATACATGCCCACATTTTCATAATCACGTTGAAAATTAAGAATGTTACTAATGTTCGCTCCTCTGAAAGAATAAATACTCTGCGCATCATCGCCAACAACACAAATGTTATGATAACGATCTGCAAGAGCCTTGACAATCAAATATTGGGAATGGTTGGTATCTTGGTACTCATCTACTAGTATATATCTAAACCTATCCTGATATTTCATTAATACTTCAGGGTGGCGGTTCAATAATTCATTCGTGCGCAATAATAGGTCGTCAAAATCCATTGCACCTGCTTTAAAGCAGCGATCTACATAGTGCTGGTAAATTTCCCCTAACCTAGGTCTTTTAGCCATGGCATCCGCTTCAACCAATTCTGGATTTTGCATATATGCCTTAACGGTAATCAAACTGTTTTTATAGGACGATATACGATTCTGTACTTGCTTGTATTTATAAATATCCTTGTCAAGACCCATTTCCTTGATAATAGACGCTATCAAGCGTTGAGAGTCCTGGGTATCATAAATTGTAAAATTGCTTGGATAACCCAATTTATCACCATCAAACCTCAAGAGTTTTGCAAAAACTGAATGGAAAGTACCCATCCAAAGGTTTTTCGCTTCTGAAGAACCCACAATCTCTGCAATTCGCTTTTTCATTTCACGGGCTGCCTTATTAGTGAAGGTCAGCGCAAGAATATTGAATGAATCAACCCCCTGTGCCATCAAATGGGCAATACGATAGGTCAACACCCTGGTTTTTCCTGAACCAGCGCCAGCAATTACCATTAATGGTCCGTCTTTGTGTAGGACCGGTGCTTTTTGAGCATCATTTAATTCATCAAGAAAATTCTTCAATACAATTATTTTTTGGACCGTGAATTTAGCCAATATTCAGCGCATCCTAAAATCATCACTTAATAATTATGAACAATGTGAATCGATAATAAGGGGAATTTGAATATATTTAAAGGATAATATTCAAGAATGTCTCTATCCATTAAGTCTACACTGTTAATTACCATTGTTTTTTGTTTGACAATATCCGCCCAAGAAAAAAAAGCAGGGCCTATAATTACTGATTTTGGTCAGGTGTGGGAAATAACAAATCCTGAATTCAAAGTAGACCCTTCCAAAGAATATAAGGCAGTCTTTGACATTATGAACTCGCCTACTGACACTTCTAAAATAAATTCATCTATAGAAACGGCCGCTCGTTTTTTGAATATGCATGCGCAGAGTGGAGTGCCGTTAAGTAATTTGAAATTTGTTCTGGTTGTTCATAATAAAGCTTCAAAGGACATTATTAGCAATGAGGCATATAACAAAAGATTTGGAGTCCAGAATCCAAATTATGATTTAATAAACGCTTTAATGAATGCTGGTGGACAGGTTATTTTTTGTGGACAATCATCTATATCAAGGGGTTTTCCAAAAGAAGAATTAATTGACGGAGTTCAAATGTCACTATCTGCCATGACCGCATTGATTCACTTTCAAGATAAAGATTACAGACTGATTAAATTTTAAATTAAATACTTATGAGTAAATATGTTAGCATGGTCCTGCTCCTTTTTGGAAGCTTTGCCATGGCGCAGGGTTATGGCCTTGACAAGGATTTTTCTGCTATCGAAAGCAATGTTGTTGAATGGAGAAGATATTTTCATCAAAACCCAGAATTGTCCAATCGAGAATTCAAAACTGCGGAAAAGATTGCCGAACATCTGAAATCTTTGGGAATTGAAGTACAAACAGGGGTTGCCCATACAGGGGTTGTTGGTATCTTAAAAGGAAAGCAATCTGGCAAAGTAGTTGCCCTAAGGGCAGATATTGATGCCCTTCCTGTATATGAACGAAATGATTTACCATATAAATCAACTGTAACCTCCGAATTTTTAGGAGAAAAAGTTGGAGTTATGCACGCCTGCGGACATGATACCCATATTGCCATTTTAATGGGTGTTGCAGAAGTGCTTTCAAAAAACAAGGATAAAATTAAAGGAACCGTGAAATTCATATTTCAACCTGCAGAGGAAGGTGCACCTCCTGGAGAAGAAGGTGGCGCTGAACTAATGGTTAAAGAAGGAGTGTTGGAGAACCCAAAAGTCGATGCCATTTTTGGTTTACATATAAACTCGGCAACTCCCGTGGGCTATATTGGTTATAAACCTGGCGGAACTATGGCGGCAGTTAATAGTTTTGATATCAAGGTAAAAGGGAAACAAACCCATGGTTCACAGCCATGGTCGGGTGTTGACCCTATTTTAATAAGTGCAAAGATTATTGATGGACTACAGACTATTATCAGTAGAGAAGCCAAACTAACAAATGAAGCGGCCGTTATTTCCATTGGGAAAATTTCAGGTGGTGTGCGTTCCAATATTATTCCTGAATCTGTAGATATGATAGGAACCCTTCGCACTTTGGATAACGGAATGAAAGAAATGATTCAAAGACGAATGAAGGAGATGGTAGCCACTATTGCTAAAGCCTATGGTGGGGAAGCCAATTTATCTTTTAGGCTGGGTTATCCCATTACTTACAATGATGAGAGATTAGTAGAACAAATGTTGCCAAGTATCCAAAGAGTGGCCGGGCCCGATAAAGTAAAGCTTATAAAAGCAACTACGGGAGCCGAGGATTTCTCATTCTTTCAGGAGAAAATACCTGGCTTCTATTTCTTTCTAGGAGGAATGACGCCCGGTAACACTACTCCGTTTCCACATCACACTCCAGATTTCTTAATTGATGACAGCGGACTATTACTAGGAGTAAAAACACTTACAGAATTAAGTTTAGACTATTTGAATCAATAAATTATTGATAATATTCATTTGAAAGTTGAAGGTGAATTGTAATTTGCCTTCAACTTTTTACTTTTATAAGAATAATTAAAATTTTTACATGAATGCTTTTCTTGACATTTTAGGAAGTATAGCTTGGTGGGGATGGATATTAATATTTCTTATTATCATAGCAATCAGAGATATCTTTTTTCAAAAATCCCATACGATTTCGCATAATTTCCCGATTGTTGGTCATTTACGATATTGGCTTGAAAGCATAGGGCCTGAAATGAGACAATATTTTGTTGCCAATAACAGAGAGGAATTGCCTTTCAATCGAATTGAGAGGGGATGGATTTATGCTTCTGCCAAAAAAGAAAACAATTATGAGGGCTTTGGTACAGATCGCGATATTTACGCCCATCAGCATATTTTTGTAAAGAACCAGATGATGGCATTCAAAATCGGTGCTAATCACCCTAATATCAAAGACAAAACGTTTGTTCCCTGTGCAAAAGTTATTGGAAGTTATAATAAACGTGAAAAACCGTATAGGCCAGCTTCTGCAATAAATGTGTCTGCGATGAGTTTTGGTTCTCTTTCCGCTGCCGCTGTGGAAGCCTTGAACAAAGGTGTGGAAAAAGCGGGTGCTTATCATAATACCGGTGAAGGTGGCCTCTCACCTTACCACCAAAAAGGAGGTGATGTTATTTTTCATTTTGGGACAGGGTATTTCGGTGTTCGTTCTAAAGACGGAAATTTTTCAATGGAAAAAATGAAAATCCTTGTTGATGAGAATCCTTGTATCAAGGCTATCGAGATTAAATTGTCCCAGGGTGCCAAGCCTGGTAAAGGAGGTGTTTTACCTGGAGCAAAAATAACCAAACAAATAGCTGAAATAAGAGGTGTTGAAATAGGTAAGGATGTCCTCTCCCCTGCTACCCATAAAGCCTTTGACACCATTCCTGAATTGATGCAGCTCATTGAGGATATTGCCGAACAAACTGGATTACCTGTAGGTATCAAAGGAGCTATTGGTAAATTGGACCAATGGGAAGAACTAGCTGAATTAATGCTTAAAACCGGAAAAGGTCCGGATTTTATAACTGTTGATGGCGGTGAAGGTGGCACAGGTGCTGCACCACCAAGTTTTGCCGACCATGTTTCCTTGCCTTGGGTATATGGTTTTTCTTGTCTATATAAATTATTTCAGGATAAAAAGCTTACAAATAGGGTTGTTTTCATAGGAAGTGGTAAACTGGGGTTTCCTGCCAAAGCGGCAATGGCATTTGCTATGGGTATTGATTGCATAAATGTTGCCCGTGAAGCAATGATGAGCATAGGATGTATTCAAGCACAGATATGTCATACAAACCGCTGTCCAACCGGAATAGCCACCCAAAGCAAATGGCTACAAAAAGGAATTGATATTCCTCTAAAATCTGACCGTTTGGCCCAATATTTTAAAACCTTTAGAAAGGAATTATTGGAAATAACACATGCTGCCGGATACGAACATCCGTGCCAGTTCACAATGAACGATATTCAAGTTAATGTTGATGATGATTACCTTCACGGAGATTTACAGACAACTTATGGTTATGAAAAGCGAAAAGTTCCATTTACCAACATGCAAAAACTTTATGATTGTAGGTATTTAGGCGGAAAGGATTTTAAACAAATACATGAATAGGTTAATTTTGTCAAAATACAGTTTACAATAAAAACAGAAAACGAATAATATTTATGAAGCGAATTTTACTCTCTATACTTTTTCTTACAATAACTTCCACCGTTTTACATGCTCAACGAAAGAGTGACCTACTAGCAGAAATTGATGCCCTAAAGATGGAATTGGATTCAACCAAGGCTGTTGTGACAGAGGCAAAAAAGAAT
This sequence comes from Maribacter sp. HTCC2170, assembly GCF_000153165.2. Taxonomy (NCBI): domain Bacteria; kingdom Pseudomonadati; phylum Bacteroidota; class Flavobacteriia; order Flavobacteriales; family Flavobacteriaceae; genus Maribacter; species Maribacter sp. HTCC2170. The sequence goes on from NC_014472.1 coordinate 3,016,503, forward strand.
GAAAAAATCGGAATGGCACGGGCTGAATCTTTTGAAAAGCAAGTGCAAGAATTGCAAGATGCCAATTCTACTTTGTTAAAGAACCTAAATAGTTTTGCTTCAATTTCAAATACAAATTCCGAGAATTTGAACAAAGCCTTGGCCAAAATCGCAGAAAAAGAAAATCAATTAAAAACAATAAACGATGCTCTGGCCTCAAATGATTCAACGGCTCTAGTTGTGTTGACCAATGCGAAACAAACCTTAGGTGAAAATACCAAAATTGGAGTTAGTAACGGTTCTGTGATTGTTGCAGCTAAATTAGAGTCTCTTTTTGGAAACACTACGGGTACTGATGTCACAACTGAAGGTTCAGCATGGCTCGAAAAAATCGCAGGAATTCTTAATGCTAATCCTAAAGTTTCTTTAACCATAAAAGGTTTAAGTATGACCGGAGAATTGGTCTTGGCTGCCAATCAAGCTTCAGCAATTGGTGATATCTTGCAAGGTCAATTCTCGATTGACCCAAGTCGAATTGATTCATTAGGAAAAGATGGTGATTTTAAAGAGGGAATTACGCTAGTTCTTCATCCTAATTACAGTCAATTTTACGATATGGCAAAGGAGAGTATTAAAGCTTCAAATTAAAATCAGAGCTAATTGAATTAACAAATACTTTTTCAAAAAAACATGCGTTCTAATTGCGTAAACCAAACTAAATACCAATTAAAATGTCAGGAGATCAAATCTTTCAATTATTCGCTTACTTATTACCATCAGTAGTAACAGGTGCTATTGCTTTTTATTTTTTCAGAATGCATACAAACAATGAAGAAGGTAGAAGGCGTTTTCTTTTACATAAAGACTCCCAACAAAATACGCTCCCAATACGTTTACAGGCATATGAGCGAATGGCACTTTTCTTGGAACGTATTGCAATTCCCAGTTTAGTGGTTCGTGTTGCTCCAAAATCTGCAAATAAAAGCGATTATGAAAATCTGTTGATAAAAACCATTGAAAACGAGTTTGAGCACAACCTATCGCAGCAAATCTACTTATCCGACGATTGTTGGAACATTATTAAAGCAGCCAAAAGTGCAACTATTCAAATGATTCGAAAAGTAGCCATGAGCGAAACTGATTCTGCTGATAAACTTCGGGAGGATGTTCTAAGTGAGACAATGGACAAACAATCACCCTCGGCTACTGCATTGGCCTTTGTAAAAAAGGAAATCGGAAGTCTTTGGTAGATAAATTGAAACAATGCTTAGCTGAAAAAATAGGCCTATTCCTGTAATTGTGGTTCTATTGGCATACTTTCCTTATCCTTATTCTTCGCATACAAATAGCCTTTTTTCCACCACAGGGTCATTTTTTCTTTATTGAAAATCAAAGAATTGGTAGTTAGTACCGTTGGGGTATAATAGAGGTTTATTATTGCATCATTCTGCGTTGCTGCTAGCTTTCCTATCCTAATGTTTTGATTTTCAATTCGGTCCAAAATAAATGCCATCATGTTGGTAATCAATTCAAAAGGATTTTTGGACGGCATTCTGTTATAATGGCTTACCTCAGTTCTTAGTACAACCACATCCACTTCAGTAGCACCTCTTTGTATCGCCTCTTCAATTGGGACCAGGCTCCCTAATCCCCCGTCGGCATATTCGCATCCATTTTTACGCACAAGACTCATAAAAGGAGTATAGTTTGATGATATCCAAATCCAATCACAGAATTCTTCATATGTACAGTCGTTAATGGACTTGTATTCAACTTGATTCAATGATAAGTTAGAAACGGTAACTACAACATCTATTGGTCCGTTCTTTAGTTTAACGAACTCTTCTCTGGTAATACTATCATAAATCAACTCGCGAAGATTCTCACTTTCCCCAAAAGTTTTTTTACCATTAAACAAGTTCTTCATTATATTCCAGTGGTTCATGGAAATAATATCGATACCGTACTTTTTCTTGACCGTAAATGGGCAATTGCTAAAAATACTATCTTGATTTACTGAGGAATATATATTTTTGATTTTATCGATTTTCCCTAAGGCAAGATGGGAAATCAATAAGCTACCTGTTGATGTGCCAATGAAAATATCGTACTTGTGCCCTACTTCTTGCATAAGATATTGGGCAACCCCTCCTGCAAAAGCTCCTTTACTTCCACCTCCCGAAATGACCAATGCCCTCATTCTATTTTTATTTTAGTTCTAAGATAACGAAGTTCAACTTCATTGAGTTCTTTTGAAATTTTCCTGATTTGCACCAAATAATCAGAATCTTTTAAAAGTTCGTCTAACAAAGATCGGGCATACTTTTTAAATTGCCAACTATGATGGGTTGTTGCTTCAAAAAGATTTTTCAAACCAGTATGATTAAGGCCTAGTGCTTCAAATAAATACTGAAAAGCACCCATTCGTATTTCCCAAGAATGAATTGAAGAAGTATAACCCATGAGTTCATCTATGTAATTCCTAGTAGTGTTTTGCTCATAATCAGTTGTGAGTATGGCCAGGGTTAACCATAACAATCTTATGTTTTTATTTGGTAGGCCAATGGCACCCTTCGTTTCATCTAAATATTTTGATCGTTCCTCAGGGAAAGAAGACCATAATTTCAACAATGCATATTCTTTGTTTATATAGCTTTGATCTTTTAATAGCGTTTCAAAATCCGATTTCAAACCAACTGGGACTTGCTTTAGGTTGATGGCTACGGCCTGTCTAACTCTGATTAATGAATCATTCAAGGCTTCTATCATTGTTTCTTGATCCAATTTATCAAAGTACTTGTGAATCAATCTACTTCTATAAGATTCAGATTTATGTTTATTCCAAAACAACCTCAAAATACTGTCCTGCTCTTCAGGCAACTTGCTTAATCTAACTTCGAGATCAATTATATCTTTTATTCTCTTTGAACTAGCGGATAAATACTTATTTACTTCCTTGGTTCTAAAAGAAGTTTTTTCAAGCCAATTATCCCTAAAATCTGTAAGATCCTGCCCACTTGACTTCCCAATTTCATTTAAAAAATCAGCAATAGTTACATTCTTGAATTGAAAATTATCTAAATAACCCTGTATTCCCTTTTTAAATGCCACACCCCCCACCTGTTCTCTCAACATAACGAGTGCCCAAGCGCCTTTTTCGTAAAAAGTTAGGCTACTTGCCTTTGGGTTGGTCAGGGCTTCTCCTTTTCCACCTTCTGACAGTTCATTCAATTGATTTGCTGTATCATACAGCTTCCAATAATAATGTTCATCACCAAATAGTTCTCGTTCAGCTAAATAGGCGTAGTAAGTTGCAAAACCCTCATGAAGCCAATGGTGGTTCCCATCTTTTTCAGTCACCAAATTCCCGAACCACTGGTGTGCCATTTCATGGGCATTCACGTTCACATAATTCTTATCAATAAAAGCTGTTGAATCAATAACGTACCCACCCGAAAAAATGGTTGTTCCTGTATTCTCCATTCCGGCATATAGGAAATCGTGCACAGGGACCTGTTTGTAATTCTGCCAAGGATAGGGAATACCAATCTCCTTCTCTAGAAAATCAAAAATTTCCTTTGTAAAACGATAAGTCGGTTCCACTCGCGAACTGTCCTTTGGGTAATAATAGTTTTCAATGGGAATCCCACTAGTTGAGGTCAATTCTTGCTTTCTATATTCACCAATGACAAAGGCCAATAAGTAACTGCTCATGGGCTTTTGCATGTCATAACTCCACATTAGGGCTTGAGGCTCTTGATCTTCAATACCTTTTAGGCTGCCATTAGCTATGACCGGATATTCTTTATCAAATGTAATACTTAGATCAAACGCTACTTTTTCAATCATATCGTCGAAACTTGGTAACCAATGACTCGTATATTTTCCTTGACCTTGGGTCCAGATTTGTTCATTTCCAGAAACTTCATCATCCCAACCTAAAAAATAAACAGTTTGTTTTGGTTTTGCTATATACTCAAGAGTAATCGTATAATACTTTCCTTTTTTAAACCTTTTATTGATTGTAACCCTATTTTTATTAATTGAATGAGGCACATTTTTATGGTTAATTAATACTGAAAAGAACTCCATATTTCTAGCATCTAAAAAAACAGAATCTACCTTCTCCAGTACCTCAAATTCATAAGTGACATTTCCCCAAATTTGATTCTTTTCTGCATCCGGTACAATCAGAACTTTGGCACTTAAAAAATCTACCTTATCCTGATGCTGAGCGAAAATCTGCAGGGACACAAACAGGAAAATAAAAAGTAAAACTCTTTTCATAGGTATAAGACATCAAAGTCCACACCAAATTTAGCATTTTAGTTTGTTGCACTTGAATAGGGTATCCCCTATTTTTATCGAATGAATGCCAATTACCTTCAAACTCCCATTACATACCTCAAAGGTGTTGGCCCAAATCGGGCACAAACATTACAAGGTGAGCTTGGCATATCTACCTATCAAGACTTACTGAATCTTTTCCCAAATAGATATATCGATAAAACCCAATACTATAAAATTGGTCAATTACAACGTAGTAATGCCGATGTTCAGATAAAAGGCAAAATCATTCGTATAAAAACCGTTGAGCAAAAAAAAGGAAAGCGTTTGGTGGCCACATTTATAGACGAAACAGGAGAAATGGAATTGGTATGGTTTCGTGGTCAAAAATGGATTCGGGAAAATCTAAAACTGAACACACCCTATGTGATTTTCGGAAAATGTAATTGGTACAGTGGCAAATTTTCAATGCCACACCCCGAAATGGAATTGCTGACAGAGCATGAACAAGGACTCAAGGTATTGATGCAACCTGTTTATCCGTCTACTGAGAAATTGGGTAATAGTGGAATCACCAATCGTGTTATCAATAAACTCTTACAACAACTATTTGTTGAAACTAAAGGAAAGTTTATGGAGACACTTTCCGATGGGCTTTTACATGATTTAAAATTGATATCAAAAAGCGAAGCCCTTTTCAATATTCATTTTCCAAAAAATCAAGAGTTCTTAGCCAAAGCGCAGTTTAGATTAAAGTTCGAGGAATTGTTCTATATACAGCTACAATTGATTTCCAAAAATATGCTGCGCAAACAAAAAATCAAAGGCTTCAACTTTGATCAAGTGGGAGAGCTTTTCAATGAATTCTTTAAAAATCATTTGCCTTTTGAATTGACCACGGCCCAAAAAAGAGTAATAAAGGAAATAAGGGCCGATATGGGCAGCAACGCACAAATGAATAGGCTACTGCAAGGAGATGTGGGCTCCGGTAAAACCATTGTTGCCTTAATGACCATGCTACTGGCCATCGATAATGGTTACCAAGCCTGTTTGATGGCGCCTACAGAAATTCTTGCTAACCAGCATTTTAATGGCATTAAAGAACAATTGCAAGATATCGGAGTAAACATAGCTCTACTTACAGGTTCAATAAAAAAATCTGCTAGAACCATAATCCATGAGCAACTTGAAAATGGGGAGCTTCATATTCTTATTGGCACCCATGCTCTATTGGAAGATAAGGTGAAATATAAAAACCTTGGTCTAGCTATTGTTGATGAACAACATCGGTTTGGAGTTGCCCAACGTTCCAAACTTTGGCATAAAAATGAAGTGCCACCACACATTCTGGTAATGACGGCGACACCAATTCCTAGAACCTTGGCCATGAGTCTATATGGTGATTTGGATATTTCAGTAATTGATGAGTTACCGCCAGGCAGAAAGGCTATAAAAACAGTACATAGATATGATTCCAATAGATTGAAGGTTTTTGGGTTCATCAAGGATGAAATAAAAAAAGGGCGCCAGATATATGTGGTATATCCATTAATACAAGAATCAGAGGCATTGGATTACAAAGATTTAATGGATGGTTATGAAAGTATTGCGAGGGATTTCCCGCTACCCGATTACCAGATTTCCATTGTTCATGGCAAAATGAAACCCGCCGATAAGGACTATGAGATGGAACGTTTTGTAAAAGGTGAAACCCAAATAATGGTTGCCACTACCGTTATTGAAGTTGGTGTTAACGTTCCCAATGCTTCGGTAATGATCATTGAAAGTGCGGAACGTTTTGGGTTGTCCCAATTGCATCAATTGCGTGGGCGCGTTGGTCGTGGCGCAGATCAAAGTTATTGTATTTTGATGACCAGTTTTAAACTGTCATCAGAAGCCAAAACCCGTTTAGAAACCATGGTCAGGACCAATGACGGTTTTGAGATTGCAGAGGTAGACTTAAAACTTCGTGGGCCTGGAGATATTATGGGAACACAACAAAGCGGCGTTTTAAACCTTAAAATCGCTGACATAGTCAAGGACAATGATATTCTTAAGACAGCACGTTGGTATGCTATGAAAATTTTAAAAGAAGACCCGAGTTTGGAAAAACAAGAACATTTGGTAATTCGACATTCCTACGCTCAACTCATTAAGCATAAAAACATCTGGAATTACATAAGTTGAAATTAAAAACCCTGACGATTACCATCAGGGTTCAACTTTTCATGCAATTCGCTTTTTAATTGATGTCTTCACCTTTTTTAAGTTTCTCCAAAAAACCTGCTATAGCATCTTTGTTTGGCTGGTCCGGTGCTCTTTTGGCTGCAATTTGTAAATGTTTTAGTGCTGTTTTATAATTACCAAGGGCAGAATAACCTCTTGCCAATCCGAAGTCCACAGGCCATTGACCTTTGTTCTTTTTGGCATTCATTTTAAAGATCTTCATGGCTTTTTCTTTATTTCCTTGACCAATCAACTGACGCCCGTATCCATGAGTTTCAAAAATGGTAGCATATTCCATGGCTTCATCCATAACGGTAGATGCTTCACCGGTTTTCCCTTGCTTTGCTAAAATCCTTGATTTGATTCCCAGATTATTAAAGGTTTTCTGGCTAAAAAACTGTCCAGCAATAGTGGCATCAATCCAGCGAAGAGCCTCATCCAAATCACCACCATTATTCAAAGAGAAATTTGCCGCTTGTTCCCACGTTTGTCTAGTAAAACCTGGCGAATTTTCAAGTTTGGTACGAATATCAGCCAATACAACATTGGCCACATCTACTTCAATTTTAAAAGGGATCTTCTTTTCCCCCCAGCTTAAACTGGCTATGGCCGAATTGGCCGAAACATCGTAGAAATCAAAAGTTAATTGCTCTGTATGCGGTGCATTGGTCATATTCACATCAACTTGCAAAGCATCCGCCGAAGGCTCATAGAAATAACTGCCCCACGCCTTGTAATTCTTGGAGAAAATAATCGTTGCTTTATTATCTTCATGAATGACCATATGCAATCCATATTTTCCTGCTGCCAAATCTTTTCCTTCTACCTTCACATCATCATCAAATTTGATGATCGTATTCTCATTTGCCCCTGCTCTCCAAGGAGATTCTTTGGCCGTTCCAAATCCAAGGTTGTTCATTCCATAAGGCACTAACTTTCCCCAAACTTCCCGATCATTAACACTAGGGCGTGAATATTCGATTGAAATATCGGTTATTCCGACTCTTTGCGAAACCTTTGCCATTTGGCTTCCTCTTGGTAAATCCAATTGAGCGGAAACATTAACAAAACAAAATAGCATCATGAATGACATGCCTAATGCATATTTTAAGTACATTTTTTTCATTTGATTGATTTTAGTTGTTCCGTTACAAGGTATATATAGATAAAGCCCCATAAAGTTACAATTGTGTTAAAGTGCTAACAGCACATGTTAAACTAACATTTAAATAAGTGTGACAATTTCAAAAAAAAGTTGTCTTTGTTTTTATAATTTAATACCATAAACAAAACCAAATGAAAAATACGTCGGTAATTCTTTTGTTATCTAGCATTGTACTTCTGATATCTTGTAGAAATACAAATCAAACTGCTGCTATAAAGCATCCAGAGGGAAAGTTAGTGTCAAGCACTTATAAAGAGCCTGTTTTCTTGAATGACCAAAGAATCTCAAAAATAAAAGGAATCGAATCTGAATTGGAGCAAATATTTATTGAACACTCAAAAACAAAAAAAATACCAGGAATTGCCTATGGTATTGTTGTTGATGATTCTCTCGTAATAGCCTCGGCAACAGGATTGTCCCAAATAAAAAACAATATTGCAGCGTCAACTAGTACATCTTTTCGGATAGCCTCTATGTCAAAGAGTTTTACGGCCATGGCTATTTTGAAATTAAGGGATGAACAGAAATTATCTTTAAATGACCCAGTATCAAAATATATTCCGGAGTTAGGAAAGTTAGAATATCTTACCGAGGATTCTCCATTGATTGATATTGAAAATTTATTGACAATGACAGCTGGATTTCCAGAGGACAATCCCTGGGGAGACCGCCAGCTTGCACTTTCAGATGAAGCTTTTATAGATTTGATTTCCAAAGGGCTATCGATTTCCAAGGTTTCCTCCTCCCAATTTGAATACAGCAATACAGGATATGCCATGCTCGGGAAAATCATTACATCAATTTCTGGAATTCCATATCAAGAATATATAAAGAAGCATATTTTTCTTCCCTTAGGGATGAACAATACATTTTGGGAATATTCAAATGTTCCGCAAGAACAATTGGCGATTGGATATAGATGGGAAGATGAAACTTGGAAAAAGGAACCAATGCTTCACGATGGTGCATACGGTGCAATGGGAGGATTAATCACATCCATCGAAGATTTTAACAAATATGTTAGTTTTCATTTATCTGCTTGGCCAGCAAGAAGCGATGACGACACGGGTCCTATCAAGCGTAGTTCTTTAAGGGAAATGCATACTCCTCAATTTAATTTTTTAAATTCTTGGAACAAGGATTGGGATAATAAGTCTTGTGCAAGTATGATAGGCTATGGATTTGGGCTTGGAATTTCAATGGATTGTAAACGAAGAAAACGTATTTCACATGGCGGGGCATTACCTGGTTTTGGGAGTAATTATGCTTTCTTTCCTGAATATGGTATTGGAATCATGGCATTTGGCAATTTAACATATACAACACCTATTCCCTACGATACCATAGAAAAAATGTTGTTTGAGAAATTGGATTTACAGTCCCGCAAACTTCCTGCATCTGATATCTTGGAAAAAAGAAAGGGAGAAATCGCTAACCTCTTCCAAACAGGAAAAGCCAATCTAGATGGGAAAATATTTGCCGAGAATTTTTTCCTAGATACTTCTAAAGAAATGCGTATCAAAGAAATCCAAGATGTTTTGGATTCTGCAGGAGGCTTTATAAATGTTTTGAAGATTTCTCCTCGAAATCAATTACGAGGAGATTTTAAAATAAGCTGCGAAAATGGTGATATAAATGTGTTCTTTACACTGACTCCAGAAAAAACACCTATGGTTCAAAGATTGGATGTTTCTTTTAAATCCCGTAAAAGCGAATAGCTAAAGGACATCTGACTTATTCCTTTTCGTGTAAATGGATTTTGTCTCCTTCTGTTGTTGAAAAAATAATTGCGTTTGAACATCGTAATTTTTAAGTGCATTAATTTCCTAAAACCATTGGTTTTAATAGTTTTGTTAGCTTAGAATAAAAAGAATTATGAGTTCAAAGAAGACACTATTTGATAAGGTTTGGGATTCGCATGTTGTGCAACAAATTGAAAACGGCCCAGATGTATTGTTCATAGACCGTCATATGGTACATGAAGTAACAAGTCCCGTGGCATTTTTAGGATTGAAAAGTAGAGGGATTAAAGTACTGCATCCTGAAAAAACATTCGCGACCGCAGACCATAATACCCCGACTATAAATCAACATTTGCCAGTTGAGGATCCGCTTTCTGCAAACCAGCTTAAAGCTTTGGAAGAAAACTCCAAAGAATACGGAATCTCCTATTGGGGATTGGGGCATGAGAAAAATGGTATTGTTCATGTTGTAGGTCCGGAATACGGAATCACACAGCCAGGTGCTACCATAGTATGTGGTGATTCACATACTTCTACCCATGGCGCTTTTGGGGCTATTGCCTTTGGAATTGGAACCTCTGAGGTTGAAATGGTTTTGGCCACGCAATGTATAATGCAGGCAAAACCTAAGAGTATGCGTATTAATGTTGAGGGCGCATTGGGTAAAGGGGTTACCCCTAAAGATGTTGCCTTGTATATTATCTCACAATTAACAACTTCAGGAGCTACGGGTTATTTCGTTGAGTATGCTGGTCAGGTGTTTAGGGATATGACCATGGAAGGAAGAATGACGGTCTGCAACCTTAGTATTGAAATGGGCGCACGTGGTGGAATGATAGCCCCTGATGAAAAGACATTTGATTATGTACAAGGGCGTGAGTTTTCACCAAAAGGTGTCGCTCTTGATAAGGCCAAGGCATATTGGGAAACACTATACACCGATGAAGGAGCTCAATTTGACAAGGAAATAACCTTTGACGCTGCCGACATTGAACCTATGATCACTTACGGTACAAATCCGGGCATGGGTATCGGTATTTCAAATGATATTCCTCTAGCTGATGCCGTAGAAGGTGGCCAAGCCACTTATAAAAAATCTTTGCAGTATATGGATTTCAATGAAGGTGAAAGTATGATGGGCAAGGATATTGATTTTGTTTTCCTTGGAAGTTGCACTAATGGCCGCATAGAGGATTTTAGGGCTTTTACTTCATTAATAAAAGGAAGAAAAAAGGCACAAAATGTTACAGCCTGGTTGGTTCCGGGATCTCATCAGGTTGAAGCAGCAATAAAGGAAGAAGGCTTGTTGGATGTTTTGAACGAAGCTGGTTTTGAACTAAGAGAACCTGGTTGCTCTGCATGTTTGGCCATGAACGATGATAAGGTGCCTGCTGGAAAATATGCAGTAAGTACTTCTAACAGAAACTTTGAAGGCAGACAAGGTCCAGGGTCTAGAACTCTTTTGGCCAGTCCGTTAGTTGCAGCAGCAGCAGCCGTTACCGGAAAGGTTACCGACCCAAGGGAATTAATGAATTAAATAGTTGATGGTTAATTGGTTAGAATTGATAAATTATCAATATCTAAGAGTAAAAATCCATCAAAGAACAACTAAGAACGAACAACAAATAATAAAATGGCATACGATAAATTCAACATACTAACTTCTTCGGCAGTACCACTTCCCATAGAAAATGTGGATACAGACCAAATTATTCCAGCTCGCTTTTTAAAAGCAACAGAAAGAAAAGGATTTGGTGATAATCTTTTTAGGGATTGGCGTTACAATGGTGATGACACACCAAAGAAAGACTTTGTTCTAAATAACCCTATCTACAGTGGTAAAATATTAGTAGGTGGCAAGAACTTCGGTTCTGGATCTTCTAGGGAACATGCCGCATGGGCCGTTTATGATTACGGATTCCGCTGTGTGGTTTCCAGTTTCTTTGCCGATATATTTAGAAACAACTGTCTGAATATTGGTGTTTTACCTGTTCAGGTCAGTGCAGATTTTCTACATAAAATTTTTACTGCTATTGAAGCTGACCCAGAAGCCCAATTAGAAGTTAATCTTAAGGATCAATCCGTAACTATATTGGCTACTGGTGAAAAGGAAAGTTTTGATATCAATGATTATAAGAAAGCCAACATGACCAACGGCTTTGATGATATAGATTACCTTTTGAACATCAAGGGTAAAATAAGCGAATACGCCCAAGACACACCATTATAATAGTTTAAGTCAAGAATACCTATGGATAAGAGACGGATTGAAATAATGGACACTACACTCCGCGATGGTGAACAGACCTCGGGAGTTTCTTTCTCTGTATCCGAAAAACTTACGCTTGCCAAACTATTATTGGATGAGCTCAAAGTTGACCGTATTGAAATTGCTTCAGCCAGAGTTTCAGAAGGTGAATTGAAAGCTGTACAGGAAATTACCCAATGGGCAACTGAACAAAGGTATTTGGACCGCGTGGAGATATTGACCTTTGTTGATGGCGGAGTTTCCTTGGAATGGATGAAAAAGGCAGGCGCCAAGGTTCAAAATTTACTCACCAAAGGATCATTGAACCACTTAACACATCAACTTAAGAAAACTCCTGAGCAGCATTTTAATGAGATAGCCAAAACCATTGAACTAGCACAAGCACAAGGCATTAAGACCAATGTATATCTTGAAGATTGGAGTAACGGTATGCGTAATTCCAAGGAATACGTTTTTCAGTATTTGGACTTTCTCACAAAACAACCCGTAGAGCGAATCTTGTTACCGGATACACTAGGGGTACTCACCTATTCAGAGACTTTTGACTTTCTTTCAGAAATAGTCCAGCGTTATCCAGATTCACATTTTGACTTTCACGGACATAATGATTACGATCTTGGAGTGGCAAATGTTATGGAAGCTGTTAGAGCAGGTGTACACGGTTTACATCTTACTGTAAATGGAATGGGTGAACGTGCCGGTAACGCACCTATGGCGAGCGCAGTCGCTGTGATAAATGATTTTTTACCAGAAGTTGATATAGCAGTAAACGAATCATCACTGCATAAGGTGAGTAAATTGGTGTCTGCCTTTACAGGATTTGGCATCCCCGCAAACAAGCCTATTGTTGGTGACAATGTTTTTACACAAACAGCTGGCATACATGCAGATGGAGATAGTAAAAATAACCTTTACTTTAGCGATTTAATGCCAGAACGTTTTGGTAGAAAACGTAAATATGCACTTGGTAAATTATCCGGAAAAGCCAATATTCAAAAGAATTTACAGGAGCTGGGATTGACGCTCAATGATGACGAGTTAAAGAAAGTAACTGCGAGGATAATTGAACTTGGTGATAAGAAAGAACAGGTGACAAAAGATGACCTTCCTTATATTATTTCGGATGTTCTGGATTCTGATTTCCAACAAAAAGTATTTGTTAAATCCTATGTATTGACCCATGCAAAAGGCTTGCAGCCTTCCACCACCCTATCATTGGAAATAAATGGGGAGATTTTTGAAGAAAACGCTTCAGGGGATGGGCAGTACGATGCCTTTATGAATGCCTTACGTAAAATTTACAACTCAAGAAAAATTGAATTGCCCGTTTTAACCGATTATGCCGTTCGCATACCACCCGGAAGTAGCTCCGATGCCCTCTGTGAAACAATAATCACTTGGAAGTTGGAAGAAAAAGAGTTTACCTCTAGAGGATTGGACTCTGACCAAACAGTATCGGCTATCAAGGCGACAGAAAAAATGTTGAACATTATTTAATAATTAATAGAATACAGTTAAATGAAATTGAATATAGCCCTTTTGGCAGGAGACGGAATTGGTCCTGAGGTAATAGATCAAGCAGTAAAAGTATCTAATGCAGTTGCAAAAAAATTCGATCATGAAATAAATTGGACACCCGCTTTGACTGGTGCTGCGGCCATTGATGCTGTTGGTGAGCCTTATCCTGATGAAACACACGAAATATGTGCAAATGCTGATGCTGTATTATTCGGTGCAATTGGTCATCCACGTTTTGATAATGATCCATCGGCCAAAGTAAGACCTGAACAAGGTTTATTGAAAATGAGACAGAAATTGGGATTGTTCGCCAATGTACGACCAACATTTACTTTTCCTTCATTGATTGACAAATCACCGTTAAAGCGTGAACGTATTGAAGGTACTGATCTAATCATTCTTAGGGAATTGACCGGTGGCGTTTATTTTGGTGAGCGTGGAAGAAAAGATAATGGCGATACAGCATACGACACCATGACCTACCAACGGTTTGAAATACAACGTTTAGCAAAAAAAGGTTTTGAGATGGCCATGAAGCGCTCTAAAAGACTTTGCTGTGTTGACAAGGCCAATGTATTGGAAGCCTCCCGTTTGTGGAGAGAAACAGTCCAAGCCATGGAAAAAGACTATCCTGAAGTTGAGGTGTCCTATGAATTTGTTGATGCCGTTGCAATGCGTTTGGTTCAATGGCCTAGTGATTATGACGTTATGATTACCGCAAACCTTTTTGGGGACATATTAACTGATGAGGCTTCTGTAATATCAGGTTCAATGGGATTAATGCCCTCTTCATCAATAGGTAGTAAAGTAGGCTTATACGAACCCATTCACGGCTCATATCCGCAAGCTGCAGGAAAGGACATTGCAAACCCCTTAGCGACCGTACTTTCCGTTGCTATGCTATTTGAGGATTTTGATCTAGCTGATGAAGCTCAGGCCATTCGCGATGTTGTAAACAAATCATTGGCGGAGGGTATTGTTACCGAAGACTTGTCCGAAGATGGTATAGCACACAAAACCAGTGAGGTTGGTGATTGGCTGGCTGCGAATGTTTAAAACATAAAAGATTCTACTCAATATTTTAGATAATAACCAAAAGCCCTGACAAATCCGTCAGGGCTTTTTGCACAGTATTGTTTTAGAATCTAGGATAAATCCACAATTATATTTCAAAACCTAGTAGTTATACAAATTCCCTAACCTGATCATATACAGATATAAACAACTTTTATATTATCTTACTAGCCAATTACAAAACTATGCGTCAATTATTTAGGCAACCAACTTTTATTTATTTCTTTTTAATGATCTGTGTTGTTATCACAGAAAGTTGCTCTAAAGATGATACCGTTCTAACGCAAGAACCAAAGGCAGAAGAAGATGTAAACTTTCCTCAGATTGAGTTTAACACAAACGGAAGCGTTCCCATTGTTTCTAAAAGTGTTTATGTTGATGGGGTTCTGAAAGTAAATGCGCAATCAACAAATAATGATTTAACAATCGATGCCCAAATAAGAGGCAGGGGCAATTCGACTTGGGGCTACCCAAAAAAACCGTACAAAATAAAATTGAGCAGTGAAGAGTCCATTTTAGGGTTGGCACCTGAAAAAGATTGGGTGCTATTGTCCAACTATCTCGATGGCACTCATTTATTGAATGCCGTGGGCATGAAAATTGGACAATTGCTTGAAATGCCTTTTACGAATACTATTACACCTGTTGAAGTAACCATAAACAATGAATACCAAGGGTTATACATGCTAACGGAGCAAATAGAAGTAAAACCCAATCGTGTTGATGTTGGTGAAGATGGTCTATTGCTGAATTTAGACACCAATTATGATGAAGAATGGCAGTTCAGATCAAGTGCTTACGATTTACCAGTGACTGTAAAATATCCGAAAATGATCGATGCCGTTAAATTGACATCTATTCAAAGTGAATTTGAAACATTGGAAACATTGGTTGCTCAAGCGGATTTTCCAAATAATGAATATCTTGATTATATAGATGATGTTTCTATTGCCAAATATTTGATTGTGTATATGCTTACCGGTAATGAAGAAATCAATCACCCTAAAAGTACCTACCTGTATAAAACAAGTATGGGAAAATTTACCATGGGGCCAATATGGGATTTTGATTGGGGCTTTGCTTTTGAAGGCACATTTCAACATTTTAGTGTTTTTGACAGGCCTTTATTTTGGTCATCTTCGTCCAGTGGCACCCAGTTCTTTTCAAGATTGATGTCCGACCCCAGAATTGAATTATTGATGAAGGAACATTGGACGGCTTTTAAAGACAATCACCTTACAGAGTTGCTAGCCTATATAGATGAATATGCCCTTACATTCAAGAAGCAAAAGTTAGGGATTTTGGTGTATGGGAGGCAAACGATGCGGGTGCAAATGAACTGAAACGCTGGATTGAGAATAGAGCAACATATATAGATGACTTTGTTAATGGCTTTTAAAGGCCATTATCTAGTTTTTAGAATTTGACAGTAGCTACCCAGGTAAAATCGTTGACTTTTTTTGTAGTAATTTGTTTACAGCTTGTAGCAATAGTATAGGCAACAAGCTTGATTATAAATTAAAAATCCCCGAACTTCGTTATCAACCGTTAAAAGGAATTAAAACTCATTTTAACTAAGCGTTGGCGTTAATTAAAAAAAACATACTATGCCTGAATTTAATTTAATAAAATTAGAAGGGAAACCGATAGAAAAACTTATTGATGTAATAAGTAAAGGAATCGGTACATTATATAAACCAAGGTCGATACGAAAAGAAGCTGATGCAAAAGCTTACGAAATCGGAATGATTGAAAATGCGAAATCCAAAGCTTTAGCAGAAGGAAAAGAAAATGAAGCCGAAACATATTTGAGGATTCAAGAAAGAATACTTTTCAAAGAACTTGAGAGACAAAATAACATAGACCAAATTGCTGAAATTGCCGCTAAACAATTACAGCAAGAATCCAATGTGTCTGAAGAACCTGTAAGCAAAGATTGGTCTAAAAGATTTTTTAATATTGCCGAAGATGTTTCCGATGAAGAAATGCAGGAAATTTGGGGTAGAATTTTAGCTGGAGAAATTAAAAATCCTAATTCATATTCATTAAGAACTTTAGAATTACTAAAAAACCTCTCTAAAAAAGAAGCAGATACTTTTATAAAATTTGCGAATTTATCCGTTAGTTCTAATGGTGTTTCTTTTATGCTTAATTTCAAAAATGAGCCTTTATTAGAAGATACATACAAAGTTAATTTTCACGAAAGGCTTCTTTTAGAAGAATTGGGACTTTTAACTGCGAACGATTTGCAATTTAAAGTTCACGCTACAAAGGGAAATACTGATTTGCAATATTTTGTAATCAGTAAAACAATTATAGCTGTAGAAAAATCACCTAACATACCTGAACAGCAATTACAAATATTAGTATTCACCAAAATCGGACAAGAATTACTCAAATTGGTAGAATCAAATTCGGATTTAGAATATGTTAAGTTACTTGCTTCAAAATTACGGAGAGAAGGAGTATCTATAAAGTATGCTGCGATTATTGAACAACAGGCTGACGGAAGAGTTAAACATACACCGATGATGGAAGTTCCATTAACAGACAAGGAATTGGAAGCGAAAAAAGCAAAAGAAGAACAGGAAAGAAAAAAGAATGAACAAAAAAATAACTAACGCCAACACCGTGTAAAAATAATTGCTTGTTCTCGCCTTTTTGGAAAATCCTTGCGGATTTTCAAGTTGGTTTTGTACTCGCGAAAGCTCGTGCTAACACACGCAACTATTCTTACACAAACACGATAACGAAAGCATCGAACTTAACCCAAATATCAAAAATCAGAAAATTTACTTCTTTTAAAGTTTTGTAACTACAATATATAGTCAGTACTCACAAAATTGGAAAGCTTGGTTTCTAAGAGTTTTTCAATGGTCTCATTATTCAATTCATTGTCTTTAAAAGCAACAAAGGTCCGTATAGAAAATGAGCGCAAGGCGTCATGCACGCTCAGGGTTGATTGGGCAGAATCTTTTCTTCCCGTGAATGGATAGACGTCTGGACCACGTTGACAGGAACTGTTCAAATTAACCCGGCACACCAAGTTCACCAAAGAATCAATCAACGGAGCCAAGGCATACACATCTTTCCCAAAGAGACTCACCTGTTGCCCGTAATTACTATCCGCCATATCATCCAAAGGCTCCTCAATATCCTTAAACGGTACAATGGGTATTACAGGGCCAAATTGTTCTTCTTGATATACCCGCATATCTTTTGTAACAGGATATAATACTGCTGGCCAAATGAAATTATCAAAGCGTTTTCCTCCTTTTTTATTCAAAATCTTCGCCCCTTTAGAAACTGCATCATCAATAAGTTCTTGAATGTAATCTGATTTTCCTGGTTCTGGTAATGGGGTGAGCTTTGCTCCTTTATCCCAGGGATTTCCAAATTTTAGGGTATCTACCTGTTCTGCAAATTGACTATTGAAACCATCCACAATATTCTCATGGGCATAAATTACTTTTAAAGCTGTACAACGTTGCCCGTTAAAAGACAAAGTACCTGCCAAACACTCCTGAACGGTCAAACCTAAATCAGCATCTGGCAAAATTATTGCCGGGTTCTTGGCCTCAAGCCCAAGTACCAATCGCAATCGGTTACTTTTTGGATGCTGCTCTTGCAATGCATTGGCCGATTTACTGTTCCCTATCAGTGCCAATGCATCAATCTTTCCTGTTTGCATAATCGGGGCCGCTACAGCCCTACCACGACCAAACAAAATATTAACCACTCCCTTGGGAAAACTACTCTGAAATGCATCCAACAGTGGTGTAATCAATAACACCCCATGTTTTGCTGGCTTAAATACCGTAGTATTCCCCATGATAATCGCAGGAATCAACAAAGCAAATGTCTCATTCAAAGGATAGTTATAAGGCCCTAAACACAAAACAACACCTAAAGGCCCCCTTTTTATATGGGCATAAACACCATCGTTTTTTTCAAACTTGGCCGCATCACGGTCCAATTGTTTGCAATCTTCAATGGTATCGTAGATATATTCGATTGTACGATCAAATTCCTTTTGTGAATCAGGTAATGATTTTCCAATCTCCCACATCAACAGCTTAACTACTTCGTCCCGTTTGGTCTTCATTTTCTCAACAAAGATCTCCATGCATTCAATACGGTCTTTTACTTGCATGGTAGGCCAAGCTCCTTGACCCTTGTTATAGGCATCTGTTGCACCTTTCAATGCCTCTAAAGCCTCTTTTTCGCCCATATCTGGGATACTTCCCAATAAAGTAGGTTTATAATCCTTTGTGGACGAAATAGTGGAATACACTTCGGTGGACTTTCCTTTCCAAGTTTTTAATTCCCCATCAATAAGATATGCTGTCTGATCTATGGTATTTGTGATTTTATATATCTCTGGTATTGTCATGATTGACCTTATTTTAGAATGTTAGAACAAAATTAGGCCTTATAATTCATTTTCAATAACACTGCTAACTATGAAAACGTTAGAGTTAACAAATTATACGTAATGTGTTTGAAAATGCGTAAATACTAAACCAAATACTGGAATAGATCTGGTTTATCATTTAAATAGTCGCCATAAAAGTTATTGGCTTTCATTCGCTGAATCAGAGGTTGAAGGTCTGTAGCACTTTTTAATTCTATTCCCACTATTGCAGGAGCATTTTCCCTGCTTGATTTTTTGGAATACTCGAAATGGGTAATATCATCATTTGGACCCAATATCTCTGCCACGAACTGTTTTAATGCACCAGGACGCTGTGGAAAACGAACAATAAAATAGTGTTTTAATTGACCATACAACAATGCCCGTTCCTTAATCTCAGCTGTACGGGTTATATCATTGTTACCTCCACTTACAATACAAACAATATTCTTGTCTTTGATTTCATCTGTAAAACCATCCAAGCAGGCAACGGTCAAAGCACCTGCAGGCTCAACGACTATTGCATCTCTATTATAGAGGTCTAAAATAGATTGACAAACCTTGCCCTCGGGAACAGTTTTCATTTGGTCTAAATGCTCTTGACAAATGGTAAATGGCAAATCTCCTACCCTTTGAACTGCAGCACCGTCAATAAACTTGTCAATTTGTTCCAATCGGGTATTTTTGCCTTTTTCGATTGAAACTTTCATTGATGGAGCACCTTCTGGCTCTACACCAATAATTTTGGTATTGGATGACAACTTTTCGAAAACCGCGCAGAGTCCTGAAGCGAGTCCACCACCACCAATAGCAACAAATATGTAATCTATGGGTTCAGTGGTCTGATCTAAAAGCTCCAAACCAATGGTAGCCTGTCCTTCTATAACCTTTTCATCATCAAATGGATGTACAAAAGTCTTCTGTTGTTCCTCACAAAATAGCAAAGCGGCCTTAGAAGAATCGTCAAAAGTATCTCCTTCAAGCACAACAGTTATAAAGTCACCGCCAAACATTTTGGTTTGCTCAATTTTCTGTCTCGGCGTAACCGATGGCATATACACCGTTCCTTTTATTCTTAAATGGTTACAGGCAAAGGCCACACCCTGTGCGTGATTGCCTGCACTGGCACATACAACCCCTTTTGACAACTCTTCTTTTGAAAGCGAACTTATCTTATTGAATGCACCCCGTATCTTATACGAGCGAACCCTATGTAGATCCTCTCTTTTTAAAAGAACATTAGCGTTGTATTTCTTGGACAATCGTATGCTCTTGGACAATGGAGTAACATCAGCTACTTGCCGAATGGTCTTTTCAGCCTTTTTAACATCGTCTAAATCTGGAAAATACGCCATGGTTAAAGATAAAAAAACCTGTTAGGCCAAAGAGCCTAACAGGTCAATTAAAAATTGATTTTTATTAGACTATTGGCTTCATTGCAGTCATCGACGCACGAAGACGTGCCCCAACAATCTCAACATCATGATCCCTCAATGCCTTATTAACA
This sequence comes from Maribacter sp. HTCC2170, assembly GCF_000153165.2. Lineage (NCBI taxonomy): Bacteria > Pseudomonadati > Bacteroidota > Flavobacteriia > Flavobacteriales > Flavobacteriaceae > Maribacter > Maribacter sp. HTCC2170. Next base: position 3,036,684 of record NC_014472.1, read on the forward strand.
GTGATTAATTTGGCATTATCTACTCCATTGTCTTTTCCTTCTCCAAAATGGGTACCTATAACATCAGTATCAATACCTTTCATGAAATCACCCAATAAAGGCTTACAGGCATGATCAAAAAGATAACAACCATATTCAGCTGTATCAGAGATAACACGGTTCATTTCAAATAATTTCTTTCTAGCGATCGTGTTCGCAATCAATGGGGTTTCGTGCAATGATTCATAATATGCAGATTCACCAATTATTCCAGATTCGGTCATAGATTCGTATGCCAATTCAACACCAGCGCGAACCATGGCTACCATCAAAACACCATTGTCATAAAACTCTTGCTCACTGATGTTCATATCACCAGCTGGTGTCTTTTCAAAAGCAGTTTCACCAGTTGCAGCTCTCCAACTTAATAGGTTTTTATCATCATTGGCCCAATCTTCCATCATGGTTTTTGAGAAATGGCCACTCATGATATCATCCATGTGCTTATGGAACAAGGGACGCATAATATCTTTAAGTTCTTCGGAAAGTTCAAATGCCTTGATTTTCGCAGGATTTGATAAACGATCCATCATGTTGGTGATTCCACCATATTTTAAACCTTCAGTAACAGTTTCCCAACCGTACTGAATTAGTTTTGATGCATAACCAGCATCAATTCCTTTTTCAATCATTTTATCGAAACAAAGAATTGAACCTGTTTGAAGCAGTCCACATAAAATGGTCTGTTCTCCCATTAAATCTGATTTTACTTCAGCTACGAAAGAAGATTCCAAGACACCAGCTTTGTGTCCGCCTGTGCCCGCTGCATATGCTTTAGCTTGCTCTAAACCTTTTCCTTGAGGGTCATTGTCTGGGTGTACCGCAATTAATGTTGGTACTCCAAATCCTCTTTTATATTCCTCACGTACCTCAGAACCTGGGCTTTTAGGAGCAACCATGATTACAGTAAGATCTTTTCTTACTTGCATACCTTCTTCTACAATATTAAAACCATGCGAATAGGACAGTGTGGCCCCATCTTTCATTAATGGCATCACGGCGCTTACCACATTAGTGTGCTGTTTATCCGGAGTTAGATTGATAACCAAATCTGCAGAAGGAACCAATTCCTCATAAGTACCTACGGTGAAACCATTCTCGGTTGCGTTTTTATAAGATTGTCTTTTCTCTTTTATTGCTGCTTCTCGCAAGGTATAGGCGATATCAAGACCTGAATCTCTCATGTTCAACCCTTGGTTAAGGCCCTGAGCGCCACAACCAACAATAACTATTTTTTTTCCTTTCAAAGCGGTAACACCATCAGAAAATTCAGAAGAATCCATGAACCTACATTTTCCCAGCTGCGTTAATCGATCACGTAATGATAGTGTATTAAAATAATTTGTCATTTTATATTCTCGTTTTTAGTATTTGATTATTTATCTAAGTGAAATTCATTTAACATAGTGCTTATTGGCATTTCAGCTTTTGAAACGGCCAAACGCCCTGATCGAACAAATTGCATTATGCCATAAGGTTCAAGATCATCGTGCATTTCATCAATTTCATGTCTTCGTCCTGTTTTTGCCAAGACAAAAAAGTCTCTAGAGACTGTCACAATCTGCGAATTGCTCTCCTTGATTATATTTTGTATTTGTCGCTCATCAAAAAGTAAATGGGAAGCGATTTTGAACAAAGCGGATTCTTGATAAATGATGTCGTCATCATCATGATAAAAAGCCTTTATCACTTCAATCTGCTTCTCTATTTGCTGCACGATTTTACGGGTCCAGTCCTCCGCGGTATTTACAACTATTGTAAATTTTGATACTTGTCCAATTTCTGATTTTGAGACATTTAGACTCTCTATATTAATGTGTCGCTTTAAGAATATTCCTGATATCCTGTTTAACAATCCAACATTGTTTTCAGCATAAACCGATATTGTAAACCATTGCTTTTCCATAAGTCCATTCCCAGTATTCATTCTATACACTTGAAGAATACTTCTGGGTAGATTTTATTGTTAATTCTTTCTTACTTTAATCTAATATCCGATACCGAAGCCCCAGATGGAATCATAGGGAAAACGTTATCTTCTTTTTCAACAGCTACTTCCAAGAAATAAGCATCTTTCGAGGCCATCATTTCTTCTACACTAGCTTTTAAATCCTTGCGCTCGGTAACTTTTTTAGCTGTTATATCATAACCTTCAGCAATCTTCACAAAATTAGGATTACTCATTACCGTTGAAGCATATCTACTTTCAAAGAATAATTCTTGCCATTGGCGTACCATACCTAAATGGTCATTATTCAGCACAACTATTTTTACTGGGGTTTTGTTTTGAAATATCGTTCCCAACTCTTGAATTGTCATTTGGTAACCTCCGTCACCAATAACAGCTACAACTTCCCTTTCCATAGCACCCATTTTAGCGCCAATTGCCGCAGGCAATGCAAACCCCATGGTACCCAATCCTCCAGAGGTAATATTACTCTTGGATTGTTTGAATTTTGAGTACCTACAAGCAATCATCTGATGTTGACCAACATCACTTACTATAACCGCTTTGTGTCCTGAAGCCTCATTAATCTCATTGATTACCTCGGCCATGGTCATACCTTCCTTGGTTGGGTGCAATTCTTTCTCAATAACCGCATCAAACTCTATCTGGTACCTTTTCTTGAACTCATTATGCCATGATTCGTGGCTGTTTTTATCAATCTTGGGTAATAATAGACCAAGTGTTTCTTTTGAATCGCCTAATACAGCAACATCTACAGGGACATTCTTATTAATCTCAGCCGGGTCTATCTCAAAATGGATGACTTTCGCCTGTTTCGCATAAGTATCCAAACTACCTGTTACCCTGTCATCAAACCGCATTCCTATAGCAATTAGAACATCACATTCGTTGGTTAGAATATTGGGCGCATAATTGCCATGCATACCCACCATACCAACATTCAATTGATGGTCGGAATCAAGTGCAGATAACCCTAAAATAGTCCAGGCGGCAGGTATCCCTGCTTTTTCTATCAATTTCTTTAATTCTTCCTCTGCATGACCTAATATTACCCCTTGGCCGAAAACAATCATTGGTTTCTTGGCAGAATTAATCAAAGCCGCTGCAGCGTCAATAGCATCTATGTTGGGTTCAGGAACAGGCTTGTAACTGCGAACACCTGTGCAATGCTCATAGCTGAAGTCCAATTCATCAAATTGCGCATTTTTGGTAATATCAATCAATACCGGACCTGGTCGACCCGATTTTGCGATGTAAAAAGCTTTTGCCATTACCTCTGGGATTTCCTCAACTTTGGTAACTTGATGGTTCCACTTAGTAACTGGAGTTGAAATTCCAATAATATCTGTTTCTTGAAATGCATCCGAGCCTAATAAATGTCTTGGCACCTGCCCAGTGATGCAGACCATTGGTGTAGAATCGATTTGAGCATCAGCCAAACCTGTCACCAAATTAGTTGCTCCAGGGCCAGAAGTTGCCATAGCAACCCCTACTTTACCAGAAACTCTTGCATAACCCTGTGCAGCATGGGTAGCACCTTGTTCATGACGGGTTAAAATATGGGTTAACTTATCCTGAAACTTATATAGCTCATCATACACAGGCATAATAGCCCCACCAGGGTAACCATAGAGTATATCGACCCCTTCAGCCAATAAACAGTGAATTATTGCTTCTGCTCCACTTATCCTTATCGTGGCTGCTTTCTCGGTTTTATTCTTTTTTTCCTTTAATGTCTCCATAACTATTTAAACAATTTGGGTGCTATTTTCAAACACCTCCCATCCTTAATTTAAAAGGACAATAACAATTATATTTTAAAACTCATCCGTTACGCAACCTTCCGCAGCAGATGAAACCGAACGCGCATATTTATAAAGCACGCCCTTTTTGAATTTTAATTCTGGTTGTACCCATTCGGTCTTTCGTTTTGCCAATTCTTCATCAGAAACAGCAACATTGATTGAATTAGTTTCAGCATCAATGGTAATTATGTCACCATTTTTAACCAAACCAATTGTACCACCTTCTTGAGCTTCGGGTGAAATATGTCCTACTACAAAACCGTGTGTTCCTCCTGAAAAACGACCATCTGTAATCAAGGCTACTTCTTTTCCTAAACCAGCTCCCATAATTGCTGCTGTTGGTTTCAACATTTCTGGCATTCCAGGACCTCCTTTAGGCCCTTCATATCGAATTACAACAACATCACCCTTTTTCACCAATCCAGTTCGAATACCATCATTGGCGTCATACTCGCTATTAAACACTTTGGCAGTTCCTTTAAACACCAAACCTTCTTTTCCCGTAATTTTTGCAACTGAACCATTTTCTGCCAGATTCCCATAAAGCATGCGTAAATGTCCGGTTGCTTTTATTGGTTTGTCCAAAGGCATAATTACATCTTGCCCCTCTTCTAAATCTGGGACATTTTCAAGATTTTCAGCCAATGTCTTGCCAGTAACCGTTAAACAATCCCCATGTAAAAGTCCGTTTTTCAATAAATATTTCAATACAGCCGGTATACCACCTACACGGTGCACATCTTCCATTAAATATTTGCCACTTGGCTTTAAATCTGCAATAAAAGGTGTTGTATCACTAATATGTTGAAAATCTTGTAGTGTAAATTCTATATCTGCGGCTCTAGCAATTGCCAAGAAATGTAATACTGCATTTGTTGAGCCACCCATGATAGTAACTAAACGAATCGCATTTTCCAATGACTTACGAGTTACAATGTCCAGTGGTTTAATATCTTTCTCAATAAGTACGCGCATTTGCTTACCTGCTTCAATACATTCATTCTCTTTGAGATAATTGTCTGCAGGGTTGGAAGAATTATAAGGCAATGACATTCCCAAAGCTTCAATGGCTGAAGCCATGGTATTTGCCGTGTACATACCACCACAAGCACCTGCCCCAGGAATCGCTTTCCTTATTATACTTTTATACTCAGACTCCTCCATGGTACCAGCCACTTTTTCTCCCCAAGCTTCAAAAGCAGAAACAATATCCAATTTTCTATCATTATGACATCCAGAGGCAATTGTACCGCCGTATACCAATATTGATGGCCTATTCAATCTTAACATGGCCATTAATGCTCCCGGCATATTTTTATCACAGCCTACCACCGTTACCAAGGCGTCATACGACATTCCTTGGACAACCGTTTCCATTGAATCGGCAATAATATCCCTTGATGGTAATGAAAAACGCATTCCAGGAGTTCCCATGGATATTCCATCACTCACCCCAATTGTATTGAAAATCAAACCAACCGTTTCCTTTGAATTCACGCCGTCCTTGACCAATTTGGCCAAATCATTCAAATGCATGTTACAAGGGTTGCCCTCATATCCCGTACTTGCGATACCAACTAATGGTTTTTTAAAATCTTCATCTTTAAAACCTATGGCATACAACATTGCTTGAGCAGCTGGTTGTGTGGGGTCTTGGGTAACGTTTTTACTGTATTTATTCAATTCCATTAAAAGGGTTCTTATAATTCAATACTTTCTATTAGACATAATTTGTCAATCAAATATATATGTTTAATATGTCCTATTTTTTTAACATTTAGCGGCACTCTAAATTCAAGTACGTCCATATTTATCTAATTAATTGTTTTACAGCACTTTAAAACATCATTTTATACCATATTCAATACTCTTGAATCTCTGGTTCATAGCACTTTTTTTTCAAAATCAAACCCAACAAAAAAGCCTGTATCAAATATTTCTGATACAGGCTTCTCAAGTCAATAGAAATCTATATCACCCCAATGCTGGGACAATAAGAATAATGTTGACTAAATTGTTTCTTAATTTCATTAGAACAATGATAGAACTTTTTTTTGAACTTAAAAAATCCATTCAAATACAATTCACATAGTAACCCCTAATATTTTGAATATCAACGACTCTAGTTTTTTATGTGACAAACTTGATTTTTATTCCGTTTTTGAAGGATATTTTTTTAACTTGTTTACTTGTATTCAAGCCACATTAATTCATGGGTGTGGTCGTCGACAAATTGAATAGAGCAAACTAATGTTAAAGGAAATAAATCAATTTTTAAGACAAGATTTCACCTTGCTGAATGGCCCGGTCAATAAAGCAATACTTGTTGTCTTTATTGGTTTATATTCCGCTTTTTTTCTTAGTGTCTATAGTCCTTTTAACATTAATCAATGGGAAAATAATTTCTATTGGAAATATGTTTTACTTGGGATTACCGTAATTTCCGTTTCGCAATATGTTCTTAGACCTATATTTGGATTAAAAACATTCAAGGTATACAGTCTTATTCTTTGGGGTTTGTTTGAGATGCTTTTAATGGCCACAATTCTACATCTTATGTATGCCATTCCGTTTCAAACTCTAAATGACAATCTGTATGATTATTTACATACTATATGGATTGTTAGTTTAGTAGCAACCGTACCTTACGTCCTGATAGTTTTATACTTAGCATTCAAAGAGAAATTATCCGCCATTAAAGAAAAAGAAAAGAACATTTCAGGTGTTTTCCCCAATCCTGGAGATAAGTTACTGACCATTACAGGCGAAAATGACAAAGTAATTCTTGCGATTAAATACCATGAGTTGCTTTATGTGAAATCTGCCGGTAATTACTTAGAGCTTTATTACTTAAAAGGAGGAAGCCCCACAAAAGAACTGGTTCGCGAAAGATTAAAGGAGTTGGAAAAAAAAATTGCCAATACCAATGTAGTTAAAGTACATCGGTCTTACCTTGTAAATGTCAGGCATATTTCCTCTTTAAAAAAAACCAAAAAAAGTTACGAAATAATCGTGCAACATATCCCTGATGTCATAATACCTGTCTCCTCTGGTTTTAAGGCTTCTTTCGAAGAGGCTTTGAAACAAAAAGTATCCCATTAGTCACAACATAGCATTAATTCATCACAAAACCCTCTGAATGTTGCGCATGAGGGAGTCAACTCTTTTTATTTGTAAATACCCCGACTTTAAGTTTTCATATTAACGGTTACCGTAATTGATACAGAAACAGTTCTTTTTTGATAAGAATAAATGAATTGGAGATATCTCTATGATTAAAAAAAACATCATAAAATCTAGCTTATATGGAGTTGCATTATTTGTGATGATATTGATTCTTTATTCAGGTAACGTGTCTTCATCTTATTCAGCCATACCTCTTTTAAATTCCAAATGCCCACCAGGGTTCAAACTGAATGAGAACAACCAGTGTATCTCGAAGAACTTGTATAATCAATATGCTGTAACAAACGATGCAGGCGTTGGTGGTTTAAAATCTGCTTTACCGGAAATCCGTGATGGTTTTTCTCCCCAAGAAATAGACCTAGGCAGATATTTGTTTTTTGACCCCGTTCTTTCCGCTGACCAAACAGTTTCATGTGCCACTTGCCATGACCCTAATAAAGGCTTAAGTGACGGATTAGCCGTTAGTGAAGGTATAAACGATCATATACTAAAAAGAGGAGCCCCATCCCTTTGGAATGTCGGTTACCTTAAGAAACTATTTTGGGATGGCCGGGCAGTGACCTTGGAAGAACAAATGCAAGGACCCCTTTTTTCTGAAGAAGAAATGGGAAATACCCCTGAAAATCTTATTAGGACCATTAACGGAATCGAAAACTATCGAAAACTATTCGCAGAAGCTTTTGACAATAGAAATGGAAATGACCCTATTGAGCTTACTGAAATTCTAAGAGCCATAACAGCTTTTCAATCGTCATTGGTGTCATTGAACAGTAAATACGATCAATATGCTCATGGCTATCATGGGGCATTAAATCAAAATGAAATTGAAGGATTAAACGTTTTTAGGTCTTTCGTTGCTAGGTGTGCGGAATGCCACACACCGCCATTATTCACTAACCAGCAATTTGCCGTTATTGGTACCCCCGAACCTGACGGCTTACCTTTGGACCCAGGTGCGGAGTTTCCTTTTAACGACAAATCCTTGAGAGGAGCGTTTAAGGTTCCCAGCTTAAGAAATATTGCCAAGACAGCACCATATATGCACTCCGGCAGATTTAAAACACTTCGAGAAACAGTACAATTTTATACAGACGGAAGAGGTCATGCCGTACCAGAAGGTGAGAATCTGCTAATTCATTGGCATATATGGGAACCTAATTTAACTGACTACGAATTAGATAGATTGGTAGATTTTCTAGGAACCTTAACAGACGAATCATTTACGCCCAAGGTGCCTACAGAATTACCATCTGGATTAAAAGCATCTATTTAACCATAATCAATTTAGAAAATGAAGAAAAAATCACCTTTATTAAAAATTCTTGGAGCCATCGTTCTATTGGCTGCTGGGGTATTCTTAGGAAAGACATTTTTTGGACAAAAAAGTGTGGAGACCGTACCTATACCTTCAACAATGAAATATAGAAACGTTGGTATAACAACAGATAGCACTCAAGTTGCATCCAGTAAGGAATTCACTGGAAAAATCATTGAGGTCAAGAATGGAGGTTCAATTCAAGATGCTGTGAAAGAAGCAAATCCAGGCGATTTGATTCGCGTTTATCCTGGCACTTATTCGGAGAACGTATACGTGGACAAAGACGATATTAGTCTTCAAGGAGTTGTAATAAATGGTGAGTGGCCCACCCTCGACGGGAAGAAAGAAATAAATGATGCCTTTTTATATTCTGGAAATGGAATATTGATCGAAAACTTTAAAATCATCAATTATAAAGGCAATGGTGTAATGGGCCAAGCTGGTAACAATTTTGTTATCCGAAATAACTGGGTCATTGATACTGGTGTCTATGGAATATTTCCTCAATACGGTAAAAACGGTCTTATAGAGCACAATGTATTAAGTGAAATTGAGGATGCTGCCATTTATGTGGGTATGTGCGATAATGTTGATGTTTTGCACAATGAAGTTTTTGATAATGTAGCTGGGATTGAAATTGAAAACTCAAGACATTGTCTAGTAGAAAACAATTACGCCCACAATAATACAGGTGGTTTATTGGCATTTGTTACTCCAGGCCTTCCAATTAAAACAACCTTCGATGTTATTTTGCGAAACAACTTTGTGGTCAACAATAATCATGAGAATTTCGGTGCACCTGGCTCAACCGTTGCGGGAATACCTGCTGGAACAGGAATCCTTATTATGGCTGCGGACGATGTCATAGTTGAAAACAATATCATCACCGGAAATAACAATACGGGTATTACAATCGTAGATTTAGCAACAGGTGCCCCAAGAGCTAACGATCCAAATTCGGAAGGAAATCCTGATCGGGTTGTTATTCTTGACAACATCATGTTCGATAATGGAAATGAACCTACAGGTGAAATAAAAGCAATCATGCTCACCCAAATGGATTCTAAAGGTCCGGACATATTCGCTTATGGTGGAGGAACCGGAAGTACAATCAGAGATAAGAACAGATATCGTACATTCGGATTGGGTGACTATGGTATTGCTCAGATTACAGACACAAAAGATATTTTAACTTATATGACTCCAGGCCCAGTTCCCCCCAGATCTGTGGGCAAAGAAGAATTAGGAGAATTAACCTATTACGGTGTTTGTGCAGGTTGTCATGCTTTCGGCACAAGATTGATCGGACCACCAACAGAAATACTTCAGGCGATTCATCATAACAATCCGCAGGGTATTGTGGATTACATTAACAATCCAAAAAACTTAAGGGAGGAATATCCCGAAATGCCACCTCAGGATTATTTGTCAGATGAGGCAAAAATGGCAGTTGCAGAATACATCTTAGCACTTAAGGAATAAACACTATTAACAATTAACAACAACTTAACTCAAACTATATGAAAAAACTGTTTCTAATTTTAGTCGCGATTGGCTTTTCAATTTCGGCTTACGCTCAACAAACCGTTTCGGGTACTGTACTCGAAGAAGGCACCGACATACCACTTCTGGGAGTTAGTGTATTGGTTAAAGGAACCAGTACGGGTGCTTCGACAGATTTTGATGGAAACTTTTCTTTTAACAGGATTGAAAGTAATGCCATATTGGTGTTTTCCTATCTTGGTTACAAAACACAAGAGATTCAGGTTGCTGGTCAATCAACAATCAATGTTTCCCTTGAAGTTGATGCCCAAGGTCTTGATGAAGTTGTGGTTACTGCGCTGAACATTCAAAGAGACAAAGAATCATTGGGCTATTCCATATCACAGGTTTCTTCGGAAGAAGTGAATGTTGCTCGTGAGAACAACGTGATGAATTCACTTTCAGGTAAAGTATCTGGTTTACAGATTACACAATCAAACACAGGTGTCGATGGATCCAGTAGAGTACTTTTAAGAGGTATAACCACAATTAGTGGTTCAAACAGACCTTTGGTAGTTGTTGATGGTATTCCTATCAGCAATGGATCAGGTGGAGCTGGCGGCGGCGGCGGTATTGACCGTGGTGATGCCTTATCAGATATAAACCCGGACGACGTTGCTTCTATCAGTGTACTTAAAGGTGCTGGTGCGGCGGCTGCATATGGTTCGTTGGGTATGAACGGGGTAATATTGGTTACTACCAAAACCGGTACAAAAAAAGACGGAATTGGAATTTCTCTGAATTCTTCATTCTCTTTTACCGATGTAGCTTTAACACCGGATTTTCAAAACGAATATGGTGCTGGTGCCTTTGGAGACTTTGCTCCGATCAACGCTGACGGTAGACCAGTTCTTGACTATCCTTTCTCATGGAGTTGGGGTCCAAAAATGGAAGGACAGGCCTACACCAATTGGTTGGGTCAACAAGATACCTACTCCCCTAACCCTAGTAAGAACACGTATAAAGATTTCTATCAAACAGGTTTTACAATGTCAAATACGGTTGCTTTTGAAGGACGATCGGACAAAGGGTCTTTTAGAGTAGCGATTACAGATGAAGATGGTCAAGGAATCGTTAGCAACAATACTTTGGCAAAACAAACTTTCAGTATTAGAGGGACAACCAAACTAAGTGATAAATTTAGTGTTGATGGTAAAATGACCTATTTGACCTCAAAGGTTCGTAATAGACCACAATTGGCAGAAGGTGCCGGAAACACAGCACTACAACTTTCCTTAATGCCCCGTGATATTCGCTTGGAAAATGTTGCCAACAATACTATAAATGCGAGTGGTGAAGAAATTAAATGGAATTTAGATAACACATTTAATAACCCATATTGGGCATTAGAGAATGCTGGCAATCTTGATGAGAAAGATCGTTTTCAAGGTTTTCTATCAGCAAATTGGGATATTGGCAGTAAGTTTAATGTTACCGCCAAGTCAGGTATGGACTATATAGTCTACGATTTCACCAATTGGGGAGCAGGTGGAGCCAAGGCCATTAGCAATGGTTTAGGTTCTTACAATCATGATAGTGGTAAAAGTAGAATATGGAATTCTGATATTCTTGCCACCTACTCCACTAACATTTCCGATTTTAAAATAACAACAAGTGTTGGTTCAACCTATAGAAATGAATTTAGTAGTTATAGAAACATTTGGGGGAATGATGAGAAGGTTGGTGATTTTTATAGAATCAGTAATTACAAAAATTCATTTAGCAATGAGGGTACTTCTAAAAAAGGAATTTATTCTTTTTATGGACTAGGCCAATTTAGCTATGGTGGTTATTTATATTTTGACGCTACCATTAGAAATGATAATTCTTCAGCTTTACCGAAAGCCAATAATTCTTATTGGTACCATTCAGAAAACATGAGTATTCTTTTCTCAAAAATGTTGGGCATCAGTCCAAATATTCTGAGTCAAGGCAAGTTGAGAGGTTCATTTGCCAAAGTAGGTAATGATACTGGACCTTATAGAACACAAGCTGTCTATAATGTGAATCAAACTGTTACACTACCTTATACTGTAGCTTCAATATCAGGAAGTCTTCCTTCCTTTGACTTGAAACCAGAAACATCGGAATCTTGGGAAGTTGGTGTTGATTTAGGTTTCCTTAATAATCGTATAACCCTTGATGCCACCTATTATGAGACTAACACGACGAATCAGATTATGGCTGTTCCTTTATCAGGAACCACAGGGTATTCTTCCAAAGTCATAAACGCGGGTAAGATTCAAAACAAAGGGTATGAAGCCCAATTGAATTTAATCCCATTCGATTCTGAAGATTTTACCTGGGATTTGGGTCTTAATTTCACCAAAAGTAATTCCAAGGTAATTTCATTGAATGAAGGATTAGAAAATATCTCACTTGGTTCTTTATGGACAGCCTCAGTAGAAGCCAGACCAGGACAAGAGTTCGGTACTATTTATGGTAACGATTTCTTAAGAGACAACTTTGGTCGAAAGATAATAGGAGATGATGGTTATGCTAAGCGAGGTGACCGTGTTGCTCTAGGAAATATTAATCCAGATTGGTACGGTGGTATCACGAGTAAATTCAGATATAAGAATTTGTCATTAAGTACATTGGTGAGTATTCAACAAGGTGGCGAATACTATTCCTATGGACGAGGATACCGTATGTTCTTTGGAACAGACGCTCGAAGCCTTGTAGGTAGAGAAACAGGAATCATCGAAGATGGTATAAATGAACATACTGGTTTTGTCAATGACATTGCAGGTAATGCCATGTTGAAGCAATTCACTGATATCTTTTCAAATCAAGTTGCTACTGATTTAATAATGGATGCTAGCAACGTAAAACTCCGAGAAGTAGCATTGACTTATGCCTTTCCACAGACCATGTTAAAAGGTACATTTATTCAATCTGCCAGCTTATCTGCCGTAGGAAGAAACTTATTCTTTATTTACAATGCAGCAGGTGATATTGATCCTGAAGCAAGTTATAGCAGTGGGCCCACAAGTACGGCCTTTGAACATTCATCACTACCGTCTACTAGAAGTTACGGTGTTAACTTAAAAATCAACTTTTAATAGAGATGACTATGAAAAACATAAATAACATAATTAGAAATACAGTAGTTATCGCAATGGTAGGAATACTGTTTATTTCATGCGAAAAGCATTTAGAGGATTTATATGATAACCCAAATGCAGTAACTACGATTGATGACTCAGCCTTATTCACGAAGGCCGTTAGAAGTCTTTTTCAAGGAACAACGGATAACGGATCATCACACTTTGCCGGCATGCATGCGCATTATTATGTAGCAGGTAGTACATGGCGCGCACCAGATCAATACGGTGATGGTCATGATGGGGATTACAACAGCATTCTAAGTAGTGGTTATAGTGGTACTATTCGACATATAGAAGAAGTATTGCAGATAACTACAACAGATGGTACTCAAAATAATGTACGCAATGCCATGGCCAATATTATAGCTGTTCTGGGGTATGCCAAGATTACCGATGCGTTTGGTGATGTACCTTATACCGAAGGTGGAAAAGGAAAGTCAGAAGATATCCTTCAGCCTAAGTATGATACTCAAGAGAGTATCTATAAAGACATGATCATAAGATTAACGAATAGCATCGGCATTCTAAAATCAGCTGATCCTGCAATGGGTTATCCTGGTTCTGACCCTATATTTGACAATGACCTTGATAAATGGGTAAGGTTTGCCAATAGTGTTAGATTGAGATTGGGAATGCGTTTACGTTATGCTGATAATGCGCTATCCCAATCAACTGTTGCACAATGTCTTGCTGACCCCTTGATGGAAGACCCTTCCCATGACGCATCTATGATTGAGACAGAAGGTACAGGAAATGCTTGGTTTGGCCGAAGAACTGGTTTCCCCTCAATAAAAATGTCTACAATGTTGATCGATCAATTAGAAGGAACTTCCGATCCTCGATTATCTGTATTTGTAAGTCAAGATGCAAATGGCCAATATTCTGGCATGGTAAACGGACTCACAGATTTGGCCTTTGGAGCTTCAGATTTTGCAAATCAATCAGATATGGGTCTTGCACTATCATCCTCCGAAAGTAAATTATACATGATTACTGCTGCTGAAACTTGGTTGTTAAGAGCCGAAGCAGCTTTGGCATATGACAGTGATCCGGCTGCAGCGAACAATTCGTATAGAATGGGAATTGAAACCTCATTAAAGCAATGGGAAGTTGACCAAACTGATATCGACACCTTTTTAGGGTCGCCAGCAGCAACTTTGACAGGTGTAAATGATGAAGAGCAAATAGGAACACAAATGTGGTTGGCCCTTACCCCTAACTACTTTGAGTCTTGGAGCCATATTAGACGAACTGGATATCCTATGATTCCGGTTAGAACCGATCCTGAATTGCATCAAGGAGTTACAAATGGCATAATGCCTACAAGATTCCTGTATTCATCTTTTGAATTGGGCTCAAATAGTGCAAATGCGCAAGAAGCAATTTCAAGACAAGGTGCCAATAAAATTGATACACCTGTTTGGTGGGATAAAAACTAAAAGCAATAATTCAAAAAAATATACAAAATGAAATATATTAAGATATTAAGCCTTTTCATCCTCTCCATCGCTCTGGTCAATTGCAGTGAAGATGATGAGCCGTTGACACCCTTGGCAGATTTTCAGTTTTTGGTTGAAGACACCCAGGTTACCTTTAATGGTACAATTGAAAATGCTACAGCTATTTCTTGGGACTTTGGGGATGGTTCTACAAGTTCTGAAGAAGACCCTATATATGCATTTTCCAGTCCAGGAACCTATGATGTTACAATGACCGCTAGTGGTGACAATGGTACTTTTACCGAAACCAAACAAGTTACCATACTACCATCTTTTGAAATTCTATTAACAGGTGGTTTAGGTAGACCTGAAGGAAAATCATGGAAATTAAAGAGTGCATACACTGCAGGTAAAGAAGGTGCTGGAATCATTGAAAATGATTTAGGGCTTTTAATTGCTTCTTTTGATAATCTACTGGCCGCCGTTGGATTAGGTTCTGCCTATGAAGATACTTTTACTTTTGTTCATGACGGTTCCTATAAAGTGGATAATATTGATGGCCAAAGTTTAATGGGAATTATTCATGCGAGTGCTTTTCATGGAGCAAATATAACTGGAGTTTCAGCTGATCTTGCTAATGTACCATTGGCGCAAGCAATTTATACGCCGGCAACGGATGCGACTTGGGAACTTAATGAAGAAGATTTCACTGTAGATACCCTGTATCCAGGAGTGGGCCCAGTAACTGTAACTTTTACAGGAAAGCAACAGCTAATTCTAGGAGAATACCTTGGGTATAAAGAAACAAGTAACATTGTAATCATTAAAGAACTTACAGAAACAACCATGAATGTTGCTATGGGTATACATACAGAGGAAGCCTTTTATGATGTACCAACCTTGTTCTTTCATTTGACCTTTGAATCACTTTAAGAGCAATAAAATTGATTTGTTTTGATTAATTACAATTATATCCCCAAATGTGTTAGTTTGGGGATATTTTTATGACATAATTACGAAAGCCTAGAATTACCATGGATATATTGAAAAGACAGCGTGAGTTTTTTATGACCCAGCAAACAAAGGATGTTTCATTCAGGAAAAAAGCCTTAAAAAAGTTACAGAAAGAAATCATCTCTAGAGAGGATGCTATTTGCGATGCTGTCTACGCTGATTTTAAAAAACCTAAGTTTGAAACTTTGGCCACTGAAACACAATTTGTGTTGGCCGAATTAAAATTGGTACTCAAGAATCTTGAATTATGGGCACGACCACAAAGAAAATCGGCCACTTTAATGAATTGGCCATCTTCTGATTGGATTTATAGCGAACCATATGGAGCTGTTTTAATAATAGCTCCCTGGAACTATCCTTTTCAATTAGCCCTTGCCCCTCTTATTGGTGCCATAGCAGCTGGGAACACTGTCGTAATAAAACCCTCTGAAGCAACACCAAACACTTCCAAAATAACCGCTGAAATTATTGAAGCTGTCTTTCCCAAAGAACACGCAGCTGTTGTTGAAGGAGGAATTGAGGTTTCGCAAAATCTATTAGCTCAAAAATGGGATTATATTTTCTTCACAGGAAGTACTAATGTGGGCAGAATCGTTTACGAAAGTGCCGCCAAGCATTTAACCCCGGTAACTTTGGAACTTGGAGGTAAAAACCCTTGCATTGTAGATGAATCTGCTTCTATTTCGTTGGCCGCAAAGCGGATCGTCTGGGGTAAATTCATAAATGCAGGGCAAACTTGTATTGCTTCTGATTACATTTTGGTTCATAAAAGTGTAAAAGAAAAGTTGATTGATGCCTTGAAGCAAAACATTACTAAAGGCTATGGTGAAAACATAGAGGATTCACCCGATTTTTCCCGTACCGTAAATCAAAAACATTACAACGGGCTTAAGAAGATGTTAGAAGGCGAAGAAATCATTTTTGGAGGCAATACCAACGATGAGGACAACTATTTATCTCCTACTTTGGTCAATGAACCAAAGCTGGACAGTACCCTAATGCATGGGGAAATATTCGGTCCCATTTTACCGATTATTGCGTACGAAACCGAAGATGATATTCATAAGTATATTATGAACTACGGAAAGCCTTTGGCAACTTATGTTTTTTCTAACAATAAAAAATTTCAAAAAAGAATTATCAATAATTATAGCTTTGGAGGTGGCGCCATAAACGACACTGTAATTCAAATCACCAATAAAAAACTTCCTTTTGGCGGCGTTGGTGCCAGTGGAATGGGAGCATATCACGGCAGAACATCTTTTGATATTTTTTCACACCAAAAGGCCATTATTAAAAAAGCAAATTGGTTGGATGCCCCGTTGCGCTATCCACCTTATAATTTGCCAATGAAGCTGGTTAAGAAGGTAAAACACTTATTTTAGCCAAATGGAAAAAACAGTTACTGAAGCAATTCATTACAGACGCTCTGTACGCATTTATAAAGAAGATATTGAATTGGATGATGAAAAAGTACGTCAGTGCCTAGTCAATGCATCCTTAGCCCCTACTAGTAGCAATTTACAGTTATGGGAATTTTATCATGTTACCGATAAGGCCAAACTCAAAGCCTTGGCAAAAGCCTGTTTTGATCAACCTGCAGCAAAAACCGCTAAACAGCTAGTCGTTGTGGTCGCCAGGAAGGATTTGTGGCGCAAAAGAAGTAAAGCCAATCTTGAGTATCTAAAAAAGGGGTTTGGAAACAAATCAAAAGGAGAATACACTACCAGGGAAAAATTCGTTTTGAATTATTATGGAAAGCTTATTCCTACCCTTTACAGTGACTTTTTTGGAATATTTGGTTTACTTAAGTATCTCTTTTTTCAAGTAATTGGCTTGTTTAGGCCAATTTACAAACAAGTTAGAAATTCTGATGTACGTATAGTGGCACATAAAAGTGCTGGGTTGGCAGCGCAGAATTTTATGATTTCAATGGCCGCCATGGATTATGACACATGCCCCATGGAAGGTAGTGATACTGGGAGGGTCAAAAAGATTTTGGACTTACCATGGGGAGCAGAGATAAATATGGTTATTGGATGTGGTGTTCGTGATGAAAAAGGAGTCTACGGGCCAAGATTCAGAATTCCGTTTGAAGAAGTTTACAAGAAAGTCTAAACAAGTTTAAAAGAAACCCTATCACCAAATTTCTTTTGGGCCAAGATAGAGATAGCCTTATCAGAAAGTTGCAATATTCTTGGGTAACCCCCAGTGGTTTGCCCATCCTTCATTAATATTATTAATTTTCCTGAAGGCGTTAATTGAACCGTTCCTGGCAATGTGGCCGATGTCAACATAGACATTTTATGCCCATTGATTTTTTCTTCGAACTGGTATCCCATTCTACTGTATTCTTTAGCCACTGAGAATTCTTTGAAAAATAACTTTTCCATATGTTCATCCACCAATAACCCATATTCTGGCCCCTTAGACACTTCGAGTATGGTTTCACCTAATAGAGATTCTGTTTTGAGCTCTGATATTTTTGGTTCAAAAAATCCTACTTCCTCGTATTCCAATTCTTCTTTATCGATTAAATTACCTGAAGAAGTAATTGGAAAATACTGTGACTGACTTGCTAAAACTCTCTTTGATTTAAATCCTTCCTTTATTGCTAAATAACCTCTGAAACCTTGCGTTAATCTACCATATGAAAGAATATCTCCTGCATTAATTTTATAAACCTTGTAGTTGCTTATAGGTTCATTGTTTAGTGTAGCAGACAATTCAGCACCACCTAAAGCTATAAAAGTGTTTTCCTCAAACTGAAGTGTAGGCCCGGTCATAGTTATTTCCAAAACCGATGCATTAGTATCATTCTCCAATAGTCTATTGGCATTTTTTACCACGCTGACATCCATTACTCCCGAAACTGGTACGCCCTTATGGCGATACCCAAAACGACCCATGTCTTGAAGTGTGGTATAAAAACCTGATTTTAACACCTTAAGCATTTATCTTAATTTTTTCAAATTGATATATTCCTACTTCACCTTCAATCTTATGTAGTTTGTATTCTGCCCTAGAAATGGAATAAAACTGAATTTTATCTCCAACATTTACAAAACAAGGCTCATCTCTATTGGCATCGAATATTGGGACTGAACAATTACCGATTATATTCCATCCCCCAGGGGATTCCTGAGGATATATTCCCGTTTGCTTACCCGCCAAACCAACAGCACCTTTTTCAACTTTTGACCTAGGTTCTGGTCTTCTAGGAACTTCCAAAGTCTTTGGCAACCCGCCTAAATACATAAAACCAGGTAAAAACCCTATGCCGAACACTGTATACTCATGTGTTGTATGCATTTTTACTACTTCTGCCGTTGTTTTTCCTAAAGATTGGGCAACTTCTTCTAAATCTATGGCAAAATCCAAATCGTAACAAACAGGTAATCTCCATAAATACTTTTCATTTTGTGCAATACCTTCACGTTTCGAATACCATTTCTGTAATTGGCTTTTGAAAGGTTCAAAATTCACTCTACTTTTTCTCTGAATCAAAGTGAGCGAATTATAGGCAGAAACCATTTCCCATTCTTTTTGGTCAAGACATTGTGACTTTAAATAGGAAGTAAAAAGTAGAATATCATTCAGTATGGCTTCGTGAACTTCTTTTGGCCATTCAACTAAAACTGCGTGTGCACCAAAAGGGCGAATAGAGATGGGATAATTTGTCACTTTAGAATCTGAATTTGTTGTTTGGGCAATTCTTGGACAAGGTACATTAAAATTTGTAATGCATTGGGTGTATCCCCATGTAAACAATAGGTGTCAGCTTTAATGGATATTTCCTTGTCGTCAATGGTTAAAACCTTGTCTTTCTTTACCATTTTCACCAAATGTGTTAAAACTTCTTTCGGATTATTGAGTACTGCATTCGGAAGCTTTCTTGACACTAAACTTAAATCTTGGTGGTAACTTCTATCTGCAAATGCCTCATTTTTGATTCTAAATCCACGACTCTGAGCCATTCTTTTAATAATTGAATTTGGCGGTAAGTAAAGAAATACCGAATTTTTGTAAGAATCAATGGCCCTAAGAAACACTTCTGATAAAGCTTCGCTCTTAGCAAGATCATTGTATAAAGCACCATGTGGTTTTATATGGTGTAATTCCATTTGGTTTGTCCTCAGAATTTTTTCTAGGTCATAAATTTGTCGTTTTATACTGTCGATTAAATCATTATGCTCAACCTTCATAGTAACCCTTCCAAAATTCTCTTTGTCAGGATAAGAAGGGTGAGCACCAACCAAAACATTATATTCTTTGGCCAGTTTCACAACATGGGTCATAGATTCATAATTACCAGTATGTCCTCCACAGGCAATATTACAGGATGAAATTAAAGGCAATAAACTTTCTTCATTACCTACTCCTTCACCCACATCACAATTTATATCAACATGAAACTTTTTCATTTAAAAAATACCAATTACCTTAAAGATACTTTTTGCTCCCAAAACAACCGCAAGTACAATAATAACGAACCCTAAAATATTCTGTGTTTTTGTGTTTTTGAAGCTACCCATTACAGAAGATTTATTCACAACCCACAAGAGAAAAATGGCGATAACCGGAAGTAATATGCCATTGGCAACCTGAGCAAATTTGATTATTTCAATTGGTTTGATTCCGAACGACAGGAAAAAAATACCCAACCCTAAAATCGAAATCCAAACAATTCTAAATTTAATATCCTTTAGACCAGCTTTCCATCCGAAACAACTGTTGACCACATACGCGGCGGCTAAAGGTGCCGTTATTGCCGAAGTGATTCCCGCTGCCAATAAGCCAATACCCATAAAATACTTGGCGCTATCGCCATAAAGTGGTTCTAATCCTTTTGCCAAATCCATGACATTCGTTACCTCATTCCCAGGAATCGCCGCTGCAGCAACCATAATAGACATTGATACCATGCCACCTACGACGATTGATATCATCGTATCTTTTCTGGCAACTGGCAAATCATCTTTCGATTTCCACTTTTCACTCACAAGACTTGCATGAAGAAAAAGATTATAAGGTACTACCGTAGTACCGACCAAAGCTATAATCGTGAGTAAGCTTTGTTCGGGAATATTAGGTATCAACATTCCTTTTAAAACTTCACTTATGTTAGGTTTGGTTATAATCGCTGTCATTAAAAATGAGATACTCATCAAGATTACCAAGGTTACAAATACTTTCTCCAAAGTCTTATAGTTTCCAAGGTAGAGTAATAGAAATGCCAAAAACCCTATAATCAATGGATAAAAACCTGAATACGAAGTGCCAAAAAGAGCCTGCATACCCAAAGTAGCTCCACCAATATTACCGGCCTCATAAGCGGCATTTCCAATGACAATGGCCGCCAGCACAATACCTATCATAAAATAACGAAGCAAAGGTGTTTTCAATTCTTGTTTTATGGCATCTGCCAGCCCTTTTTGCGTGACAACACCTAAACGAGCCGACATCTCCTGAAGAACAACCGTAGCCAATATGGATAATAGCATTGCCCATAACAATGCATAACCAAAACCCACACCTGCCAAAGTACAAGCAGTTACAGTTCCTGGACCAATGAATGCAGCAGCAACCAATACACCAGGGCCAATTTTTTTGAACATACTATTTGGTGTTATTTAACGCATTAATAGCAAAAGAACCTAACCAATGAGTTCCTTCGTAGTTTCCGTCAACAATACTGGGAAGAGAATAGACAACATGCTCATTGGCTATGTTCGCAAGATGTTTATATTCAGGTAATGCCTTCGCAATGCCGTATAAACACCACGCCCTGCTAAAATTGAGACCATCTATATGTACTAACTTACCATCTGTCCGATCTGACACTTCTCCTGGATCCAAAACAAAATTGGCATCTGCCAATTGAGGTAAAAACTTATTGAACCATGTTTTAAAAACAACTGGGGCAACCACCTTTCGTACCAAGTTAGCCTCTTCAAGACATGGCGATAAAAAATCAAAACCACTCGGTTCCCAACTTAAAGGACATCCCTCATCATTCATATAAAAGCGCTCTACACTAGTTTCTATTACCTTTTGAAGTTCTATATGGCCAGTTGTTCTTGCATAATCCCATGCCAATGACAATCCAAAAGCAGTATTGCTATGTTCACCTACTCGTATGGGATAATTTAATTTTGGTAGAAATTCCATATATCCCTCGATAATCAAATGGGTCAACGGTTCGAGGTTAGTTTCCAATTCTTTGGCCATTGGGTCATCCCAAGTGTGAAGTTCCTCTGCCAATTTCAATAGCCAGGCCCATCCGTATGTTCTTTCATAAGATTTATTCCCCGTCATTTTGAAATAAGCAATTTCTGTTTCTATATGTTCTTTTGAAATATTGTCCATCAACATATTTCTTATCAAAACATTGTTATCAAGGCTTGAAAATTGTTTTAACAGAGAAACCAAAGACCAATGTCCATGTACAGAAGAATGCCAATCGTAACAACCATAAAATGCAGGATGTAACTCCTTTGGAGGTTTAATATGTGTAGAATCATGTAGACTTTGTCCTAGTTTATTTGGATATTCTACTTGAATACAACCAAAAGGTAAACTCGCCAATCTATTTGCTTCGTCCAAAGTTAATTGAGGGGCTTCTTGTAATTCCGTATTCGTTCCTTTCGGATTCTGTTCTTCTTTACATCCTAGAGCCAATAAACACAAGAAAAGAAATTGGAGTAAATTCTTAAACATAACGTTATTTAGTTTTTTACCTTAAACCTTATAAATATAAATCTTCAAAAGTTCATAGCTCATATTAACTTGAAAAAGAATTTTTTCCAACCCTTCTTTTCACAACACTTTTAACACTTTCAAATGCATTTCATCTAAAAAAATGCAGTTCGTCTAAAAGTTGGGTGTCATACATCGATGTTACATACTATTCCCAAAACTACAGGGTTATAATAGTCCCAAATCAAAATCAACCTAGTTAAATGACATGTTTAGAATGTAACAGAAAACTCGACTATTTAGGACACAAAACTTCGATGGACAATCTTGGACTTGAACTATGTGAACCACACCATACCCGAATGGTAAAATTAATCGAGCAGAACAATACACCTATTGAGGCCATACAATTGTATTATGGCTTAAAAGAGGCCGGAGTACACTCGATGCTGGAATGGTGGGACGGAAAAAAATCTGTTGATATTGCCATCTCTAGAGTGAAATTAAACATTGAAATCGATTCGGAATATCATATGCTTACCCATGAACAAGCAATAAATGATCTCGAAAGAACAATGCACTCTTTTAAAAACGGATTTACCACAATTAGAATACCCCATGTACTGATAAAGCATTATTTAAAAGAGACCGTAAACAATATACTTGGAATAATGGAGGGCTTGAAAGCCAATATTAAGGTACTCTAGCCGTTATATCTTCCTAAAACGATTAAAAACAGACAGTTATGAGCGCATATAAAAAAATTCTGACGATGCCATTGAGGGTATCATTAGTAGTTTTGCTAGTGGGCATGTTGATGAAGATTATGGCTTGGCCTCTTGCCTCCCAAATTATGTTGTTAGCGTTTGCTTCTATAGGAACTCTTTATTTTGTTAGGTTTGTTAAAAAGCCATCAAGAAAATTTTTAGATTATGTTAAAATGGTTCTAGTGTTTTTCTGGACAACGAACGGTGTTTTTAATATTATGGATTTCCCATATACCATTATCTTTCAGGTAATCATAGCAGTTTCATTTGTCCTTTGGTTTATAATGGAAGGCACGGCATATTTTCTAGATGATGAACGAAGATCAAAAAACAGTACTATTCAACTAGTATGGAATTTAGCTATGGTGGCTGGTACCCTCGCAATTATTGCAGGTAGTCTTTTGAAGATTCTTAATTGGGAATTTGCCATTCATTTACTCGTTTCAGGAATACTAATCATTGTTGCCTATATTTTGAAAGATACATTCACCACTGATAAAATGATTGGTGAAGACCAGAGTAGTGAAGAGTATCAGTTGTAGGAAGATTTACTTAGATTACCTTACAAGTTATTATAATTCGTATCTTATTTCTCAAAGAATAATCAATGAGAAATTTAGATAGAAGAAATTGGCTTAAAACTGTTGGTCTTTCCGGCAGTTTTGCCCTTTTAGGAGGTTTTGATGTAATGGCCTTCGAAAATTCAAAACAATTCTTATACGAAGGTGATGTGGCAAGACTTAATGCCAATGAAAACCCTTACGGGCCTTCACCCCTAGTTCGCAAAACAATTGCTGACAATTTTGATGTTGGATGTCGATACCCATTTAGAACTTTGGCTTCTTTGGTCAAAATGATTGCCGCAAAAGAAGGAGTAGACAAAAATCATGTCGTAATCACTGGTGGATCCACAGAAGGTTTGAAAGCAGCAGGTTTGACCTTCGGAGGGTTTGGCGAAGGCGAACTTATTGCGGCAGACCCAACTTTTCAGTCAATGCTAAGATATGCCGAGACATTTGGCTCTAAAGTTCATAGGGTGCCAGTAAATGCCAAAATGGAACACGACTTAGATGCCATGGCTTCCAAAATAAATTCAAAAACCAAACTAATTTTTATTTGCAATCCGAATAATCCTACAGGGACCTTATTGGATAGAAATAAACTCATTGATTTTTGTAAATCCCATGATAAGAAAGCAGTGATTTTTAGTGATGAGGCATACTATGATTTTATTATGGAACCCGATTACCCATCAATGATTGAGTTGGTAAAAGCAGGGCGTAACGTTATTGTATCAAAGACTTTTTCAAAAGTATATGGTCTGGCCGGTTTACGCGTTGGTTATCTCATAGCCAGACCAGATATTGCCACGAAACTAAAAGCGAGTGTAATGGCAAATACCAATACTTTGGCCATTGAAGCTGCTAAAACAGCTATAAAAGATGATGAATTTTACAAATTCAGTCTATTGAACAATGTTGAAGGCAAAACCCATATCTACGAGACCTTGGATGAGCTAGGTCTAGAATATATTAAATCCCATACAAACTTTATTTTTTTTAAGACTGGTAGGCATATCAATGACATGCTCACTACATTCCAAAAGGAGGGTGTATTGATCGGCAGGCCATTTCCACCATTCTACGATTGGGCAAGAATCAGTACCGGTAAAATGGAAGATGTAAAGCGTTTTACAACAGCTTTGAAGAAAATTATTGGGTAATTCGCATGACATGCCATCGATAAAGGGCACACTTTTAGGGTTCTAAAGGCCCCAAGAGTATCTCGATTTATAGGTTAAACACGCTTTTTTAACCGAAATTTTTCATTCTACCGAATATTTGTTCCCTTGCTCGTACTTTAAACAGTTTGTGATTAATATTTCTGTTCTTTATATATCAAACCCCAAACTAATGAGCAAGAAAACAACAAATTCCTACTTATTATATGTCTTTTGCGCCGTATGCTTCTTATGGGCGATTTATGTTCTATTGTTTATATCTAAATAATTATTTGTTTTTCCACAACTGGATATTTTCCTCATTTTCATGAACCTCAAATAAAAAATTGTGGTCTTTGCAAACTCTAATGGCTTTTTCAGCCAATTCAATAGCCTCAGGATATCTTTCCAATGAAGCCATAATCTGTGACTTCAACATCCATGGCGAAGGGTTTGGAGCATTTAAAGCGATAGCAACATCAATATATTCTAGAGCTTTGTCCGTATCTTTCAATTCATAAAAATGATATTGAGCCGCCGCTGAAAAACTATACCAATTTTCTTTTACTTTGTTTAATACCATATCAATTTCTTGAAGTGTATGGTCATTTGTAGCGGTCTTAATTGCAATGTCTACTCGAACCTTTTCCCATTCCATTCTCAAAACACCTTCTTCTTTAGTTATATTGACAAAAGAGTAAGTACATAATTCGGTATGAGGGCTTATTATCGGTTCAATCTCAATTCTGAAGATATCATCTTTTGAATTATAATTATAGGCGCCCCATTGTTGCCAATCCTTATTCAAAATAACTGTCCACGTTTCTTTATTTGGTATCATAAACAGGCCATATTTTCCCGCTTTTATTTCAGAGTTCCCAATAACAATGTTGTGATTAAAAGAAACCGCAGTAGCTTCATTGGCGCCGGCGCGCCAAACTTTGCCATAGGGCACCATGCCATTAAAAATCTTTCTTCCGCGAACACTTGGTCTACCATAATCAACAGAAATGGAACAAACACCTATACTCTGACTAAGCGATGCTTTTGGGCTTGCCCTGGGAATCATCAATTGTTGTGCAGCTAAAATTTGAGTACCAAAAGTCAATATTAGAAAAGATAAGATATACTTAAAAAAAATCTTTTGCTTATTCATAATCATGTGCAAGTTTATTTTGTTCAAGCTAGCTCCATTTTTGTTTTTAACCTAACCAACCTTCTCTGTTCAAACTACGATATTGAATCACTTCGGTGATACACCTGAATGTGTAAGTATACAATATTTCAAATGAAGACAAGTAAGTTCTTGATTATCAAAGAATACTGCTATCCTAAGTAATTATTCAGTAAATTAACACAATAACTACCAACCACAACTTAAGATGATTAAATTCTTTCGAAAAATTAGACAAAGGTTACTTGTTGAAAATAAGTTCAGCAAGTACCTATTGTATGCCATTGGAGAAATTGTTCTTGTTGTTGTTGGAATTTTAATTGCGCTTCAGATCAATAATTGGAATGAGGAAAAGAAAGACAATGCAGAATCAGTAAAAATTCTCAAAAAGCTACAAGCGGAATTTGAAACAAACAAAACTGAACTTGACGCCTCCATTCATTATCACCAACAACAACATGAAGCGGCAGTAAAGATTGAAGCCCTTTTTGACCCTAACCACAAAATTCCATCTGACACCATTGCAAATCAAGTAATACAGCTTTTTGCCGATTGGAAATTTGAACCACGTCAAAGCATTACAACTTCTGCCTTAGCCTCTGGAAAAATAGCACTTATCAATAATGATTCGCTCACTGATAATCTAAATACCTGGATGTATGCCATAAAAAAATATAATAATATTTTTTCTAGCCTAGAAAAACGAAAAGATGAAATGTGGGATGAGGTAAATGAAAAATACCCAATTAGAAATTTTGAACCTAATAAAGGTGTGAGTAATTTCAAAGGGGACCCTGAAGGTATTTTTACAAATCTAAAAAATGAGAATATTATTAGATTAATCCGTGACCAACAAGAGTTTATTGTGGTTTGGTGCAATGCCTTACAAGAAGATCATGAGGATATTCTACGTTTTATAAATTTGGAATTATCTGAAAAGGAACACTAAATGATAAAATTCTTCCGTAAAATTCGTCAAAAATTACTTACTGAAAATAAGTTCAGTAAATATCTCCTTTATGCCATTGGCGAAATTGTCTTGGTCGTCATTGGGATATTGATTGCTTTGAATATCAATACATGGAATGAGGAAAAGCAAAACCAAAAAGAAGCCCATAAAATTCTATTACAATTAAAACATGAATTTGAAGCTAACAATGATTTAGTTGAAACAAGTATCGAATTTCATCGAACAAGGCTAAACGCAGTCGAAGGATTTATAGATGGGTTTGAAACAACTAAAAATTTGAGTGCAGATTCATTAAAAGCCCTGGTTTCAGATTTGGGGTCAGACTGGAAATATGAGCCTGTAAAAAATATTATTGAATCGGTTATCTCGTCAGGAAAAATCAATTTGATTGAAAACGATTCCGTTATCCAGGCCATTCGTTATTGGGGTACAGCAATTAATAAATATGATGATCTTTATAGGAGTCAGGACGACCTGTACAACAAAAACATATTACCTATTTTAACCGAAAATTACCCATTCTTCGAATTTGACCCAAAACATAATAGTAAGTTTGAGGCAAACACCGATGCCATTTTCAAGAATTTAAAGAACGAAAACTCATTTCTTCTTATTGCAAAGGAAGCTGCTTTACTTTTATATTGGACCGAAAAAGGTGTTAAAGCCCAACAAGATGATATATTATCAAAAATTGATCAAGAACTAAAAGAAATGACCAAATGATGATCTTCGATACCGCTATTTTGCAGCTGGTGGCAACATGAGAATTAAAACTTTCACCCCGACCACCCTTCTCTATCCAAACTACAATATAGAATCACTTCGCTATACACCCGAATGTGTAATTCTGAATACACCATTAAAAGTGACGATAACACTTTACAAGTTCTTAGTATGAAATCAAACTGTTTATTTATATCATGAAACATGAATTGAATAATTCAGTATCTTGGTAAAGCATATATTTAGTTACATAAATTGAAACACACATATGAAAAAATTTACGATTTTTATTACCGTAATGCTTACAATAAGCGTTGCAATTGCTAATTCGAGTAATCATAAAAACGACATAAACAGTAAAATAGAAACTTCAAATGATTCGTTACGCCTAGTGGAACTGGACAACTTCTGGACCGAGCTTTCGAGAACTGTAAGTGAGGGTGATTTTGAGGGCTACAAGGCCACCTACCATGACGATGCGGTTGTTGTGTTTACTACCGGAGAAAACAAAACATCTATGTCAATTACCAAAGCTTTGGCAAACTGGAAACAAGACTTTATTGACACCAAAGCAGGTAAGACAGAGAATAGTGTAGAATTCAGGTTCTCACAGCGCGTAGGTGACGAAACCACTGCACATGAAATGGGAATTTTTGTCTTTCAATCAAATAATAACAGTGGTGAAGTCAATCCGAAGCAATTCATACATTTTGAGGCCTTACTCGTCAAACGTGATAACGCTTGGATGATGATAATGGAATATCAGAAATCTAAGGCAACTGAAGAGGAATGGGAATTATTGGAATAATTATCGGTACGTAACTCTTTAAAAACAGGTAGTAAGGCTCATTTAGGTATTAGCATTCAACAATTAAAAATCAGCATTTATAGCTCATGGTTTTAATTTCAAAAATCCCACTACCCCAACCACCCTTCTCTATCCAAACTACGATATTGAATGGCTTCGCTTATATGGTTTCCTGAGACTTCTTTGGTGTTCTCTAAATCTGCGATTGTTCGAGCAACTTTTAAAATACGGTCATAAGCTCGTGCAGAAAAATTTAGTCTTTCCATAGCGTTTTTCAACAGTGCTTTTGATGCTTCATTTATTTTACAATGCTCACGAATCTGCTTTGTGTTCATTTGCGCATTGTAATGCACATTCTCCAATTCCTTAAATCGCTCTGTCTGTAATTCCCGAGCTGCAGTTACCCTATTGCGAATTTCAACACTGCCCTCCCCTTTACGCTCTTCAGAGAGTTTCTCAAAGGGAACAGGTGTTACTTCGATATGAATATCGATCCGGTCCAATAAAGGCCCGGAGATTTTTCCTAAATAGCGCTGCATCTCAGCCGGAGAAGATGTTACTGGTGCATCAGGGTCGTTGAAATAGCCACTGGGACTCGGGTTCATACTAGCGACCAACATAAAACTACTGGGATAAGTCACTGTAAAACGGGCTCTTGAAATAGTAACCTCTCTATCTTCCAAAGGTTGCCTCATTACTTCCAACACACCTCTTTTAAACTCTGGGAGTTCATCCAAAAAAAGTACCCCATTATGAGATAAAGAAATCTCACCTGGTTGCGGATATGCACCTCCACCAACCAAAGCAACATCAGAAATGGTATGATGTGGTGACCTAAAGGGGCGTTGACTCATGAGTCCCATATTCTTGATCTTGCCTACCACGCTATGAATTTTGGTTGTCTCAAGTGCCTCATGCAAGGTCATCGGCGGTAAAATAGAAGGCAAGCGTTTTGCCAACATCGTTTTTCCTGAACCTGGCGGGCCAATCAGAATAATATTGTGTCCCCCAGCTGCGGCAATTTCCATACAACGTTTAATACTCTCTTGCCCTTTAACATCAGAAAAATCAAACTCAGGAAAATCAAGGTTCTTATAAAATTCGGCTCGTGTATCAACAATTGTTTCTTCTAATTGAGTCCCAACATCAAAAAAATCTATGACTTCTTTGATGTTCTCTACCCCAAATACTTTTAAATCTGAAACTATAGCTGCTTCCTTGGCATTGTCTTTTGGCAATATGAAACCAGTAAAACCCTCTTCACGGGCCTTCACGGCAATGGGAAGAGCGCCTTTTATGGGCTGTAAACTACCATCTAAGGACAGTTCTCCCATAATAACGTACTTCTCCAAGTTTTCTGATTGTATTTGCCCTGAAGCAGTTAAAATGCCCAAGGCCAGTGTTAGATCATAGGCAGAGCCTTCCTTTCTTAAATCAGCCGGAGCCATATTAATAGTGATTTTTTTCCCAGGTATTTTATAACCATTGTTAAGGAGGGCAGCTGCAATACGATAGTTACTCTCTTTGATGGCATTGTCAGGAAGACCTACCAGATGATACCCCACTCCCTTGTCTACATTAACCTCAACCGTGATTGTTGTGGCCTCAACGCCAAAGACGGCACTACCAAAAACTTTTGTAAGCATACTTCTATTAATTCTGTAGGCTTAAATGTAAGTAAAGATTTTATGATTTGAAGAGCGATGTCAAATAAAAAATTACTCGACAGTAATTGTATTATGTAGTGAAACCGGCCTCCCGTAAATTGAAAAGCCTTCTAACTTAATTTCATAAATGCCCGGCACATCTGAAGTGAAGAAATCGAACTTATCCCCTGAACCCTCAAGTTTTACATTGGGTTCCCATAGTAATTGATATCGATAATCTGGAACATTATTATTGTCATTTTCCTGCCCCAAACCATAGTGTTGTTTAAAATATTTTTTGTTTTTACCAGGTGGTCTAAGCTGAAGTTTTGTCAAATAATCCTCGTTGGTCGTTTCGAAATAATCCTTGTTAAACGTTTTTATATTGATTAATCCTCGATAACCTTTACCCGCAAGTTCAAACTTGTCCCTTACCACCATTATTTGTTCAATAATTTTAGAATCTAGCTCTACAATTCGTTTATGGCTTGTTATCAACATCCCATCAATAAAAACCAGGGCTCCTTGTTCTGGGCCTTCATAGGTGTCGAACAACCTAACATTAAAGATGAAATTATCGGGACCGTCCCTTCTAATAGAAGCAAAAGGCATAATTTCAACCATAGTTTCAATTAAGGTCGGAAATCTCGTATAATCATCTAAATTATACTCTTCTACTTCACTTCCCCAAAAAGGATTATCGGATTCGCTGGTAATAAGTGTATCAGGTCGTGCTTCGAAATAAGCATTTTCTATTTGGTTATGAATGCTTCTTTTCAATATCGACTTCTTCATTGTTGAGTCAATACTGAATTTTTTAAATTTAAGGTCCACAAATTTAAACGATGGTTCCTCTGTAATTTGAACTTTCAGCCCTTCCCTATCACCATCAATTAGCTGAGCGATAATCAGTGGTTTGGTATATTTTTGAAATACGTCAATATAAAACTCCCCGTCCTCATCTGTAATTGCTGCTTTCAACTGAAAATCATCTCCGGGAATTGAAATTGCCACTATTCTATCTGCTATACCAATATCTGGACTACTCGAGATGACTTTGCCTAAAACACGCTCCCCTAGCACCTCTGGAAGATGATTTATGTTTTGGTACTTAGGTAATTTTCCCTGGGTCAACACGCTATACTGTTCAATAAACTTTATTGGGTCTTTTCCCAATAATTGTGTTTTGAACTCCGATTTTCTTCGAACTGAAAGAAGGTAATTACCATAACCCGATGCACCTCTGAAATTTTTAATGTTCAATGTTACCTTGGCCCGCTTTGCATACTCCCTTTTATCAGTTTCCAAAACAAATCTTTTGTCCTTTTCCGCTCTCTCATCCGAAGAGTATGTGCTTACATACTCATTTGATTTCATGCCACTATCAAGTATTGCGCTCTGGTTACTTTGATATGGGTTTATAATGCTTATATCCTCATGAAAAAAAAGATCCTGACTACCGTTGAGCATCCATTTTGTAAATCCAATAAGCCTATAATTACCGGATGGCACTGAAGTAGGAACAAAAAACTCTCCTTGGCCTTTACTATTTTTTAGGCCAATTTTATGCTTAAAAACTGTTGTGCCGTCCTCAGAGACCAAATGCACATAAGCCAAGCTACTAATATCACTCGGTTGCTTGGTTTTATCGTTAAGACAAAAAACCGCGTAGTATAAATATTCTCCTGTAAATAATAAGGTAGTATTAACACCTACATATACCTTTTCGCTGTCATTGCCCTGGTACTTATCATATATAGAAAGAGATTCAGATTGACCATTGACAATACAGGCCATTAGCCCTGCAATAAAAAATAATAAGATGTTTTTGGTGCTCATTCTTAATATCATATTACTCAATCCAAAAATCTGGTACTATATTACTCCCCAGTTCAGTACAATCCCCGCAAACCCTTGGCACGGCAACGTACGGTCCTTCACATTCCTCAAATGGCCCCACTACCTCTGTTACGTACGCAACTAGGTTTTCATCAATTAATTGAAGTAACGAACGCCCGCAACTCCGATGTGGAAAGTCTGCATTATCATTACACAGAACATCATGCTCAATTTCTGGTTGAATAAAATTGTTCTCACAATCTATCGGATAATCTGGCAGTTCAGCATCGGGGAAATAATCCTCGTAATTAAAAAATAAACGTTTTGATGATACTGAGGCAACCTCAAAATATCCAAGAACCAAGTTATTTTCGGAATCTTCTGCCATCATATTACCTTCCAAAAATCCTGGCTGACTATCAGAAAACAAGTTTTCAGAAGTGGAAATATCTTTTAATGTACTGAAATAGTTATATGCATCAACGGATTGAACATACTGTTTAACCAGAATACTATACCTATGTGAAATTGCAAAATCATCTGCAGAAATAAATTTTATAGGATGTTTTTCAAAATTATTTTGGCTCTGTTGAGCAGTGCTACCCAATATGATTTGATTTGATT
This sequence comes from Maribacter sp. HTCC2170, assembly GCF_000153165.2. Lineage (NCBI taxonomy): Bacteria > Pseudomonadati > Bacteroidota > Flavobacteriia > Flavobacteriales > Flavobacteriaceae > Maribacter > Maribacter sp. HTCC2170. The sequence goes on from NC_014472.1 coordinate 3,069,076, forward strand.
TTCTGTTCCCATAACAAATCTGCTGTTGGTCATCTCTAACTACAATATCAAGATCATATGTTAAAGGCCAACTGCATGGGTCATAATTGGTCAACTCAAAATCCAAACCAATATACTTAGGTGCTACAATTTTGTATGTTTCTTCATATTCGTATCTAAAAAGAGCTGATGTATCACTACTTCCGTCTACAGAGATAAGTATACCAGCATCACCATTGAAATTTTCACTTTTATCTGCCCATAAATTACTCACACTTGCAACTCCATTAAACGCCTCAACTTTTGAGCTATACTTTTTTCCTTCATTAGTTGAAATCATTAGTTGGTATCCAACACCTGCTTGAGCAGCAAACTCATTATTAGAAATATAATGACCTTCCTCGGTTTCATTAAACAAATATTCATTCTGCAAATTATCTACTATTGTAACGGTCGCCCCACTTGCCTTGGCAATACTATCATTCTCTAATTTATAGGCATAAGATAATTTAACTTCCTGATGCTTTATTTCGTTCGTCAATAATGCGTCTACCACTAAATTTTTTCGGTTGGGGATAACAAAATCAATAGACTCTACGCAAGCATTAAACCAACCTACAATAATAAACACGCACACAAATCGAACTACGCCACAAACCTTATCAGCAGTGACCGTTCGTTTTTGTTTACCCATATTTTTGTAGTTGAAAATCATCTAGAATTTAAAATTATATGTTATTGAAGGAATTGGTATGGAAAAAATTGAACTTTTATAAGCCTTTACCTCTCCCTGCTCCGAGACAAAAAATACTGAATAAGGATTGGCCCTACCCAATACGTTGTAAACAGAAACATTCCAAAAGCTGTGGGCAAACTTTTTGATTTTATGATTTCCTTCTATATTAATTCCGATATCCAATCTATAGTAATCAGGAATACGAAATTCGTTTCTGTTACTATAAAACACATATTCCGAATCCCTGAAATTATATTGGCCAATAGGATAAGTAATGGGCCTTCCCGTTTGATATGAGAAATTAACTGAGGCACTATAACGCCTGGTGAATTTATAATTAGCTACCAGACTAAGGTCATGCGGCTTATCATAATTGGAAGGGAAATAGGCACCTTCATTTATTCTTTCTTCGGCAAACTGCCCATCAAATCTAATCTCTGACCGTGAATAGGTATAACCCAACCAACCGTTGATTCTACCACTGTTTTTTCTTAAAAGGAACTCCAACCCATAAGCTCTTCCTTCCCCTTGAAGAACCTCAGTCTCTATTTGGTCATTCAACAAAAGTTGAGCTCCAGTTTTAAAATCGAGAATATCAGTGGATTTTTTATAATATCCTTCAAGGCTCAATTCATAATTATTGTCGTCAAAATTCTTGAAGAACCCTAAGGAATATTGACTGCCTTTTTGTGGTTCTATATTCGAATCGGAAAGTTTCCATGTATCAATTGGAGAAACTGTCGTTGTGTTACTCAAGGTATGAATATATTGGTACATACTATTATAACTGGCCTTGACCGAGAAGTCAGGAGTAAATAAATATCGTGCAGATGCCCTTATTTCAGGTCCACCGTAAGTCTCTATTACTTCATTTTTCCCGTAGCTGGTAGTACCAAGAAATGTTCCCTCATTTTTTGGCTGATCAGCAATATAATTCCTTTGTTCAGATTCACCGAGTGCAGCAAAAAGTGAATAACGAATACCTGCACTCAATCCCAATTTTTCTGTTACTTGAAAATTATCGCCTAAAAAAATGGCGGCCTCTAGACCACGTTCCTTAGGGATTGATGAAGAATTTATTACCGACTCTGAGCCCAAAGGTTCAATATAACCTGGTTTAATCGAATACAATTTTGCAGATAGGCCGTAATCAATAGTATGAAGGGAATCTGGCAAATAATTAAGTTTTAGCTTAAGCTCGGTTTCATCAATACTGTAGCCCAGGTTAAAATCGTTATTCGATAACCCATCATAGTCAATTTCAAAAGCATATTCACTATTGTTAAAAAGCAAATGGCCGCTATTTTTCTCATTAAATCTATGGTTCCATTCCAAAGAAAACAGTCTATTACTATATTGGTGAAGAGAATCTGTTGTAATACTAAAACTGTCTTTACTATAATGCCCAGTAGCTTTGATACTATTATTTTCGTCTATCTCATGGGTATAATTTGCAATCACATCGTAGAAAGATGCTTCACTATTTTTAAGGTCTTCATTTTCAAGGGAACGAAGTATCCAATCGGAATATGCTCCCCGTCCCCCAATGACCAATGAAGATTTTTCCTCAACTATGGGAATTTGCAAAGCAATATTACTCGTTACAGGGCCTATAGAAGCTTCACCGGTAAACTTCTCCTTATTACCATCAATCGTCGATATATCGAAAACGGATGACAGCCTGCCCCCAAATTCAACAGGAATATTTCCTTTATAAATTTGGACACCTTTGGTAACAAACGGATTAAGTGCCTGAAAAATTCCAAAGAAATGAGTAGGGTTATATATCACCGAATTATCCAATAAAACCAGATTTTGGTCTGTTTTACCCCCTCTTACATTTAAGCCTGTAGCTCCTTCCCCTGCATTAGTTATTCCTGGAAGTTTGGTGGCTACAGAAAGAATGTTTCGCTCACCTAAAACCAGCGGAATGTCTTTACTCTCTTCTGCAACAATAATAGTTGTTCCAGTAATTTCTTCTTCTACATTTTTTCTTTGATCAGCCTCAACCACAACTTCATCCAACTGTTCTATTCCTTCCTCTAAATCAAAATCCAATTGCCCATCGCTATAGATGATTACTCTCTTTTGTTGACTTTTGACTCCAAGCGCTTTGGTTTCTAAAATATTCAACCCTGGTGGCAAATCAATTTCGTAATAACCATCAACATTGGTTACGGTTCCTATTTTTCCATTCCTCACAAGCAAGGTCAAATCCCTAATTGGTCTTCCCGTCTCTAAATTCTTTATATATCCAGAAAGACGGTAGTTTTTTTGCCCATTTCGTAAACTTTCCTTACCAATGCGTACAGTTTCAACCTCAAGTATTTCATCTGTACTATTCTGCCCATAAAAAACAGGGGTGAATATATTTTCCTGGGGTGCTTCTGAGATAGTAATCAATGTATCCTGTATTCCCTTTTTGAAGAAACCTCCCGGTAATTCATCGTAAATAATGTTGTTCTTACTCAGGATAACCTTTTTATCGTTTAGTACATAAAAATTTAAAGAAGTGTCTTTGAAGAGCTTATCAAGGATTTGATTTAGTGTGGCTTCTTTAAAATTACCTGAGGCTGACTTATCGACCAACCAATCGTTCAAATAATAAAATTGATAATGGGTAGATTCTTCAATTTTAGCAAAAACTGATTCAATACTGATTTCATTGAAGGAAATGGAAATTTTGGTAGTATCCTGCTGAGCCATTGCAAGATTACCTAAGAAAAACAAATAGAAGACAAATATGACCCTTTTCATCATTAATTAATCTTAAGCTACTTCGTATGGAAATCAGACAAAGACAAGTTTTTTTGTTGTTGAGTTTTAAAGATTTGAATGAGCTATTGGTTATCTAAAATAGGGAATAAATGACAATACTCAAAAAGTTGATTTCGCACAGCGATTATGGCCTTAACCATCTTCTCGTTTTATTTCACCCTAAAATCTGTCTTTAAAGAAATAGGTATTCCATCCTCAGTAATCCCCTCAACACAAATTTCAAAAACACCATTAACATCGGAAGTATAAAAATCTATTATTTTGGAGTTTTCCTTGAGTTCAATCATTGGAATCCATAGTAATTGGTACCTAAAATCGGGCAAATGGTCAATACTCGTATTCACCCCCTCTACATATTCCTGATGAAAGTAGCTTTTTTGCCTTAATGGACCGAACATTTCATAGGCGCCTATCTCCTCGTTTTGGTATAATGAGGGAAACGAGCCATCTAAGGTTTCAAAGGCAATCACGCCACTATATGATTGGGGGCCCATTTTTAGATTACGACTCATTACACTTATTTTCTTAACCTTTCGGGCATCATATTCCAATATACCTGTATGATCTTGAAGCAAAAGTCCGTCTACCATGACCATAGGCTGTATCCTTATTCCTGAAATATTCTCATACCCTTTGATTTGTAACTCTGATTCACCGTTAGAACTTTTAGTTGTCTTGACATTATCCACCACTTCTAGTATAACCTCTTTAATAGTGTTAAACCGCGTATAATCGTCAAGATCGTATACCTGATTATATTTTTGATAAAATTGCTTTGTATTGTAGATGGGACTAAAAGTATCTGATTTTACGTCTAAAAAAGCGTTTTCTATCTGATTATGTATACTTCGCTCTACGAGTAATTCTGCCATTTGAGGGGAAAATTCCAAACTATTGAACTTAAAACTTGGTACTGACGGGGATTGGTTATTCCCCATTATTATTTTATTCTTATTTCCATCCTCGCTTAAAATCTGGATATGAGCAGAACTTTGGTCGGATACTTTATCCAAATTAAAGTAAAACATACCATCTTCATTTGTTTTTGCAATTTTAATCACATAATCTTTTCCTGGTATCGATAAAGCCACTTTTTGATTACTGACAGAAACATCGGTCGTTTTGGATATGACCTTGCCAAAAAGGATTTCCCCTCTTAACTCCGGTAAATAAATGGAATCGTTGCCAATTGGTGAATTGGGGCCCAACCTAGAAATACTTTTCAAGAACATTTCTGCACTCATCGGTACGGGAGCGGTAATCCCATCTTTCTTTCGGACTGAAATAGAATAATTTCCATACCCTCCAGTATCATCAAGGTTCTGTATTGTAAGCCGTACCTTTGCCCGTCTACTAACGGTTGCTCTGTCCGTTTTGATATTAATTTTATCAAAATCAGTCCTGGAGTCTTTCTTACCATCATTGATTGGATCATTGATGGTAGAATCGACCTCAGATGATTTTATTTGTTCCGAAATTAAATCTTGGTTTTTATGAAAGGGATTAACAATATTGATATCGCTTTTAAAGAAATAGTCGGTACTACCGTTCTTCATCCATAAGGTATATCCCAGTAACTTGTAATTCCCAGTGGGAACTGATGTAGGGATAAAAAAATCTCCCTGGCCAACGCCCGATTTTAGCATTATTTTATGTCTAAAAATATGCTCTCCATTGGCACCAACAAGTTCAACGTAGGCAATTTTGCTTAAAGAACTTAGCAATTTCGAGTCGACATCCAAGCAATATATTGAATAATATAACTGTTCCCCAGCCAATAATAAACTTGCGTTATGATGAATATAAACCGTCTCCCCATGTAGTGCATTGTACCCATTAATGTGTTCACTGTTTTTGACCACGGCCTGTGCATGAAGTACCAATGTACCCAACAACAATACCGCTAATAACCTTATTTTAGTTAAACTCATTTTTCATAATCATTAATCAATCCAAAATTCGGGAACCTCTGATTGTCCCAATACGGTACAATCCCCACATACCCTATTGACCACAAAATGGTTTTGAAAACCATCTGTTAGATAAAACATTACTGTCCCATCATCTAATAATTTGCGAAGTAGAGCAGGATCCGGGGAAGTTTCAGCACAAGCATCTATAAAGCGCGGAAGGGGTTCGTTCGGGTAAAAATCCCTATAATTAAAAAACAAACTTTTGGTGGTTACGGAAGTAACATCAAAGTAACCCAATACCTTTTCATCTGGATAATCTTCCGAGTAGACATTACCACTAAAAAAACCAGGTTGTGTCTGTGATAAAATATTATCCTGCCCTGAAAAATCTTTCAATGTTTCTAAATAGGTATGTGTCGCTCTAGTAATTGCGAACTGTTTTACCCAAATACCATAGCGATGTAATAGTGTAAAATAATCATTGTTATTAATGAAACGAATTGGGTATTCAAGCGATTCTTCTAAATCGCTGCTCTTTGTACTATTAAAAATAATGGTGTTGGATTCGTCTGATTTATAGCAAACTCTTCCTCCGGGGGGATCCTTAGGTACTTGTATGGTTTCAAATTCATTTATCCATTGTAACGTAACATCCGTCCATTTGGGAGCAATGATTTTATACATTTCTTCATATTCATATCTGTAATACTTTGTTTCATTGTTCGGAGGGTAAACCACATTTATTGACATCCCCTCTTCCCCAACATCATTGAAGGTTTTTGTTGCCTTCAAATCAAAAAATGGGTCTGAAGGTGGTGCCATTGTAGGATCTGAAGTATAATTTCTGCCATCAGTTGTGGTAATGAGCAATTGATATGATACTCCTGGTTGGGCACCAAAAGCAAAAGTTGAAACATACTTGCCTGGCAATACCTCCTGAAAAGGATATTCTACCATAGAACCATCAACTACCTTGATTGCGGCCCCTTCTTCCGGTGCTCGAACAAATTCCTCAAATTGAAATGTGCTGCTCAAGTGAATTTCCTGATTCTTGACCTCATCAGTAATTGTCGCATCGATTACCATAATCTTCTCAAACAACTGTGTTGTGGCCTCAAAAGGTTCTACACACCCATATACCAGCAAGCATAACACCAACATTTGGGCATAATGTTTAACAGTTGTATTTAATGGGCAGAGCCTTGACATTTTATTTTATATTAGAATTTAAAATTATAGGTTATAGTAGGAACAGGAATAGAGAATATGGAACTTTTATAAGCCCTTACCCGCCTATTTTCTGTGACGAAAAATACCGAATATGGGTTATTCCTGCCCAATACATTATATACTGAAATGTTCCAAAAACTATGGGCGAACTTTTTTATCTTATGGTTACCCTCAACATTAAAGCTAATATCCAAACGATAATAATCCGGTATCCTGAATTTATTACGATCACTATAAACCACAAATTCTTCCCCTCTGTAGACATAATTACCTATCGGATAGGTTATAGGCCTTCCTGTTTGATAAACAAAATTGGCAGAGAAGCTATAGCGTTTGCTTAGTTTATAATTGGTGACCAAGCTTATGTCATGGGGTTTATCAAAATTAGCAGGGAAATATTCCCCGTTATTAATCTGTTCGTCCCTAAAATCACTATCGAATTTAATCAGTGATCGAGAATAAGTGTAGCCTAACCAACCATTAAGCTTTCCTGAATTTTTCTTGAGTAGAAACTCAATACCATAAGACTTCCCCTCTCCTTGGAACACCTCTGTCTCTATTGCCTCGTTGAGCAAAAGCTCAGAACCAACTTTATAGTCAATAATATCGGTAGATTTCTTGTAATAGGTCTCTGCACTCAACTCAAACAAGTTACCATCATAATTCTTGTATATTCCCAAAGAAAACTGATTGGCCTTTTGTGGCTTTATATTTAAATCTGATAGTTTCCAGGTATCTGTTGGGGATACAGTGGTGTTGTTTGATAAGGTATGAATATACTGAAATGTGTTCCCATAACTTGCCTTAACGGACAAATCCGGGGCCAAGAAATATCTTGTAGACAATCTGAATTCCGGACCGCCATATGTTTTGATTGCTTCATTTTTGTCGTAGTCACGAACTTCTACCAAGGTATTTTCAGATTTGGGCACGTCCTCTTCATAAACACGTTGCATTCCTTCCCCCAGTGCTGTGAACATTGAATATCTAAAACCTAAATTCATCAAGAACTTTTCGCTTATTTTAAATTCATCGGAAATAAATATGGCTGATTCAAGTCCTTTTTCCTTTGGAATTGTAATGTCTTCTATTATTGATTTATAATTTCCAGGGTTCACCTTGTATAACTTACTTGAAAGGCCATACCCAAAATTATGTGCAGCGCTATGGTTGTATCTAAACTTGAGTTTAACCTCTGTCTCATCAATATCATATCCTAAATCAAAATCGTTGGGGGAATTGTCATCAAATGCAATATTGAATTTATAATTGCTGTTCGATAGCAACAGGCTTGAACTGTGCTTTTTATTGAATCGACGATCCCATCTCAGGGAAATCAATCCATTACTATACCCGTATAATGAATCTGAAGTAATATTGAATGCATCTTTACTATAATATCCTGTTAATCGAACATCATTTTTCTTGTTTATATTATGGTGATATTTGACTATTCCATCGTAAAATGAAGCATTGCTTTTTTTCAACGAGGCGTCTTTTAATGAGCGCAATATCCATTTTGAGTAGGTTGCCCTAGCCCCGACCAATAACGAGGCTTTATCTTTTATCAATGGGATTTCAAGGGTGAGATTACTGGTAACGGGTCCTAAAGAAGCTTCACCACCAAACTTTTCCTTGTTTCCGTCCTTGGTATTGATATCAAAAACCGAAGATAATCGACCCCCATATTCTGCAGGGATGCTTCCTTTATAAATATTTACACTACCTGTGGTAAAGGGGTTTAAAGCTGAAAAAATTCCAAAAAAGTGAGCGGGGTTGTATATCAAGGCATTGTCCAAGAGAATCAAATTTTGATCGGTTTTTCCCCCTCGCACATTAAAGCCCGAGGCCCCTTCCCCTGCCGTTGTAATCCCTGGTAAGGTAGTTGCTACCTTAAGAATGTCTCGTTCGCCTAAAACCAATGGAATGGTCTTTATTTTTTTTACCTCAATCTGAGCTACTCCAGTAATGGCCCTATCAACATTTTTTGCTGCATCTGCCTCAACAATTACCTCATCCAAAACTTCTAAACTTTCGTTCAATTCAAAATTCAAGTTACCGTCGTTGAAAATAATTACATTCCGCACCAATTTCTCAATACCAAGAGTGCTAAGTTCTAATTGATTATAGCCCGCAGGGAGTTCCAGTGAATAAAAACCATTAGCGTCAGTCATAGTACCAATATCACTTCCTTTGACAACAATGGCCAGATTAATAATCTTTTCATTGGTTCGCGTATTCTGGGCATAGCCACTAAGTAAAAACTTTCTTGTTTTATTATTTGGATCCTCTTTTCCTACCCTAGAGGTTTCAATGTTCTGGGTTCCTTTGCGTTCCATAACAAAAATAGGCGCTGGTCTAGGTTCTACTTCAGTTACAAATGAACCCTCTTCTTCATTGGCCCTAAAATTCTTAAGTAAATCATCATAAATGAGCACATTGCGAGTCAATACAATCTTGTTTTCAGAGGTTATATAAAAATTAATCACTGCATCCTTAAAAAGATCCTTTAGTAAATCCTCAATGATGACATTTTCATAGTTCTTTGTCACGGTTTGATTTTCTATCCAAGTATCTACATAATAGAATTGAAAACCAGTAAGCTCCTCAAGGTTGTTCAAAGCATCATTTAGGGTGATATTTTCAAAATTTATCGATATTTTGACAGGAGCGTCTTGAGCTTTGGCTACTTGAAACCCTATTAATAAAATGATATAGATATAATTCTTCATTTCAATTCAAGGGTCTGCTCTGTGGATACTAACCTATTCACATGTTCCAATAAAAACAATAAATAATCCTCTTGCTCCATTCGACCAGAAGATTTTTTGGAATGTGTATTTAATTGTCTTTTGTACTTCGGAAAAATGTCAATAATATCTTTTTTCTTCTCCACTCTATAATAGACGTGGTCGTACATCACATAATAACTGTTATCATCAATGAAATCATGGTAAACCCATCTGTCACCTAAACGATCCAATTTATCTTTTCTATGCTTTTTATATAGTTTTAATTGACCGTAATCGTTTAAAACTTCGAAAAAACCATGCAAACTTTGATCGTTGTTACCATAAGTATTTAACTTAACAAATGTGATTTTTCCAATAATGAACTTATTTATTTTATCATTTTCAAGTCTTAATGTTTTGCGCCCATTAACAAGTACCACATCTTCATAAAGGTCATATTTCAACTTAACCAAATGATAAGGCTGTCCTTCGTAATAAAGTGTGCTGAGATGGAAACTTCTATTCATGAAAAACTTATGTTTACCATTGTTCATTCTATATTTCTCGACCTCGATGACCCCATTGAAAAGATTTGTCCTCTTTGCATCTACAGCCCTATCGAACCATAAGTAACCATCAGTTTCTTGTATTTGAGATTGGGATATTACAAATGAACTACAGAACAGGAATACACATAGCACTGCATTTTCCTTGCATTTAATATTTCTATTTATACTTTTTTTGAACAGATTGATGAACTGCATTCTTACAAATGTATTGCGCTTGTAGACGACCTTTTACAAGGTACATATTATAGAATTAAAATAAGATTTATTCAACAAAAAGGTTTTATTAAAACCTCATGGCACCCTTAGTAAGTTTAGCCCATACATTGGTCATGAATAAAAGACTTTTGCAGTTCATCCAACCAGGATATATTTTGAATTATTTGTGGTTGTTTAGTATTCCTTTTAGAACCATTTCTCTAAGGTTTGAATGTTAGGAGGGATTTTGAGGTTTCCTTGATTTCCTTTTCATTCAACAACATCTTTCTAAATTTGCCATTTACATACATTTCTGCCTGATCTTCATAGTGCTCACTAAATGGGTTGCCAGATTGACCTGTAGGCAAGATGCTCATACTGTTCTCAACATCTGAAAAGTCGATTACCCTTCTTGTAGAGGGGCCTGCGGACACTTTGTACATTCCAGTTTCATCATATGGGAAGGCCAAATTATTAATGACCTCACGTGTACCATGAATGGGATATGGTCCAACATTAAAAAAAGAACGTAGAGCTGCCACCTGACCAATTGGGTGAGGGTGCTCTATAGTATGCACTTTGTCCCAAGTCCAATCATTTAAATTGGGGCCATAATCCTTTTCTAAAGATTCCAAGGCTTCAATAAAAGATCCATTCACAATTTGTGATTTTGATTCAATCTTATCTTCGGTCAATGTGTTATCCCACCAAACTGATTCTGCCTTAGTTGCCATAGGTGCAATCATTCTTTTATGTAAATGTGTAGAAAGCAGTTGCTTAAACATTTCCTGGCCCAATTCATCGGAAAAAGTATTCTTTAAGAAGAAGAAAATCCAACGATGGTAAATCGCGGGTTCAACATTATTTAATTTGTACTCTCCATTCCATGCCTTGAGTTTATCCAGTTTTAATATGTAATCCTCAGAAAGGGACTTAACATCGATCAACTTACTCAAATCATCTACCACATTCGGGTTTACAGCCGATGTAACATCTGTAATCATTTCTTCAACATCCTCTTTTGCCCAATCATTTTTGGGTTCTAAAAGATTCACAATACGTTTTGCTCTATTCTCTGGTAAATAATAACCTGGATATTGTATACCTGAAATAGAATCAGGTTGGTTATTCGCTGAATATACATACTTCCAAGGCGGATTTATTGCTTGAGGATTCTCCGAAAAGTCCAAATAACGTTCAGGAGCGTTCAAATCAGAGCTATCTTTTAAGACAACCTTAGTATTGGCACTATTATCATCTTTATACAATTGCGCAGTTGCCCACCAAGCTACATTACCTTCAGCATCGCCATACATGATATTCAGACCAGGAGCATGAATCTTTGGCAATTCACTTTTAAACTCATCAATATTTAAAGCATGTGAAATACCATACAAAGCATCCATTACATTGTTCTCTCTTTGCGTGTAAACCCACCACATCGAGATTGGCCTTTCTCCCTTTATTTGATCGGCGATTCCATTTAATATTGGTCCATGTTCAGTTTTTTTATAGCTAAATTCATATTCAATGGAATCTTTTATCTTAATTTTTTTTGTTACCGTTTCATAAGCAGCCCATCCATTTTTACCCTTATATTTTTCTTTTTCGGTTGGATGTGTTTCCTCATAAAAGAAATCAACATCATCATTTTCGAACATTGTCATTCCGTAGGCCAATTTACGATCATGCGCAAGCAACGGAAATGGCACCCCACCAAGATGATAGCCATATTTTTCATAGTTAGGTGTACTGATATGGGCTTCATACCATACAGAAGGTTGTGAGAATCCAATATGAGGATCATTCGCAAAAATCACTTTCCCGTTTTTTGTCTTCTCTGGTGCTATAACCCAACTATTACTTCCTTCAAATAAAGGTAAGGACAGCTCACCAAGGGCATCTGAGACCATAGCAGTAATATCGTTAAGTATAGAATCAGATTTTTGTTCTTTATGATTTTGTATCCATTCGGTTTTGGTATCAACATCAATTTCCAAATCCTCCAAATATGCTGCGCCAAGTTTATCTTTTATATTCGAAATTAATGGGTCGGTTTTGTGTGCCATCGCAAAACTAAAAGCCATGTAACCCACCGTATTATAAATATCCTCTAATTCGAAGGGTTCTTTTTCTAGACCAGTTAAATAAAACTCAACAGGTGTCGCACCTTCTCTAACGAATTCGTTAACACCATCTAAATAGGCTTGCGATAACCTAACCATTGGACTATTTTCATTTAATTGGGATACAGTTGTTTTCGTAGCTTCATCAATCCCAAGCGATAAAAAGAACTTATCTGTATTCAACATTTTGCTGCCAAACACTTCCGATAGCCTTCCTGTCCCAATTCTTCGTAATACCTCCATTTGCCATAAACGGTCTTGTGCATGAACATATCCAAGGGTCCTAAAGGCATCTGTCTCGTTCTGGGCATAAATGTGGGGAACACCATAGGTATCAAAATATACCTCAGATTCACTTGATAAACCGCTAAGGTCTTTCTGGCCTTCATAAGTCGGTGCCAAACTATTTATTGAAACACCTGCAATTACAACAACAATTGCCAATATTACTAACAGGATCAGTCCAATTTTCTTAAACTTCTTCATTCTTTTGGTTTGGGTTCAAATCGAAAGATAGAACTATTTGAAAGATAAAAAAAGCACCTCGAAAGGTGCTTTTATTGTTAGTCCGTGTTTGACCCTTATCATTTTATTGATAAATTATTATAATTCTCTAACCCCTTCATTAACCAATTTCTATATTCTTCACTGTCCGCACTTTGCATTGCACTGTTCAACACCTCTAAATCAGGTGATAACAGCACATAATAGGGTTGTGAAGCCGAATTAAAATTTATTGTCTGGAAAGTACCCCACTTCTCCCCTATGGTCTTAATACTCTTGACACGACCTGAATCGAATTTAAAATCAAATTGTTCTTCTGATGAAAGTTCTTTACGATCATCTATATAAAGTGAAATCAGTACATAATCTTCTTTTAGCAATGGATAAATATCAGATTCGCTCCATACATTTTCCTCCATCTTTCGGCAATTAACACAGGCCCAACCGGTAAAATCGAGAAGAATGGGTTTATTGACAGATTTTGCATAGGTGACACCTTCTTCAAAATCTTTATAACAATCGATCCCCAATGGGCAATCACTTTCCGTCTCAAAGACACTATAAAAATCCGGTGGTGGAAAACCACTCAACAACTTAAGATTAGTTATGTTGGTAAGTCCTAGAACTAAATATATAGTAAAGGCAAAGCTTACAATTCCCGTAATTTTTCTACCCGCAGACAACTTTTGTTTAGGCCCATCGTGTTTAAATCTAAAAACACCGAAAAGATAGAGCGTGAGCAGCACAAAAAGTAAAATCCAAATACCCAAGAAAATCTCTCTTTTGAAAATACCCCAATTGCCAACCAAATCGGCATTGGAAAGGAACTTGAATGCAAGTGCCAATTCCAAGAACCCCAGCACTACTTTAACGGTGGTCATCCACCCACCTGATTTAGGGAGGGAATTTAACCAAGCTGGGAACATCGCGAATAAGGCAAAGGGCAATGCCAAAGCTACTCCAAAGCCTGTCATACCAGCTGAGAGGTTATAGGCCACTTCTCCTTCAGCTAAAGTCGTACTACCCAACAAACCACCTAATATGGGACCTGTACAGGAAAATGAAACTATGGCCAGAGTAACCGCCATAAAAAAGATGCCTATGCCCCCTCCTACCTTCGTCGAGGCAGCATCCATTTTATTTGCCCAAGAACTGGGTAAGGTCAATTCGTAATACCCAAAAAAGGAAAAAGCAAAAAACACGAATATGATGAAAAAGAACAAATTCAGCCAAATATTGGTCGCAATGGTATTCAATATCTGCGAGTCGACCGAATCGAAAATATGAAAGGGAAGGCTCAACAAAAAGTATATTAATACAATAAAGAAACCATATAAAATAGCATTGAAAATACCCTTCGACTTATTTCCCGTTTGTTTGGTAAAGAAAGAAACCGTCAAAGGAATCATGGGAAAAACACAGGGTGTCAATAAAGCAATTAATCCCCCTAAAAAGCCTAGTCCAAATACAACCCACAATGATGACTTACCATTTGAACTTTCATTACCGGTATTTAAAATCTCTTTGTTCTTAAGGTTTATTTTTAACGCATCACCCATTGCCAAGCTTCGATCGTCACTGTCTTAATCACTGTTACGGCCTCGCCGCCATCCAGAGCAAAGTGAAAATCTTTATCAACCGCGATACAGACTTCCTTACATACTTGATAAAAAAGGTTAACGTCTATTTGACGTACCTCTGTATTCAACAATTTAACACGTTGCTTAAAAACCACGTTCTTTTTAAAAAACGTTTCGTCAACCTCAAAAATATCGCTGTATTCCGTTTGGGTCTGACTTTCTTGGGTACCACCGACCAATTCATAATCAACCCCATTCTTTTCGTAAGTGAACTCACTGGGCAAAGAACCACCGTCTGCTGTAAATTGAGAATACACATGCCACCCTTCAAATATCTTTCCCCGTATGACAAGTTCATATTCGGTTTCAGAAATCTCATTGACTTCTTGCGACCACAACACTGGGTTGTCATCATCCTGAGAAAACATAGATATACTACTGAATATCAATATTATAAATACAAAAAGATGCTTCATTAATTCAATATTATTTTTACTGCTTTCTTTGTTTTACTGGTAACTCTAAACCGATCATCGGCCCGTCTCCCAACTACCCAAATTATATCCTGCGATGAACATAACAACCACTGGCTATCCTTTTCAATGAGGCTCAGCTTCTCGTCTTTAAAGTACTTGGACACTTTTTTTCGACCAACCATGCCAAAAGGATAAAAATAGTCGCCTTTTTGCCATTTTCTTAACACCAATGGATACTTTAACGTTTCTTTATCTACATATAGTACACTAGCGTTGGTCTCTTCAATATTGTTGACACTAACAATTGATAAACTTATAGGTACGTCAATATGATCCGTAGATTCATCAATTTCGTAATTGAATTCAACCTTATCCATGGAGCCACTTAGCAAAAGTTCATCCCTATCTTTTACCAATCTATGGGTTTTGGAATAAATGGTCTTGCCACTCATTGCATTTAAAAGAAGTTTCACATCTTCCCACTCTGTAAACCCATATTCATTAAAAAGTCCATATAAATAAGCATCCAAGGGCTTTAAGACCTTCAAAGGCTCAATGGGAATACGAATAAGTTCTCCTTCAATCGTAAAGAGCTTCGCCTTAACTTGGTTTAAATGACCATCGGAAATGTCTGAAGCCTGCCTCAAATACTTTTGGGTAATACGAAAATTGTTACTGAAAGTAGGGTGGAGTTCTTTTAATCGTGGCACAATTTCATGCCTTATCTTATTACGAAGGTACTTAGTTTCTTTATTGCTTTGATCCTCACGCCATTCGATATTACTCTGTTTGGCGTACTCCATGATCTGCAGTCTTGAAAATGCAAGCAGCGGTCTTGATATTTCGTTTGTTTTAGACGGAATTCCCGTTAACCCTTTTATTCCGGTTCCTCGCGAAAGATTTATTAGGAATGTCTCTATATTATCATCTGCATGATGTGCGGTCACTAAAGTTTTAATACTATGTTGCTTCTTTAGGCTCTTAAACCACTCGTAACGCATTTTTCTAGCAGCCATCTGAATTGATACACCTTGCTCGTTAGCATATTCAAGGGTGTCAAAACATATTACAAAACAAGGCACCTTCAAAATCTCTGCCAATTCCTTGACAAATCTTTCGTCCTTATCACTTTCAATATCACGTAGCTTGAAATTACAATGTGCCAATGAAAAATCCAGTCCAAGCTCTGAGCATAGATGAGCTAAAACTACGCTGTCCAATCCACCACTACAGGCCAATAAAAATCTACTTTGAAGTAATTCTGGAAAGTGGTTTTCAATATGTTCTCTAAATTCATTCAGCACAATGCAAAAATACTTAAAGTTGTTGCCTCAGCCAATTCTGAATTACATTCAGCACTTCTTCCCGACAAATATCATTGTGCAGTTCATGATACCCTTCATCAATTAGTTTTAAGGTCGTGACCTCACAATTTTCATGAAATTCCTCAGTACCCGTAAAATCTATAATAGGATCCCCTGTGCCGTGTAACAAAAGGGTATTGGAATTTAAGTTTGAAGCGTTTTGAATTGCCCATTCCCCTGCGTCAATAATTGGAAAAGAAAACATAGGGCTTACTTTGTCATGAACCAACGGGTCTGACTTATATTTTTCAACTTCCATCGGTATTCTTGAAATTCCGCTTGGATCCAAGCCAGACGGTAATGTCAAAGAAGGCCAAACGTTTAGCATAGCTTTTCCGAGAATCATTTTCCATTTCGGAGGTTGAAACGCCAACCTCAAATACGGACTCGTTGCAATAATGCCTTTTATATTGGTTTTATTCCTCAGCGCATGGTTTAAAACCAAATTACCACCCATACTATGACCGTATAAAAATTGTGCTTTATTAGGGAATAGAGAATTGGCTTTTTCCTGTACTAAACCCAATAATTGCAATAAAGCCATATAACTAGGGCAGTGCCCTTTATTACCTTCGGTCTGGCCATGACCAAAATTGTCATAAACAACCACTGCAAATCCTGTTTTTAGCAACATTGGGATAACATATTCTTCATAGCGCCCAGAATGCTCCCCGAAGCCATGTACCAATATTACAACACCTTTGGTTTCATCAGGTTGAAAGTATCCCGCGTGGATTTTTGTAGTATTAAATTCTAAATCAATTCGTTGGAATTTCATATTTCAAATTTAATTTTTAAATCAAGCTTTCAACTGTTTGAGCTTTCCAAAACCTCTCGCATAGCCTTCGCCTTTAGCAAACACTCCTCATATTCAAACTCAGGTGAAGCCTTCGAGGTTAAGGCACTACCAACAGCATAGGAAACATATTTGTTGCTTTGATTATATAAAATACTTCTAATGACCACATTAAAATCAAAATCATTGTCAGGTGTAAAGTAGCCAACTGCACCACTGTAAAGCCCTCGCTTAAAAGATTCAATCTCTTCAATTATCTGCATTGCCGAAACTTTAGGTGCTCCGGTCATACTTCCCATAGGGAAAGTTTCTTTTATTATTTCAACTGGGTTTTTGTTTTCAGAAACCTGACTTGCAACTGTTGATACCATTTGATGTACCTGTTCATAAGAATAAATCTCACATAGCTCCTCAACTTTTACTGAACCTTTTAATGCGCTTTTAGATAAATCATTTCGGACCAAATCTACAATCATAATGTTCTCAGAACGTTCCTTAGGGTTGGTTTTAAGTGCATCCTTTAGCTCTTCGTCCTCTATAACATTACTAGATCTCTTTGCTGTGCCTTTAATAGGTTGTGAAATAATTTTGTTTCCCTGTTTTCGTAAATAGCGTTCCGGTGAGGTACACATTAGGTATTTGTCGTCCAGTTTTAAGAACGTTGAGAAAGGAGCATTTGAAATAGCGTTGAGATTTTCATAAGTTCTCAACGGATCAATAACCGTACGTTCTGCATAAAATTCTTGACAGAAGTTAGCTTCATATATATCACCACGATGAATACGTTTTAGCATTTCCTCAGCTCCTCGAAAATATTCATCCTTGAAAATTCTCATTTTAATACGGATGTCATGGGTGACCAGGTCAGATTCAATGTAATTTGAAGTATGATTTTCGATGGTAATAAAATCCCCCTCTATCTCATCATTGACCATATTCAAATAGATAAATTCTACCTGATTGCCTTTTACTCTAATAATCTTTTTAGGTTGAAAAAAAAAGAGCTCAGGAAAATTAAGTCCATCGTAATTAGTGGATGACAAAACTTCTACATCATTTTTTAGATCATAAGTAAGATATCCAAAGATCCAATCTTTCGTTTCGGACTGGTATTCCTTTAGATTTTCAAAAGCGTTTTCAGTATCAGTCTGTAAAACGGTCAAAGCATCAACTGCCAAAATTGCATCAAAAGAACTATACGATTCTGTGTGGGAGTTACTATCTAACCAAACCGTTTCATGATATTGCTGTGACCAATTGAGAAGCTGTTCTTTGAAAACAAATATATTGGCTACCTCAAAAGAAAGTTTTGTGCGCAATTTATTATAATTCAGAGATGAATTTTTCCAAAGAGGTAATGTGCGCTTCTTTCAGTTCATTGTTAGTTATACCTTTCTCCTCAACAAAATTATCGTAAAAAGAAGGTAGTGTAAATGTAGCACTGATTTCCCCTCCAACTCTTGGCAACGCATCCATTACATATTCAAGGGCGCTTATCGCCCCTCTCTTGCCTGGTGATGTGGATAACAAAAACATCTTGGTGTTTTCTAAATAGTTTCTATCTGCCCTGGACAACCAATCCAAAACATTTTTAAAATAGGCAGAAGGCCCACTATTGTGCTCATTTACCGCTAGTATCAAAGCATTACAGTCCACAATCTTTTTCTTAAGTTCTTCCAAGGCTTCTGGAAACCCCAATTGCTTTTCACGATCTTCTCCATACATAGGAAATGTTTGGTTCGCCATATTTAAAAGTTCAATATCATGACCATCGACCAACGATGTGGTATATTTCACCAATTTGAAGTTTACAGATGTCGAGGAATTGCTTCCTGCAAAAGCCAATATAGAAGCCATAATTACGTTTAATGGGTTGTGTTCAACGAAAATACCCTAAAATACCTCGTTATGCGAGTATTTTATATAATTTTGCAGCGCAAAACATCCAAACGTATTGTTTTTCAGGTATATACAACTTGATAGATGTTTGAATAAAATTCAATTAGAAACTTAAACAACCTTTGAAAAAGAAAACAGCCAGATTATTTTTTATTGATGCTATGCGAGCATGGGCTATTCTCATGATGTTGCAAGGTCATTTTATTGATGGGTTGTTGGATACGGCTTTTAGAGATAATTCGAACCTCACTTTTAGTATCTGGAAATATTTTAGGGGAATTACCGCACCTGTATTCTTTACGGTATCGGGATTTATATTCACCTTTTTACTTATACGGGTTCCGCAAAATGGATTGAAAAACCCTAGAGTTAAGAAAGGTATTAAAAGAGGTTTGCAACTTATATTCATTGGTTATTTGTTACGAACAAACCTGTTTGGCATCTTAAAAGGTCATGTATATGATGCCTTTTATTTGGTTGATGTCTTACATTGTATCGGGCTTTCTCTGCTGGGGATAATAGGAATTTATTTGTTGTCACAAAAAATTTCAAAATCTGCATTACCTTCTTTGTTGATTATGGCAACCGCTGTTCTTTTTCTTTTTGAACCGGTTTACAATGAGTGGTCTTTTGGGCTACTACCCCAGGCAATTGCCAATTATTTCACAAAAACCAACGGCTCAGTTTTCACCATAATTCCTTGGTTTGGCTATACAACTTTTGGTGCCTTCATGGCGGTGTTGTTTACTCGTTACAAGAATCACAAATATCTTTATGAATACGCCATTACGCTCTGTCTTTTAGTTGGATTGACATTGATTTTCTTTTCCTCAAGTTTCCTTTTAGAGCTTTCAGGATTAACAGGAATTCAAGTATTTGAATCAATTGCTATGAACAATTTCTTGTTCATTCGATTAGGAGATGTCTTTTTGGTATTCGCAGTATTCATGTTATTTCGAAGCTTTATGACCAACTCAACAGTTTTAAAAATAGGTCAAAGTACATTGTCTATCTATATTATCCATTTCATCATATTATATGGGAGTTTTACTGGATTGGGACTATACCGTTTCTTTAATCATGAATTAAACCCTCAAGTAGCAATTTTTGGGGCTATGGCTTTCATGATTGTTTGTTCTTTTGCAGCACTACAGTATGATAAGAATAAAATAGCAATTAAAAGTTCTTTTACGACAGGATCTAAATTCATCATCCAAAACCTCGAGCCCTTGTTCGTATATCTTCAAAAGTCAATAAAGGAACTTGTGGTTAAATTTATACGTCTGCTGGGCATAGTTAAATAAACGAACTACTGGAAATAAAAAAAACCCCGTATCCAAGGATACGGGGTTTTCGTTATGCGTAATACATATCTTAAATATGTAATGCCCTATTTTCAGTTGCTGCGAGTGCAGCTTCTTTTACAGCCTCTGAATACGTTGGGTGTGCATGGCTCATTCTTGCAATATCTTCCGCAGAAGCACGGAACTCCATCGCTGTAACAGCTTCACTTATCAAATCGGCACAGCGAGCACCGATCATATGAACTCCCAAAACTTCATCTGTAGTAGCATCAGCAAGGATTTTCACAAATCCATCAACATCCATACTTGCTCGTGAACGTCCTAACGCGCGCATTGGAAACTGCCCTGTCTTATAGTTAATTCCTGCTTCTTTCAATTCTTCTTCAGTTTTACCAACGGCAGCAACTTCTGGCCACGTGTAAACAACTCCAGGAATAAGATTATAATCTATATGAGGTTTTTGGCCAGCCATATACTCAGCAACCATCGTACCTTCTTCCTCTGCTTTATGCGCCAGCATTGCACCGCGAACCACATCACCAATTGCAAAAATATTGGGCACGTTGGTTTGCAAGTGATTGTTTACCTCTACTCGACCCCTATCATCCAATTTAACTCCGGCAGCCTCGGCATTCAATCCATCGGTAAAAGGACGTCGCCCAACAGAAACCAAGCAATAATCACCTTTTAAGGTAACTTCTTCCCCTTTTTTATTATCGGCCTTAACTATTACCTCGTCACCTTTTCTTTCAACAGATTTAACTTTATGGGAAAGGTGGAACTTCACCTTTTGCTTTTTCATGCTCTTCATTAATTCCTTGGACAAACCAGCATCCATTGTCGGAATAATTCTATCCATAAATTCAACAACCGAAACATCCGCTCCAAGACGTTTGTAAACCTGGCCTAGCTCTAACCCTATAACACCACCACCAATAACAATCATATGTTTTGGTATCTCATTAAGCTTCAATGCCTCAGTAGAAGTTATCACCCTCTCTTTATCCAATGTAATAAATGGCAAGGTCGACGGTTTTGACCCAGTCGCAATTATTGTTTTCTTGGCCTCAATAGTTTCAGTCTCACCATCATTTTTTGCAATGTTTATATGGGTTGCATCTTTAAAGCTTCCAAGACCCTCATAAACATCAATTTTATTTTTATCCATCAAAAATTGGATTCCCTTGGTGGTCATATCGACCACACCCTGTTTACGGGCAATCATTTTTTGAAGATTCACCTTTATTTCCCCAGGAATTTCAATACCATGGTCTTCAAAATGTTTAACCGCATCTTCGTAATGATGTGAAGAATCCAACAAAGCTTTGGAAGGAATACAACCAACATTAAGACATGTACCGCCTAATGTGCTGTATTTTTCAATGATAGCAGTTTTCATTCCTAATTGGGCACAACGAATTGCGGCAACATATCCGCCGGGTCCTGAGCCAATTACGGCTACATCATATTGAGTCATAGTAACAATTGATTTTATTGACCCACAAAATTAGTATTATTTTCCGGTTTTAAATAGGTATTCTGGTAGTATGCTTGACTTCATTTATTACAAATGAACTTTGGGTACTCCCAATGTGATTCAATGCAGTAAGTTTGGTGACCATAAAATCTCTGTAGGCCTGCATATCTCTTACATATATCTTTAAAATATAGTCATAGTCCCCACTGGTATGGTAACACTCCACAACCTCCTGTAACTTAAGCACCTCTTTCTCGAATTGTAAAACGTACTCTTTGGCATGCTGAATCAATTTAACATGGCAAAGAACCACGAATGCCTTATCAACTTTCTTCTTATCTACCAAAGCAACATAATTGGTAATCACATTGGTTTTTTCCAATCTTTTTATACGCTCGTAAACCGCTGTTACAGAAAGATTTAAGTAATTTGCATATTCCTTGGTTGTCTTCTTACTATCCTCCTGTAAAAAGGTCAATAGTTTAATATCTATTTCATCAAAACCCATACTGAATATCTTTCGCTGTTAATGAACATTAAATAACTCTTTTAGTTTAATAATCTACAATATATTATAATTTTAGATTTATTGTCTATATTATCTAATTAATATTGATTATAAAACAACCAATTATTAATTTTAGTGTGTAAAACATAAGTATTATGAAGAATAAAGCGTCAGATAACTTACAGGATCTTCAATATTTTGGAGAATATGGAGGTGTAAATCCATCCATTTCTGATTCATCAACCTATACATTTTTATCGGCCAAAACAATGTTCGACACTTTTGAAGGGAACACAGAAGGTTGCTATTTATACACCAGGCATTCTTCTCCCTCAAATTTATATTTGGGTGAAGCCTTAGCAGCCTTGGAGGGTACTGAAACGGCAAATGTTACCGCAAGTGGAATGGGCGCCATATCCGCAGTTATTATGCAACTTTGTGATTCTGATGACCATATAGTAAGTAGCCGCACGATTTATGGTGGCACCTATGCTTTTATGAAAAACTTTCTGAAAAAATTCAACATCAAGACCTCTTTTGTAGATATAACTAAGGTTGAGTCTGTTGAAAAAGCCATTACCTCTAAAACTAAAATGATCTATTGCGAATCGGTAAGTAATCCGCTTTTGGAAATCGCCGACCTTGAGGCTTTATCTAAATTAGCAAAGAAACATGGTATTCCATTGGTTGTTGACAATACGTTCTCTCCCTTGTCAATTTCCCCAGCCAAACTTGGAGCAGAAATAGTTATTCATAGTCTTACCAAATTCATTAATGGTACAAGTGATTGCGTTGCTGGAGTGGTATGTAGTACTACTGATTTTTGTTTGGGGTTAAAAGATGTAAACAACGGTGCTGGAATGCTCCTTGGCAGTACCTTGGATAGCCTTAGGGCGGCATCAATCTTAAAAAACATGCGCACTCTGCATATTCGTATGAAGAAGCACAGTGAAAATGCCCAGTATTTAGCTCAAAATTTTGAAAAAGATGGTTTAAGGGTTGTTTACCCAGGACTAAAATCGCACCCTGGCCATGAAACTATAAAAAGACTTATGAACCATGAGTACGGCTACGGTGGGTTATTGACTATTGATGTTGGTTCTTTGGAAAATGCAAACGCTCTAATGGAGCTCATGCAAAAGAAAAAATTGGGTTATTTGGCTGTTAGTCTAGGTTTTTATAAAACACTCTTCAGTGCTCCTGGAACATCAACTTCTTCTGAAATCCCGCTGGAGGAACAAGAGGAAATGGGGCTTACGGATGGATTAATTCGTTTTTCTATTGGATTGGATAACGATATACACCGAACTTATGAAATTATGAAAGAATGCATGTTTGAACTAAATATTCTAAATAGCAAGGCATCCGCACTTTAGTCTTGATTAATTGGGAGGTTTGCAGGACTGTTGGTAAAATCGTAATATTACGAACAAACCAAAATTGAACCAATGCCAAAACTAAAACCCAATGCCCATAGACAAAACGAGCATATTGTTGAAAATAAGGAGCTAAGTATCTGGGAAGCATTAATCCCAGTTTTTGCACTTGTTGGAATGCTTGCATATAACGTTTATGTTTTTGGAGATGAAGCCATTGGTGGATCTAACCAGTTTATTCTTTTACTTGGTGGTGCCGTGGCGGCAATAGTTGGTTTCTCAAAAAAAGTTTCTTATAAACAAATGCTGGCTGAAGTGGCCGAAAACGTAAAATCGACCACGGGAGCTTTATTGATTTTATTAATGGTAGGTGCCTTGGCTGGTACCTGGCTTGTTAGTGGAATCATTCCGGCCATGATTTATTACGGATTGCAAATCCTAAATCCAACTATATTTTTAGCCGCATGTGTGGTTATTTGTGCCATTATTTCAATAGCGACAGGCAGTAGCTGGACAACGGCTGCAACAGTGGGAATCGCACTGATCGGTATAGGGGAAGCATTGGGTATTTCACTCGGAATGACCGCAGGTGCGGTACTTTCAGGAGCGTATTTTGGTGATAAATTATCACCAATGAGTGATACAACAAATCTAGCGCCTGCCATGGCGGGTGGTGAATTGTTTGATCATATAAAATATATGTCAATCACTACCATTCCAACAATTTCAGTCACCTTGATTGTTTTCATAATATTGGGTTTTACGATAGAAAGTTCAGGAACAGCAGATACACAGTCCATCTTGAATTCAATAGATACCACCTTTAATGTTAATGGCTGGTTGTTCATTGTCCCGGTTGTGGTAATATTATTGATTATTAAGAAAACGCCACCTTTGGCGGCATTGCTTATAGGCACTTTATTGGGAGCGGTATTTGCTTTGATATTTCAACCTGAAATTGTTGCGGGACTTACGGGAACCAAAGAATTAAACTTTGAATCAGGTTACAAAGGTATTTTAAGAGCAATTACTGTAAAAACACAAATAGCAACAGATAATCCTGCATTGAACGACCTGTTTACCGGAAAGGGAATGGAGGGTATGTTAAGTACTATATGGCTTATTGTATGTGCTATGGTTTTTGGTGGTATTATGGATGGCATAGGTGCATTGTCCAGAATTACAAAATCGCTTTTGAGTATGGCAAAAACAACCTTTGGACTTTTTGCAAGTACGGTGGGGAGTTGCCTTGCATTGAATGTTACAGCTTCTGATCAATATTTGGCAATAGTGGTTCCAGGAAAAATGTTCTCACAAGCTTACGCGGATAGAGGTCTTGCCCCAGAAAATTTGAGCCGTACACTTGAAGATTCGGGTACAGTCACTTCAGTGTTGATTCCTTGGAACACTTGTGGAGCATACCACAGCGGAGTGCTCGGTGTTAGTGTAGCTGACTACTTCCTCTATGCCATATTTAACTGGTTAAGTCCGTTCATGACTTTACTTTTTGCTGCTCTGAATATAAAAATCAAACAGCTCGTCAAAGAAGCATAAATCTGATTTCATATTTTGTTTAAAATCCGAAGTTATTAAATTGACAACTATAGCTGCGATATTTTATCAGCCAAACATTTTTCTTTAGTTCTATTTTCTATTTTCACAAAGAAAACCACTTTTCTTTTTAAGTATTTACAATAGTTATATATCCATTGAATTTACTAATTAACACTTACCATTATATATCTTTTGTGGTGTAATTTTGTGTTAGAATTAATAAACTTTAAATAAAATAATATATGGCATTTGTAGGGAAAAAATTTCCAAACCTAGAGGTTAACGCAATGAATGAAATGGGAGATACTTTTAAACTTAATGTTTTGGAAGAAGCCCAAAAGAATAACAAAAAAGTATTGCTTTTTTGGTATCCAAAGGATTTCACATTCGTTTGTCCTACCGAGTTACGTGCTTTCCAAGCTTCCTTAAAAGAATTTGAAAATAGAAATACCATAGTAATCGGTGCGTCTTGTGATACAGCTGAAGTTCACTTTGCATGGTTGAACACAGCCAAGGATAATGGAGGTATTGAAGGTGTCACCTATCCCCTATTGGCAGATAGCAATAGAAACCTTGCTTCTACTTTGGGCATTTTGGATATCACTAATGAAAGATATGATGAGGAAACAGGTGTTGTAACTGTCGATGGTGATAATGTTACTTATCGCGCAACTTATTTGATTGATGAAGAAGGAACAGTTTTTCATGAGGGCATCAACCATATGCCACTTGGAAGAAATGTAAACGAATATATGCGCTTGATCGATGCGTATACACACGTTCAAGAAAAAGGAGAGGTTTGCCCAGCCAACTGGGAAGAAGGTAAAGATGCAATGACCGCCGATAGGAAAGGTGTTGCTGATTATTTAGCTACACATTCCAATTAACAATAAAGCGGTTTGGCAATCGGTTGGTTCATATAATCGATTGCCAATTCCCTATTCTTTCATCCGTTAAAATCAAATAGTATGCTTCTAGAATTAGAAAAAGATAATTTGAATGAAATCATTGCTGAAAATAAAAACGTAATAGTACAATATTCAGCATCTTGGTGTGGTAATTGTCGAATCATGAAACCCAAATTCAAAAAAGAGTCAACTTTGAATAAAGATATGACTTTCGTGTTGGCGGATGCTGAGAAATTTTCAGAATCCAGAAAATTGGCCAAAGTGGATAATCTTCCAACATTTGCCATTTTCACGGGCGGAGAATTCAAAAATCAAGTCCAGACTAACAAATATGATGTTTTAAAAGAATTGATCAGTGAAGTTACCAGTAATTAAACACCTAACAGGTTTTATAGAAGAGAATGATGAGGACTTCATCATTGAGACAGTTGAGACTTTGGAAGCCCTCACCGAAGTGCCGTCTTTAAAAGATGAGGAACTGGATGTTATTGGAGAATTAATTTCCAACATGTACGGTGCACTTGAAGTCAATAAAGCCATAAAAGATGGAAAGAACAAGAAAGATGCATTGAAGGAATTTATGCAACGGGTTGTAGGATCTATTGATTCTTAACCAATCGTTTAAAAGTTAAGAAAGTCCCATACCCAAAAAGTATGGACTTTTTTATTGGATAATCTTCACATATCAATCTTAAATTTTTTAATTTCACATTTCATTTAAAACTGAACATTATGGCTACCGTTACACTTAAAGGAAATGAAATACATACAATAGGCAACTTACCATCAGTTGGGAGTTCTGCACCTGCGTTTGATCTTACAATGACTGATTTATCTTCACGGTCTTTATCTGATTATGAAGGTAGAAAATTGGTTCTAAATATATTCCCAAGTATCGACACTGGTACTTGTGCTGCTTCTGTAAGGCAATTCAATGAAGAAGCTGCCGAATTGGAAAACACAATTGTTCTCTGCATTTCAAAAGATTTACCATTTGCGCAAACTCGTTTCTGTGGCGCTGAAGGAATTGAAAATGTGGTAATGCTATCAGATTATAAAGATGGTAATTTTGGCAAATCATATCAAGTTGAATTAACAGATGGCCCATTGCAAGGTCTACTTTCAAGATCAGTGGTGGTTGTGAATGAAAATGGCAATGTAGTGTATACAGAGCAGGTGACTGAAACCGTTGAAGAGCCGAACTACAAAGCTGCTCTAGAAGCATTGATGGATGCCTAAGGAATCTTTTTTACAAAATAGAATCCGCGGTGTGGGCTATGCCCTAAAAGGAGCAATTCTCTTAGTTAGAACCGAAGCAAGTATAAAAATTCAAGTTTTTATTGCTTTGATAGTTACCGCCGGCGGATTCTATTTTGATATATCCACTGCTGAATGGATTGTCCAGATTTTTGCCATTGCCATGGTAATGGGCATCGAAGGTCTAAATACGGCAATTGAAAAGTTATGTGATTTCGTGCACCCAGAATTCGAAGAAAAAATCGGTTTTATAAAAGATATTTCCGCGGGAGCCGTAATGCTGGTATCGATAGCTGCAAGCATAATTGGCCTCATCATCTATATACCCAAGATTTTTTAAAACATTCATGACTTTGGCATAGATAGTAAATTTGTATTTTTGCCCCTAGAATTCATCAATTAATGGCAAAAAAAAGGAGAAAGTCAAGATCCAAGACCACAAAAAAGGGGTTTTCTTTAAAATTATCCAAACAAAACAAAATTATACTAGGAAGCCTTTTGATGCTTTTTAGTGTCGCTTTGTTCTTTTCTTTTATCTCCTTTTACTTTACTTGGCAAGATGATCAAAGCTTATTATCTGAATTCGCCAATCGCAATGAACAAGCCAAAAACCTATTAAATAAGTTTGGTGCGAGTGTAAGTCATTTCTTTATGTACAAAGGTTTTGGATTGGCCTCTCTTATCTTTCCTTTTTTATTGTTCTACACGGGCCTTTATATGTTTCTAAGTCTAACAAAACAAGGTTTACTTAAAAAGTGGATCTGGGGACTTGTGTTTTTAATTTGGATATCTATTACCTTAGGTTTCTTTGCCATCGATAAACCCCTATTAGGTGGCCTTGTAGGTTATGAAATGAATGATTTTCTACAGGATTATGCTGGCAAAATAGGTGTTTTACTGCTACTCTTATTTGGTTTGATTTTCATATTGGTTAGATTATTTCAATTTACACCAGATGCTATTTTTGAATTTTTCAAAACTAAAAAAGAATCTATTGCTTCTGAATTCAAGAAGAAATCTGCAGACATAGGTTCTACCATTGAATTTGATAAAGAGGATAATTCACCGGTAATTATTGACACCTATACCCATAAAGAAGATATTCCTCCTTTGGAAAAAGAAAAGGTCAAAGACGATTTTGAAGTGACCCTCCCAAAGGAAGAAGTTATTGAGGAAGAGGTTTTGGCCATGGAGGTTGAAAAGATTGTTGAGGAAAAGGAGGAAAAGGATAATATTGCTGATAAACTGGTTGATGATTTTGGCGAATTTGACCCAACACTTGAATTGGGCAACTATAAATTCCCAACAATTGATCTTTTGGCTCAACATGGTACTTCAGGGGGAATTACTATAAATCAAGAGGAACTAGAGGAAAACAAGAACAAAATTGTTGATACCCTTAAGAATTATAAAATCGGTATTGCCCAGATTAAAGCTACTATAGGTCCCACTGTCACGCTTTACGAAATAGTTCCAGAGGCCGGTGTTAGAATATCGAAAATCAAAAATCTTGAGGATGACATTGCCCTGTCGTTAGCCGCCCTGGGAATAAGGATCATTGCTCCAATTCCTGGAAAAGGCACAATAGGTATTGAAGTGCCAAACAAAAAACCCACAGTCGTTTCTATGCGTTCTGTAATTGCTTCTAGCAAATTTCAAAAGGCGGAAATGGAGCTACCAATTGCTTTTGGTAAAACCATTAGTAATGAAACTTTTGTGGTCGATTTAGCAAAAATGCCGCATATGCTAATGGCCGGAGCTACTGGTCAAGGTAAATCGGTAGGTTTAAATGCTGTCATTACTTCCTTATTATATAAAAAGCATCCTGCAGAGGTCAAATTTATTCTTGTAGACCCTAAGAAAGTAGAGCTTACACTATATAATAAGATAGAAAGGCATTTCTTGGCTAAACTACCTGATTCTGAAGAAGCAATTATTACAGACAACACAAAAGTGATCAATACATTGAATTCGCTTTGTATAGAAATGGACAATCGGTACGAATTACTGAAACTAGCTATGGTTCGTAACCTCAGGGGAATATAATACCAAGTTCAAGGGCCAGAAAATTAAATCCAAATGATGGACATAAGTTTCTTCCTTATATCGTACTGGTAATTGATGAATTTGCCGATTTGATCATGACCGCTGGTAAAGAAGTGGAAACTCCAATTGCAAGACTGGCACAGTTGGCAAGGGCAATTGGTATTCATTTGATTATTGCGACCCAGAGACCGTCCGTGAACGTTATTACTGGAATAATCAAAGCAAACTTCCCGGCACGTATCGCATTCAGGGTAACTTCAAAAATAGATTCCAGAACAATTTTGGATGCCCAAGGTGCTGACCAATTGATTGGTCGTGGCGATATGCTTTTCACCCAGGGCAACGAGGTAACGCGTTTGCAATGTGCTTTTGTTGACACTCCGGAAGTCGAAAAAATTACAGAATATATAGGTTCACAACGAGCTTATCCCCAAGCCCATGAATTACCAGAGTACGTAGGAGAAGATTCTGGCACAAGTATTGATTATGAAATAAGCGAAAGAGACGCAATGTTTAGAGATGCCGCACAAGTAATTGTCATTGCTCAACAAGGATCCGCCTCTTTATTACAACGAAAACTAAAACTGGGCTACAATAGAGCCGGTCGTATTATTGACCAATTGGAAGCTGCTGGTATCGTTGGACCTTTTGAAGGTAGTAAAGCAAGACAAGTTTTGGTACCGGATATGATAGCATTAGATCAATTATTGAATAACGAGTCAAATAAAACATAATGAAGAAGATAGTTTTAGTCGCCATTGCACTTTTTGCCCTTAACATGGGTACAGCCCAGAATTCTGAAAAAGCAAAAGCTTTATTGGATGATGTATATGATAAGGTACAAGGGTATGATAATATTTTTGTTGATTTCAAATATGTCTTAAATAATCAAGAAGCTGGGATAAATGATGAAACAAGAGGGGATGTAACCATGCAGAGTGATAAGTATGTCGCAAACTTTTTTGGTGCGCAACAATTGTATGATGGCAGCAAAGTATACACGATAGTTCCTGAAAATGAAGAAGTTACCATTGAGGATAAGTCCAATGATGAAGATACTATCACCCCATCAAAGATGTTGACATTTTATCGACAGGGACATACCTACCAGTGGGATATTCTTCAAAATGTACAAGGTAGAAAAATACAGTTCATCAAACTTATCCCAATAGATACCAATACAGAGATTCAATCTATTCTTTTGGGAATAGATGCCGAAACAAAGCATATATTCAAGGTTATAGAGACTGGTAAAAATGGTACAGCCACCACTATTACTGTTAATTCTTTTAAAACAAACCAGCCTTTATCAAAAACCTTATTTACTTTTGATGAGAACAAGTACAAAGACGAAGGGTACTACATCATAAGAAATTAGACCATTGAGAATACTAGACCGATATATTTTATCGAGATTCCTATTTAATTTTTTCAGCTCGTTTGTAATATTGATGTTTATTTTCATATTTCAAACGATTTGGCTTTTTATAGATGATTTAGCGGGTAAGGGATTGGATATTATCATAATTGGTAAATTCCTTTTTTACCTAATGCCCAATTTAACAGAGAAGGTTCTTCCCCTTACTGTATTACTCTCCTCTATATTAACGTTCGGGACGCTGGCCGAGAACTATGAATTTGCTGCGATGAAAGCTTCGGGAATTTCATTGCAAAGGGCCATGCTAAGTTTAATCGTCTTTATTGTCTTTCTCGGTGGGGTCACTTTTTATTTCGCCAATAGTGTAATTCCCGCTTCAGAGCAAAAAATCTATAATCTAAGACGCAATATTGCCAAAGTAAAACCGGCAGTTGCAATTGTTGAAGGGGTTTTTAGTGATTTTGAAGGAGCAGACATGAACATTAAAGTGGATAAGAAACATGGCGAGAATGATCGTTTTCTTGAAAATGTTACCATACACCAGAAAACCAAAACTAAGGTAAATAGTACAGTGATAAAGGCAAAATCAGGAGAGCTTAAGAGTAGTGAAACGTCTGATATTTTGCAATTGGTCCTATACGACGGGCATTATTACCGAGATTTGCCTAAATCCTCAAAAAAGGCAAAAAACAAGCACCCTTTTGCAAAGGCTGATTTTGAAACATACACCATGAACATTGATCTTTCAGAGTTCAACAATGTTGATATGGACGAGGTGCGGGATAGAGAAACCGAAAAAATGAAAAATGTGTTTCGGTTAACGAAAGATATAGACTCTTTAAGGAAGGATAATTTAAGAATCGTTACAGCATTCTCTAAAAATATTAATGGCCGTGTGGGTGCGTTTGCTCCCCTAACGGGGCAAGATTCGACACATATCGAAAAAATGATGGCAAAGAATGCCCAGCTTTCCAAAAAACAGAAAAAACTAAAAGACAGTATTAATAATATTGAGATAAAATCTGTTGAAAATATTCTGGACTTATACCAAGATTGGCAAAGAATACAGTTAATGGGTGCTGCACAAACAAATGCCTCGAATATTCTTAACTCAATTCAAGGTAAAAAGAAAGAATTTGAAAATAGATATGAAATCTATAACCGACACATTATATCGTTGCATAAAAAATATGCCTTGGCCCTTTCCTGTGTAATTCTTTTCTTTGTTGGCGCTCCCTTAGGGGCTATAATAAGAAAGGGAGGAATAGGATTACCTATGGTGATAGCAATTGTTTTATTTCTGACCTATTATTTTATTGGCGTGTTTGCCGAGAACTACGCCAAAAAGAACGAAATTCACCCAATAATCGGTGCGTGGTTATCTACCATGATAATGTTACCTTTGAGCATTGTTTTGACCAAAAGGGCCACCGCAGATCGTGGTTTAATGAATTTAAATGGATTTGTAGAATTCTTTCAAAAGATTTTCAAAAAGAAAGATAAAGAAGCGGCGACAACATGATAACAAGCATGGAAAAAAGAATACAATTAAATACTATAGAGGAAGCCATTGCAGATGTTCGTAAAGGAAAGGTGATAATTGTAGTTGATGACGAAAATCGTGAAAATGAAGGTGATTTTATCGCTGCTGCCGAAATGGTAACACCAGAAATGATAAACTTCATGGCCAAACATGGCCGAGGGTTAATATGCGCTCCATTGACCGAAGATCGTTGCAAGGAATTGGATCTTGAAATGATGGTCCAAAATAACACGGTACTTCATCAAACCCAATTTACGGTATCGGTAGATTTGATAGGACATGGGTGTACAACGGGCATATCAGTTCATGACCGTTCAAAAACAATCCTATCGTTGGTTGACGACACGACAAAACCACATGATTTAGGACGCCCTGGGCACATTTTTCCGCTACGCGCAAAAAATGGTGGGGTATTAAGAAGAACAGGGCATACAGAGGCTGCTATTGATCTTGCTCGTCTTGCTGGTTATAAACCGGCGGGCATTCTTGTTGAAATTCTTAATGAAGATGGTACAATGGCCAGGTTACCACAGTTAGTGGAAGTGGCCAAGAATTTTGATCTAAAGATTATTTCAATCGAAGATCTTGTGGCCTATCGTATGGAACATGATAGTTTGATTGAAAAGAAAGAAGATTTTGAGATAACCACTCGCTTTGGCAATTTCAGATTACGAGCTTACCAACAAACAACAAATGATCAGGTGCATATAGCGTTGACGAAAGGCGATTGGAGTATAAATGAACCCATTCTTACCCGTATCAATGCTACTTTGGTGAACAATGATATTCTGGGTACTTTGACAAATAATCCTGACAAAAAATTGGAAGATATGTTCAAAGCAATCAATAACGAAGAAAAAGGTGCCTTTGTGTTTATCAACCAACAATCGCAATCGCTTAATCTATTGAACAGATTAACCGAATTGAAAAGTTTACAATCCAAAGGAGTTTATAAAGCTCCGAAAATTGATATGGATACTCGTGATTTTGGGGTTGGTGCTCAAATCTTGCACGACTTGAACATATCTAAAATAAAACTCCTCACAAATACGTTGCAAGAAAAACGTGTGGGTATAGTTGGTTATGGATTAGAAATAGTGGATTACGTAACCTACTAGTCAAGTATTGTTTTTAGGGTTTCGACCATCTTTTCTGCGCGTTCATGAACTTCGGACTCAGACCATCCCAGTTTTATCAAACAGGAAATATTACGGCTTATCCATTGGTCGGATTTTGAAAAATTAGATTGGCTATAATCAGGCATTTGGTTCAATACTTCGGCAGGCAGTTTACCCAAAGAAATGTTGTTAGTCAAATGATCCCAATTACGATAATAATGCCAATTATTGTCAAACCAATAAAAGCAACCATCCACTCCAGCAGTTGATAATGCATTTTGTGTACGTACTGCTTTTTCTTTGGTAGGCAGAAAAAAGCTTAAGAACGAATAGTTCTCAACTCCACCTTCCGGGACTCTCCTAAAAGTTACACCCCCAACTGCTTCCAAGGCATTTCTTAAAATGGTATAATTTCGTTCTTGAATATCCAAAAATTCATCCAATCTTCTTATTTGTGCGAGTCCAACTGCCGCATTCAATTCAGAAATTCGGTAATTATACCCCAAGAATGGATGAGTCTCCGCTCCCCTGTCATTCCCAACATGATTATGCCCATGATCGGAATAGTGATCGGCATTTTTATGGTATTTCTCATTATTTGTTATCACCGCACCGCCTTCTCCACAAGTAATGGTTTTCACATAGTCAAAAGAAAAGCAGCCTAAATCACCATAATTCCCCAATGCTTTTCCTTTGTAGCTTCCCCCTATGGCCTGGCAAGCATCTTCTAGCAGTAATAAACCATGTCTGTCGCATAACTCTTTCAAGGCATCTAAATTTGCCATAGAACCACACATATGAACTGACATAATAACCTTTGTGTTTTTGCCAATTGCCTTTTCTACAGCTTTTGGATCTAATGTCAAAGTATCGTCAACATCAACCAATATAGGAACTGCCCCAATTGCCAAAATAGATTCAAAACTTGCTACAAAAGTAAAAGTGGGCATAATGACCTCGTCTCCTGCACCAATACCAGCACTAGCTAAAGCCACGGTTAAAGCAGCTGTACCACTACTAAGCAATTGTGTATACTTGCTACCCATTCGCGATGAAATTTCGGCCTCCAGCTCTTTCGCTTTCCAATGACCATTCCGCATGCCATCGAAACCATAGCGCATCAAAACACTTGAGTCAAGGACGTCTTGTACTTCTTTTTTTTCTTTTTCACCAAAAAACTCAAAACCCGGCATTCAAATATATTTTATGGATTATTCAATAATTTCAATCACACTTTCTTCAATATCTTTTCTGACTTTTTTCAATTCTGAAAACATATCATCGGTTGCTCTGTAGCCCACAGGCAATACTAAAACTGAAGTTAGCCCTTTTTCGTCCAAATTTAAAAGACGATCATATTCCTTAGGAATAAAACCTTCCATGGGACATGAATCAATTTCTTCCATGGCACAATACGACAAAAGATTACCTAAAGCCAAATAAGCCTGATTCGTTGCCCAGCCCTTGACTTCTTTTTTTTCTTTCTTTGAAAAACTATTGACCAACGACTCTTCAAATGGTTTTAATATCGAATCACTCGTGCCCCTAGTACTTTTAACACGCTTAAAATACTGGGTAATGAATTTCTTATCAATTGTATTTTCCACGCAAAGTACCAATACGTGAGACGCGTCTTGAACCTGGGTCTGACCATAAGAATACTGTACCATCTGTTCTTGCAGCTCTTTATGTCTTACTACAATCATTTTAATAGGTTGTAAGCCATAAGAAGTAGCTGTTAAGTTAAAGGCATGCATTAAGCCCTCTACTTTTGTATTGGGCAATATTTTTGACGGGTCAAATTTTTTGACCGCATAACGCCATTTTAAATGTTCAATACTTTTCTCCATTTTCAATAAATTCATTTTCATTTATAAATCAAAAAACCACAATTTAATGGCCATAACTATTACCATGACCACTAAAAATGTTTTGATAAAACCATCTCCTTTTTTAACCGATATACGGCTAGATAGCCAAGCACCAAGCCCATTTCCCAAAGCCAATACGCCACCCACTTTCCAATTGACTTTGTCGTTTAGAGCAAAAACCACCAGGGCCGATAAGGTGTAAATGAATACTAAGACCACTTTAGTGGCATTGACCCTCACGAGGTTCATGCGATTCACATAATGCAAGAAAAGAATGATTATAAAACCGATACCAGCATTGATAAACCCTCCATAAATACCAAAAAAGAAAAATGCCAACAAAGAGATCCAGAGGTATTTACCGGTAGTACGTTCCGCAAGATCTTTAAAGTTTATTTTGGGCTTAAAAACGATAATCAAAACCACGGCTATCATTATTATGGCTAAAATCCGGTTAAAAGTCTCGCCTTTGATATCTATGGCAATCTGTGCCCCTATTATGGCACCTAAAAGTGCCGATATTCCTAAATAAATATTGAACGGAAACGTGGACACCCCTTTGCTTTTAAAACCAGCAGTCGCTATTGCGGTCTGAAAAACAATAGCCACTCTATTAGTGCCATTGGCCACACTGGGAGGTAAACCCAAAAATATGAGCACGGGAAGAGATATCAATGATGCACCACCAGCCACGGTATTAATAAACCCAACGGCAAACCCGACAACGACCAAAAGTGGATAATGGTACCATTCTTCCATTTGGCAAAAATAGCTTCTTGAAAAGAATAAATCAGCCTTTGAAT
The DNA here is from genome assembly GCF_000153165.2 of Maribacter sp. HTCC2170. Lineage (NCBI taxonomy): Bacteria > Pseudomonadati > Bacteroidota > Flavobacteriia > Flavobacteriales > Flavobacteriaceae > Maribacter > Maribacter sp. HTCC2170. The sequence continues at coordinate 3,105,096 of NC_014472.1, forward strand.
AAAAATAATATTGAACTTTCCTTTTATAGAATTGAAAAAGGTTTCTATATTTGCATCCGCTAAGGAGAAATGGCAGAGTGGTCGAATGCGGTAGTCTTGAAAACTATTGAGGGTCACACCTCCGGGGGTTCGAATCCCTCTTTCTCCGCGAAATTAACCCATAACGTAAGTTGTGGGTTTTTTGTTTTGCTTAATACAAAAATATTATTTCATGATTTTTCATTTTCAAATTGATTAGAAGAATCATAATACAGTTTAATCATATTATTGCATCAGCTGGTTTAAAAACGTTATCCATATTCTATAATGGAAAATTAGTATTAATTTCTTTTAAACTTATCACATATAGTTACATACAGGTTTTATAAGAGCGATAATTCTTCCTTTATTATATTTTTAAAACCAACAATTGTAGATTTCACCGATGTGGTTTCTTGTTTATCGATTAAACAGACTATTTTCTTTGATGAGATTTGCGATTGAATTATCTTTGAAAATCGGGGCAAAACCATATCAGTTGGTCAAAATTGCTATTAAATTCCTTGAATTATGAAAAAACAATACCCCAAGCATCTTCCGCTTTACATTATCGGTTTATTTTTATGTTTATTGACTGGGTCTATTTCCAATTTAAATGCACAAATTAGTTTTACCAAAAGTAATTTGGATTTAAATGGGGAATTTAGTTTTGAGTTAGGTACGACTTCCATTATGTTTGGCCCAGATGGTAGATTTTATCTATCAGAATACCCTTCAGGGACCATTAGGATTTTAACCATTCAAAGAAGTGCAGCAAACAACTACATTGTTACGGATGTTGAAACACTTTCGGGTATTACCGATATTGTGAACCGCAATGATGACGGGACAACAAATACAGGAGAAACATATCGGGAAACCACTGGGCTCACAGTATCCGGTACGGCTGCAAATCCAATAATCTATGTAACTTCCAGTGACCCCAGAATTGGGGCGGGTTTTTCTGAGGGTGATGTTGACCTTGACACCAATTCAGGTATAGTTACAAGAATGACCTGGAATGGTGGCGCTTGGGACGTTGTGGATCTTGTTCGTGGCCTTCCTAGATCTGAAGAAAATCACGCTACAAACGGATTGGAGATTGTAAATATCAATGGGTCGGATTATTTAATTATCGCTAACGGTGGACATACAAATGGTGGTGCTCCTTCACAAAATTTCACCTACGTATGTGAATATGCCCTTTCGGGTGCAGTACTTTCAGTTAACCTAACGGCATTAAACGGTATGACTATAAACACTGATGGTAACGGAAGAAAATACATTTATGACCTACCTACAGTAGACGACCCAACTCGTGCCAATGCGAATGGTATTACAGATCCTGATACCCCAGGTTACGATGGGATTGACGTCAATGATCCTTTTGGAGGAAATGATGGATTAAATCAAGCGGTTGTTGTTCCAGGAGGCCCAGTTCAAATTGTTTCTCCTGGGTATCGAAATGCTTATGATTTAGTAGTTACCGAAAGTGGTGCACTGTACGTAACAGATAATGGGGCGAATGGAAATTGGGGAGGTTTTCCTGTTAATGAAGGAACCGGAGCTGTAACAAACGATTACGACCCTACAGAACCAGGTAGCACTTCACCTTCAGGTGGGGAACAAATTAATAATGAAGATCATTTGCAATTGGTAACAACTGATTTACAAAATTATACTTTTGGAAGCTATTATGGAGGGCATCCAAATCCTATTCGAGCAAATCCAAATGGTGCAGGGCTTTATACGGCTCCTCAGCAATTTGGTACTGTCGGGGCTGTATTCCGAACTATGAAATATGATCCAGATGGGTCTACACCAGGCTCAACAACAGACCCAAATATAGCCTTGCCAGCAAACTGGCCTCCCGTTGCTTCAGCAAATATTGACGAGGGAGATTGGAGAGGTCCTGGCGAAACCAATCCTGATGGTCCGGACGATAATGCTGTTACTATTTGGACAACCAATACGAACGGAATTGATGAATATACGGCTTCAAACTTTAGTAATGCAATGAAAGGTGACCTAATTGCCGGGGAAAACCATGGCTTAATTAAACGAGTAATATTAAATCCAAATGGTTCGCTAAATCAACTTATAGATCCTTTTGAAACAGGTATTGGAGGTGACGCACTTGGTATAACATGTAATAGTGATATCGACAACTTCCCAGGAACCATTTGGGCAGGTACCTTAAATGGTAAAATTGTGATTTTTGAACCTTCAGATTATAATAGCAACACTTGTCTTACACCAGGCGATCCTGGCTACGACGCTAATGCTGATTATGATGGTGATGGTTATACAAACCAAGATGAAGAGGATAACGGTACTGATGCATGTAACGGAGCTTCACAACCTAATGATTTTGACATGTCCGTAGGAGGTGTTTTAGTTTCCGATTTAAATGATTCAGACGATGATGCTGATGGGATAATCGATGCCAATGACCCTTTTCAGTTAGGAAATCCAAATACTAGTGGCAGTGATGCTTTTATTCTTCCAATAAGTAATGATCTGTTCAATACGCAGGTAAGTTTAGGAGGTTACGATAATCTTGGTCTTACAGGATTAATGAATAATGGAGATCCAAACCCTAATTGGTTAGATTGGTTGGATGACTCAGGTCAAGGACCGAACCCAGACGATATTTTAGGTGGAGCGTCGGGTTTGATGGTTATACAAATGACTTCAGGTACGGCAATGGGGGTGAATAACAACCAAGAGAAAGCATTTCAATATGGGATTCAAGCAGACCAGAATATAGGAAATTTCACTGTAATAGGAAACCTTCTTGATCTTTCAACATCTTTGGGTCTTTATGGAAATAGTTCAGTCATCGGCGGTGAACTTGGTTATTTTATCGGAGACGGAACGCAAAGTAATTACATTAAAATGGTCTTAACGACCAATGGATTAACAATTCTTCAGGAGATTAATGATAATCCGCAAACACCTATAAATGTGCCAATTGCCATACAAGATAGACCAACTACTGACATAGTTCTTTATTTTGTGATTGATCCATCAAATGGAGAAATAGAATTTGAATATGCAATAGATGGAGGTTCGAGAGTTTTGGCAGGAACACTAACTGCACAAGGGAGTATTCTTACAGCTATTCAGCAATCAAATTCCGATTTAGCAGTGGGCATAATAGGCACTTCAAATACATCTGGTGTTGAATTGGAAGGCACATTCGATTACTTAAATGTTATTTTAGAAAATAACTCAACAGCTATTAGAATAAATTCAGGAGGTCCACAGGTGGTTCATGATGGAAATATTTTTAATGCTGACCAACATTATGTTGGAGGGCAATCATATGTTAATGGAAATGCACAAGTTCCTGAATTATTCCAATCTGAGCATACTTCATCATCACTAACTTTTGACTATCAAATACCAGTTCAAAACGGAGACTATACAGTTATCTTACATTTTGCTGAGATTTATTGGGGAGCAACTGGAGGAGGATCAGGTGCGACTGGTATTAGGGTTTTCGATGTTAGTTTAGAAGGGTCTCTTGTATTGGATGATTATGATATCTATGATGATGTAGGAGCAGAAACTGAAGTTTCCAAATCTTTTGACATAACTGTATTAGATGGTTCTGTAGATATATATTTTTCAGCTTTAACAAGTACTGGTGGGGCAAACCAACCAAAAATATCGGCAATTGAAGTAATAGGAAACGCTAATGAAGCTCCAGTTGCTGTAGGGAGTTCATCACCTTCGAGTGGCGACATACCATTGGCTGTTTCGTTTACGGGAAGTAACTCTACCGATGACGTTCAGGTAGTGAGCTACACTTGGGACTTTAAAGATGGGACGCCAATTTCAACACTTGCCAACCCAACGCATACTTTTACCACTGCAGGAACTTATATTGTTGAGCTTACCGTTGAAGATGGAGAAGGCCTTACTGATTCAACTATTATAAGCATTGAAGCCAACACTCCAATTAATGAGCCTCCAGTTGCTGTTGCTACTGCCAATCCGTTAAGTGGAAATGTACCACTTCAAGTATCATTTATGGGAAGTAATTCAACTGATGATACTGCTGTTACTGGTTATCTATGGGATTTTAAAGATGGCTCTTCAACATCCGCAGAAATTAACCCAATTCATACTTTTACAACTGAGGGTACATATATTGTAGAACTAACAGTAGAAGATGTTGAGGGATTAAACGATGCAACAACTGTTACAATAGAAGTAAATATGCCACCAAATGAAGCTCCGGTTGCCGTGGCAAGTGCTATTCCTACAAATGGAACAATTCCTTTAGAAGTTACTTTTACAGGAAGTAATTCAACTGATGATGTTGCAGTTACAGCGTATTTATGGGATTTCAAGGATGGTACCGCAACGTCAACGACGATGAACCCAGTTCATATGTTTAGTAATGGAGGCACCTATATTGTTGAATTAACGGTTGAGGATGAAGAAAGTTTAACTGATACCACGACAATTACTATTATTGCAAGCACACCTTCCAATGAAGCACCAGTAGCGGTAGTGAGTGCATCTCCAATAAGTGGAACAATACCTTTGGAAGTTACATTTTCGGGTAGTAATTCAACTGACGATGTTGAGATTGTAAGTTATATATGGGATTTCAATGATGGTTCTTCAACATCTGATTTAGCAAACCCAATTCACACTTTTGTTCAAGCTGGCTCATATTTAGTTGAACTTTCAGTTACGGATGCGGAGGGCTTAAGTAATTCCAGTACCATTACAATCGTTGTTTCGGAAAGCACTGTTGACACAAATGAATTAAATGGATTATTAATAATTAATCCTGCGAAAGATGTCGCTCAGGTTCTTTTAATAGACAATGGAGAAGTAAGTAAAATTGTAAATAAAGTCTATCTACATGACTCAAGTGGACGATTGATTGGTTTATACAATCCTCGAGATATCTTCGCGCACGGACTCTATGAAATCCCTATTTCATCATTAAATAGTGGAAGTGTTTATTTCATTGGGTTTGAAATGAATGGCGGTGAAAAGATTGTTTTAGAATTAATAGTTAAGAATTAGTAATTATTATCCCAGCATTATGAAAAAATCATGCTTTAAGCCAAAGTTCAAGACTAATAAACTATTGTTTTCCAAAGGAAAATTTAGATTTATTCTAACTTTTATGTTAATAGGTTTGTATTCCTGTACTCATGATCGCCTTGTTAGCTCAGAGGATTTTGATAAAGATACAGATGGAGATGGAATTATTGATAGTGATGAAATGTTGAATGGCACTAACAAGAATGACCCTTGTGACCCTGTCCAATCTTCGGGTTATACGTCCTATGATCCATTAAACATATTATGGTCGATAGCCGATTGTGATAGTGATGGAACAATAAACTCTGATGAAGTAGAAAATAATAGCGACCCTTATGTAAATGAATCTTTAAATCCCGATGACAGAATTTATCCCATAGCCAGTTTTTTACCGACTTTATCGGAACTCATGCTATTTGAAGGAAATCTTTCAGATTTGAATTTTAATGAAACTGTCCATGAATACAGTATAAGTACTTCTGTTTTTTCTGATTATTCTAAAATATTACGTTCCATTGCACTTCCAAGAGGAACTCAAATGACATATAATGGTGAGGGCTTGTTCAATTTTCCAGAGAATACAATCCTAACCCAAACTTTTTATTATCTCAATGATGAAAGAGATCCGGATTTAGGTAAAAAAATAATTGAAACAAGAGTAATGATAAAGCTAAATGGAACTTGGACAACAGGAAACTATCTTTGGAACGAGCAACAGACTGAAGCCAATTATGACGAAAACATTCATTCAATTCAGATTGATTGGATTGACAATTCTGGTAATGATAGGTCCACTAACTATAAGGTACTTTCAAGTAACTTTTGTGTTCAATGTCATGACTATAATAGCACCACTCTTCCTATTGGACCTAAGGCAAGAGCTCTAAATTTTGTTTATAATGGAAGTAATCAAATACAAAAATTTATTGACTTGGAATTACTCGCTGGTGCTCCAGACATCTCACAAATAGAAATTCTACCCAATTGGTCTGATGAAACCAATACTTTAGAGGATCGCGCACGAGCCTATCTAGATGTTAATTGTGCACATTGTCACCAACCAGGAGGATCTTATAATGTGAATTATGGTGGAGAATTCGACCTTAGCTATGAAACATCTTTCGAGGATAGTAAAATCAATGATGTAAAAATACCTATTGTAGACCGAATGAGCAGTCCTGTATCCGGTTACTTCATGCCCTTAATCGGATCAACAGTAATTCATACAGAAGGATTTGATCTTATCGATACTTATATCGACTCCCTAGATTAATTAAATAATTCTAAGAGCAATTATTGAAGGGTTTATAGCTGATTATAGAAATAGGTGATACATATTAACTGAAAACCCTTGGAATTGGTAACTCCAAGGGTTTTCAGTTAATATGTTTGTCTTAATTATCGGTTAAAAATTTTTAATATAGTTAACTAACATCCACATTTCTTCTTCGTCGGGTATCAATTTTTCAAAACCTGTCATATCACCCCTCCCAATTGATATTTTATAATAAATACTACCATCGGATTGATTTTTAAATGAATCCAAGGTAAAGTCTTTTACTGGTGTTTCTACCAAATTAGCCTGTGCCCCATCTCCTTTACCCTTTTTTCCGTGACAAAATTTACAATACTTCGAATATACATCTAACCCTATTCTATCCTCATCATCAACATTAACATATGGATTTTTTAAATTTTGATATTCAACAGGTACATTCCAAGGCTCTTGATCGACTGATTTCATAACGGTCATAGATAATAAAGTAGCACTCCCAATTAGCACGGTACCAAGATGTAAGAACTTATTCTTCATAATTAAATTTCTTTTGAAAAGATGGTAGGAATCTAAAATTCATTTATCTTTTATTTAATAAAAATCTGGTTAATATTTCTGTTTATATGTATTGCACAAATCGTTCCAATTATGATAAGAGAATTAATATTCTGTTGATTTTTAAATAAAGCCGTTCATTTGCCTGAGATAAATGCAGTATACAATCATTTAAAATTTATAGACCCTTGTTATATTGAAGCCTATCAAGATATCTCCGTTGAAGAAATCATTTTGATTAAAAGAATAGTTTTTTTGGGGAACGATACCATTATAATTAGAAACAATTATTTGGAAGGCGTGGCCAGAAGTAGAAAACTCCACCCCTAGACTTAATCCCGGTTTAGGATCTAATCCTTCGCCATAATTCGTAAACGGTTGACTATAATCCACCAATATTGAAGTTTGAGGACTAACTTTATAGCGGGCCCCGAGTGCAGCACTAATTACATCATTTTTTTTACCTAGCTCAGCCAAATTATAGTGTGAAATACTAGGAGCTAGTTGCAAAGAAAAATTGCGATTGAACCTCCTGGAAATTATCAATTGGTGAAAGTATGAAAATCTATCTGTATCAAAATCAAATAATTCTTTGGGTCTGGCATCAATAACAAAATTGCCATAATAGGAGAGATTCACAGGTACTTTATCAGATCTAGTTTGCCTTAACAAGCTCACTTTTGTGTTAAAATCCTGAAGGCGATTAAATTTCGTTGTTCCAAAACCAACCGTCCATCCATCAAAAAAAGCATAGGTTAATCCTAGTCGTATATTTGCCGGAGCCCATAGTCCTGCAAGATCATTATTCCCCCCACTTATCAATCCGAATCTGTGATTAATATGCATTTCCATACTCTTTTTTGAAAAGAGTATGTTCGTTGGGTTATCTATGATAAACGAGCTTTCAAAAGCTGGGCGTTGGGGTTTCTCAGGAATGCTATCCTTTTTCCCTTGGGAAACCACTAAAAAAGGCGCGAGAGCAAAAGCAAAAAGAATTGATTTAATATTTTTTTTCATGTTCGAGGTAATTGAATACTAATTATTTAAAGCACCTTGTTCAATCCAAATCTTTACCAAGTTAATCTCAGTTGAAGGCAGGCTACCGCTAGAGGGCATAATAGTTGGATTTCCGATTAGTCTTTGATATAATACACTAGCTTCCAAATCATTGGCTTTAATCATTTCGTTTGTCACAATACTATTATATGAATTGCCTTCGGTCAAATCGGGTACAGCTTGGATTAATGGATGACAAGAAATACAACTAGCATTGAAAATTGGTTGAATATCTGTAGTAAAGGAAACAATTGTTGAAGAATCAATTTCTTCAGGTTCATCATAATAACAACCGAAAAAAGAAAACCCCAATGAAATCAATGATAGTTTTACTAAGGTTGATCGTAATACTTTTTTCATACTTTTTAATTTATTTTGAAGATATAATCAGCAGTCACATTAATTCAAAAAAGTAATATGCGAATTTAGTCATTGTGTTGGATGCATGATTGTTTTTATCCATTTATTCCCAACATAATGGATCCTAGTTGCCTATCTGCTATGAAAAGTAACGGGAAGAGATATACAAGTTTATTCAAATGCTGTTTACAGTTAATGGTTATCTTTAATTCAGGGCTTATATAAAACATATCTAATCTATAAAATTATACATTTTAATCCCTAACATTCATGACTTTTATCATATTTAGTACATTCCTAATAATTCAGAAATCAAGATTTATTAACTTATCTGAGGTTATAGTTATTTCTTAATTAAAATTCTTGATTAAAAAACGTAAACTCTTTTTTTTTTGGAACGAACAGAATACACCGAACAAAATGCTTTTTTATTCAATAAATAAGAAAAAGTCCTAAGGGTTATAATAAATGGCAGAGTGGTCTAATGCGGTAGTCTTGAAAATTATTGAGGGTCACACCTCCGGGGGTTCGAATCCCTCTTTCTCCGCGAAATTAACCCATAACGTAAGTTGTGAGTTTTTTGTTATCATATTTTTGGTCTTTTCTTTAATTGCCTAAATTGCCTATATGGAGCAACCTTTGGTCAGTATCCTTATTCCGTTTAAGAACACTGAAGAATACTTTTCAGAATGCCTTAGTTCAATTCTTTCCCAACAATATAAGAATTGGGAGGTTTTGGCCATTAATGACTCGTCATCAGATGAAAGTAAAGAGATAGCTCTCGATTTTTCCAAAAAAGATTCTCGGTTCAAAGTCATAGAAAATTCAGGAACTGGGATTATACACGCATTGCGGACTGGGTATGTGAGCTGTACCGGTCAACTAATCACCCGAATGGATTCCGACGATATTATGTTACCTGAAAGAATCGAAACTATGGTCAACTCTCTTATGATAAATGGTAAGGGTCATATTGCCGTTGGCAAAGTAAAATACTTTTCTGAACAAGGAATAAGTAACGGATATGAACGGTACGAAAAATGGCTGAACAAACTCACAAAAAATGGATCTAACTACTCAGAGATATACAAAGAATGTGTCATCCCATCCCCTTGCTGGATGGTGTTCAAAGAAGATTTAGACAGTTGTGGTGCATTTGAGTCCGAACGCTATCCTGAAGACTATGATCTTACTTTTCGTTTTTATGAAAACAATCTAAAATGTATTCCCTGTGATACAATTCTACACCATTGGAGGGACTATAGTACGAGAACTTCGAGAACAAGTGCGCATTACGCCGCCAATTACTTTTTAGATATTAAGCTGCATTATTTCCTGAAATTGGATTATGACCCTAAAAGACCGTTGGTTGTTTGGGGAGCGGGAAACAAAGGAAAGACAATTGCCAAAAAACTTATTGACAGAAAAATAGATTTTACGTGGATATGTGATAACCCAAACAAAATAGGCAAAAACATCTATGGTAAAAAACTTTACCATTTTGGAATTCTGAAGGAGATTGAAAACCCACAAAATATCATTACCGTTGCCAATGAAAAAGAGCAGGCATCGATAAAGGTTTTCTTTGAGTCATTGAACAAACTGCTAATGAAAGATTATTTCTTCTTTTGTTAAGAATCGAGTGCCTTGGAAAAAGATAGTTATTTTTCAAAAATGATAAGTTAATATGATACTGGCACTTGATACTTTTAACTATATTTGTCAAATCAAATTCAGGAATGCAGTTTAAATATCCAGAACTCCTTTGGGCCTTATTTCTACTACTGATTCCTATATTCATTCATCTTTTTCAGCTTAGAAGATTTAAGAAAACCCCTTTCACCAATGTAAAATTGTTGAAAAAAGTGGTTGCTGAGTCAAGAAAAAGCAATTCATTAAAAAAGTGGCTACTTCTTTTCACTAGATTATTGGTGTTCACATTTGTAATTGTTGCCTTTGCTCAACCTTTCTTTGCCAAGAAAAATGCAATGCAGCCCAAAGAAACTGTTATCTACTTGGATAATTCTTTTAGCATGCAGGCAAAATCGAAACAAGGAACTTTATTGGACAATGCTGTTCAAGAATTGCTTAAAAACGTTCCGTCCGATAAGAGTTTTAGCCTTTTTACCAATACTACGGAATACAGAAATGTGCAGCTTGCGAATATTCAAAATGAATTATTAAAATTAAAACCAACTTCTCAACAATTGGATTTTGAAGAAATACAACTAAAAGGGCACACATTTTTTTCAAAAGACGACAGCTCAATAAAAAATTTGGTTCTAATTTCAGATTTTCAACAAAGATCCGCTCCCCTTTCGATTAAGAATGAAAATGTCAAAAACCATTTGGTAAAGTTAACTGCCGATGAATTGCCCAATATAACGATTGATACATGTTACATTAGTAGAAACGGAACTGAAAATATTGAAATTACTGCCCAACTCTCCGCCTCTTCCAGTATTCAAGCCACACCAATCTCATTGTACAACAGTGATAAACTGATTGCAAAATCTTCTGCTCTCTTTAAAAACAATAAAGGGGAAATAATATTTACCGTTGGGGCAAATGAAGTAATAAATGGAAAAATTGAAATTACTGACAATCAGCTGGGTTATGATAATCTCCTCTATTTTAATATAGATGAAAAGGAAAAGCCTCATATACTTGTAATCGGAGATTCGTCTTCAGAATATTTAAAAAAGATTTATACAGAAGATGAATTTGTTTTCTCTTTATATTCCCTAAAGAACCTAAATTATAGGAACCTTGAGACACAAAATTTGATTGTGTTGAATGAAATAAAAAATATCCCCTCTTCACTAATTGCTAGTTTATCATCCTTTGTGGAAGACGGCGGCAATTTGGTTATTATTCCATCTATAAATGCCCAAATGGACAATTATAATCAATTGCTCTCCCGCTTGGCAATAGGTTCATTTATTGAACAAACGAACACCATGTCCAATATTACCCAAATAGCCTTCTCCCACCCACTCTATGAAAATGTTTTTGAAAAGAACATCAATAATTTCCAATACCCCAAAGTTTCCCAATTCTTTAAACTAAGATCCAATAGTGCATCGATCCTAAGATTCCAAAATGGGGATCCCTTTCTTGTAGGCACAAATCGCATTTATTTGTTTTCATCTTCATTGGATCTGCAAAATTCAAATTTTAAGCAATCCCCTCTTATAGTTCCTACATTTTATAAAATGGGAGTCAATAGTTTAAAAAGTACTGAATTGTACCATACTATGAGTAGCCTAGCTGTGGTGGACATCGTCAAAAAAATGACAAAAGATCATATTCTAAAGGTAACCAAAGAAGATATTGAATTTATTCCACAACAACGAAACCACGCGAATAAGGTTTCTCTAACTTTCAATGATAATCCCACAGAAGATGGTATTTACGGCATTTCAGAAAATGGAACATCAATAAGAAACATTAGTTTCAACTATCCACGAAAGGAAAGTAATCTTGTTTATGATGATCTGAGTGAGTTACCAACAATAAACAAACAGGATTCAATTACCAACTTATTTCAAGAACTGGAAAACAGTGATAGTATATCGGAGCTTTGGAAATGGTTTGTTATTTTAGCAGCACTCTTTATTCTTATTGAAGTGCTCATTATAAAATATTTAAAATGATCTATATAATCAATAGATAAACAAGCGGAAATGAACATACTTTTAAAATCTGCAAGAATAGTAAACGAGCAGAGTCAAGATTTGCACTTAAAAAAAAGAGATATCCTTATCAAAAATGGGATAATTGAAAAAATAGCATCAAAAATAGATCCGTCTAGAACGACGAAAGTGGTAAATCTGAAAAATTTACATGTTTCTTTAGGTTGGTTTGATAGCAGTGTGAGCTTCGGGGAACCAGGTTTCGAAGAAAGGGAAACGATAACAAACGGACTTAATGTCGCTGCAAAAAGCGGTTTTACCGACATTGTGTTAAACCCTAATACAAATCCAGTTCCTGATAGTAGTTCTGATATAGTCTTTATTAAGAATGCAGCAGAATCGTCAGCAACAAGTCTTTACCCTATAGGGAGTTTAACAATGAAATCACGAGGGATAGACTTGGCCGAACTGTATGACATGGGTAATGTAGGTGCGGTTGGATACTCTGATTTTAAATCACCGATTACAAACTCCAATCTTTTGAAAATTGCATTGCAATATGTTCAGAATTTTGACGGATTAGTCTATTCACAACCTTTAGACACTAAAATAGCGGGTAAAGGAATGGTCAATGAAGGACCAGTTTCAACAAAGTTGGGCTTAAAGGGAATCCCTGCTTTGGGCGAAGAACTTCAAATTGCACGAGACCTGTTTATATTGCAATATACTGGGGGTAAATTGCACATACCAACCATTTCTACGGCCAACGCTGTAAAACTTATTGCAGATGCCAAGAAAAAAGGATTGGATGTCAGCTGTAGTGTTGCTGTTCATAATTTAGTGTTTACAGACGAAGTATTGGAAGAATTTGATACTGCATACAAAGTAATGCCACCATTACGTTCAAAGAAAGACTCCAAAGCGCTGATTAAAGGACTTAAAGACGGGGTGGTTGATTTTGTTACATCGGACCATACACCGCTAAATGTAGAGTTGAAAAGAGTTGAATTTGACAATGCAGCCTATGGAGCAATTGGATTAGAAAGTGCTTTTGGCTTGCTGAACAAGACATTTGGTGCCGAGATATGTGTAGGGTTGTTGACCAAAGGTAGGGAGCGCTATGATATTGAGGAGAATAAACTTTCTGAAGGACACAGAGCATGTCTGACCCTATTTGATCCAGATGAAGAGTACAACTTTGAAAAAAACAATATCATTTCAACCTCAAAAAACAGTATGGCCGTAGGTCAAACTCTTAAAGGAAAAGTTTATGGTATTGTAAACAAGAATCAATTGATACTAGCATAGGCTTTTAATCAAATCATTCCGCTAAATTTCACACCATTTTTATGGACACTAAAAAAGAAGGAAAAACAACAGCTATAATAGCATATCTTACGATTATTGGGTCTTTGATAGCGATTACCATGAATATGGAGCCTAAAAATGAATTTGCCCGTTTTCACACAAGACAAGCTTTTGGTCTACATCTCATGTTTCATGGGTTTGCGCTATTTTCAAGTGTATGGTTCAATGAATTTGCGTTATACGGTCTTTATCTTTGTTATTTTATTCTCTGGATTTATGGTTTTCTTGGAGCTTTAAGTGATAAGAAACAAATGGTTCCTGCAATAGGTCCATATTTTCAAAAATGGTTTACTTTTATTTCATAATATGACAACTGCCCCGCTCTCACTTACTCATTTAATTAGACCATCATCTCTAAAAACTGGAAAACCTCCCGTTATATTCATGTTTCATGGATACGGTAGCAATGAAGAAGACCTTTTTTCATTTGCTCCGGAACTGCAAGCTGAGTTTTGCATAATTTCCGTACGTGCACCCTACCCAATGGAACCTTTTGGCAATGCCTGGTACGCCATAAATTTTGATGCTGAAAAAGGAAAATGGAGTGACGATAATCAGGCCATTGATTCCCGTGAAAAAATCGTTTCATTTATTGAGGAGGCCTGTACCACTTATTCGTTGGATACTGCCCGAATAACCTTATTGGGCTTTAGCCAAGGCACAATATTAAGCTATGCCGTAGCACTTTCATATCCGGAAAAAATAAAGAATGTTGTTGCCCTAAGTGGATACATAAACGAAAAAATAATTTCAGAAAAATCGGAAGAAAAAGACCACTCAAATTTAAAGATATATGCCTCTCACGGGCAAGTGGACCAAGTAATTCCTCCAGAATGGGCACAAAAGATACCCGGTCAATTAAAAAACTTAGGGGTTGACTATATATATGAAGAGTTCCCAGTAGGTCACGGTGTAGCTCCTCAAAACTTTTACTCTTTTAAAAAATGGTTGGAAGATAAAATCTAATTGCTTCTTGTGTATAAAAGATGGTCCGCCAACGTAAAGTCAACACCCATATCATCTTTTAATTCATATTTAATCAAAAGCTCACCCCAGAATTTACCATCGGAAAAATCGGCCACTATCCATTTATGATTTAGGATTTTAATTTTGTTCAACTTAAAATCACTCTCCATACCCTCATAAGGTATCAAAGGGTTATCCCCTTTGGATTCATTGGTTTCCAATAACTTATCGGCAATATAACGACTTGGGTTTTCCAATTCAAGATGATCATAATAGGCCAGGGCATCATCATTGTTTTCTAACGAAAAGTATTGCATGTCCAACACCTTTAGTTGTGAATTTTGAAGAGAATCTTTCAGATCGACAACACTTGATTTTAAGCTTTGGATTTTTAATTCTTTGTCTTTTTGCATTTTCCCATTGCTTACTACCATAAACAAACAAATAAGGGCAGTAAACACGAATAGGTATAAAAATATTTTACTTTTCATTGTAAGGTTTTATAAACTTAATTGAAGGTTGTCGTAGGCCAAATGTACATTATTTGGTAATTCTTTTTCTACCTCTTCATGAAATCCCAATAAGTGGCTAATGTGCGATAAATAAGCTTTCTTGGGGTTTACTTTTTCGATGAATTCCAAAGCCTCTTTTAGATTAAAATGAGAATGGTGCGGCTTTTTTCTCAAAGCGTTGACTACTAAAATATTAGAACCCTTTATTTTTTCAATTTCTTCATCATCGACTGTCTTTACATCTGTCAAATAGGTGAAACCATTAATTCGAAAACCAAAAACCTGCAATCTATTGTGGTGTGCATTAATGGGAACTACCATTTGACCTCCTAACACAAACGGTATATTATTCTGAATGATATTTACCTCTACGGCCGGTGCTCCAGGATAACGGTCTTCATTGGCAAAAATGTAATCAAAACGTGTCTTTAAAGATTCGGCGACCCTTTCGTGGGCGTAAATTGGTATATCTCCTTGTCTGAAGAAAAATGGTCGAATATCATCTATGCCCGCAGTGTGGTCGGCGTGTTCATGGGTGAAAAGAATACCATCAAGTTTAGACACGTTAGTAGTCAGCATTTGCTGCCGAAAATCAGGTCCACAATCAATTACATAATTGTAATCATCCCATGACAAAAGTACAGAAACCCTTAGTCGTTTATCTCTAGGATCCTCACTAAGGCAAACTGGGTGATCGCTCCCAATTACGGGGATTCCCTGCGATGTTCCCGTACCTAAAAAAGTAATATTCAACCCCTTGTCTATTTATTTCAAATTTATAACTATTTTATTTAATAGATTACCCAATCTTATTAACTTTGCCTTAAACAAAAACCATTTTATGTCTTCAGTTCTAAAAAGGGACACCGCATTTGAGAACATTCCTTCAATCAAGGCCAAAACCCTGAGAATAAACCTAAACCCCGACATTTACGGAACTTTTGCGGAAATTGGTGCAGGTCAAGAGACCGTAAGACATTTTTTTAGATCAGGTGGTGCTTCTGGAACTATTGCAAAGGCCATGAGTGCGTACGATAAGGAATTTAGTGATGCCATATATGGCGTTGAAGCAGATGGCCGTTATGTGACCCAACCTAGACTTAAAACTATGCTATCCCATGAAATGAGACTTATGGAGGAGCGAATTTCTAGGGACAAACATCCTGAAAGGCTTTATTTTTCGTATGCAAATACGGTTGCAACAATAGACTTTTCAAAAAGATATAAAGGACATGGATGGATAGGTATTAGATTTCAGTTAGAGCCAACACAGAAAGAGTTCGACGAAATAATACTCCACGTTCGTTTTAAGCAGAATGAAGCGCGATTACAGCAAGAAACTCTTGGAATATTAGGAGTTAACTTAATATATGGGGCGTTCTACAAATACCACAAGCCTAGAAAGCTTTTAAAATACTTGTATGACCATATTGATAGAGATACTATTGAACTGGACATGGTCAATTTTTCTGGACCAAATTTTAAAGGTGTTGATAATAGGCTGATGAGTTTACAATTGATCAGGAACGGCATGACCGATGCCGTTATGTTTGGACCTGACGGAAATAACCTTCTACCAGCTGCCAAGCTTTATAAAAAGAATATAATGGCACTTCGTGGAAGTTTTAGACCGGTCACGAAGGTAAATATGGATATGCTTGAAAAATCGTATGATATTTTTATACGAGATCAGGCTGTTGATGAAGAAAAGACTATTGTAATTTTTGAAATTACACTTTCAAACCTAAAAGCATCAGGTGAAATTGATGAACGTGATTTTATGGACAGGGCGGAATTACTCTGCTCTATGGGCCATACGGTTATGATATCCAATTTCCAAGAATATTACAAACTCGTTGAATACTTTAATAATTACACCAAGGCCAAAATAGGTTTGACCATGGGCGTGAATAACTTGGTCGATATATTTGATGAAAAGTACTATCGTCATTTGAGCGGTGGTATTCTTGAAGCTTTTGGTAAACTCTTCTTTAAAGAACTTCAAGTGTACTTGTACCCTATGAAAAATGCCGAAACTGGTCAAATAATGACAAGTAACAATGTTAAGGTTCATCCGAGAATGAAAGAGTTGTACAAGTTCTTTAAATACAATGGCAAGGTGATGGACATTATTGACTACGACCCTGAAATCATGCATATTTTCTCACGTGACGTATTCAAAAAAATTGTAAATCACGAAGAAGGTTGGGAAGATGCCCTACCTGAAGGAATTGCAGAAATCATAAAAGAAAAAAATCTTTTCGCCCCCAATCCCCAAAAAAAGGATAAGATTAAAGCGTAACGATTTAGATAATAAAAAAGCGTCCAGATAATGATTTGTCTGGACGCTTTTTTTGTGTAAAATTATTTACTAGTCCAGTAATTGGGCAGCATGGTCTTTAGTCTTTACCTTGTCTATGACCTTTATTACAATACCTTCCTCATTCATAACAAAGGATTTTCTGTGAATGCCATCATATTCTCTGCCCATAAACTTTTTACGTCCCCAAACGCCGAAAATGTTCAATACAGTATGATCTTCATCTGCCAATAATGGAAAAGGGAAATTGTACTTGTTCCTAAAATTAGTCTGCCTTTTTTCAGAATCGGCGCTTACACCCAGTAGTTCAAAACCTTGGGCCTGAAGTTCTCCGTAATTATCCCTCAGGTTACAAGCTTCAACTGTGCACCCTGGCGTACTAGCTTTTGGATAGAAGAAAACAATTAATTTTTTTCCTTTGAAATCTGAAAATTTTACTTCATTCCCATCTTGATCCTTTGAAATAAATTCAGGAACCTTGTCCCCCACTTTTAATGTATTCATTGTCTTTTTTTGTATAAATTAGCAAGCCTTTGTTAATAGCAAAATTAGGTTAATATGACTAAAAAGGAAAAGGTTGTCTTCGCAATAAATAAACTACAGGAATTATATCCCACTATACCCGTTCCATTAAATCACAAAGACCCTTATACGCTACTAATAGCAGTACTAATGTCTGCCCAAAGTACAGATGTTAGAGTCAACAAAATAACACCTTTATTATTTGATAGGGCAGACAACCCCCATGATATGGTTAAATTAACTGTGGAGGAAATTCGTGAAATCATCAAACCGGTCGGACTTTCCCCTATGAAATCAAAAGGTATCCATGGTTTATCCCAAATCTTGATTGATAAGTATGACGGTAAGGTACCCAACGATATTGCCTTATTAGAAGAATTACCGGCTGTAGGGCACAAAACGGCTAGTGTAGTTGTTTCCCAAGCCTTTGGGACTCCGGCCTTCCCTGTTGATACACACATTCACAGATTAATGTACCGCTGGGGTTTCACGAATGGTAAAAATGTGGTTCAAACAGAAAAGGATGCAAAACGAATATTTCCTAAAGCAATATGGAATGACCTTCACTTACAGATAATCTGGTATGGTCGCGAATATTCTCCGGCAAGAGGATGGGACCTTGAAAAGGATGTTATTACAAAAACAATCGGCAGAAAAACAGTGTTAAATAATTACTATAAATATAAAAAGACCCGTTAATTACGGGTCTATTTATTAATTCAAGTTTATTTCGAACTGTAAGTTATTTTGGTGAACAATACAGAAAGACTGGGAAAAACTAGTCAAAAACTGGATTGTTTCTCTGCAGGCCATCACTGGACTACTCTTTTTTTGATTCTCAAAGTAAATTTTTTCCATATTGATTATAGTATTGTTATGCTAGAATAACGCAACTAAAATCAAAATATTGTTTTTGGTAAACTAAGTACTATGAATTTGTAAGAACTATGTTGTTTTTATCGATGATCTTTCTAAGGTTGATTAAAGCATACCTCATTCTTCCTAGAGCAGTGTTTATACTAACTCCCGTATTTTCAGAAATCTCCTTGAAGCTCATATCCTTGTAGATACGCATGAAAAGTACCTCTCTCTGGTCATCTGGTAATTCATCTATAAGATATCTTAAATCTGAATTGATCTGATCCTTGATTAATTGCTTTTCGGCATTAAGCTTATCATCCCCGATAACAGAAAAAATATTAAAGTCATCATTGCCTTCAAACATCGGCATTCTTTTGTTCTTTCTAAAATGGTCAATAATAAGATTATGTGCAATTCGCATTACCCAAGGTAAAAATTTACCTTCCTCACTATATGATCCTTTTTTTAAGGTCTTGATTACCTTGATGAAAGTATCTTGAAAAATATCTTCTGTGATATCCCTGTCCAATACTTTGGAATAAATAAAACTTGAAATACGTTGATTGTGTCTATTGATCAAAACCTCTAGGGCTTTTTCATCTCCACTAATATAATCTCTTACTAATACTGAATCTTCTATTTGTAGTTCCATACAAATTACTGTTTTTTTTAAGATTAGGGGCTTTCTGGTTAAAGCTTAATTTTAGTTACTTGGTCTTACTTTGAGATCTTAACACGATTATTATAAAAACTGTGCTATTCTTTAATTATGACTTAAAACTAGATAAAAGGGGGTGTGTGGAAAAAACTATGTTGTCAAACCCTTGGATTTTGATGTGAAACAATCATTTTTGATTTTTATCACAATAATTTAGGATTATAGAAGTTGCACCGACCATTCACATCAATACCTAATATTCAACCTAATTGCACTATGTTTTAATCGAATAGTTGAAAATTGAATCGGGAAAGGGTACAAAAAAACCCTTGCTACTACAGTAACAAGGGTTTTAGATTTATTCTTGGGAACTATCAGTTCATATTGCTTTCGAACTTTATTCCTTTGACATCAGTTATGTTTAAAGACTTTGAATAGTTCAACAAAAAATCAACCGTTTCAGGTTTTGCCTTAACTACTTTACACTTATTTTTATTCTTAACGTAAAATTTTTCCATATCTATTTCAGTATTGTTTCATAAAGAAAACGCCACATCGATAAATATAGTAAATACGTTCGACCTAAAGCTAGATAATTCGTCAAAACTATTTGATGCTCGACCTAAGGTCCGATTAGTTCGTTAAAACAATGTTATTCTCCTCAATGATCTTTCGCAGATTGATCAAGGCGTAACGCATACGCCCAAGAGCTGTATTTATACTAACACCTGTATTTTCAGAAATTTCTTTGAAACTCATATCCTTATATATACGCATTACCAAAACATCTCTTTGGTCTGCTGGCAACTCCTCAATAAGTAAAACCAAATCCTCATCTATTTGATTTTTGATAAGTTGTTTTTCAATATTCAATTTCTCATCACTAATAACTGAGAATATATTAAACGCACTAGTACCTTCGAATAAGGGCATTCTACGGTTCTTTCTAAAATGATCTATAATAAGGTTATGCGCAATTCGCATTACCCAAGGTAAAAATTTACCTTCCTCATTGTATCTTCCCCTCTTAAGGGTTCTTATTACTTTGATAAAGGTATCTTGAAAAATATCTTCGGTAATCTCGCGATCGTTCACCTTAGAATAAATAAAACTACTAAGGCGTTGGTTATGTCTATTGATTAATATTTCAAGAGCTCTTTCGTCTCCTTGAATGTAGTTTTGTATAAGTAGGGAATCTGCTATCTGAAGCTCCATATCAATTACTTTTTTTGAGTTAAAACTAGGGGCCAATTCTACAGAAAAGGCCTTGTGGGTTATACACTAATTTTAAAAAAGTAATTGTTTACTATAGGCGTATTAACATTTTGTTGAGTTCAAATATAGAAAAAAATATAGGTTTTAGAAAAATAGTAACGTGATTATCATGAATTTAAAGTATAAAATAGCTTTGTTGGCAATTGCATTTCACATATTGTATCTTTGCCCATCTAACAAAGAATATGCCTTCAATACTAGACGCAAATCCAAAGGAAAATATAATTATCAAAGGTGCTAAATTGCACAATTTGAAAAATATTGATGTTGTTATACCTCGAAATAAATTGGTGGTCATAACGGGACTTTCAGGTTCAGGAAAATCTAGTTTGGCCTTCGACACTTTGTACGCCGAAGGGCAACGTAGGTATGTAGAAAGTTTATCTTCTTATGCCAGGCAGTTCCTAGGAAAACTTAACAAGCCCAAAGTAGATTATATAAAGGGTATAGCTCCTGCGATTGCTATTGAGCAAAAAGTCAATTCCACAAACCCAAGGTCAACCGTTGGTACTACCACAGAAATATATGACTATCTAAAACTGCTATATGCCCGCATTGGTAGGACCATTTCCCCAAAATCGGGCGAAGAAGTCAAAAAAGATACCGTTACAGATGTTGTAAAACATATAAAAAGTTACGATGAAGGAGAAAAACTTCTATTACTTGCTCCGATTATAATCAAAGAAGGTAGAGACCCAATAAAGTCTTTACAGCTTTTTTCCAAACAAGGTTACGCAAGGATTAAACATATTGATAAGGTTATTCGAATTGATGCTGCACCAAAAGACATAGGCCCTAAATTCAGTCTCGTCATCGATAGAATCATCACAAAAAATGATGAGGATTTTTACAATAGATTGGCCAATGCAATTGATTCTGCTTTTTTTGAAGGAAAAGGGGAATGCGTAATCGAAGAACTTGCAACAAAAAGACAAACCATTTTCAATAATAAGTTTGAAAAAGATGGAATGTCTTTTTTAGAACCCAATGTACATCTGTTCAGTTTTAATAATCCATATGGCGCATGTCCAAAATGCGAAGGTTATGGTGATGTGATTGGGATAGACGAAGACCTTGTTGTTCCGAATACGGCACTGTCTATCTTTGAAAATGCCGTTTTTCCTTGGCGAGGTGAGAGCATGAGTTGGTATCGCGACGAGTTGGTTAACTCCGCCTATAAATTTGATTTCCCCATTCACAAACCATGGTTTGAACTTACAGAAGAGCAAAGACAATTAGTTTGGGATGGTAATTCTCAGTTCACCGGACTTAACAAGTTTTTTGGAATGTTGGAGGAGAAGAGTTACAAAATCCAAAATAGGGTGATGCTTTCTCGTTATCGAGGCAAAACCAAGTGTAATGTTTGTCGCGGTAAACGTCTCCGCAAAGAAACTGATTACGTTAAAGTAGATGACCATTCCATTTCAGATTTGGTTGAGTTACCAATTAAAAAGTTAGTGCTCTTCTTTAATGATCTTTCCTTGAACGAATATGATTCTCAAATCGCCTCACGATTATTAAAAGAAATCAATACAAGGTTAGGGTTCTTAGAAAAAGTTGGTCTCAACTACCTTACTCTAAATAGAAAATCAAATACGCTCTCAGGAGGCGAAAGTCAAAGAATAAACCTAGCAACCTCTTTAGGAAGTAGTCTTGTGGGTTCTATGTATATTTTGGATGAGCCAAGTATTGGCTTACACCCCAAGGACACCGAGAATTTAATCGATGTATTAAAATCACTTCGTGATTTGGGCAATACCGTCATTGTTGTGGAACATGATGAAGATATAATGAATGCAGCTGATGAAGTTATTGATATTGGACCTGAAGCCGGAACACATGGTGGTGAGGTTGTGGCTCACGGTACTTTGTCAGAAATTTTGAAATCTACATCATTAACCGCAGGTTATCTGAACGGAACGGAGAAAATTGTAATCCCTAAAGAGCGGCGAGTCTCTACAAATTACATTGAGATTAAAGGTGCTCGGGAAAACAACCTTAAAAATATAGATGTTACTTTCCCCCTTAATATGCTCACTGTTATCACAGGTGTCTCAGGAAGCGGCAAAAGTACGTTGGTCAAAAAATTGTTATACCCAGTAATTTTAAAAGAAGTTGGGGGTTATGGTGCAAAAGCAGGCCAGTTTACTTCTGTAGACGGAAAATATCAAACAATAAAACATGTTGAATTCGTAGATCAAAACCCTATAGGAAGATCATCCCGCTCAAACCCCGTGACTTATATCAAAGCCTACGATGATATTAGAGCTCTATTTGCTTCGCAAAAACTAAGTAAGATCAGAGCTTATCAGCCAAAACATTTTTCTTTTAATGTAGACGGTGGTCGCTGTGAAAAATGTAAAGGTGAGGGTGAAATTACGGTGGAGATGCAGTTCATGGCCGATGTACACCTTGAATGTGATACCTGCAGCGGTAAACGATTCAAAAAGGAAGTTCTTGAGGTAAAATTCGAAAATGCAAGTATTGATGATGTCCTGAATATGACTATTGATGATGCGATTGACTTTTTCGAAAAATATGGTCAAACCAAAATTGTAACCAAACTAACCCCCCTACGAGCTGTGGGATTGGGATACGTTACTTTAGGGCAATCTTCTTCTACCCTATCAGGTGGTGAAGCGCAACGTATAAAGTTGGCTTCTTTTCTAGTCAAAGGAACTTCCAAAGATAAAGCCCTGTTTATTTTTGATGAACCAACAACTGGCTTACATTTTCATGATATCAAAAAATTACTGAAATCTTTCGATGCCTTGATTTCACGCGGACATTCTGTTATAGTTATTGAGCATAATATTGAACTCATTAAATGTGCAGATCATATTATTGACCTTGGTCCAGAAGGTGGAGAAAATGGAGGGCAACTACTAGCCCAGGGTACTCCAGAAGAAATAATTCAAAGTAAAACTTCGTTTACGGCCAATTACCTTAGAGAAAAAATAATATAATTTTATTTTTTATCGTCTGTTTATCAATTACTTATGCCTGTACACAAATTTGTGGCACGCTGTTTGGTATGTACTAATCGAATGTGAATAGTTGCATTCGGGAATTTAAAACCTTATATCATGAGAAATATAGTACTCCTTTTTACAGCCCTCATTTTAGGTACCACGGGTATCATGGCTAGTACAGTTGAAGATAAGGTTGCAATACGCAATGCTTATAGATACAATAACTCTTTCATTTTTGTTGAGAATGGCATTACGTTTTCAGTATATCCCGATGGAGAGTTTGACTTTTACATTGACAATCATGTTTCTGGACGTAGAAATGGTGTAACGTTCAATTCAGGATACGATTACAGTCCTTATGCACAATATGATGATTATGGTGCAGTTATTCAAGTTGAGAACGTAGGTATTTATTATGACCATTATGGTCGTGTAACCCAAATTGGTGATGTAGATATTCGCTACAGAAACAATAGAGTTCATAGAATGGGTGGAATGTATGTTTACTACAACAATCGTGGATATTACGACTACCATTCAGGATACATTAATATTTATAACAGGCACTATGTATACAGACCTTTCCATAGGCACTTTATACGACCAGCTTTTGGATTTAGCTTAGTATTCAACAGTCCTTATAGAAGGTACTATAACCCTTATAGATATACATATTACAGACCTTACAGATATAATAAGCGTAGAGCTTATGCAAAAATCGGTAGAGAGCACAGATACAACAAAGTTCGAAGAGATAGAGCTTCGGTTTATAGAAATGACAAACGTGTAGTTCAGCGCGAGAATAGAACCAGAAGGTATGACGGAACTCGCAGTAACAGAAGTGTTGCACGTAACAATGATTCATACAAATCTCACAGATCTAATAATCGAAGAGGTGATGTTGTAAGAAACTCAGGAACACGTTCTAATCGTTCAAACGGAAAAGTTGCAGGAAGATCAGCTGTTGATAGATCGAAGAATATAGAGAGAAGATCAGTTCGCAAGAATGATGCTAGGTCATCTAACAACAGATCGGTAACAAAAAGATCCACAACTGTAAGATCTCCACAGCGAAGTGCTGTAAACAAGAGATCAACTACAGTTAGATCACCAAAACGAAATACGGTTACTAAAAGAACGGTAACCCAAACGCCTCGAAGTAGAACGGTAACTAGAAGTACAAAAACGTACAAAAAACCTGAAAACAGAACCCATAGCAGGAACGTACGTAGCAGTACTACTAGAACACAGAGGTCAGTTGCTAAAAGACCTTCAACGCGAAGTTCCAATAAAAGATCATCGGTTAGCAAGTCACCTTCTCGAAGCAGAAGTGTAGCAACAAGAAGTAACAGTAAAAGTCGCAGTTCTAGAGCTACACAGTCAAGAAGCTCTAGAAGACAGTAAGATAGTTTTTAGGTTGGTTAGTTGTTAAACCCCGTGGTAATTTGGTTGTTTCCGCGGGGTTTACTTTTTAATGAATTTTGAAAGCATACCATAGACATCCTCCGATATTCTAAATCGATAAAGGAACCCCAAATAAACAATGCCCGTAATTGCGCTCTTAAGAAGTATGTTCACAATTGGATGAAACGGTAAACTCACGAAGTAAAAAACTACACCTAAAATCACCAAAATCCCTAAAACCTTTATTGTTTCATTTGAAAATGGAATTATATCAAATTTAGATTTCACAAAAAATAATTTGATGGTATTGTAGCTGAAAATAGCAAGAAAGGTAGCTAAGGCCGCTCCGTTCAATCCGAATTTTGGTATAAACCAAATATTCAAGATTACCACTAATAATGCCAATAGTATCCCCATTGACAAAAGCGTTTTGTAATAATCTGAGTTATACAATATTGCATTGTTATTTCCTAGAAGAGAATCATAGACCTTGGCCAATCCTATTAAAAATACGATGATGAATCCTCCTCGATATTCTTCAGGGAGTACCAAAAACAAATCGTTAAGATTGGTAATAATCAAAACAAACAATATTCCAGAGGCAATAAACAGGGTTAAAGATGATTTTTGGTACAATGACTTAAGAGCCGGCTTATCTTGCCTATTTAATATCTGCGCCGTTAACGGGTAGGTAATCTGGTGCATAGCCCTGGATGGGACAATAATGGTAGTAGCAATATATATTGCCACTCCATAATAGGCAACATTCTCTATCTGGATAAACTGATTGATCATTACCTTATCAATCTCCAATATTATTACAGCCGCTGACCCTCCGAGAATTATCAAAGTGCTATAGTTCAAAATAGATCTGATATTCTCAGGGAAACTAAAATTTAATTTTGGCATTTTTAATCCATAGGCGTACAATTTCATAATTAGAGAACGCAACAAGTAAAGGATAACCAAGGCATTCAGGAAGAAATCGACAGTGATAAATTCAACATACACTAAAAACAACAAGATCATTACCCCGATCCGATTGAAAACCTCTTTCATGAAATTTCCAAAAACCGATTTCATTTGAACCTTGGCCCACGAATAAAACACTTCGAAATATGCCATGGCCATTCCAATTAAAAATATATGCCATACATAGTCTTTTACAATGGTATTTTCTTGTGATATAAAACTACCTATTGCCTCATTAAAGAAAAATGAAAAAATAGCAATAGGAACTATCAAAATTAGAGGCAATAAAAGCATCAAAGTCTCAAAACTTTCTAAATCCTCATCTTTTTTAAAACTGCTATAGAACTTAACCAGAGTATTGGGAACACCAAAGGCCAGTAAAGGCATTAAAACCGCAGAAGTTGAAAGAATTACTGTGACAAGCCCATAATACTCCCCAGTTAAAAAATTAGTATATAGAAATAGTGTATTTACGGCAGCAACACCAAAACCCAAATAGGTAATTATGGTATTGTTCAGTGCTTGTTTGGTGACTATTCCCATTAAATAAGTTTGGCTAATTCTCGTGTGAGCTCTCTCCTACTATATTTATCGACACTTCTAGTGTCTATATTAAGTTTATTTTTTTGGTAAAGAGCGAACCACTTTAAAATTACGTCTTTTAATTCTTTTTCAGATGTGTAATTGAAGGTTGAACCTATGTTTGTTTCTAAAATAATCTCCTGGGCGTCCCATTTTTCAGGGCCAATTGCGAGGACTGGTCTTTTGGCCGACATGTATTCATACAGTTTTCCCGGGAGAATGCCTTGTGTTTCAAAGGAATCAATTTCTACTAATAGAAGAATCTGTGATTCTCGCTGAAGTTTTACAGCCTCTTCATGAGAAACATAACCAATTAATTCCGTATTCTCTTTTAAACCGGAATTAAAAATACTTTGCAGTACATCTTCACTAACAACACCAGCCAATCGTAACTTAAAACTCTTTTTAAAATCACCGTTACTTTGAATCAATTGTGCCAAAACTTTCCATAGCGAATCTGGATTTCTACCTGTGAGTAATGAGCCTATATGAGAAATTGTAAATTGTTTCGTGAGAGGTAATTCATCCTGATACGCTGCGTCATATCCATTAGTAATAACTTCAATTGGTCGAGAAGTTATACCCTGAAACTCCTTTTTGGTAGTATTGCTGGTAACAACGATACTATCTGCATTGTTAAGCACCATGTGCTCCAGCTTCTTATGTTTGTTTTGAGATTTGGCGGTAAGTTTCAGTTTTTTATGATACCCGATAGATGTCCAAGGGTCTCTAAAATCTGCCAACCATTTTATATTCTTATCCTGCTGTAATTGATTTCCGATTAAATGAACACTATGTGGTGGCCCCGTTGTAATTATTATATCAACAGCTTCTTTCTCAATAACACTGTTTAAGAATTTTACGGAAGGCTTTACCCAATTTTTACGAGCATCGGGGATAAAAAAATTACCTCGAACCCATAACATAGCCTTTTCTATAACAGATTGATCCTTACTTTTGATTATTCCGGAACTTATTCGCTTTGCGTCTTCTTTAGAGAACAAACTTGCAAATTTGTAAGGTTCCTTAATCGGGTGCTTATAAATAGCTATCCCTTCAGGTATTTCATCAACAAAGGTTTCGTCTAGAATCGGATAACTTGGGTTTTCAGGAATGTAAACAACAGGAGTAATATTAAAGTGAGGAAGGTATTTTACAAATTTCAACCATCGCTGTACACCTGGCCCACCTGCCGGTGGCCAATAATACGTAATGATCAATACCTTTTTCATTCGTCATCCTCTTTTTTAGGAGTTGATTTTAAGGAAAACCCTAATCCGATTAAAACAATTAAGCCAAGAACTATTGAACTTGCTAATGTTATCTGGCTCCCTTTTTTTACAACTTCTGGCTCAAACTTGAACTCAATGGTATGGTCTCCCCCTGAAACTCTTAAGGCACGAAGTGCATAGTTCACTTTAAAATGATCCTTCAACTGTCCATCTATATATGCGTTCCATCCATTTTCATAATACATTTCAGAAAAGATCAACACCCCTGCGTTGGGGTTAGACGCTCTATAAGTCAAATGGTTAGGTTTGTAATCCGTTAAACTAACAATCGCTAAAGAATCAGTATGAAAATTAAATCTATTGATATTGGTAAAACGAGCAGTATTTACAACAGCTTCATTTTTGACGTCTAGACTATCCAATGCCCTAATTTCTTCATCAGCAGACTTGACTTCAACCAATCTATTAACAAACCACGCATTACCATTTGCGTTGGGATTCATTGATGGTGCACTTCTACCCTCTTCATCTCTTTGAATCACATACTTAACATTAAGCATGTTCAAAATCTCTATCTTACCCTTGTAAATATAGAAATCGAATAAATCTTGTATTGCGCCGGGTTTGGCCGCATGATACCCCCCAATTGATTTATGATAGAATGAAGTACTGGCTCCATTAAGCCCTTCTTGAGGATCATAGACCCTATAAACACTTTCATCCTGCAATATTTGTTTAACTGAAGGAGTTTCTGGAAAAGGCTGTGTCATTTTGCGTTTAGAGACAAAATTGTCTTTATTCACATAACGTCTATCCACACCAACCAAATCAACAACAATCAATACTCCCAAAACAAGGACAAGAACATTCTCCTTCAATTTTTCTTTTAAAAACAACCAAATAACCCCAGCAGACAACGCAACAAAAATCAAAGTCCTAAAAAGGTCATTTGTATAGACCGCCTTTCTATCCAACTGAATCAATGAAAGAATTTCATCACCGTAATATTGCTTTAATGTACCGTCTGAAAAGCTCTCGAAACTAAAAATACTTTTTAATAGAAGCAGAGCAATACCAGTGCCCAATACCGTAAAAAAGGAAATCTTCAAGGCTTTTATTTTTTTGCTACTCTTCACCGAAGAGTCCACCAATACTTTTAAGGCCAAAATGGCCAAAATTGGGGCACAGAGCTCCAGAATTACTTGGATGGAAGAAACGGCCCTAAACTTATTGTAAAGTGGAAAATAGTCAATCATGAAATCTGTCAACAAATTGAAATTTTTACCCCAAGATAAAATGAGTGACATAATTACACCACCTAAAAGCCACCATTTAGCTCTACCCCGCACCAGTATCAATCCAAGAATAAAAAGGAAAAAGACAATGGCTCCTATATAGGCCGGTCCTGCGGTTCCGGGTTGATTACCCCAGTAAAGCGGCAAACTCCTAGAGAAGTCTAAAGCCTGACTTCGAGAAATGCCTTGATCAATAAGAAAGTCATAAGTTTTGGAATTCTCTCCCAAATTTTCCCCGTTTGAGCCACCGAAAAGACGAGGCACAAATATGTTCAAAGATTCTACAACCCCGTAACTATATTGGGTAATATAGTCTTTACTCAATCCTTTTGTATCTGATTTTGTTGAACCATCAGGGTTAATGGTCAACTGTGATTTTCCTCGTGTGCTCCAATCGGCATATTCCTTAGTGGCCATTAAACTTGTGGCATTGGCAGCAATGCCCAAAACCACTGCTACAATCAGCAACCCAACCGAGGTAAAGAAATTCTTTAACTTATTCTCACGGACGGCATATACCAAATAGACGATTCCCAATATTAATACCAAGAGCATAAAATAGTAGGTCATTTGATAATGATTAGCACCAACTTCTAATGCCATAGCAAGTGCCGACAGAACAAACCCCCAAAGATATTTACCCCTGAATGTCAAAACAATTCCCCCCAAAAGCATAGGCATATATGCTAAAGCATGGGCCTTTGCATTATGACCAACACCTAAAATAATTATCAAATAGGTGGAAAAACCGAAAGCCAAAGCTCCAAGAGCGGCCAACCTATAATCTACTTTTAAGCAACAAAGTAGAATATAAAAACCAAGAAAATATATAAAAAGATAATCTGCAGGTCTTGGTAGAAAACGAATTAATCTGTCAAGTTTCTTAACATAATCATGAGGGTAATAGGCACCGAGCTGGTATGTGGGCATACCTCCAAAAGCACTGTTCGTCCAATATGGCTCCTCGGCAGTTTTCTTGCGAAAGTTATTTTGTTCCTTCGCCATACCTGTATATTGGCGAATATCAGATTGTTCAATGACCTTACCTTGAAGTACCGGATTGAAGTAGGCCAAGGCAGTTATTATGAAAAGAACAAGAACAAAAAAATGGGTGTAAAATGCTTTTAAACCTAACTTCATTGGTTTTTCTATGTGGTTGATTTTGCTAAAATAATCAATCTAGTTCCTCAAATTCTATGTATTCACCAACTTTTTTTGAAGGGTTATTTTGCTTGGTTGGTTTCTTATCAATAATTACATCTCCAATTTGTTCGTCATCAACATTTGGCTGGTTGGAAAATCCTCCAAAATTCTCCCGGAATCTTTCCTCGGTTTTCTTGGCGGCATAACTAAATATCTTAGGAGCAAACCACCTAGCTAAAATTTTTAGCAGATAATATACCAATAGAATTATTAAAATCGTTTTAAGAAAAGCCATATTAATTTTTCAATAATTTATATCAAAAGTACAATTCTAACGTTGTAATAGAAGAGCAAAAGTCTTAAAATATTAATAAAATCAAACTATGGGCGGTTATTTTGAATTGAAAAAAATTAAGCATTTTGCTTTAATAATACTCTTCGTAGTTCCTTTTTTAGGAGTATCCCAATATACCGATGTTATTAATTCAAATAGACCTGGATTATCTGTAAGCGCATATGCCATAGGTAAAAATGTACTACAATTGGAAACAGGAATATTCTATGAACAACAAGATCATAGTGTATTGAATACACAGAGCAATATACTAGGTACCGATATTTCACTTCGATACGGCTTGTTGTTCGAGCAACTTGAAATTAATTGGGAAGGCACTTTCCAAAACCATAATATAACATTCACAGATTTTGACACAAATGATTCATGGACTGATTTTTACAGAAATAGAATAGGACTTAAGTTCTTGATTTATGACCGTTACAAAGAAGATAAACCAAACCTATATAGCTGGAGAGCTAACAATGTATTTCAACTTAAGAACCTGATTCCATCAGTGTCTTTATACGCAGGGGCAAATTTTGTAATGGGTGATAATCCATATTATGTTGGTGACCCTACTGTTTCTCCCCGTGTAATGGTTGCCACGCAGAGTCGCGTTACTCCTAGATTTGTGTTTATTTCAAATTTGGCCTATGATCGCATTGGAAGCGATTTTCCTGAAATGAGTTATCTTATTTCTTTATCACATGCCTTTAGGAATCCTAAATGGAGTGTTTTTGTTGAAAACCAGGGGATAAAGAGTGATCGCTATTCTGATATACTTTTAAGGGGTGGTGTTGTCCATTTATTTGATGAAAACCTTCAAGCAGACATTAATTTAGGCGCCAGCTTCAAGGATACGCCTTCTAGGATTTTTATCAGTGCAGGAGCATCTTATAGATTTGATTTCCATAAGGATAAGCCAAAGGCTATAGAAGATCAGAATTCAGACCAAAATGGTGGTGAAATCAAGAAAAACACCATGAAAAAAAAGAAGAAAAGGAATAAAAGCAAAGGCTCCGGTGCTGAAGATATTGATTTAGGTCCGACAAAAAAACAACTTCGTAAGCTCAAAAAAGCACAAAAGAAAAATAATGGCTGAACAAGTCTTTTTGCTATTTTGTTCATATGAACCAAACTCTCAAATATTGGTTTAATGATTTCTTGTTTTTGATTAATATCGTTAATATTGACCTCACAAAACAAACGTATGGTCACCCTTAAAGAAGCTACCTCCAAAGACGCTTTAATGAGCTTCGTCAAATTTCCCTTTTCACTCTATAAAGATTCTCCATATTGGGTGCCTCCTATTATTAATGATGAACTTGATTCGTTTGACAAAACCAAGAACCCGGCTTTTGAAAACGCTGAAGCTAGGTTTTTTCTGGCCTACAAAGGTGATGTTATTGTTGGGAGAATAGTAGCAATTGTCAATTGGATAGAAATAAACCAGCAAAAACTAAAAAAAATGAGGTTTGGGTGGTTTGATTTTAATGATGATTATGAGGTTTCAGAGACATTATTGCAAAAAGTAGCGGAAATTGGTCAGCAACATAATTTGGAGTTTATGGAAGGGCCTGTTGGTTTTTCAAATTTGGATAAGGTAGGTGTTCTCATTGAAGGGTTTGATCAAATGGGAACTATGATCACTTGGTATAACCATCCCTACTACCAAAGTCATTTTGAACGATTGGGGTTTGTAAAGGAAAAGGAATATATGGAAAACAGATTCCCTTTTTCAAATGCCAAACCAAAATTTTTCGCTAAAGCAAATGAACTGGTAAAAAGAAGATATGGGGTAAAAGCAGTTAATTTTACCAAAACCAAAGATGTTTTGCCAATGGCAGATAAGATGTTTGATCTATTCAATGAATCTTATGCATCTTTATCCTCCTTTGTTCCTATCACAGAAGTACAAAAGGCTTATTTTAAAAAGAAATACATTAGTTTCATTAATCCCGAATACATTAAGTTTATTTTGGACAAAGATGATAAACTCATTGCTTTTGGCATTGTAATGCCCTCTTTTTCTGAAGCGCTACAAAAAGCAAAAGGTAAATTGTTCCCATTCGGTATTTTTCATTTACTAAGGGCAAAAAAGAAAAGCAAGGATGTAATCTTTTATCTAATTGGAGTGCACCCAGACTATCAAAACAAGGGTGTAACGGCAGTTATATTCAATGAATACCACAAAACTTTTTCAGCAAAGGGAATTGTCAATTGTATTAGAACTCCCGAATTGGAAGATAATATTGCCATAAAACAAATCTGGAAACACTTTGATCCTGAGATTTATAAAAGACGAAGAACTTATAAGAAAAACTTATAAAAAATAAGCCCCAAAAATGTAATTACATTTTTGGGGCTTATTTTTTATTATAATGAATTTCATTCTCCCATAGCCGCCGCAACTGCAGCAGATAACCTTTTATAAGTACCGTTTTCCAAACGTTCCCTTATTGAGGAAAAGGCTATTAACGTTTCTTCCACATCTTCCAAGGTATGTGTTGCCGTTGGGATTAAACGCAATAATATCAATCCTTTTGGAATAACAGGATATACTACGATAGAGCAGAAAATACCATGATTTTCCCGTAGATCTTTCACCAAAGCCATCGCCTCTGGAATACTACCATTCAAATACACAGGTGTAACACAACTAGTGGTCGTACCAATATCAAATCCTTTTTCCTTTAATCCTGATTGTAATGCATTCACATTTTCCCAAAGTTTAGCTTTTAACTCTGGTCTAGTACGTAGCATATCCAAACGCTTCAATGCCCCCTTTACAAAAACCATTGGTAAAGATTTAGCGAACATCTGCGATCTTAGATTATATTTAAGGTAATCTATAATTTCTTGATCCGCAGCAACAAAGGCACCAATACCGGCCATTGATTTTGCGAAAGTAGCTAAATACACATCTATGTCATCTTGAACGTCTTGCTCCTCACCTGCTCCGGCTCCAGTTTTACCAAGAGTACCGAAACCATGGGCATCATCGACCAATAATCTAAAATTGAATTTCTTCTTAAGGGCTACGATTTCTTTTAAAATTCCTTGTTCGCCACGCATCCCAAAAACCCCCTCGGAAATAACTAAAATACCTCCTCCTGTCTGTTCTGCCATTTTGGTGGCCCTTTCAAGATTTTTTTCTAAACTTTCAGGGTTATTATGTATAAAAGTAAATCGTTTACCCATGTGTAAACGAACGCCATCAATAATACAGGCGTGACAGTCAACATCGTAGACAATTATGTCATCTTTTGTAACAAGTGCATCTATTACCGACATAAAGCCTTGGTATCCAAAATTCAAAAGATATGAAGCTTCCTTTTGAGAAAATTCGGCTAATTCTTGCTCCAATTGCTCATGAAACTCGGTATGTCCGCTCATCATTCGTGCCCCCATAGGATAGGCGGCTCCATGCTCCATTGCGGCCTCACCATCTACTTTCTTTATTTCAGGCAAATTGGCTAGCCCCAAATAATCATTGATACTCCAGGTTATCACATCCCTTCCTTGAAACTTCATCCTATTTGATATAGGACCTTCCAATTTTGGGAAAACAAAATATCCTTCTGCCTGAGAAGCCCATTTTCCCAATGGACCTTTGTTCTCAATTATTCTTTCAAATAAATCTCTCATTACACCTAGTTGGTTTGCCTGCAAAAGTATAGATTTTTAACTAGCATTCATAACTTTATTTATACCCCAATAAAAAAGCAATAGTGGAATCACTATTGCTTTTGATATCTTCAAAATGGATTGAAAGTTATTTAATATACTGTACCTTTTGTGTTTCTTCCTTTGCCTCAGAAACAAGGAATCCTTGGTCTTCCATCCATTGATCACTATAAATCTTACTCATATAACGGGAACCATGATCCGGGAAAACAACTACAACATTGCTGTCTTTTTTAAATTTACCCAAAGCACTTAATTGTTTCACCGCCTGCATTGCTGCACCGCTAGTATACCCGGCAAATATTCCTTCTGTCCTTGCCAATTCTCTTGCAGAATGTGCACTCTCCTCATCACTTACCTTTATAAACTCATCAATAACATCAAAATTTGTGGCAGAAGGGATTAAATTTTTACCAAGCCCTTCTATACGATAAGGATAAACTTCATTTGCATCGAACTTTCCCGTTTCATGGTACTTTTTCAATACTGACCCAAAAGCATCAACACCAATTATCTTGACATCAGGGTTCTGCTCTTTCAGATATTTAGCAATACCAGAAATTGTTCCACCTGTACCGCTACAAGCAACCAAATGAGTGATCTTTCCACCTGTCTGTTCCCAAATTTCTGGTCCCGTAGAAGTATAGTGTGCATCAATGTTCAATTCATTGAAATATTGGTTAATATAAACCGATCCTTTCGTCTCTTCATGCAAACGTTTGGCAACCTCATAGTATGATCTTGGGTCCTCAGCACTTACGTGGGCAGGACATACATGTACCGTTGCCCCCATTGACCTCAACATATCAATCTTATCCTGTGATGATTTTGAGCTTACTGCTAAAATGCATTTATAGCCTTTTATAATACTGACCATGGCAAGACTAAAACCAGTATTCCCAGAGGTTGTCTCTATTATAGTACTTTCCTTGGTCAATATTCCTTTCTTCTCTGCTTGATCAATAATATACGCCGCAATCCTATCTTTTGAAGAATGACCAGGATTAAAGGCTTCTACCTTGGCGTAAAAATTACCTTGAATATTTGCAGTTAGATTATTTAGTTTGATGAGAGGGGTGTTTCCTATTAAATCTAGGATACTATTGTAGGCATTTATCTTATTTTCCATAAAGACAATCTAAGTTACGAACTTATACAATTTTGAAATTGTTAAAATTCCTCGACAAAATTACTATTTTTTTTGAACTAGGAGGTTTTTTCCTCTAAATCTAATATAAAAGTATACTCTTTAGCAACCTCCTTCAGTGATTCAAAACGACCGGATGCACCGCCATGACCAGCTTCCATATTAATGTTGAACAACAACAAGTTGTCATCTTTTTTAAGCTCTCTAATCTTCGCTACCCACTTTGCCGGTTCAAAATACTGGACTTGCGAATCATGTAGTCCGGTAGTCACCAATATATTAGGGTAATTCGCGACTTCTAAGTTATCATACGGTGAGTATGATTTCATGTAATCATAATATTCTCTTTCATTTGGGTTCCCCCATTCATCGTATTCTCCTGTAGTCAAAGGAATGGAATCATCAAGCATGGTAGTAACAACATCAACAAATGGTACTGCCGCTATTGCAGCATTGTATAATTCTGGTGCCATATTTATAATTGCTCCCATTAAAAGTCCACCGGCTGAACCTCCCATGGCATATAAATGATTTGGGCTTGTGTAGTTATTATCAATTAAATGCTTTGAGCAATCAATAAAATCGGTAAATGTGTTTTTCTTTTTTAAAAGCTTTCCATCCTCATACCATTGTCTGCCCAAGTATTGCCCGCCTCTAATATGTGATATTGCATAAATAAACCCCCTGTCTAACAAACTTAATCTTACCGTTGAAAAATAAGGGTCGATAGTTGAGCCATAAGAACCATAGGCATACTGCAAGATAGGCGTGTCTTTATTAATCCTTGTATTCTTATTGTAAACAATTGACATCGGAACTTTTACACCATCTCTAGCGGTCGCCCAAATTCGTTCTGATTTATAGTTCTCTTTTTTAAATTTTCCGCCAAGAACTTCCTGTTCCTTTTTTACCACCTTCAATTTAGTCTGCATATTAAAATCTATGACTGAACTTGGGGTTGTCATTGAATTGTAGGCATATCTTAAAGTATCGGTATCAAACTCAGGGTTTCTGCCTACGTAGGCTGTATACGTTTCGCTCTTAAAAGGCAGATAATAACTGTGCTCATTATCCCATCGGCATATTTTTAATTTATTCAAACCATTCTCACGCTCGGACAGGACATAATAGTCCTTAAAAATATCTATATCCTCAAGAAGTACATCTTCGCGGTGTGCTATAAACTCTTTCCAATTATTAGAAGAAGTATCACTTTCTCCTACTTTCATTAGTTTAAAATTCTTTGCCTTGTCTTTATTTGTCAAAACATAAAAAGAATCACCATAATGGGAAATGGAATACTCCACGCCTCTTTCCCTCGGGGCAAACGCTTCAAATTCGGCGTTGGGTTCATCTGCACTCAATATTTGAAATTCGGAAGTCAAAGTACTATAACAACCAATAATTAAGTACTTTTTAGACTTTGATTTGTACACGTAAGTGCCGAATGTTTCATCCTCCTCATGAAAAACCATTCTATCCTCTGATGATTTGGTGCCAAACTCATGCTTAAAGATTTTATCTGACCTTAAGGTCACTGGATCTTTCTTACTATAAAAAAGTGTTTTGTTGTCATTCGCCCATACGGACCCACCTGTAGTGTTTTCGATTTTATCTTTGTATATCTCACCCGTTTCTAGATTTTTGATTCGGATGGTATATTGCCGCCTAGAAACAGTATCAACACCGAATGAAGCCATCTTATTGTCGGGGCTTATGGCAATACCTCCTAGATTAAAAAATTCATGGCCCTCGGCCATTTCGTTACAGTTGAATATTACTTCTACAGGGGCCTTTAAAGATTCTTTATGTCTGCTATAAATAGGATATTCTTTTCCAGTTTCATACCTCGTAACGTACCAATACCCGTTTTGCTCGTAGGGCACAGATGAATCATCTTCTTTAATTCTTGACTTCATCTCGTTGAACAGATCTTTTTGAAAGTCTTTCATGTGAGCGGTCAATTCATTGTAATAATCATTTTCTTTTTTTAAATGAGCAATCACTTTATCATCCTCGCGATTGTTCATCCAATAATAATCGTCAATCCTAATATCATCATGAATAATCAATTCCTTTGATACCTTTTTTGCGATAGGCGCCCCATATTTTGTCATGCTATTCTTTTCAATTTGGCAAGAAACGGCAAAAATAAGGCATACGATAAAAACAAGCATTCTTTTCCTGCTTGTAACATGAAAAAATAGTTTGTTGTCACAATTTAGTAATTTTGACCTATCACTTAAAAAAGGAAAATATGTTCGGAGATATGATGGGAATGATGGGGAAACTCAAAGAAGCCCAACAAAAGGTAGAAGCAACAAAAAAAAGATTGGATACAGTTTATCTTCAAGAAAATTCTACAGATGACCTGTTATCAGTATCTATTACCGCTAACAGAACTATTAAGGAAATCAAAATTGATGATAGCCTATTGGCTGATAAAGAGCAACTTGAAGATTACCTGATACTTACATTGAACAAAGCAATTGAGAAAGCTAGCAGCGTAAATGAAACTGAACTTGCGGCAGTTGCAAAAGAGGGAATGCCCAATATTCCAGGAATGGATTCGTTATTCAAATAGTATACTGGCAAGTTTTTTGATGAATATTGAAAAAACACTCCAATGAAAAAAGTACTTATACTATTCATATTACCTATCTTCTTAAATGCTCAAGCAGATTTTGAAGTAGTCAATGAACCTCACTGGTTGACCGATTATGACAAAGCTCTAAAAGTGGCAAAAAAAGACAAAAAGAATATTCTACTATATTTTACGGGTAGTGATTGGTGTCCTCCTTGTAAAATGCTAAAAACAGATTTATTTGATACCGATGAGTTTAAGTCTATTTCCAAAGATTATGTGCTCTTATATATTGACATTCCCCGAAACAAGGACTTGTTAAGTTCCAGTCAATTGAAGCACAATAAAGAGCTTGTAAAGAAATTCAATAAGAAAAGTGTATTTCCCTTATTAAATATTACAGATGCCAAAGGAAAATCGTTGGATAAATATTCTGGCTATAGTATGAATGGGGAGATTAAATATCATCTAAGGTTATTGAACAAGTATAAATAATCAAAATTAATACATGTTAAAAGGGCTTCCATTTCTGGAAGCCCTTTTAATTATCTATTGTGCAAACTTTTTTAGTTGTTTATCAACCTAAATTCAGTTCGTCTGTTAACGGCATGTTCTCTTTCGGTACAAGAAACACCCTCTTTACATCTATTTTTAACCTTGTTCTCACCGTAACCATTGGCTACCAATAAACTTGAGTTCACCCCTTTTGTAATCAAGTAATCAGCAACTGCCTTAGCTCTTCTCTCAGAAAGGTCTTGATTAGATCCTGAATTACCTCTTACATCGGTATGAGAAGCTATTTCTAACTTTACTCCTGGGTTTTGCTGTAATACAGGCATTAACCGTGTATCTATTATATTTTTGGCCGAAGAAGTTAAAGTAGCACTTCCTAAATTCCAATTAATAGGTAAAGCTTGATATTCAACTAAAGAACATTCAACCTCATTCCAAGTGGTTAATCCACCTTTTTCTTTAAGCACCTCTTTGGTAACCGTTTTAGTAACAGCAGGTACAGTCTCTTCAACGGTATAGGCATCTTTGTCTAATACAGTTTTGGTAATTTCATCATATTGTGCCGGGATTACTTCCTCAATCACTCTTGTCGGTTCCAATAAAACCCTCTTAGTATAGCTTGCATTCTTAGACCCGATAGGTGTTTTTGCAACTGAAGCATCTGCTCCCAATACCTGGGTGTCCAAAGTTGTGAATTCCGCAGGGTATCCTTTATAACACCAATATCTACAGTCATCAGGATTTCCTGATGCGCAGTCAGGGGCAGGAGCTCCCAACTCCCACTGTGCGTAGGCTGGTTTAATCTCAACTGTTTCAGAACTCGGCCTAAATGAAGCCGCGGAAATTCTTAAAGTATTACCACCTTCTTTTGAAACATAGGTTACAGTTTCTGTTCCCCATTTTTCAGGTACTACAGTCAACTTCTTTCCAGCTGCTTTTATTTCAACTCTTTCTGTAACCGTTTTAAAAGTTGCAGGGACAGTTTTTAAAACCTTATATGCAGGTTTAACAGTCAATGTAACGGTTTCATTCACGTAAACATCTGGAGTGGTACAGCGTACATAACATTTTCCAGGTTCAGGGTTCGCTGGCAAATCTTGTGCCATTGTAATCGATGCGGTCATGACCGCAAAAAACAAGAGAACTTTTTTCATAATTGTTAGTGTTTGTTAATGTTTATAGTTAAGTAGCGCGAAAATAAATTATTGCTAATGGTATGATTTCAAGTTGAAAACTTTTGTTAAAAACATCGCTAAAGCACATTTTTCATCGATGAAATACTTATTTTGGAAGAAAAATATTATAAATATCTTGATTTTACTCAATGCAGGTTTAATGTCGACGTACCAAATTCAACAATAATGGAGCTTTCAAAATAATCGATAACGCTATAGTGAGTTTTTAGCTTTAAAGGGTTATAAGGTAGTGACCATTCAACATTGAAAAGATGGTATTAACGTTGATAAAAAGAGTATTGTTGCCTAAGAAATTCCGTAGAATTAGAGCATTTTAAGAATTTTAATGAATGCTTCATGCATTTCATCAGAATAATCCAAATGAGTGACTATTCTTAATTTCCCCTGCCCCATGCCAATAATTGAAATTCCTTTTTCGGCCAATTTGTTCACAAATTGGTCTTCTGTCATTTCATTTTCATTGATTTCGAAAATGATAATATTGGTTTCTATAGGTTCAACTTTTTTAATAAAATTTAGACCTTGTAGTACTTGTCCAATTTCTGTGGCCTTATTATGATCCTCAACCAAACGTTGCAAATTGTTATCTAATGCGTAATTCGCAGCAGCGGCCAAGTAACCCGCTTGACGCATTCCGCCACCTAAAATCTTACGGACACGAAGCGCATTGACCATCAATTCTTTACTTCCCACTAAAACTGAACCAACCGGGCAGCCTAACCCTTTACTAAAACATATGCTTATAGTATCAAAAAGTTCACCATACTGTTTAGGCTCTTCTTTTTTTGCCGTTAGAGCATTCCATAGGCGTGCACCATCAAGGTGATACGCCAAATCATGGTCAATACATACTTGCCTTATTTTTTTCAGCTCTTCAAAATCCCAACATGCACCACCACCTTTATTTGTCGTGTTTTCAATACAGACCAAAGTGGTTAAAGGGCTATGATAAAAGTCCGGCGGATTTATTCCAGCCTGCACCTGTTCTGCACTCATCATACCTCTGTGACCATCGATCAACTTACAAGAAACCCCACTACTAAAACTAACCCCTCCACCTTCATAATTGTATACATGTGCATATTTATCACAAATCAACTGCTCACCGGGCTGTGTGTGCAGTTTGATTGCAGTTTGATTGGCCATCGTACCACTTGGAAAAAACAATGCTGCTTCTTTACCAAATAGTTTAGCAGTTTTCTCTTCCAATAAGTTTATCGAAGGGTCCGACTTAAAAACGTCATCACCTACTTCGGCATTCATCATTGCATCCAACATCCCTTTAGAAGGCTTGGTTACCGTATCACTGATTAAATTGATATTCACTGTAAGTATTGTGTTTTTATGAAATGTGTGCTCCTATTAACTACTAATAACGATTCTGCCGATTCTAGTTCATACAGTCCATACCGATTGGTGATCCATCAGGAATTTTTGGTGCTTGGATGACTTCAAATTTCTCAGGGGCTTTAATGAACTTATCAATTCTACGAACCATTTCAGGTGCGATAATATCACTTTTAGTCATAAGACGCATTCTTAATTCTTTTAGTTTATGATTGGCAATCGCATTAACCTGAGGATGAACATCTTTATGAGCGGCCAAATTCATCAAATGGTACAGAACCCTAAAATTAATATTCTGCTGCACTTCAGAAATGTAAACATCTTTATGCTGCTTGTCAATTGTACTTTTAATTGTTGTGCTCAAAACCTCAGACAGACATAGATTATTGGGTTCCAAAGCTTTCTGTTGTATCAATCTTGAAGCCCTCTCAGGATGTAATAGTAGTCCAAGTGTCATATCTGCTGCAGTCTCGGGCGCAGACAAGGCATCAAAGGAAACGCCTGTTTTTCCTTTTAGAGACTCCCTCGTTTTGGCGTATCCAAAAGCTCTGGGAGGGAAAAGGGATAATTTATTTTTGGGAATTGAAATTTCAGCAGCGTCCAAAGTTTTTAAAATACTTGACAATGCTTCCGACTGCATCTTCTTATCTACAATCGAAACAGTTCGCTGACCGTCGCCCTTAACTGCATAATTATATTCCATTCCCCCAACGACCTTGGCAACAGCTTCGGTCTGATATCTATGGAAAAAATACAGTGGCACAAAAACATCCTCTAACACGGTATTTGGCTCACCGCTTCTAATATTATCAATAGAAAAGTTATCAATCGCAGCTGAGCGCAATTTCAACATATCTTTCAATTCTTTGCTAACACGCTGCCCATTATCCCATAAATGAGCTAAAACGTGTGCACTACCCATTGGTCTGGCATCTTGATCTGTTATATATCTTAGTCCATTTTTATTGGCTTCAGTCAAAATAGAGTTCAAACCATTTTTTTCATTAACTCCATCAGGAAAATCTGTATACGAATAGGCGACAGTAACCTTATCCCACTCACCTATTCCCGTTGCATAAGCATCAGAAAAATCGACCTCCCCATTTTTTAGCGAGAATTGTGGGTGCGGGTAATCCATTACCGAAGCCCTATCATTCGTTGACGCTGCATAATTATGTGCAAATCCTAATGTGTGTCCTATTTCATGTGCCGAAAGCTGCCGAATCCTTGCTAAAGCCAAATCCAGCATCGGTTTATAATTATCATCCCTTTCTGCAAATGGTTTGTTCATCAAAGCCTGGGCAATTAAAAAATCTTGGCGAATGCGCAAACTACCAAGGCTAACATGACCTTTGATAATTTCCCCTGTCCTAGGATCGGTTATACTGCTACCATAACTCCATCCTCTTGTAGACCGGTGCACCCATTGTATCACATTGTAGCGAACATCAAGTGGGTCCGCATCATCTGGCAACATTATCAATTGAAAAGCATTTTTATAGCCAGCTGCCTCAAAAGCCTGGTTCCACCATCTACCTCCATCCAATAGAGCAGAACGAATGGGCTCTGGAGTACCATTATCCAAATAGTAAACAATTGGCTCAACAGCCTCACTCAGCGCCGCAGCTGGATTCTTCTTTTCAAGGCGATGTCTGGTGATAAATCGCTTTAAAATTGGCTCTTGTACTGGAGTGGAATAGTCGTAATAAGCTGCTGGATAAGAACCTGACCGAGGGTCAAAAACCCTTTTGGTGTACTTGTCATCAGGTAATTCTATAAACGAATGGTGTTGCGCTACGGTTACCAAATTTGCATTTGGGGCAACAGATCTAATATAACCGCCTTTGGCATCACCTTTAAAGGTCAGCGTCACGTCAAATTCAATGTTTTTTGGAAAGGCCTTGGTTCTATCCAGTGCAAAAGCACTTTTTGATTTATCCAAGCTATAAGAACCTTGCTTGGATCTATTTAATCTGGCAACAACGCCATGTGTATCTTGCATGAGAAAGTCGCTAACATCTATTATGTACTTTCCATTGTTTTCTTCCTCAATCTTAAAACCGAATAATACTGATTTTGCAAATGCCTGCTCAACCGATTTACGTTCCAATTCATTATCAGTCAAAGCCCTGAATTTTAAATTAGGCTGAATCAAAAGTAACTTTCCTCCTGCTTTTCTAAAAAACACAACTTGCTCGTTTCCAAGTTGCCCCCTATCTAAACCTATATCATTACTTCCTATTCCACTACTCAACGAGTAAACGTATAAAAACTCTTTTTCAAGTTCATCTACTTCGAGATATATTTTATCGTTCTTATCGTCATGATAAAAATTGAACAATCCGTTGAACTTGGCAAAATCTTTACTCTTATCTTCAAACTGGGCGTTAACAGTAGTAAAGCCCAATATTAAAAACAGGGCGGAGATGTAATTGTTTTTCATGGTGTTTAAGCTAGCATTAGTCTGGACTAAATTTATATAAAATAGATTGCACAACCATAGTTAAATCCTATTTTTGCTAAAAATGTTTTAGAATGATAACTGTAGATCAATCCAAAGATCTTATTGATCGCCTTGGCGCGTTAAGGAGGTATCTTTGACATAGATGCCAAACTTATAGAGATAGAGAACGAAGAAGAAAAAACACTTGCCCCCGATTTTTGGGATGACCCAAAAAAAGCACAGGAACAAATGAAATTCATTCAATCCAAAAAACATTG
Source organism: Maribacter sp. HTCC2170 (assembly GCF_000153165.2). Taxonomy (NCBI): domain Bacteria; kingdom Pseudomonadati; phylum Bacteroidota; class Flavobacteriia; order Flavobacteriales; family Flavobacteriaceae; genus Maribacter; species Maribacter sp. HTCC2170. The sequence continues at coordinate 3,148,683 of NC_014472.1, forward strand.
GGTTGATGATTTTAACGCCGCACAAACGCTTGTAGGAGATTTAGAAGTTCTAATGGAGTTTCTGAAAGAAGGTGAAGTTTCTGAAAATGAGGTTAATAGCCAATACTCCAAAGCAACCGGCTTAATAGAGAAATTGGAGTTCAAGAACATGCTTTCTGAAGAAGGTGATGAGCTTACTGCTGTTCTGCAAATTACGGCAGGAGCTGGTGGTACAGAAAGTTGTGATTGGGCAGCAATGCTTATGCGCATGTACATGATGTGGAGTCAGAAAAATGGTTTTAAGGTCAAAGAACTCAATTATCAAGAAGGTGATGTTGCTGGAATAAAAACGGTAACCTTGGAGGTTGAAGGTGAGTTTGCCTTTGGCTGGCTAAAGGGAGAAAATGGAGTGCATCGTTTAGTACGAATCTCACCGTTTGACAGTAATGCCAAAAGACACACCTCATTTGCATCCGTTTATGTTTACCCATTGGTCGATGATAGTATAGAGATTGATGTAAACCCTGCCGACATCGAAATAACCACTGCAAGATCTAGTGGGGCCGGAGGACAAAATGTGAACAAAGTAGAAACCAAAGTGCAACTGGTTCACAAACCATCCGGGATTCAAATTCAATGTTCAGATTCTCGCTCTCAACATGATAACAGGGCTACGGCAATGAAGATGCTGAAATCACAACTGTATGAAATTGAACTTCGCAAAAAAATGGAAGCAAGGGAAGAGATAGAATCCTCTAAAATGAAGATAGAATGGGGTTCGCAAATCAGGAACTACGTTATGCATCCCTATAAATTAGTAAAGGATGTAAGAACCAGTGAGGAAACTGGAAATGTAGATGCAGTAATGGATGGCAATATTGACCAGTTTTTAAAAGCCTTTCTGATGATGATGGGACAGCGAGACGAAGACTAATAGCGTATTAATAGTAACGATATGGGAATAGACACAATTATCTTTGACCTTGGCGGTGTACTTATTGACTGGAACCCCAAATATGTTTATCGTGATGTTTTTGATGGAGATGAACAGAAAGTTGAGTGGTTTTTAAATGATATTTGCACTTCTGAATGGAATGTCGCCCATGATGCAGGAAGACCATTGGATGAGGGCACCGAATTACTTGTTGCCCAATATCCAGAATATGAGGAATGGATTAGAATGTATTATGATCGATGGCCAGACATGCTGGGAGGTCCCATTTCCGAAACGGTTGATCTTTTATATAAATTAAAACAACAAAACACCCATAATTTATATGCCTTGACCAATTGGAGTGGTGAAACATTTCCTGTGGCTTTGCAGAGGTTTGAGTTTTTGAAATGTTTTGAAGGAATAGTCGTTTCAGGAACTGAAAAGACAAGAAAACCTTTTCAAAAAATCTATGACATCACTTTGGAACGTTATAACATAACTCCTGAGAAAGCTGTCTTTATTGATGATAATCTTGATAATGTCAACGCCGCCATAAATTGTGGTATCAAGGGTATCCATTTCAAAAATGCCAATCAATTAACCAGAGAGTTAAAAGTTCTAAATGTTTCAATCTAAAAATCATTAAAAAATGATAAAAATATACCATAACCCAAGATGCACTAAATCACGTCAAGGCCTTCAAGCACTGGAGAGTTCAGGCGAACAATTTGAAATCATAAAGTATTTAGATACAATTCCAACCAAAGAAGAATTGAAAAAAGTATTGAAAAGTCTAAATATGCCTGCAGAATTACTAGTGCGTAAGAACGAGGCTATTTGGAAAGAGAACTTTCGTGGAAAAGAGTTAAGCGAAGATGAGATAATAGAAGCTATGATCAAATATCCAAAACTTATTGAAAGGCCAATAGTTATCAAGGGTAATAAGGCAGTAATTGGCCGACCAACTGAAAAAATTCATGCCCTATTAAAACAATAGGAATACATAGTTTCATTTCAGAACACAAATGGTCTTGCAAACACCTTTCTGGCATCTTTCTTGCTACCTAGGCTAACAGGACAAATACTCTTTAACAAAGTTTTAACGAAGAAGGATTAAACCTTCGATTAATTTTAGAATCTAAAAACCGTTAACATCATGAAAATCAATAGAACACATTTGATTGCCCTATTTGCCTTATTTCTAATAGGAGCAGAATTGCAGGCACAATACGGATACGGCAGAGGATATGGATATGGCGGCGGAGGCTATGGTTATGGTCGAGGAGGTTATGGCTATGGAAGGGGAATGAGTTCAATCCCACAAGCCCAAGCACCTCAAAAAGAACCAGAAAATTTGACTGCTGATCAAATAGTTGATAACGAAATGCCAGCAATTGCATCAGCCTTGGAGTTAAATGAATTTGAAACCGCAGTACTGAGCAGTGTACTTAAAAAGTATGTACAGGAGCGTATTGAAATGCAAATACTGAAACTGACTCCTGAAAAAATGCGTGAGGGCATGGAAAAAATAACCGAACGACAAACAGAAGAACTTAAAGCCGGTTTACCTCTCGAAAAGTATGAGGCTTTTGTTGAACTCCAAAAAAATGGTGTAGCAAAGACCAATAAAGAAAAAAAGAAGAAAGAGAAAAGAAAAAAAAAGAAAAACAAAAAGACCGATAAAGGTTAACTATACACTTTAAATGAAACAACTATTCACGTTATTACTCGTATTTACTTCATTAATTACTTTTGCACAAAGACCTCAAGGACAAAGACCGAGTCCAATTAACATAACAGGAATAGTTTTAGATCAAGATACCGGACAACCCCTAGAATATGCCACTCTCATCTTGCAGAGTTTAAGAAACCCTGATAGGGTTACAGGTGGAATTACCCACGCTAGCGGTAAATTCAACGTACAGACCATGCCGGGCAGATATAATGTCCGCGTAGAATTCATATCCTATAAAACGTACGTTCTTGAAGCACAAACATTTAGAAGTTCAACAGATCTTGGTACAATTAGACTTGCTGTAGATGTTGCACAACTCGAAGGTGTTGAAGTCACGGGAGAAAGAACCACTGTTGAATTAAGACTGGATAAAAAAATATATAATGTTGGTTCTGACTTAACCGTTAAAGGTGGATCCGTAACAGATGTACTTGATAATGTTCCTTCAGTCTCTGTTGATGTTGAGGGCAACATAAGCTTAAGGGGTAATGAAAGTGTACGTATTCTTATTAATGGAAAACCTTCTGCCCTATCGGGACTAAGTACTGAAGCGCTACAACAACTTCCGGCTGAAGCTATTGAAAAAGTAGAGGTGATTACCAACCCTTCAGCCCGATACGATGCTGAAGGAACAGCTGGTATTTTGAACATAGTATTGAAACAAAGTAAAACGGCAGGTGTAAATGGCTCTATGAGCTTAAATGTAGGTCATCCTGAAAGTTACGGAGCTACAGTAAATCTGAATCTAAGACGTGATAAATTCAATATATTCACGAATACTTCATATAGCTATAGAAGTGGCCCTGGAAAGGCCCTGTTTGAACAAGAAAATTTCAATCAGGATGGAAGTACGGCCAGCTTCCAAAATGAATACCGGGATTATAGTAGGGTAAGAAAAGGAATCAATACAAGTTTTGGTTTTGAATATTTCATTGATTCCACTAGTAGTATTACCAATTCATTTGTCTATAGGAACTCAACCGGTGAGGATGATACAAGTATTGATTTTTTCAATTTTGACGCACTAAACAATCCTACAATAGCAAGGAATAGATCTTCTTTTGAAACTGAAGATGATGAGAGTATTCAATATTCAGTGAACTATTTAAAGAAATTTGATAAAGATGGACACGAGCTTAAGATGGACTATCAATACTCAACTGGAAATGAACTGGAGAGTTCAAAAATAGACGAATCAATTGTTGGTGAAAGTACTTTTTTTCCTACCGAACAAACATTAAATGATGAAAGACAAATACGACAGCTAATTCAGATGGATTATACCTTACCATTTGGTAAAGAGAACAAATCTCAATTTGAATTTGGTTATAGAGGTACTTTTAATAATTTCAACACCGATTTTGATTTTGGAATTCTCGAAAACAATATATTACAAAGCGACCCAAATTTTAGCAATGAACTCAACTATCAAGAAAATGTAAATGCGGCCTATACTCAACTTGGAACAAAATTGAATAAATGGAACTTTCTTGGTGGACTTCGAATGGAATCCTCAGATATAGATGTTCAGTTGTTGGAAACAAATGATTTAACCAATAAAAAGTACACGGATTGGTTTCCCTCTGTATTTGTTGGGTATGAATTCACTGATAAAGAACAGGTTACAATAAGTTATAGTAGAAGATTACGAAGACCAAGATCTAGATTCATCAATCCTTTCCCATCAAGAACGAGTAATACTAATTTATTTCAGGGTAATCCCAATTTAGACCCAACGTATACCAACGCCTTTGATCTCGGCTATTTAAAACGGTGGGACAAATTCACCTTTAATACTTCCGCCTATTATAACAAATCAACTGGAGTATTCCAATTCATAACACAGGAAACTGGCGATTTCGTTGAAATAGAAAACCCAAATGATCCATTGAACCCTATTCTTGTGCCCGTACAGGTGCGAACGCCAATAAATTTGGCAACTGAAAGTAGAACTGGTATGGAGGTCACTACCTCTTATATACCTAAAAGAAATTGGAGATTGAGTTGGAATTTGAACCTCTTTCAGCGTAATCAAAAGGGAAGTCATAGCTATACTAACTCTATGAATCAAGTAATTTCACAGGATTTTAATACTGAAAATTTTACATGGTTCACAAGATTCAGTGCAAAACTTCCATTACCTGGTACGATTGATTTTCAAACCAATATGTTTTATATGGGACCTTCTGAAGGTGCTCAATCTAAGTACAAAAGTATGCTAAGCACGAATATGGCTTTTAGCAAAGACCTTATAAAAGATAAGGCAACTGTTTCTTTAAATATCAGTGATTTGTTCAATACTAGAAAACGTAGAAGTGAAACGAGAACAGACAATGTTCTTACATATAGCGAATTTCAACGTAGGCAACGTTCAATTAGATTGTCTTTCTTATATCGATTCAATCAACCACAAAATCAAAGAAACAGAAGCGGACAACGTAATGGAGGTGGTGGAGATGATTTTGAGTTTGAGGAGGGGTAATTAAATTCAGAAATAACAATAAATAAAAAAGGAGCCAATTGGCTCCTTTTTCTATTCTTCTAAACGCGCAGCTCTTTTGGCTTTACGCTTTTCTTTCATTAATTCCCTAATATTTCCGAACAACCAATATGGCACTACGAATGTCAATAAGAAAATCATTAACCAGAATCCAATGGTCAAAATGGTTAAAAAGGCTAAAAATCCTAAATATTGGTCGAATTCGAACATCTGTTTTTAATTTATTATACAAAGATACTTTGAAAAGAATCAAAAGAGCAAATCAAATGTAAAAAAAATCTTTTTTTATTAAAAATTAAGCATATCCAAGAGGGTTAAAATCCACCAATGAAGTACCTTTGTAGTAAACCAAAATACCCTATTATGAGTTTCAGAATTGAAAAAGACACGATGGGAAAAGTTGAGGTGCCATCCGATAAATATTGGGGTGCACAGACTGAACGTTCCCGAAATAATTTTAAGATTGGGCCATCAGCTTCCATGCCGTTGGACATTGTTTACGGATTTGCTTACTTAAAAAAAGCTGCGGCCTATGCAAACCACGAACTTGGTGTACTAGCGGTTGAAAAAAGAGATTTGATTGCTACCGTCTGCGATGAAATATTGGATGGTAAACATGATGACCAATTTCCCTTGGTTATTTGGCAAACTGGATCAGGCACGCAAAGTAATATGAACGTGAACGAGGTTATTGCCAATCGCGCTCATGAAATTGCTGGAAAAGTTATTGGTGAAGGTGAAAAGACCATACAACCAAATGACGATGTGAACAAATCCCAATCATCCAATGACACATTTCCTACTGGAATGCATATTGCCGCCTACAAGAAAATTGTAGAGGTAACCATACCAGGGGTGACACAGTTGAAAAATACATTGGTAAAAAAAGCACAGGATTTTAAAGGTGTGGTAAAAATTGGGCGTACCCATTTAATGGATGCCACTCCCCTAACCTTAGGACAAGAATTTTCTGGTTACGCTTCTCAATTGGAACATGGTTTAAAAGCTTTACAGAATACTCTGGACCACATGAGTGAATTGGCCTTGGGCGGAACCGCAGTTGGCACAGGACTCAACACACCCAAAGGGTACGATGTCACTGTAGCAAAACACATTGCAAAATTTACCAGCTTACCTTTTAAAACGGCTGAAAATAAATTTGAAGCACTTGCGGCCCATGATGCCATTGTTGAGAGCCATGGAGCATTGAAACAGTTGGCGGTTTCGTTGAACAAAATCGCTAATGATGTACGTATGATGGCTTCAGGACCACGTTCTGGTATAGGGGAAATCATTATTCCTGCAAATGAGCCAGGTAGCTCAATTATGCCGGGAAAAGTGAACCCAACACAGTGTGAAGCGTTGACTATGGTTTGTGCCCAAGTAATGGGTAATGATGTTGCCGTCTCTGTAGGAGGAACTCAGGGGCATTATGAACTCAATGTATTCAAACCAGTAATGGCTGCTAACATTTTGCAGTCAGCGGAGCTCTTAGGCCACGCTTGCATTAGTTTTGATGTAAACTGTGCTGCAGGTATTGAACCAAATCATGAGGTGATTAAAGAGCTTTTGAACAATTCTTTAATGCTGGTAACTGCCTTGAACACAAAAATTGGATATTACAAAGCAGCGGAAATTGCAAATACGGCCCATAAAAATGGGACGACCTTAAAAGAAGAAGCTGTTAATTTGGGCTATGTTACTCCAGAAGATTATGATGAGTGGGTTAAGCCAGAGGATATGGTTGGTAGTTTAAAATAACATTTCTATATACATCATAAAAAAGGGGCAATCAATTAAGATTGCCCCTTTTTAATATAAATGGATAGTGTGTACTATTTTAAAGTGAACTTAGAAGTTCCCAATAATTTCAATTTGTCATCATAAACATTTACCATGTAATTTCCTTTTTGGAAATCACCAGATGGCTTATTAATATAATCACAAACATCTAAAGACTTGTTCTCATAGTAAAAATTAGTTCCTTTACTATAAGTTACAGAAGCACCATCATCGTTAGTTTTTGAATAGCTCTCACCAAGAACGTTACCTTGAGGGTCAAGAACTTCAACAAAAAATTCTCTATCTCCAGCTTCAGAAATTACGTTGTCAGCAACTGTAAAACAGATTTTGAATTTATCAGTAGCTCTTGCTCTTGAAGTAGAAACCAGCTTACCGCTATTACGTTCTCTAACCGCGTCAACACTGAACTTAGAAAGATTCAAAGCAGATCCTTTTTCAACAACATCAGCTAACTGAGTGTTCTGAACCACTAAAGAATCATTAAAAACAGTTTGCTTTTCCAATTCAACATACGTACTGTCACGTTGCATAGCAATCATTGTATTTGATCTTGTAAGGGAATCAACTTGCGCGAGCAATTGTTCTCTTTCTGCTTTTAAAACACCTACTTGTCTTCTATATCTTGACAATGAGGCAATATCACCCTTCATGCTTTTTACAGAATCGATGTATTTTGCAATATTGTCTCTTGCAGTTACCAACTCCTCATTAGTTGCATTGCTTTCCAAAATTGCTTTGTCATATTCTGACTTTAAGCTGTTAAGGTCTTCAACTACCAACTCCTTTTCCTGTGTTAGTACAGTCTCAGTCTTTTTCTTGTCTTGGTAAAGACTAACTGTGTAGATGATTACACCTAAAAGTATTACGCCTAGCAATCCTGCCAATACTTTTAATCCATTGTTGTTCTTTGTCTCAGTCATAATGTTAAAAATTAATTAACCTTTTTACTTTAAATAAAGTGTTTGTTCGTTTTCTATATACGGTTCATTTTAACGATTGGATTTTTTAGGATTAAAAAAATTAACATTTTTAGGACGATAAGAAATTCATATTCTAACTTTATGGTTTAAATTAAGTAAAACAATATGGATGCCAACACAGATAATTCCCTTTAACCCTAAGTATATCAATAACTTCCGTGATTTGAACATTGCATGGTTAGAAAAGTATTTTTATGTTGAACCCAAGGACAAAGAACTTCTAGAAAATTGTGAAAAATCAATAATAGAAAAAGGTGGATTCATCTTTTTTGCTGAATATGACGGAAAAATAGTAGGATGCTTTTCTTTTATTCCATTTAATGACACAATTTTCGAGTTAGGCAAAATGGCCGTTGACCCGAAATTTCAAGGTTATAAAATTGGACAATCACTTTTGGGTTTTGCAATAGATTTTGCTAAAGAAAAACAATGGAGCAAAATAGTTCTTTACTCTAGTTCAAAGCTACCCACGGCAGTTTATATTTATGAAAAATATGGTTTTAAGCATGTAGAGTTGGAAAAAGACCTACCTTATGTAAGAAGTGATGTAAAAATGGAACTGGAATTAAATCTTGAAAAATGAAAAAATCAATACTCCCCTTAATTGTGATTACATTACTGGTAATTTCCTGTAAGGATAAAAAAAAGAATAGCCCTTTACTGGATTCAGAACCCAAGTTAGAAGCGGATGGAGTACCACCCCCACCTCCAAAAATTGAAAAGCATAGTGAAACGGATATTGTTATTATTCCAATTGAACATGCCACGGCAATTTTGGAATGGAAGGATATTACAGTTTATGTTGATCCAGTTGGAGGTTCAGAAGCTTTTAAAGATCAAAAACAACCTGATTTAATATTGATCACTGATATTCACGGAGATCATTTTAATTTAGAGACTATACATAGTCTAAACACAAAAAATGCAAAAATCATTGTTCCTCAAGCCGTGGCCGACAAAATGCCGGAGGAATTCACTCCTCAAATTGATGTCTTAAACAATGGGGATTCTAAAAATCGGTATGGAATAAAAGTAGAAGCAATTCCTATGTACAATCTTCGGGAAGAGGCAAAGAAATTCCATGTAAAAGGCCGTGGAAATGGGTATGTACTGAATATGGAAGGGCAAAGAATCTATTTTTCAGGTGATACTGAAGATATCCCAGAAATGAGAGCATTAAAGAACATAGACAAAGCTTTCGTTTGCATGAACCTACCATATACAATGACTGTGGAAAGTGCTGCCGATGCCGTTCTGGAATTTAAACCCAAACAAGTATATCCTTATCACTATCGAGGAAAGCCAGACATTGGTGATGTCGCCAAATTCAAAAAATTTGTGAATAAAACGAATCCTGATATTGAAGTAATCCAATTAGATTGGTATCCCAATGATGCATTCTAATCAAAATCTGTTCGGTTGAGCCAAATCGAGACCTAAATATCCAAACTTAATACGACTTGGCAATATGATTATTATCGTATCAACTTCTTGTACTTGATACGTTTTGGTATCAAATCACCACCCAGTCGTTTCTTTTTATTCTCTTCATAATCGGAGAAAGAACCTTCAAAGAAATACACTTGGGAATCACCTTCAAAAGCTAATATATGTGTGCATATTCTGTCTAGAAACCATCTATCGTGAGAGATAACCACTGCACAACCAGCAAAATTTTCCAGACCTTCTTCCAAGGCACGTAATGTATTGACATCTAAGTCATTAGTAGGTTCATCTAAAAGTAATACATTGCCTTCTTCTTTTAAGGTCATGGCCAAATGAAGGCGGTTTCTTTCTCCACCAGATAGCATATTAACTTTTTTATTTTGTTCACTACCAGAAAAATTAAAACGACTTAAATAAGCTCTTGAATTCACTTGCCTACCCCCCATCATAACGAGCTCCTGCTCATCGCTGAAATTTTGCCAAATTGTTTTCTCTGGGTCAATGTTCGAATGGCTCTGATCAACATATGCGATCTTAGCTGTATCCCCGACAACAAACTCACCCTTATCTGGAGTTTCCTCTCCCATTATCATTCTAAAAATAGTGGTCTTACCAGCACCATTAGGGCCTATAACCCCAACTATCCCAGCCTGCGGTAGATTAAAATTCAAATCCTCATAGAGCAATTTATCTTCATACCCTTTACTTACCCCATTAGCTTCAATAACGTTTGTTCCTAATCGAGGGCCATTGGGTATATATATTTCCAACTTCTCATCAAGCTGTTTTTGGTCTTGGCTCATGAGCTTGTCGTAATTCTTTAAACGTGCTTTTTGTTTGGTCTGCCTGCCCTTAGCTCCTTGCCTAACCCATTCCAGCTCTCGTTCCAAAGTTTTTTGACGTTTTGAGGCCGTTTTGCTTTCTTGAGCCAATCGCTTTGATTTTTGATCCAACCAACTGGAATAGTTTCCTTTCCAGGGAATACCTTCTCCACGGTCCAACTCCAAAATCCAACCTGCAACATTGTCCAAGAAATAACGGTCATGCGTTACTGCGATTACAGTTCCTTTATATTGTGCCAAATGATGTTCTAACCAATGTACCGATTCAGCATCTAAGTGGTTAGTTGGTTCGTCTAAAAGCAAAATCTCAGGTTCTTGTAACAATAACCTACATAAGGCAACCCGTCTTCGCTCTCCTCCTGACAGAACACCAATCTTTTTATCGCCATCTGGAGTACGAAGGGCATCCATGGCTATTTCAAGTTTAGTGTCCAATTCCCAAGCATTAGAAGCATCTATTTGATCTTGTAAAGCAGCCTGCCTATCCATAAGCTTCTGCATTTTATCAGCATCTTCATAAACTTCAGGCAAACCAAACATATCATTGATCTTGTTGTATTCATCAAGAATGGCCACAGTCTCTGCCGCTCCTTCTTTCACAACCTCCAAAACAGTCTTTTCTTCATCCAGTTTAGGCTCCTGTTCTAAGTAACCAACATTGTAACCAGGAGAAAAAACAACATCTCCCTGGTAGTTCTTATCCTCACCTGCTATGATTCGCAATAGTGTAGATTTACCCGAACCATTGAGGCCTAAAATCCCGATTTTGGCACCATAGAAAAAGCTTAGGTATATATTTTTTAGTACCGGGGTGTTCGCATTTTTATACGTTTTAGTAACCCCGGACATTGAGAAAATGACTTTCTTATCGTCAGACATTTGATATTGTATATTAGATTAATGGATATTTTGGATGATTAAACTCTACCTTTTAGTGCATTGAAAACCCAAGCGATAGCGAAAAAGCCAATACCTACAGAGGCAAAACCCCAACCAGCAACTTCGTCATATCTAAAGGCACCTAAAGCAATAAGCGCAAGTCCTACGATTATCATTATAAATGTAGCCCAAGCCAGCACTGTATTCTTATTCATTCCCATTTTGTTTAGTTTGGTTTTTGGTAACTCCAAATATCGGAATTTTTACAGGATTAATCTGTAATCAACAAGACCTTTATCATTCAAATGGAAAAGTAATGTTGTTTTCAGTCCGAATATCCTGAATTAGTCGGGCCAAATCAAGGCTATTTTGATGGCTCCAAAGCTCACTCTGCAATCTATTGTTCAATAAACAATCATGTACCTCTTCAATTTCAAAGGTATACCCGTTCCCGAGTGTTGGCATATCAACATGCTCAACCTTGTCCCCTGTTTTAATGGAATAACCTTCTGCGCAATGCCACTGAGGCTTTAGAAACAATGTGCCTTCACTACCTGATATCTCAGCCTCCATTTTAGACCCGGAATTTAAACCACTATAAAGTATAGCCTGCGCTTCTTTATACTCGAAGAGCATAGATGTCTGTATTTCAACCCCGGTCTTATAGAATTTAGATTTAGAAATAACACTTTCTGGGTTTCCTAATAATAGATAAGAAATAAAAATTGGATAAATACCAATATCCAATAAAGTTCCTCCACCCAGTTCTGGATTCAACAACCTGCCATCCTCAGGTCTGTCGAGCGCATAAAAAGCGAAATCAGCATGTAAATATTTTAATTCCCCGATAGTACCATCATCAACCAATTCTTTTACCTTTCGAATAGCTGGATTAAAACGGGACCATAGGGCTTCCATAAGAAAGACATTATTCTCCTTGGCCACGGCAACCATTTCCTCAACTTCCTTCAGATTCATCCCCATTGGTTTTTCGCAAAGAACATGTTTTCCATGTTTCATGGCCTCTATACTCAATTCCTTATGGGAAGTGTGCGGGGTAGCAATATAAATGACCTCAACTTCATCATTTTCGAAGAGCTCTGTGTAACTGCCAAAAGCGTGTGTGGCATTATACTCACTCTGAAAATCTTTCGCTTTTTCTATACTACGAGAAGCAACCGCACTTATTTCTGCTTTTTCCACAAGTTGAAGGTCGCTGGCAAATTTATTAGCGATTCCACCCAATCCAACAATTCCCCATTTGATTTTTCGTTCCATATTCATTTTAGATAAATCCCAAATGTAATCAATTTTACTCCTTATCTTTAACCCAATATTTTATAAATCGGATACTATATGGACATTAAGTTCAACAAAAACGAAGATCAGAACAAACTTAAATTATCCCACCTTAGAAAGAAACTTGCACAGGTAAATTTAGGTGGAGGTAAGGCACGTATTGAAAAACAGCATGCACAAGGAAAAATGACAGCACGTGAACGAATTTCTTATTTGTTGGACTCCGATGAAAAAAGCATAGAGATTGGAGCTTTGGTTGGTGAAAACATGTATGAGGAGCATGGCGGATGTCCGTCAGGTGGTGTTGTAATTAAAATTGGTCATATACAAGGAAAACAGTGTGTAGTTGTTGCTAACGATGCCACGGTTAAGGCAGGTGCATGGTTTCCCATCACAGGGAAAAAGAATTTGAGAGCCCAGGAAATTGCCATAGAGAACAGGTTACCCATCATCTATCTTGTTGATAGTGCAGGCGTATTTTTACCCATGCAGGATGAAATTTTCCCAGATAAAGAACACTTCGGGCGCATTTTCAGGAACAATGCGGTAATGAGTAGTATGGGCATTACTCAAATATCGGCAGTAATGGGAAGTTGTGTTGCGGGTGGCGCCTATTTACCCATTATGAGTGATGAGGCAATTATCGTTGACAAAACAGCCAGTATTTTTTTAGCAGGTAGCTATTTGGTAAAGGCGGCCATTGGCGAAGAGGTTGATAATGAAACATTGGGTGGGGCAACTACTCATAGCGAGATAAGCGGCGTTACAGATTACAAGGCCAAAGATGACAAAGATGCCCTTGATAAGATAAAGAACATTGTAGATAAAATCGGAGATTTTGAAAAGGCGGGCTTTAATCGTTCAAAAACACAAAAGCCCAAGGAAAATGTTGAGGATATTTTTGGGATTCTTCCTGCATCGAGATCAGAGCAATATGATATGCATGAAATCATAAATCGTTTGGTCGACAAATCAGAATTTGAAGAATATAAAGCGGGCTATGGTAAGACCATACTCACAGGATATGCCCGGATTGATGGCTGGGCAGTTGGTATTGTAGCCAATCAACGTAAGGTTGTAAAAACAGCCAAGGGAGAAATGCAGTTTGGCGGTGTCATTTACTCTGATTCTGCAGACAAAGCGACCCGTTTTATAGCCAATTGCAATCAAAAGAAAATACCATTGGTGTTTCTCCAAGACGTTACTGGGTTCATGGTTGGAAGTAAAAGCGAGCAAGGCGGAATAATAAAGGATGGGGCTAAAATGGTGAATGCTGTTAGCAACTCGGTCGTACCAAAATTCACCGTCGTAATTGGGAATAGTTATGGTGCCGGGAATTATGCCATGTGTGGCAAGGCCTATGACCCACGATTTATTGTTGCCTGGCCAAGCGCCGAATTGGCCGTAATGAGTGGAAATTCAGCTGCGAAAGTGTTGCTGCAAATTGAAAAAGCTTCTTTAAAAAAGAAAGGCGAAACCATTACAAAAGCTAAAGAAGATGAGTTGTATGGCAAAATAAAACAACGATATGATAATCAAGTTTCACCCTATTATGCAGCAGCACGATTATGGACAGATGCTATCATAAATCCGTTGGACACTCGTAAATGGATTTCAATGGGAATAGAGGCAGCAAATCATGCACCAATTGAAAAACCATTTAATATGGGAGTGTTGCAAGTTTAATTCAATATTTGCTTTAACCCTATATCCATTGTGAATAAATGGACATTCTGATTTTCATTTGAAAGTCTGAAAAGTTTTATTTCTTTCTTTTGTGATGGTTTACCATAATCAAAAAACGATGTTACTTTCAAGTATGTTGGAAAGTTTGATCCGTTACCCAAGTAATTAATGTTTACTTTCCATTGTGCATTCAATTCATCTTCAAAAAACAGCTGCTTGGTGCTATACCCTTTTTGCACTTGATTTTGAAATAATTCATCAGTTTCATTTTTGGTTTTCTTCCAATTAAAAGTAGAATCATCAGAATCTATAAACTGAAGTTCAAATTCAGCTTGGTCATTGTTCCATTCAAATACCAATCTTGTACTTGACGTGACCATTGCCTCTTCAATTGTATTCTTTTTTTTGCTGAGTTGTTCTTCATTCATTTTAAGAATATTGGAAACTTCCGTCGTCATAAGTATATCTGTACCATTGGCATCAAAAGGAATACTGTCTAATTCATTGATGGCCTTTTCATAACGTGTATAAAAAGCAAGAGCCTTACGGTAATTACCCAGCTCGTTATAAGTGTTCGCTACGTCTCGAAACGATTGGGCGGCTCTTGAATTCAATGATAAAATTTTCAAATAGGTCTTTAAAGTTTTACCATACTGGCCTAATATTTCATATTTATAGGCAGATGCCCTAAGGGCAGCCACGTCCTGTGGAAAATCCCTTTGCAAAACATCGAGTAATTCCCCTGCTTTTTCTCTGTTCTTCCATCTTCTATTAAAAAAATCGGAAACCTCAATAAAATAATAGGGTGTATCCCCGTACTCTTTTTTCAAGTCATCGAATATCTTAAGCGCTTTTCCCATAGATGTTGCAGCATCGAACTTCTTCAAATAATTAGGAAAATCTGGTGCGTATTTGTCAATTGTGTTCAGTGCCAAGATTAGGCTATCCCTTAGACCAGAATTGTCATAGGTCCGCTTTATCGAGATATCATCCATCCAAGTCTTACTCTTAGTGTTTATGATGATGACGCCCCCAATACCCTGTGGACCATATCTTGATATGGCCCCGTTTCTCACCATTATAGCAACTCTTTCAATATCGTTCACTTGTATGAAAGTTGGAGGCTTTTCATAAATGAATCCATCCACATCAAAAATCGCCGTAGGCCGTGCACCACTGCTCCATTTTTGTAAAATAACTTTTGGACAAATTGGGTCAATTGGTTCACATTCACGAATTACCTTCATTTGCGGATACAGATTTTGTAAAGAGTATAAAAAATCCGTTCCCACGGGAATTAGCTCTTTACCATCAATGACCCGTAAAGAAAAAGAAGCACGATCTTTGTCCAAGATACCTCGAGAAGTCTTTATTAAACTCTTGTTCTTGGGGTATGCTATCAATAGTTCTTTTTGGGTAAAGGGTCTTTTCTTTTTTACAGTAACTTCATCCAACAACTCAACTTTTGGCAAAAGCTCTGCGTCCATAATTGAAGTATGGTCTTCCACCATTAATTCTAGCGTTTGCATACCTACATAGGAAAAAATCAGCACATCTTTTGGCTTGGCTTTGATTGAATACGCTCCTTTACTATTGGTTTGAACACCAATCGAAGTCCCTTTAATTAAAACATTTACATTGGAAAGTGGCTTACCTGAATTAGTTACATTACCCCTGATTTGATTGACCGAATTTTGTGCCTCAACATTTAAAATGAAAAAGAAAAAAAACAAATAAATAATTGTTTTCATAAAAGGGTTGATTATAAAGAATTATTCCAAAAAAATCACACTGAAATTATGTTTTTAAGAGAGGTGTCTTTGCTTTCGAAAATGCTCATGGCCTTTCATTTTTGACTGGATAGACCATTTCCGTGTAGCCTATCTCTCCGTTTTCGGTTATGGCTTCTACAATAACCAACATTTTCCCAGATGTATCCGCATTATAAAATGATGTTACAAAACTTCCATCACTATTAACTTCTGCAATTGGTTCCCAATGTATCAATGATCGTAAATCGGGTTGGAATGCTGTACTTGTATTAGGTTTATTATAATTAGGTGCATTAAATTGTCTCGTGGGAGAAAATACTGGGATTAAATTTTGAGAAAGCCCTTTTGCCTTATGTACCCCTGAAATGCCCTTACCGGCATGTGTAAAGATCGCGATAACACTGCCTAATTTGGGTATGCTTTCAATAGCATAATCAGAAAAGACAGTTGTATATAACTTGACAAAATTCTTGATGTATTTTATTAGTTCCACGCTCTTGACCTCGGACGGTGAAATATGGGGTATCAAGGGGTATTGAAAGTCCAAAACGGGTATGCCATCAATAACCACCAATGTCGTACCACCGCCATTGATATGGGCCAACATAAAGCCATCAGGAAATTGCTCTATACTAATCTCATTAGGATAATTGAACAATAGCACACTGTACAAACCATAAGACCACTTTTTTTCTTTATCTCTTATTTCTGTACCAGGAATCACTATATCTGGTTCTCCGTATTCATCTATTACTTTTTTTCGTTGGGGAGTCAATTTTTGACCTTCTACAATTACTTCAGCAAGCGCTGTAACCCCATAATCAGGTTTATAGGAATCTTCAATTGTTCTTCGTTCGCGGTGTTTTTCAGCAATTAAATGAACCACACTATCCAGCTTCTCTATAGATTTTCTGGAGTCAATTACTATGTCAGGCGTTTCCGTCGCATCTAAGGTAATCGCATAACTCCTCTTTTTCCCCGACTTGTTCGCGCTCTGAATTAGTGCCTTTATAGGTGGGCCAAATTCATCCTGTAATTGAAATTTAAATCGCCCCAAACTATCAGTTACCTGATTATAAAAGGATGGTGTTTCCCCAAAGGTCATCATGCTCAGGTTTACACCGCCAAACTGCTTTTTTTTTGAATAATTAGCATTGACGGTACCACCTAACTGTAGTGTAGGTTCAGTTTGATACATTATGGTATCCCTATGCCCCTCACTATAATTGTATTTCCGCCAACCTTGAGTTAGTAATAGAGCATCTAAATCGTTAACCCTTTCCCGATTTTCAGAATTGAAATAATATCGTGGGTCTTCAATAGGACCCTTTAATTCAGAATCCAATAAAAAATAGGACAAGATGTTCACACGACGATTTTGTAGTTCCCCCAATTGGTCTCTGTTTATGACAAGTATAGATAGGTTGGCATCTACAGCTTGTCTATCTTGACCAAATACCTGCGCCTTCAATTCGGTTTTTTCACGATGACCATAACTCTCTTTATCGGTACTAAGTTCTATTCTTAGTCTATTTCTTGGTAATTCGTTAAAATAAAGCCTTTCTGCAGTTGGCATTTTATTTTGGTCCAACATTGAAAATGCCAGAATACCCTCAGGAAGTTCATTCGCAGGTAGTTGGGCAATTAATAGCCTATCTTTAAACGTTCCTTCAATAAGATAATGGTCAATTCCTCTACAGCTTACCCGTATAAATACACTATCGGTTTCCTTATAGTTGGAAAAAGCCTTTATTCTAATGTTTTTACCCGCTTTTGTAATTGAAAGAATACTGCCTTTATCAACGACCTTTGGTAGCGGATACTTTTGAAACAGGCCCTGATTTGAATGAGAAGGAATTCTAGCATAGTACGCCTTGTTCTTGTTTGCCTGAATAAGAAAAGTACCCATACCCTTTGGGTTACTGCCGAAAGTTTTAACAATACTGTCGTTTTCGTCAACAACATCTCCTGCCACATATGTACCTTTTCCAGAATAGTCAAGCGCTTTAAAAGCTATTTTGTTAGTCAAGCCATGCACCATTCGGCCGCTTTCAGGATAAAACTGAATATCAAGATATTTATCATTAAGTACAACGGTTTGTGAATGGCGAATTAGATTATCGGTAACAAGTGTAAGCTTGACAAAACTTGCATTAAACGGTACCGAATGTAATAATTGATAGGTATTGTCTTTACTTTTTTTTATAACAAGGGAATCTTTCTGTTTATCAAACGCTAAGTAAACATTGAGTTTGTTACGATGTTTCTCATCCAATAAATGGGGTTTAAGTGTTGCTTTTAGTATAAATTCCCCTTTTTGCATTTCTATCAGGGAGATATCACTAATAGGGGCTTCTTTTTTATCTATAGTGTTTGAAAATACGTCTATGTAAGTATTAAATACGAAATCGTCCCCAAAATTTTTATTCCATTCCGTATAGGCCCGAACCAAATATAAACCTGCTTCATATGTTTGATTCAATTCAAAAAAGCCTTGTCCCAAACCATTAGTAAGCTTTACTAATTTCTTTTCAGTAATCTGACCTTTCTCATCGATTAATTCAACATGAAGAACCCCACTATCTACACTTGATTCATGATATGAGGCATTTACGACAATCGCCTTAAACCAAACAGTCTGATCTGTAGTATAAACACCTCCATCCAACTGAAGATAAATCTTTTCAGCAGATGAACTTGGTAAACTTGTCTTTTGATCTTGGGAGAAAAGCGACCATGGGCCTTGAAATAACAAAAGAAAGAGCAAGACCTTTTTCATAGCTCATTTTAATTGCCCTGATGAGACTTTACTCGTGGAATCAATAACAATTCAGTTTGTCTGCCATTTACATATCTAAAACCATCTTCACCGTAAAAGCCCGCTTCTTCAAGCATGATACGAATATCTCTTTTCCATTCAGGAATTGTAATGGTAGTATTCAACTCAATGGCATAAACGGTATTCTCGTTCAATGGGTAGTTTTCACCATCATCTTTCATAACACCACCTTGGGCATCCCACATTCCAATGGTGGTACCAGCAGAATGACCATAAAGCCCAAGTGGATGTGTGTATATAGCAGGACGAAGCCCTGCTGCCTTGGCATCTTGCAAAGCTTTTGCTAATATCTCATTTCCAGTCCGCCCCTTTATCATATTTGTTGTCAAGAAATCTTGAACCTGATTTCCAGCTTTCAAACCATCAATAAGAAATTTTGGAGCTGCTTTTTCCTCAGGCTTTAGAACATAAGCCAGTTCTTGACAATCGGTATTCAAACGCAAATAGGTTATGCCAAAATCGCAATGCAATAAATCACCAGGTCGAATAATCATATCATCAGGTCGACCAGAAAACGAATACAAATGACTTACTAATTCTTCACTTGTTCGCTGCACATCTACAGTAGGATGAAACCAAGTCTCCAGCCCCAAGTCGGTTACCTTTTGACGCATAAACCACTCTACTTCTGTTGTAGTAGTAACGCCAGGGGTTATTATCTTTTCTGAAAAAGCTTCGGCAATTATGTCGTGCGTAACATCGACCAACTGATTAAAGATGACCATTTCACGTTCTGTTCTAGTCTCAATCCATCGAACAGCCAATTGTTCTGCTGAAACTACTTTTTTATGGAATTTCTTGGGCAAATTTTGCATAAACTCATCGTAATCGGTCTTATCTAAACCATCGGCAATATTGTGGTCCTTGGAAAAATTCAATCCAATTTTAGTTGGGTTTCTTTCTTCAATCAATTGCATTAATCTTTTCCATTGATTGGGTTCCTTTACTTTGTCCCAAGCAGATACTATATTCTCTCCCACATTATACCTGGCAACGGCCAATTTCTCAATAGTCTTCTTAGCCTTATCTCTGTAAAAAACCAAAATCGTACGCCTCCTTGCGTTTAGCCAAGTGGCTGGCAACATAGTCCTGAGTACTGGGTCTTCGTTGTATTCTCGTGAAATAAGGACCCACATATCAACACCTGTTTCATCCATTAATTGTGGTAAAAGGTTATTAAAGCGGTCAGCCAATATTTCATCCACTACTTTAGCACGTTCTTCTTCAGGCAGAATTTGTTGGGAAATGATTGTTAAAGGGAAAACAAAAAGGAATAGGAAAACAAGTTTTTTCATGAGTCTGGATTATCCCATGAAAATACAAATTATCGAAGTATTATTACCTTTTGGAATTTAAAAAACGTGCTAGAGTTTCAGCCCTTGCCAATTTTCCGTTTTTTGTCTGAATAAATCGAGGAACACAAAATATTTCCTTGGGGATTTCATATTTGTTGAACGATTTTATGGAAGAAAGCTTTTGTTTTAGCTCCTCTTTATCGATAGAGCCTTCAATAAAAAGTACCATTTGATTACCTAAGCGCTCATCCGGAATTGCAGCGACAAAAAATCGACTATCGATAATCGAAACCATTTTAGCTTCAATTTGCTCCGGGACCAGTTTCAATCCTCCAGAATTAATGATATTATCAAATCTGCCAAGCCACTCAAATGCAGTTTTGGACATCAAGTTTACCACATCATTCGTAATTATGGGCTCCTTATTGATTTTTGGAGCATTAATCACCAAACAACCCCTTCCATCTTTCCCAACCGTTACATTTGGTAGAGTTTTAAAATAACGCTCATCTTCTATAGAGCCTTCGTTAGTGGCATTATTGACTTTTTTTAGCGCTATATGGGTAATGGTTTCAGTCATGCCAAAAGTCTCATATATCGTGGTTGTAACCTCTTGTACTCTTATCTTAAGGGATTCTGATATACTCGCACCACCTACAATTAAGGTCTTAACCCTATTGATTTGCATCAATGAATTTTCCAATTGAAAAGGCACCATAGCACAAAAGTCGTAGTCATTCTTTGTGATTGACAAAGGAGCGGACAAGGGTTCAACCACGTCCAAATGCAAACCTAAAATCATTGCCCTAACCAACATCATCTTACCTGCTATAAACTCAGCAGGAAGACAAAGTAAAGCTTTCTCACCCGCCTGAAGATTAAGAAAGTCACCAGTGGCCAAAGCAGAATTGACCATATGTTGCTTTTTTATGCTTATGTTCTTAGGAACTCCCGTTGAACCAGAAGTTTTAACAATTATTTCATCGCTGGAATCAATCCAATCCAGTAAAAATGCACCAATATAATGCTCAAAAGCTTCACCTTCTTTAATAAGACTATAACTAACTTCATCCAAATCTTCGAACGTAATGGCAATACCATTTAGCTTAAAACTTGGATGAACTCTTTTATACGTCAGTTCCATTGGTATTTTGCGCTAGATACATCTCTTTCCCAATGACTTTTCCTGTAAGTCTTTCTTTCCAATTAGACCAACCGTACTTTTTAGAGAAAACAAACAGTAATATTGGATAAATCACCAGTACGGGTATAAATACGTCCCATCCCAAAGTAGGCTCCGACACATCTTTGTAAATAGAATTGGTCTGAAAGGCAGTCCAATCTGCTGTGACCAATAAGGCTGCCACAAGGTTGTTTGCTGCATGAAAACCTAAGGAAAGCTCCAAGCCTTCATCCATTAAGGTTAAAATCCCAAGAAAAAAACCTGTACCAATGTAATATACCATGATTCCATACCCTAATTTTCCAACTTCAGGGTTCGCTGCGTGCATAATGCCAAAAAGCACAGAAGTCACGATCAAAGGAACCCACCTATTTTTTACGGCAATTCCCAGTCCTTGCATTAAATGTCCTCGAAAAAGGTATTCTTCAAAGCTTGTTTGAAATGGCACTAATAAAATCGCCATCACAACCAAAATTATAAATTGAACTGGCTTAAAATTGTATTCGTAATCTTCTGGCGACAAAAAAATATCAACCCCGATCATTAACGCAGTAATTCCTCCCCATAGGGCAAAAGCAAATATTATCCGTTTCCAATCAACTTTTTTTCGAGATGTGGTCAATGAGGTAATAGACTGGCCATGAACCAAATAAACCCATCCCAAGATCACAAAAAAACCTGCCACCAATGGGCCAATTGCTAAAACAAAAAATACATTAAGCCCTACTTTGTCAATAAAACTCTTGATCATAACATCAGGGTCAATGGGAGAGTTTATCGTCATAATATAATTAACGACCATTAGGGTCGAAAAACCTAAAATGGGAATCCAATATTTCCACATGCCAATATTTCCCTTGTATCCTTGTTCTATATACATAAATCTTTAATTAAATCTGCTTTCCAGCTTTCGTTATTATCGTAATAAATATATCCTTTTTTTACCTTTAAAGGACAATCAAAGTTATTTGTAAAAAGACCCCCAGTTCCTAAACCTTGAGGCATTGGATTTTTAAGTGAATAGGTCCATTGTGCAATGGCATTCAACCCAATATTGCTTTCAAGAGCACTTGTCACCCACCAACCGATATCATATTTTTGGGCTAGCCTGATCCACTCGGAACTACCCTTAAATCCACCAACCAATGTAGGTTTTAGAATTATATATTTTGGCTTTATGGTATGTAGCAATTCTTCCTTTTTAGTTACAGTCGTAATTCCTATTAGTTCTTCATCTAAGGCAATTGGCAGTGGTGAACGCTTACATAACCTTTTCATTTCAATAAAATTACCCTGTTTTATAGGCTGCTCAATCGAGTGTAAGTCGTAATTGGCAAGAACTTTTAATTTATCCAGTGCTTCACTAGGTTTAAACGCCCCGTTCGCATCTACCCGTATTTCAATCTGGTCGTGTGAATAATTCTTCCTTATCGTCTCAAGCAATGAAATTTCAGTCTTAAAGTCAATAGCTCCAATTTTCATTTTAATACACGTGAAGCCCTCCTCTAATTTTTTTTGAATTTGCTCCAACATAAACCCTTCATCACCCATCCAAACAAGTCCATTTATAGGTATTTGCGCTTCATTTTCGGTAAAGTCAGATGGAAATAACTCAAAAGGGTTATTTGAGTTAAGCGAAATAAACGCTTGTTCCAATCCAAACTGAATACTGGGAAAATTGATTAACTTATCAAGTAAATACTCAACACCCTTGTCAATATGCCGACATGTCCATTTCAACATGTTTTCATAGTCGGGAAGGTCATCATGACTAAGTCCCTTGAACATACCACATTCCCCTATTCCATAATTGCCATTGTCTTCCAGAATAAGAAACCATGTTTCCTTATTGGTCAGGATTCCACGTGAAGTGCCGCTTGGTCTTTTAAAATCAAGTATGTATTTTTTTACTCTTGCGTTCATTCGTTGCTGCCAAATTTAACTATATTTTAGCTCTAAAAACCAAAGAATGAAAAGGATAAATGGTAAAACAGTTTGGATAACCGGTGCCTCATCAGGTATTGGCGAAGCGCTCACTTATGCCCTTGATCAGAAAAATTGCAAATTGATTATTTCTTCACGTAATGAAGAAGCGCTGAAAATCGTCAAAAATAATTGTACCCATAAGGAGAATGTCATCGTTTTGCCGTTGGATCTTGGTGATTTTGAATCAATGGTCATAAGGGTAAAAGAAGCACTTTCATTCTTCGGCCCTATAGATATTCTTGTGAATAATGCAGGTATTAGTCAACGCTCCTTAATTGTAGAGACAAATTTCAACGTCTACAAAAAACTCATGGATATTAATTATTTGGGTACGGTTGCTTTGACAAAGGCACTTTTACCACATCTAATTGAGCATAAAAAAGGCCATTTTGTTACGGTCACAAGTTTGATGGGTAAATTTGGTTCACCATATAGGTCTGGGTATTGCGGGGCAAAACACGCATTACATGGATTTTTTGATGTCTTACGGATGGAGCATGAAAAAGACAACATTGATGTAACAATGATCTGTCCTGGTTTTGTACAGACTAATGTGGCCAAAAATGCTTTGACCGCTAACGGAAGCATGCAAGAATCTGATGATACGGCTACACAAAATGGTCTGCCAACCAAGGTATTCGCAAAAAAAATGATCAGGGCTATAGAACGCAAAAAGTTTGAAGCCTATATAGGTCGTGGAGAAGTGAAGGGTATTTATATGAAAAGATTCTTCCCAAAACTATTACATAAACTAGTATTAAGAAGCCAAGTTAGATAGTCATTGATTCCCCTATTTCTAGAAGGTTCAATTGCTTTCCTGAATCTTTGAATTTTTTTACAGCATCCTTGTGATCAATTTCGATATAACCAAAGGTGTCATAGTGATACCCGAGAACAGAAGCACATTCAATAAAATCTGAAGCTATGACGGCATCATCTACGCCCATGGTAAAATTATCCCCAATTGGTAATACGGCAAGGTCTAATTTTGTCGTTATTGGGATAAGCTTCATATCCATGGTTAAGGCCGTATCACCTGCAATGTAAACATGTTTATCTTCGGTTGAAACAATAAATCCACCTGGTTGACCGCCGTATGAACCATCAGGAAAAGAAGAGGTATGAATGGCGTTAACATATTTTAAGTTACCAAAATCGAATTTCCAATTGCCGCCATGGTTCATAGGGTGCGCCTTTAAGCCCTTAGTTTCATAATACATTGCAATTTCATAATTGCTTACCACAGTGGCCCCTGACTTTTTACCAATTGCCTCGACGTCTAAAACATGGTCTTGATGAGCATGGGTCACTAATATATAATCTGGATTCAATTCTTGAATATCGATTTTTCCAGAAGCTTTTTCATTTCCAGAAATAAAAGGATCTACTAAAATGGTTGAGTTTTCAGCTTCAATCAATAGAGAAGCATGACCTAAGAAAGTGATTTTCATTTTTGAAGTATTTAGAATACCTCAAAGTTACTGAACTCTATTTAAAATTGAACCAAAATCGGACACCATCCGAAGTTTTATCAACATTCAAATTGGTCTGTAATTGGTTTGCCAAACGGTTCATTAGCCTAATTCCCATTGATGACTTTGCACGTTCATCCGTATCTTCTGGTAATCCTACACCATTGTCAGTATATTCAAAGAAACCTTCTTGGCCATTCTGTTTTCTTAAATGAATGTAAATCTTACCATTTTCCTCATCATGCGGAAACGCATATTTAAAGGAATTGGAAACCAATTCATTCAACATTAAACCAAAGGGTATAGCGCGGTCAATATCCAATTCTACACCTTCGGCATCAATTGTAATATTAATATTGTGACCTCCTTTTTTATATACCGATTGCACGCTGTTTATCAAACTTTCAATATAGCCTTGCATTTCAATAACCGAAAGATCATCATTTTGATATAGCTTTTGATGAATCAAGGCCATAGCCTTTACCCTGCTCTTACCTTCTTCCAAAGCCTCTATAGCAGCCTTGCTCCTAGTATTCTTTGTTTGTAAGCTTAAAAGACTGGAAACCATTTGAAGATTATTCTTAACCCTATGGTGAATCTCTTTCAATAAAGAATCTTTCTCTATTAATGAATTTTCAATAATATGCTTTTGTTCTGCGATCAATCTTTGATTCTTGATACTTTTTAAATAGGCATACACCAAACCTGCAAAGCCTAACAAGGTGAATACCAAAGAAATGAAAACCAAATTAATTTTCTCGTCCTGAGCGGACATTTCCAACCTTTGTTTTTCAAGGTCCTCTTTTTGAGCTTTCATTACGGCTTCCTTATTGGCCAAATCGCGCCCCATGACAGTGGCCAACTGTTGCTTTCTAAGCTCAGATTCATTGGTGTCAACGGAATCCCTTATCCGCATATTACGCTTAAGGTAGTCGACTGAATTTCTGAAATTACCGGTCATATCATAATACGATGATAGTAATCTGTTTCGTTTAAGAATATGATTCGTTTTATTTGAATATAAATCCGAACTCAAGTATTCAACAGCTTTTTCAAAATTCTCCAATTGCAAATAGCAATTTGCGATTTCCAAAGTGTTTTCAACTATTTCACTGGAAAACTTGCCTTTACTATTTTCTGAAATAGCAACAATTCCTGACTCCAAATAAGGAATAGCAACTTCATACTGTCCAAGTTCTGAATAACATTTTCCAATATTCCCATCAATTATACCCATAAGGTTATTGGCACTGATCAGCTCACTTTCGGTTTTGACCAAGGTTATATTGTTAAGAAAAACCGTAAGATGGCCTTTAGCCTCTTTATATTTATTAAGAGCTACTGAAGGCGAATTATCCAAGCGCAAGTAGGTGCCGATGTTGTTATGGTATTTTGCCAAACTAAATAGATCATCATCGGCAAAGGTTTTGCGCATTTCGATGATATAAAGTTTCATTGCTTTATTATGTAATCCTAAGTTCGAGTAGATATCATAAAAAGCAATGTCCTCTGTAATTCCAAGTTCTTTCTTTTCATTACGTATATCTATTTGCTCGTTATATAGGCCCAACTGCGAATAGGTGCTATCCATTAAGCCCAATAATTTTGTCTTGTAATCTAGATTGAAACTATCTTTAATATCATATAGTTCACTAGAAATGGCTAAACTGCGATTGTAATCCCCTAAATCATAATAGACTTGTGATTGTATGATCATATAATGCCTGATGGCAATTGAATCCTTTTTCTTAATGGCATTGTCTAAATACTTGTTTACAGAATCGAGCCAATCATAGGGAGAATTTAATTTATACCTATTCGGTGTATCAAAGAAGAATGAAAATCTTTCAAGAGGTTGGTCCTGATTTTGAAAATTCTGGTAAACATCATCTACCAAAGGAACCGAATCTTGTGAAAAACAGTTCAATGAAAGAAACAAGCAAATGATGCTAAAAATAAAAGACTTGTAAAGAAGTTTTTTCATACTCATTTAAAAACAAAACCAAACTTACTTGTAAATGATGGTTTCATTAAATTTTTGTTGTAAACCAAACCTACGGCTTGCAAAGTTTTAATCAGATTAAAACAATATCTACACTAGTGATTGTTCTCGTTATTTTTTCTAAAAGCGCCACAAACTATTATAATATCCTACAAACGCAGTACACGTCCTGATCTTTGGATCTATATTAGAGCATAAGAAGATAGGCTAAAAAATGGCCCATAATTTTAGGTAAGTAAAAGGCAAGCTTTGGGAAGCAATTTGCTCTTCAAAATTAAAATATAGAAGTTTTGATATTACAATATTGTTGTGTAACCCACCTTTTTTGTTGTGAAATGAAGCAAACATCAATTTTACTGTATTTCATCGGTTTTTTGTGCGTTTCATGGAGTTTTTGTGAGAAAAATCAATCTTGGGAAACCTTCTCCTTTTTTGAACAAAATACAATCAGATATGATAAAAACTAAAAAGAGCCCTGTTATTGAAAACAAAGCTCTTTTACGAGAACACTATATGAAAATGAAAAAATTATTTACTTCTTTTTAGTAATACCTCTTTCAGTATCACATTGCTAATGTATTGGGAAAGTTCCATGCCGAAAACTAAATGTTGTGAATTCTTAAATTCTTGTGGTGTACTATCTTTAAGATGCTATTGCAAATAAAAAGGGGCGCATAATGCGCCCCTTTTTATTTTGCTGTCATCAAGTTAAGAATTCATCGCAGAGATGATAAATTCTTTAAAATCTTTTGAAATAGGTATAAGGTTATTATTGATCATAATATCCTTAGAATTTATGGCATCAATATGATCCACATTAACTATATAAGACTTGTGTGCTCTATAAAACTTGTTATTTGGTAGTTTTTGCAAATAATCTTTTAGCGGGGAGCGTACCAAGAACTTCTTATCAACCGTATTTACCTCTAAATACACATTGTCTGCTTTAATAAACTGAATATCGCCAAATTGAATTCTATAATATAAATGCTGTTTCTTTACAAAAATCGAATCCTTAAGCACAGAATTTGACATAGGAACATCTTCTTCCCGCACTCCATCAGCTTCCGAAGAAGACTTGTTGGTGCCGTAAGTAAAATTAGACAACGCTATCTCTATAGAAGTATACAAATCTTGCTGTTCAAATGGCTTAACCAAGTAACCATTTGGTTTTACAGTTTTTGCATTTTCCACTGTAGCCCTATCGGAGTTGGAGGTCACAAAAATAAATGGGATATCATAATTCTCACGAATATGCTTTCCAAGATCAATTCCAGTTTTATCCGAGGCCAGGATAATATCAATCAAAACAAGATCAACTTGTTCGGTCTTTAGAACTTTTTCGGCTTGCTCGTAGACAATAACATTATCTACAATCTCATAACCAATCTCTTCTAACATGGATTGCATATCGTCCGCAATAATTACATTATCCTCAACGATAAGTATTCTAATAGGTTGTTCCAAGGCAGTAGTAGTTTAGATAGTTACAACTCAAAATTACAAAAAATATTATTACTGATATAAAACAGTAAGGATAGTAAAAAGGTACTTATTGCCAGTTTCTTTAATTCTGGATCCAACAATGACGGGCTTTTTGCCTTATATACTCTTCTTAAGTGCAATAGCACAGGAATAAAAATCAATAGTGGTATTAATTGTATATAACACTTATAATTCAAAATAATAAATGATAAAATGGACAATAACCCTATTGCTATAAGTGCAGTATGATATTTAACTCCTTTAGCGTAACCCATTTTGACTACGAGTGTATTCTTACCCACATTCTTGTCGGAGTCATGATCTCTTAAATTGTTCAAATTCAATACTCCTGTACTCAAAAACCCTATAGATATGGCAGGGAGTATTGCCATTTCATGTAAACTCCTTGTATATAGAAACATGGAGCCCAATACCGCAAGTAATCCAAAAAAAAGAAAGACAAAAACATCACCCAAACCCCGATATCCATAAGCCGATGAACCTACCGTGTACTTTATGGCCGCCCAAATACTTAAGCCTCCTAAGGCTAAAAACAATAGTATGAATTCTATATTCTCAATTCCAAAGGAAAAATATACAACAGCTATCACTAGGATAATATTGATGAAGATTGAAAATATTATACCTCTTTTGAGTACTTTTCTAGATATTAATCCACTCTGCAATGCTCTCTTTGGCCCTATTCGCTCTTCATTATCGGTTCCTTTAACGCCATCACCATAATCGTTAGCAAAATTAGATGTGATTTGAAAACCAATGGCGGTCAAGAGGGCAAGTACAAAAACCACATAGTCGCCTTTGCCATAGAAATTGGCAAGACCAGTACCTACTAAAACTCCAGAAACTGAAAGTGGAAGTGTTCTTAATCTAGCCGCGTTGATCCAAGAAGATAATTTTGGCAATCTAGTATGGGTCTTCTATTTGTAATCGTTTACCTTCCTTGTATGAAGCCACAAAAGCATCATTAAATCCAAGGTCCACCAATTGTTTACGGAATTTCTGTGCTTCACCCAAAGTCTCAAAATTACCCAATGAATAAGAGTAAAACGGGTTAGTTTTAACAAATAAAGTATTGGTAAGTGATTCAGAAGCCAAGGTGACGTTGTTATCAACGAAGGATTTTATTTGCACAGAATAAATCTTTTCTTTCTCCAAGAAATTTTTGGCCAAATAAAACTCCTTGACCAAACTCAACTCTTCGTTTTGTTGTCTAAGATTATCTATTCTTGCCTTATGCGCTTCAAGACTATCAATAGAAACCAAAAGATTGTTTCTATTGTCATAGTCACTTGACGTACTTAATCCAGCAGTATAGGTGGTTATTCCAAAGGTTCCTATTAAGAACAGTGCCGTAATACCAGCCAAAAAATTACGCTGTATTTTACTTTTCTTAAGCTCTTTGTTTTTTATTTTTATTTGATCTAAAAGGCGTTCGTTTATTATTTGCGCCTTGTCTATATCTTTATGCAATTCCAGTAAATCGCTTTCTTCAATAAATGGCATGTGTTATTAGGTTTTTAGGGGTCTTATCGGCTAAAGGTAACCAAAAATGTTTAATGGTTCTGCAATATATTTGATTAAAGTTGTAAATATATAATTTTTCGTGGTATGGCCAATAAATAACGATGTATTTCATCGATACTATATTGATTAACACCTCTTTACAGATACATATTTCGTGCGTTTAGTTAACTGTTCCTTCAATTGCATAAATACCATCACTTTTTATCTGGATCTTCCTTGCTCTATACAACGTACCTATTCCTTTTTTAAAGGTTTTCTTGCTCATTTGAAGCTCATCCTTTATCAATTCTGGGTCAGATTTATCGTGCAATCCCAAATAGCCCCCATGCGCTATCAATTGATTAAAAATCTTATTGGCAGCTGGTTCCAAAATCTTTTCTCCAAGCGGTTGTAGCGAAACATCAATTTTATTATCAGGGCGTATTCTTTTAATAACTCCTTTTGTATTATCGCCAATGGCGATTTTTTTAAAGACCTCATTAAAGTAAACAAGACCTTTATGGCTATTGTTGATTATTACCTCATAACCCAAATCGGTTTGTCTTGAAATCACCAACTCAACAACATCATTTTCCTTAACGGACAAGGTATCATTGCTTAAAAACCTATCGATTTTATTCGAAGCCACCAATCGGTTACTTTGAGGATCCAAATAGCAATATACTATATACCAATTCCCTTCTTGCATTTTGTTGCGCTGCTCCCTAAAAGGCACTAGAAGATGTTTCTCTAAACCCCAATCCAGAAAAGCGCCAAAATCGTTAACCTCTACAACCTTTAATAATTGAAATTCATTTACCAGGATTTCAGGTTCCAAATTAGTGGCTACAGGTCGTTCTGAATGATCTAAATAACAAAAGACAGTAAGTGAATCTCCTATTTCGTAGCTTTCTGGAACATATTTATTTGGTAGTAATATGTCATTCCCTTCACCATCGCCTAAAAAAAGACCTACACTCGTATCACGAAGAATTTCGAGGGTATTATATGTTCCTAATGCTATCATGTTGCAAAAGTAAGATTTAAATGCATTGGGTATAAAAAAAGCCGCTCTTTTTGGAGCGGCTCTTTCTTATTTCGAATACTATTCTAGTAAACAGATTCTTTTTTGAAGTGTTTGCAAAGCATGTAATAAACTACTGCTCTGTGCTTGTTCTTGTTTGAAGAACCATACTTGTCCATTACAGTATTAATCCCATCCATTAGTTTAGCGCTATCGCTCATTCCTAATTTTTTGATTAAATAGTTGTTCTTAACAGTTTCCAATTCTTTCTCATCAGCACCTGAAACTTTAGAAGCATCTAAATTATAAATAGATGGCCCTAAACCTATAGTTACTTTTGTCAAAAGATCCATGTTAGCTGATTCACCAAACTTGTCTTTAATGTCTTCTGCGTACTTCTTGATCAAATCGTCTCTTTTACTCATAATAGTTAGTGTTCTTAATGAATATGATTAATAATACCCGAAGATATAAAATCAAAGTATTCAATCAAAATTTTATTGTTCAATATTCTAGGTGTCTTAATCTCCAGAAGTTTGGGTATGGTCGAAGCTCCGAAGAATTTCGGCAATTCATTTTTGAGAGAATTTTCTTCAATTACACATGAATACTCAACGTTATGCATCTTACATAAATGAGCTGCATTTAACTCATGAATGGTCTCAAAATAGGTGGAAAAATTCTCTGTCTCTTCCTGTCCGGGTAAAATCCTGAATATACCTCCCCCGTCATTGTTCACGAGGATAATTCTAAAATCCGCTTTAATATACTTGTTCCATAAACCATTACTATCGTAGAAAAAACTAAGGTCCCCGGTAATGAGAACGGTAGGTTTGCGCTGTACCAAGGATGCACCTATTGCCGTAGAAAGGCTTCCATCTATTCCACTGGTTCCACGATTGCAAAATACCTCAATCGAGGGCTTAAGGTTAAACAACTGCCCATAACGAATAGTTGAACTATTCGCCATTTGCAACTGTGTATTTTCTGGAATTGCCTCGAATATCCTTTCAAAAACCTTAAAATCAGAGTATTCAATTTGCGACAAATATTCGGCCCGTTTAGCCTCATATGCCAATTTAAATTTGTTCCAACACCCAAAATATTCACTATCAACCTTGCTTAAAAGGGGGCAAAATCGATGAAAAAAAGTATTTACATTAGACTTAAAATGGTGCGATAAAGAAAAAAAAGTGTCATATGCCCTTTGTTCATCAACATGCCAGTGGTGTTTTGGTTTGTGCACTCTTAAGAATGCCTTTACTTTTTTAGAAACCACCAAGCCACCAAAAGTGAGTAGAATGTCAGGTTGAAGATCACTGAACAATTTTTCTTTTACCTTCGACTTTTCAATAGGAGCGATAATACTGTCAATACTTGGAAAGAAATTCGGATGATGAAGATTTGATGTCGTTTCCGTCAAAACAATGACAGATGGATCTGCGGCAAGTTGATCTAAATATTTTTGCTCAACTGAATTTGGATGATTCACCCCTACCAGAATCATTTTGCGCTTGGCAGAATTCCATTGTTTTGCATAACCCTCAATCTCAACCAAAGGCACATTCACCTGTACCTTTTGTTCAATATTCGGAGTAACAGTTAATTTTTCATGCGTATTGTACAACGGTTCTTCAAATGGAACATTAATATGTACTGGAAGCTGTTTATGTATGGCCAAATTCATGGCCTTGTTCAACTCATTGTCATTATGCTCCTGGATCTTTTCTTGTTCATTGTCAATAGTCGTTTGAATACTGCCTGGAGCATATTTCTTGACTTTTTCTGTGGCATGCGAAACATCTTGTTTCAAATTTGCAGAATAGCCAATATGCCTATCAAAAACATAATCCTGTCGAATTGTCTGTCCGTCACCTACATCTATTTTGTAGAAAGGTCTATCCGCTGATATAACCATTAATGGAATCCTGCTATAAAAAGCCTCAGCCACGGCCGGGTAATAATTCAACAAGGCACTACCGGATGTACATAAAACAACAACAGGTTTCTGTAATTGTTGGGCCATTCCCAGCCCAAAGAAAGCAGCGCAACGTTCATCAACAATACTAAAACAGTTAAAGAAAGAATCTTCGGTGAAACCAATGGTCATCGGCGCATTTCTTGAACCTGGTGATATAATGATGTCTTTTATGCCCTTGGCTTTACAATGCTGAATGACGGTTTGGGCCGACGGTATGCTAGAGTAGTTCATTGAAACAAAAATACAACCCCTAAATCATTTAACCCAATTCGAATTATCAATAGAAAATCAATCCAAAATATTTAGCATTGTATTACTTTTTGCAACCGTCTCCAACCATTCCTTCTTTGGGTCGGAATCTTTGGTTATTCCCCCTCCCACATAAATATGGACATTGCCCTCTTTTAGCTGCATACAGCGTAGATTAACAAAAAGCTCAGTAGCAATTTTTATGGCTTTATACGATTTGTTCTCTTGGTTTCTGTTACTTCGATTTCTTTCTATTTCTTCTCTATGATTCAATTCTCCCAAAAATCCGGTATAGAACCCTCGATGGTAATTTTCATTTTGTGAAATAAACTGTTTTGCCAGTTCTAAAGGCATTCCACAAACGGCTGGGGTTGGGTGGAGCGAACAAATAATCTCATCTAGGTTATTATTATATTTAGCAGTGATTTTGGAACGCAGATGCAATAGTTGACCTGCACGTATCGACTCAACATTAGACACATTGATATCGGACACCTTATTTTCTAAAACATTGGTAATGTAAGTAGTCACTAACTGTTGCTCAGTCAACTCTTTTTTTCCCCAGGTGGGATTATCATTCCCTTTGTACGTCTGGGTTCCTGCTAAAGACATGGTGGTTACCCTATTATTCTCTGCTCGTAACAATATTTCCGGGGTAGCTCCTAACCACATACCAACCCTCGGATGATACCATAAGTAGCAAAAAGCGTTGGAATAGGTGATTAATAGTTTATTAAACAATGAAAAAGGTGATTCTGTATTACCAATTTCAATCTTTCGGGAAAGTACCACCTTTTGAAGGTTTCCTGCAATAATGTACTCAATTCCTTTTTGAATCAAATCCAAATGAAATTCTTTCTCCTCAACATCTTCCCTTGACAGCCTATCTTTGGTTCTTACTGAAGGTTCTTTTGGTTCAAAATCAGCACTCAACCCCTCGTCCAGAAGTAAAAGAATAGTCTGTTCTTTTTTATCAAAAGGTGCGAAAACAAAGCCCTTCTCTGTATAATCAGAGGCATAATGCAGCTGATCATCTTTTTGTAGAATACCTTTGACCAAGGATTCTTTTGGCTTTCTATATATCACAAAAGGCAACTCATTTTTAAGTTGCTCCCCTGCCCTTTTCAAAAACGCCGAAAACATATTATTTTCTTGGTAATGCAACAGTGGTAAGTTTACAGATGGAAATTAGGTTTTTCTCCTCATCGGTTATTTTTATTTCCCACAATTGGGTGGTTCTTCCCTTGTGTAAAAATGATGCCCTTGCATAAACATAACCTTCTTTTACACTTTTTACGTGATTAGCGGATATTTCAATACCACGAACAAACAATTTTTCTGCATCCATGAATATATAGGATGCCATACTACCAACACTCTCGGCCAGGGCGACCGTAGCTCCACCGTGTAAAACGCCATCAGGTTGATGCACTTTGGGACTCACTGGCATTCTTCCCACTAAAAAATCCTCCCCTATATCAACATAATCAATCTCCAATGTCTGCATTAATGTATTCTTTGAAGATTCATTGCAAACCTTAAGGATTTTTTCTTTGTAATCGTCCATCCAAATAATATTTTTTTGTAAAATTAAGCATTACTATTGCAACATTCATATATGAATTAAAATAGAGTTAAATGGGCCAAAAGGAGAAACAAGTTGCTTACGAGACCACCAATTCTTATAGAACACTGAATACGATAACGGATAAAACCAAAAATGTATGGATAGTCTTTCATGGTATTGGTTACCTGAGTAGGTTTTTCTTAAAGTACTTTGATCAACTACCCGCTGAAGAAAACTATATAATCGCCCCTCAAGCTCCTTCAAAATATTACTTAAATAATCAATATCGACATGTTGGGGCAAGTTGGTTGACCAAAGAAGATACTATTATAGAAACAGAAAACATCTTAGCTTATATAGATCAGATCTATGACGTAGAAAAATTACGTGAACACTCTAATCTTATAGTTTTTGGTTACTCCCAAGGGGTGTCTATCGCTACACGTTGGGTCGCTAGAAGAAAAATAGAATGTAATCATTTGATACTTTATGCAGGGGGAATTCCGAAAGAACTAACGCCAATTGATTTTGAACACCTGGTCAACACAGATACAAGAATCACCACCTTGGTCGGAAACAATGATGAATATATAAATGAGGAAAGGCTGGAAATAGAATCAAAACGAATAGAATTACTTTTTCAAGGTATAGCCGAACAAATCATTTTTGATGGAAAACATGAGGTGAAAAAGGAAATAATAAATACTTTGGTCTAATGCAAAAGACCATCATCCTTGAAAACGATTTTGTAAAATTGTCTCCGCTAACAATAGAAAACCATCTTGAACTTATCCCTATTGCTTCTCAAGAGAAATTGGTGCAGTTCTCACCTTCCGATATTGAAACTCCTTCAGCCCTTAAGAAGTATGTTGAAACGGCTTTGGAGCAACAAAAAGAAAAGAAGAGTATCCCCTTTATCATTTTTGACAAGAGACAAAACTCCTTTACAGGATGTACGCGATATATGAATATTAATTGGCAACATAAAGTGCTTGAAATTGGCTCTACGTGGATCGGCAGGGAATTTCAAGGGAGTGGACTTAATTCCCACATGAAAGATCTTATGATCAATCATGCATTTGAAAAAATGGACTTTGAAAAAATTGAATTTAGAATTGATGAGCGCAATGTAAGATCGCGAAAGGCCGTGGAAAAACTAGGCGGAATTTTAGAAGGCACACTCAGAAAAAATGTATTTCTCCTAGATGGCTTTAAGCGAAATACCTGCTGCTATGGTATTTTGAAAGAAGAATGGAAAAACAGAAACTCGAATTGACTACTCCTCGTCCTTCCCGTCCTCTTCTACCTCATAATAAGAGATTTTACGAGTTGTATAGGTATTCGCAGGAGTAATTATTTCCTTTATCCAATTGCCTTCCTCACCATTATCAAATTGATAGATATATTCTTTTACATCAACGGTATTGCCTGATTTAGATTCAGCTTTCACCAACATTCCCTTTTCATCATACTCATATGTGATTATTTCGTGGGGAGCAAATTGATTCTTCTTTGGGTCTTGCTCAAACTTGGTTTCCAATACTAATTTTCCATCTTCATTATAAATGGCCTCCAAGGCAGACAAAGGCTCTCCCTCAAGGAATTTTTTAGTAAGTGTTATCTGCTGTTTTTTCTTGTTCTTTCCAATCTTCGTTGACTTACGAACAGATTTTAAAACAGTACCGTTCAAAGAGTTGGTCTGTGTCTGCTCACCTTTATAATCGGTATATTCT
Source organism: Maribacter sp. HTCC2170 (assembly GCF_000153165.2). Classification (NCBI taxonomy): domain Bacteria; kingdom Pseudomonadati; phylum Bacteroidota; class Flavobacteriia; order Flavobacteriales; family Flavobacteriaceae; genus Maribacter; species Maribacter sp. HTCC2170. Next base: position 3,184,878 of record NC_014472.1, read on the forward strand.
ATTAAGGTCTCATCATTACCGTCGTTATTGGTCCTAATAATCTTTACCAAAATACCATCGGCATTATATAAGTACTCGTACCGATCTAAAAATTCCTTTTCATATGTAATAATCTTTTCGGTTACTTTCCGAACCGGAATCGTATCTATTTCATAAAAATTGGCATAGGAAGTACTTCTGTCAAAAATACTGTTTCGATAGTTCTCAAAACGCTTTTCGATAAGTTCTCCTTTTACGTATTTATAATAGGTAACATCGTAATCCTCATCATTATAACGAGTCACAGATTTTGTCAACAATCCTTCTTCATTAAACTCATATGTTTCTTTACCATATTTGGTACTCACCAAACAGGATTCAACCGGCCCTTTTAAATCAAAATCATCTAACGTGAATATTTTTATCTCTTGTGATTGGACAAAATTTACCGTCCCAACAAACGCCAGGGTAAAGAAAAAATGTAGTACAGTAGCAAGGTAATTTTTATCCATAGTTCAAAAGTACTTTATAATACGGTTACTTTAAAACAAAATACGTGCCGCAATATTGCGAAGACCCGTGGCATTTCGATGAAATCAAAATTTAATCAATGCTGTCGTGTATCTTTACATTGGATATCCCTTAATTTTATACAAAATATCAATGAAAAAATTGATTCCTGTCGCGTGCATCTTGTTCTTTATCAGCTGTAATACCAAAAAAGAAAGTTCGACCGAATTTCCTGAATTCGAAATTGGCGTTATAGCCGATTGCCAGTATTGCTATTGCGAACCAACGACAACACGCTTTTACAAAGAATCCCCTGACCGTTTGAAAGAAGCTGTTGGTATTCTCAACAAACAGTCACTTGATTATACCATTCATCTTGGGGATTTCATTGATAAAAACTTTAGCAGTTTTGATACTATTGCTCCTATTTGGAAAAATCTAAAATCAGAAAAATACCATGTTCTGGGGAATCATGATTTTAGTGTAGCGGATTCTTTAAAATATTTGATTTTTAATAAAATGGATTTAAAAGACCGGTATTACAGTATAGTGAAAAACGGATGGCGTTTTATTGTTCTGGATGGAAATGACCTTAGCATACATGGGGCTTTGACAGCTACAAAAAAACAACAAACAGATTCACTTTTTAACCTATTGACCACTAAGAACCTGCCTAATTTAGAAACATGGAATGGTGGCCTGAGCCAAGAACAATTGGATTGGGTAGAAAATGAATTACAATTGGCTGCAGCGAAAAATGAAAATGTAGGTTTTTATTGCCACTTCCCCACCCTTGGAGAAACAAATGACCACAACTTATGGAACTACAATCAATTGCTCTCCATTATTGAAAAATATGATTGTGTGAAATTTTATTTTAATGGGCATAACCATGCAGGCGGATATGTTCAAAAAGATGGCGTGCATTACCTCAACTTTAAAGGAATGGTCGACACTCAGGACAGCACTTCCTTTGCCACGGTGGCTTTCAGAAAAGATTCACTTTTCGTAACAGGATATGGTAGAGAACCCAATCGAGCTCTAAAAATCAAATAATCTAGATCTGACTTAAACAAAAACACCCTGACGAAATCGTCAGGGTGTTTTTTGAATTTATAGTGAAGTAAACTACTTGACTTCTTCGAAGTCTACCCTTCGTCTGCGCTCAGGACAGGCTACTTGACTTCTTCGAAGTCTACGTCTTCTACGTTATCACCTTCAGCTGCTTCAGCTCCTGGAGCTTCCTCACCATTTGGTGCGCCACCTTCTTGCTGAGCTTCTGCTTGAGCTTTGTACATTTCCTCAGAAGCAACTTTCCATGCTTCGTTGATTTTTTCCAAAGCTGGAGTAATTACAGCAACATCTTTGCTTTCATGTGCTTTCTTCAATTCTTCCAAAGCTTCCTCGATTGGTTTTTTCTTATCATCAGATAATTTGTCCCCAAATTCGGTCAATTGCTTTTCAGTCTGGAAGATCATTCCATCGGCCTCATTCAATTTATCAGCAGTTTCTTTTGCTTTCTTATCAGATTCAGCATTGGCTTCTGCCTCTGCCTTCATTTTCTCGATTTCCTCATCAGTCAATCCAGAAGAAGCTTCGATACGAATATCCTGTGTCTTGTTCGTTGCCTTATCTGTAGCAGAAACTTTGATGATACCATTGGCATCAATATCAAAAGTAACCTCAATCTGTGGTGTTCCCCTTTGTGCAGGTGGAATTCCGTCTAAATGGAATCGTCCGATAGTTTTATTATCCCCTGCCATTGGGCGTTCTCCTTGCAATACATGAATCTCAACCGATGGTTGATTATCAGCTGCCGTAGAGAATACCTGTGATTTTTTAGTTGGGATAGTTGTATTGGCGTCTATCAATTTAGTCATTACACTACCCATGGTTTCAATACCCAAAGAAAGCGGAGTAACATCCAATAGCAATACATCTTTAACATCGCCTGTCAAAACACCACCTTGAATCGCAGCACCTACAGCTACAACTTCATCAGGGTTAACCCCTTTTGATGGTTTTTTTCCGAAAAACTTCTCAACCGCTTCCTGTACAGCAGGAATCCTTGTTGAACCACCAACCAAGATAATCTCGTCAATATCACTTTTAGACAAACCTGCAGCTTTCAGTGCAGTTTGGCAAGGTTCAATAGTTCTCTTTACCAAATCAGAAATCAATTGCTCAAATTTTGATTTTGTCAAAGAACGAACCAAGTGCTTAGGTCCAGAAGCTGTTGCAGTCACGTAAGGTAAATTAATCTCGGTCTGTGAAGAAGAAGACAATTCAATTTTAGCTTTCTCAGCAGCTTCACGCAAACGCTGTAAGGCCATTGCATCATCACGAAGGTCAATATTTTCCTCGCTCTTGAATTCTTCAGCCAACCAATCTATGATTTTTTGGTCAACATCATCACCACCTAAATGCGTGTCACCATCTGTAGACAATACCTCAAAAACGCCATCTCCCAATTCCAGAATAGAAACATCATGTGTACCACCACCAAAATCAAAAACAACTATTTTTTGATCCGTGTCTTTTTTGTCCATACCATATGCCAAAGAAGCAGCAGTAGGTTCGTTGATAATACGTTCTACTTTAAGACCAGCAATTTCACCAGCCTCTTTTGTAGCTTGTCTTTGTGCATCATTAAAATACGCAGGTACAGTAACTACGGCACGTGTAACATCATGACCTAAATAATCCTCGGCCGTTTTCTTCATTTTCTGAAGAATAATGGCAGAAAGTTCTTGTGGTGTATATAAACGACCATCTATATCCACTCTTGGTGTATCGTTGTCACCTTTTACTACTTTGTAAGGTACACGGTCAGCTTCTTTTTTAGATTCAGAGAATTTGTTCCCCATAAAACGTTTAACCGAATAAACCGTTTTGGTAGGATTGGTCACCGCCTGACGTTTTGCAGGGTCACCAACTTTGATCTCACCACCTTCTACAAATGCGATAACCGATGGTGTTGTTCTTTTTCCTTCGGCATTAGGGATTACAACAGGCTCGTTACCTTCCATTACAGAAACGCAGGAGTTGGTCGTACCCAAATCTATACCTATAATTTTGCTCATTATTTATGTTTTAAAATATTAGTGCTTGTTTTTCTATGTCGGGATGTAAATGACAAACAACATGCCAATCAACAAAACATGACATGATGTCATTTCTAATAATCCAGAAATTCAAAGTAAAATTTTGTATATTGTAAACTACGATTACTTCCCCCTTTTAAATCAAATATTTTAACTGTACGAGTCTAATTTTAATCTATCAAGCATGGAACATGTGCCATTAAATTCCAGATATGTTAAATTATTTTTCATTTGCTTTTGTTCCATTGTTTTTGTCCAAGGACAACAAAAACCAAATATTACTGTCGGGGCAGGTATTCCAGAACTCTTAAACTTAGGTATTCGTTATGAATTTAATGAGAACAATATTTTTGGTCTAAGTATTGGTAGTACGTTATCAAAAAATGAAGATGTTCTTTCACTTTCAGGCAGTTTTTTTCATCATTTTGGAGGTAAAGTCAATAAGGCCAATAGAAAACGAACATATTTTAGAATGGGCTTGGGTTATTTACGAGAGGATGGCTATTCGAGCATCAGTAAATATGGCACACTGGACATTAGAATTGGTTGGGACTTCAGTCTTGGTGTAAAAACTGGTATTCAACTAGGTATTGGACCTATGTTTATCATTGCTGAAAACGAAATAGAAAAGTTTGAAAATGACGATGGCTGGTTCGACTTTGACTTTAAAAGTGGTAGCATTATATATCCAAGTATTGGAATAACATTATACCATCGCTTATAAAAAACGATCTATATAAATACCTCCTCTTCATTCAACAATAATTCTATCTTTATCCCGACTAAATAAAAACTGTAAATGGAGTGTGTCAGTATTTTTGATATGTTGAAAATTGGCATAGGCCCATCTAGCTCACATACTTTGGGGCCATGGCGTGCTGCCGAACGTTGGATAACTGAGTTAAAATCCTCGAAATTATTTCATGAAGTTGAGAAAGTCCAGGTACATATGTACGGCTCTTTGTCGTTAACAGGAAAAGGCCATGCCACTGATTATGCTGTAATGTTAGGTCTTTCAGGTGCGGATCCTGAATATATACCTGTTGATGATATTCATGGTATTGTTCAAAAAATAAAGGATAGTAAAGTGCTACACTTTAATAATGAAAAAACAGTTGCTTTTGATGCCGAAGTAGATATAAGATTTCACCGTGATTTTTTACCGTTTCATGCCAATGGCATGACCTTCGAGGCTATGTTAAAATCTGGGGGGAAGACCTCTGAGACTTATTATTCAATCGGTGGTGGTTTTGTCGTAGTCGAGGCCATGGAAAACTCCAAGCATAAGTTCGAGGATTTCCAGACCTTTCCCTATCCCATAGAATTGGGGGATGAACTATTGGACTATTGTAAAAAAGAGAACAAAAGCATTTCGGAAATTGTAATCGAGAATGAACGTTCGCTTCGTACTACCATTAAAATAAATGAGGAAATACATCGTATATGGAATACCATGTTGGAGTGTATGTACACAGGCTGCCATACCGAGGGAAGTTTACCAGGCGGTCTCAATGTACGCCGACGTGCCTTTGATATGCACCAAGGGCTAAAAGGCGACCTACCCTACTCCAACCCCAAGGAATGGTTACAGACCATTCGCAGGACTGAAGTTAAATTCAGGCAGATCTTAAAATGGGTAAGCTGCTTTGCACTTGCGGTGAACGAAGTGAACGCATCTTTGGGTCGTGTTGTCACAGCACCCACGAACGGGAGCGCAGGAGTTATACCCTCTGTGTTGATGTATTATTTGGTCATCGAAGACCATAAAGCAGGTTTTGAGCAAATAAAGAAGTTCTTATTGGTAGCTGGGGAAATCGGCAGTATTTTTAAAAAAGGAGCTACAATCTCCGCTGCTATGGGTGGTTGCCAAGCAGAAATTGGAGTTTCATCTGCTATGGCCGCTGGGGCGTTGACCGAGTTGTTGGGCGGCACACCAGAGCAAGTTTTAATGGCCGCAGAAATCGCCATGGAGCATCATTTGGGACTCACCTGTGATCCCATAGGTGGGTTGGTGCAAGTACCCTGTATAGAACGAAACTCTATGGGCGCAATCAAAGCCATAAATGCCGCTGAATTGGCCTTGGGCTCTGACCCAGAAGATGCCAAAGTACCATTGGACAAGGTAGTACAGACCATGTGGGAAACCGCAAAAGATATGAACTCAAAATACAAAGAAACCTCGGAAGGTGGGCTCGCTGTTGGGGTGTATTTAAGTGATTGTTAAACTTTGTTATAAAAACACTTTAAACGTTTGTACTCATTTGTAACTGTTTACATCGCGCTTTTCTAAGTAAACACTTGTAATATTAATTTTTTTGTAGGAATTTAGTGATACTCATAAAAAAGGGCTAAGCGTAATATTACGCTTAGCCAATTGTTGGGAACAATTTAGAATAACCTTTGGAATTAATATTAAAAAAGATACAGATTTTAGGAATTCTGATTTTAGGAATCTATTCATGCAATAGCCCTAATATGGAAAAGACCGATGATTTAATTGCTATTACCAACACTTCTATTATTAACATGAATGATGGTGAAATTGCAGAAGGAATGACCTTGATTATCAAAAAAGGTATAATTTCAACAATTGGAAAGTCAAATGAATTAGAAATTCCTTCTAAGGCAAAGGTAGTAGATGGAACAGGAAAATACATCATTCCTGGTCTTTGGGATATGCACGCCCATACGTCCTCTGAATCAGTTACAAGAAGCGTACTTTATCCCTCATTTATTGCTAATGGTATAACAGGAATTCGTGTTTTAAGTGCTGATTGTTTTGAACCATGTTGGGAATTACAAATGAATATTGACCAGTCAAAAGGACTTCAAAGTGACGTTGAAAATTCAATTCTAGTTGGACCAAATGCAATATTTGGGAGTACATATATTAATGGTGCAATACCTGGAAAACCTTCAACTATAAAAGAACCCGGTAACAGACAAGACGGAAAAAAACTTGTTCATCTTTTATTAGACAGAGGAGTTGATTTTATTAAGATTTACGACGAAATTCCTAGAAATGCATATTTTGGAATAGCAGAAGAGGCTAAAAAGAAAGGCTTACCAATTGCAGGTCATGTTCCAGTATCAATAAAAGCATCTGAAGCTTCAGATGCAGGTCAAAAAAGCATTGAACATTGTTGTGCAGGCAGTCTGTTTGAAGAGTGTAGCTCAGAAGAAAAAAAACTTCGTGAACAAATCACTAAAGTTATCCAATCAAGAGAACCAAAAAACATGTATAGTTTGGTTTTAGAGTTGGTTAAAACTTATGATGATGCAAAATGTCAGGAAGTCATTAGGAAATTTCTCGAAAACAATACCTTTTACACACCTACTTTAGTTGCCACTGAAATGGATAATATCTTGAGAAAGGATGATTGGAGAGATGACCCAAGACTTAAATATTTACCTAAGATAGAGCATGAATTTTGGATTGAGGATGAAATAACAACAAAGGAAGTTCTAGGAATACAAGACCCGTTAATTCGAGAAAAACGATTTGATATTGTAGGTGATATGAATAAAGCAGGAGTCAAACTTCTAGCAGGTTCTGACTGTGGTGTATTTGGAGTGCATTACGGATCTGGACTGCATGATGAGCTAGAATTGCTAGTTGAAGCAGGTTTGACAGAATTGGAAGCACTTCAAACAGCTACGCTAAATCCAGCAGAATACTCTGATAAATTAGAATTTCTTGGAAATGTTAGAGAAGGTCTGAAAGCGGATTTAATCATTCTAAATGAAAACCCGTTAGATAATATTAGCAATACAAAACGAATTTATTCAGTTTTGTCTAACGGCAAATATTACGACAGACAAAGACTTGATACGATGTTAGAGAATGTGGCAATTGAAGTAGCTAAATAAAATTGAAAAGAAAAAACTGTTCCCAACAACGTGTATAATTCATTGCTAGTACTCGCCTACTTGGAAATTCCTGCGGAATTTCCTCTGGTTCGTTTTAGTTTACTAATTTAGTTGCTGAAACACGCAACGAAATCATACACAAACACGTTGGGCAACATTTGAAAAATGGCAAATTATGTGATTTTAGACACTTCGATTTACAGGGAACTTGGATTTAAATTCAATGAAAATATTGATTATCAAAACCTCTGTAATTTTACAATGAATACTGATGGAGAAGTATTACTATCGAACATTGTAATTGAGGAGTTTACAAATTTTTACAAAGAGAGTTTAAAGTCTAAAACTAATGCATATTTAAAATCAACGAACGATTTAAAGAGAGATGGCTTTTTCAAAAGCCCTCAATTAAATACAGATGATGTAGAAAAGGAATTTAAAAAAGCTATTCAAAAATTCAGAAAAACATTATCAATTGACCCAGTAAAAAAACATAGAATAGCAGTTCTTCAACCGACTCAAATAGACGGACTTGAATTGACTAAATTTATTTTAGAAAGCCGTGAATCAAAAGAAAGTAATGTTCAAATTAGATAATCTCTAATTTGGGATTCAATTTTAAACTTTGCTTTTTTAGAAAGCGAAGATAGAATAGTAAAATCAGGTAAAAGAAAAATTAAGTTCAATAAAAGTATAGTGACTTTTATAACAAAGGATAAGGGATTTGAAGAAAATGTTTTATTTCAAATGCTTCAAGAAAATTACGGAGTAGAAAATATAGAAGTCGAAAAATCAATTTTAAACTTCTTGCACAAAAAAGGATTCAATTTCAATTTTATTACATCAGAATTACTACTCCAAAAAATTAAAAAAGAGAGAATACTAAAAGACTTGACAAAAGACATTGGAGCTTTATTAAGTTACGTCAGTGGCAGATATAGCAGTAATTGTTACGAAAAAAAAGTTGAAAAATCCGAAATAGAAAAAGTAGAAGTTATTGAATATTACACTTACAAAGATTCAGAAGATGACAAATATAAGTTTATAGCTCATTTAAAAGTATTTCCAAACGTAGTATATGAAGTAGATGAAGAAGGATACAATGAAAGTCTGGAAACCAATAAAACTAAAACGTATTTACGAAATTTAGAAACCTATGATAGTGAAAAGAGACCATACTTTAAAGAACCTATTCTATTCATGTATGGAGGTTTAGTCAACATAGAACGTGAAACGATTAGAAGCATACGTTTTATAGATTTTCTACCTTGGATGTATATATAAAAACGTTGCCCAACAAAACCTATAAACAATAAGGGCTTCCGGCTTAAACGAAAGGTTTGTCTATTTTTATGAAGCCTGCCTGCCGGCAGGCAGGTCCGCAAAATTTTTTGGATTTTGCTTTTTAGCGCGACAAAGAAAAAAAGAAAACAAAAAGATTTCGCTATGTGCGTGGCGGAAAGCAAACGCCAGTTTGCTCCCGTACTGTTCATAGCTCAACCGTTAGGCATAATTTAAAAACTGAAATCAACATAGTGATTAATGCATACGAATACTTTAAAAATCATCCAAAATTCAACAAGCTTGTTGGAAATGATTTCTTATTCGTAGAATATAAATGCCCTCTTAATATTGAAGAATATCAATTGTGGATTGAGAATCACTTAATAACGTATGTTGTAAGTGGTAAAAAAGATTGGATTACTTCAAATAAAACACATAAGCTTACAGCAGGAGACACTCTGTTTGTTAGAAAAGGAGTTTATACAACAAAGCAATATCTAGAAAGTGATTATTGTGTAATGCTGTTCTTTATCAACGATAAATTCATCAAAAGATTTATTACAGAAAACCCATCTTTTAAAAGAGAATTAAATCATCGGAAAGAGCATAATCAAATTTTCGACATTACTACTAATGAAGTGTTTAAAACATTAATAGAAAGCATATTCCATTATTTAAAGCAAGGAGAAGAAATTCCGAAAGAGCTAGTGGAAATTAAATTTAAAGAATTACTCTTTAATATAGTGCTTAATTCAAACAATAACCAACTACTTTTTTTCTTCAATTCAATAACGCAAGATGCCAAATCTAATATTGAAAATATTATGACAGAAAATTTTCAATACGATTTGAAAATAGCTGATTTTGCTAAACTTTGTGGTAAAAGTTTATCTTCTTTTAAACGTGAGTTTAAAGAATGTTTTAACACTACACCAAGTAGGTGGTTAATCGATAAAAGATTAGAACATTCCAAAGCCCTATTGATAGGAACGAATCTAACCGTAAGTGAAATAGGTTACGAATGTGGATTTAAAAACAACTCGCACTTTATTCAAGCTTTTAAAAAGAAAGTAAACGTAACTCCCAAAAAATTTAGAACGCTCAAAAAAGAATGATAATTATACTTTTTGAACTTTTAAGAACACTTTTTGAACTTTTAAGGAATCTCGTATAAAACATAAAACCTGTCCTTTGTATCAGTTAATTGGAAAAATTAATATCATGCAAAGTCAGGAATTTTCAACTAGAGATTTAAAATCTATAAAGAATAGTTCTGTAGTACATAAAAGACATTTAGTTCTTCACGAAAAGTATCAAAAGAATCCTGCAACTGCTTGGATTACTGATTCTGCGGAGGTCAATGGAATTAATCTACAAGACCCTTTTAGAACAAAGGTTTCCATCAATAATGAAATGAAAGTTCCATTCAGAATTGGAGTTCATAAAGCAGTTGGTGGAGATCACGATTTTCCAAACCCAGGCGATTTACTATGTGCTTCTTTAGCTTCCTGTTTTGAAAGTACCGTTAGAATGATTTCCAATAAACTAGGAATAGAACTCTTTGAAACAAAAGTAAGAGCAACTGCTCAAGTAGATGTAAGAGGAACGTTAATGATTGATAAATCTGTTCCAGTTGGATTTCAATCTATGCATATTGATGTATTAATTATTGCTAAAAACACCAATGAAAAGCTCTTACATAAACTAATTGAAGGAGCAAAACGCAGCTGTATTGTCTATCAAACTATAAAAAAGGGCATCCCAATTACTTTAAATGCAGACGTTAAAATCAAAAACTAAAAACAATAAATTATGAAAAAATCAATCATCTTATTATATGGAATTGTAGCTTATTTTGTCTTTCTAATTGCTTTTTTATATGCCATTGGGTTTGTAGGTAACATAATTGTTCCAAAATCAATAGACTCTGGTGCAGATACTACAATGTATTCTTCCATATTTATCAATGTAATATTATTAAGTGTTTTTGCTTTGCAACATAGTATAATGGCGAGACCAAAATTTAAAGAATGGCTTAATTCCATTTTTAGTCAAGCTATGGAACGTAGCACTTATATTCTACTATCTAGTTTAGCTTTAATTTTAATCTATTGGCAATGGCAACCAATAACAACTATAGTTTGGGAAACCGAAAACACAATTCTTTCTAGTATTATAACTGGAATATTTTTTCTAGGTTGGCTTATTGTTTTACTTTCTACGTTTATGATTAATCATTTTGAACTTTTTGGATTATCCCAAATTTTCGATAATCTAAAAAACAAACAAACTGCTAACCCAAAATTTCAAACCAACTATTTATATAAAATTGTTAGACATCCCATAATGCTAGGTTTTATAATCGCCTTTTGGGCAACGCCTACTATGACAGTTGGACATTTACTATTTGCTCTAGTAACTACAATTTACATTTTTATAGCTGTAAAATATTTGGAGGAAAAAGACCTTCGTAAATTTATTGGAGAAAAATATGAAACGTACCAAAAAGAAGTGCCCATGATTATTCCTTTCACTAAAAACAAGAGGTAGATAAAGAAAAAAACTATGCCTAACATTGTATAAAAGTAATAGCGGCTTGGGTTTTTATTCAAGCCGTTTTGCATTTAATTAAGTATCTTGTTTTCCGAAAAATAGTTGCATTCTAATCCGCTACTACTCTTAAACTAGTACGTTGGCAGTAATTAAATCGAACATTCAATTCAAAATACAAATGATAAAAAATTATTTAAAATTTTTAGTAGTAGCAATGCTTTTTAGCAGTTGTGAAAACGACAAAAAGCCAAATACGAAAATAGTTGAAATTGATCAAACAACTATCGGAAAGCACATTGAACGTCTAGCGTCCGATGAGTTTCTAGGAAGAAAACCATTTACTGAAGGGGAAATAAAGACCGTAAACTATTTAAAAGATGAGTTTGAAAAATTAGGAGTTTTACCAGGAAATGGTAGTAGTTTTTTTCAAGATGTTCCAATGGTAGAAATTACAGGAACTCCATCAGAAAAAATGATTATTTCAGGAAATAACGAAAGCTTTAATTTAGAATACTTAAAGGATTTTGTTGCAACAACAAATAAAACAGAACCTGATCTAAACCTTGATAATTCAGAACTTGTATTTGCAGGTTATGGTATTGTTGCTCCTGAGTATGGATGGAATGATTATGAAGGTATAGATTGGAAAGGAAAAACTGCTGTTGTTTTAATAAACGATCCTGGTTTTAATTCTGGTGATTCAACCTTATTTAAAGGAAATGAAATGACTTACTATGGACGTTGGACTTACAAATATGAAGAAGCTGCAAGACAAGGTGCCGATGGGCTTATAATTATTCATGATACAGAACCAGCTTCCTATGGTTGGAATGTAATTGAATCTGGTTGGACCGGTGCACGGTTAATTATAGAAAGTGATTTACCTCAATTAAATATTGAGTCATGGATCAGTGGTGAAAGTGCTGAGAAAATGTTTGAAATTTCAACAATGAAAGGTCAAGACTATAAAACACTTTCTAGAAATAAAAACTTTAAACCAATTGCATTAGACTTAAAAGTTTCAGTAAAAATTAAAAATGAAATTAAGAAAGATGTTTCCAAAAATGTAGTTGCTCTTATACCAGGTACGGACAGAAAAGACGAGTTTATTATATACTCAGCTCATTGGGATCATTTTGGCGTGGGTAAAGCTATCAATGGTGACTCGATCTACAATGGATCAGTAGATAACGCATCTGGCACGGCAGGTTTATTAGCAATTGCCGAAGCGTTCAAAAAATCTGAAGCTACTAAACGTTCAATCGTCCTATTAGCTGTTACAGGAGAAGAGCAAGGCTTGTTAGGATCAGCGTATTATTCAGAAAACCCAATTTTTAGTCCTAAGAAAACAATAGCAAACATTAATATTGATGCGCTTGATAGTCCCGGGAAAATGAAAGATTTAACAATTACAGGTTTTGGTCAATCTGAAATGGATGAATATGCCAAAGAAGCTGCTAATCAACAAAACAGGTACATTATTCCTGATCCAGAAGCAGAAAAAGGATATTTCTTTAGATCAGATCATTTCAATTTTGCAAAAATTGGAATCCCTGCCTTGTATGCAAGTGGTTCTTATGAAGGGTTTGATCTTAGTATTGAAGAAATAAAAAAGTACAATGATAATTATCGTATGTATAAATATCATCAACCTTCTGACGAATACAATTCTGAGACGACAGAATTAAGTGGTGTTCAATTAGATTTACAACTATTTTTTAATGTCGGCTTTAAATTATCTAATGAAGAATATTTCCCAAAATGGTACAATGGAAGTGAATTTAAAGCTGCTAGAAAATAAAACTATAGAACAACGTATATAATTCATTGCTTGTTCTCGCCTACTTACGAAAATCCTCGCGGATTTTCCTAAGGTTAGGTTTACTTTTGTTAAATTAGTTGAGCTAGACTCGCAACTAAACCATACACCTAACGTTGTGCGTAATTAAGCCAAACGAAAATGAAAACACCTTTTAAGGTATTATTTTTACTCTTCCTGACTATTTTTAGCACGAAATCTTTTTCACAGAAAATGGTCGAACATTACGACCCAGTAAAAAATGATAGCCTAAGAGTTGGAATAGGGGAAAATGACTTTTTACCTTTTATTCAAAAAGGGTATACCATAATGCTTCCTGAAAATAAGATAATAAAAGGCGTGCTAATTTTCCTCGAAGATTCAAAGTATGACAACAAGAATAGGAGCTCAAAGCAGATGTATATTCAAGCATCGGAAAAAGACTTTGCAGTATTATCTATTTCAACCGAAATTCCTCTTGATTTTTACTTTTCAAAATCATCTATGATTTCTACGCATAAGCTAATTCGAGAAGTCTTTAAAAAACATCATTTACCAAATGACAACATTTTCTTTTTGGGAGCGAGTTTAGTCGGACATAGAGCGATGCGATATATTAAATTTATGAAAGAGAGTGACTTCGAATTTCAATTGAAAATAAAAGGTATTGTCACTTGCAACTTCACAATGGATTTTACAAGAAAATGGTACCAACATAAACGTGACATAAGACTTAATCGAATTGACCTTTGGGAACCAAAATTTATTAACTTTCTATTGGAAACGTACTTGGGAGGAACACCAAAAACCAATCCTGAAAATTATAACAACTTCTCATCGTATAGCTACTTTGATGAAAAGAATGAAAATGTTAAGATTTACAAAGACTATGGAGTTCGAGCGTATATAGAACCCGCAATAAAATATAAGCTGACAAAACAACTAAGAACCTTATACGAGAATAATTCGACAGATATAGTTGGCTTTTTAGCTGAATTGAAACTAGCAGGAAATGAAAATACCGAATTAATAGTATTACAACCCGAGGACAATCCATCAACCACAAAGAATACTCAATCAACTTGGGATGCAATAAATAAAGATGAACTTATGGATTGGATTCAAAAGCAGACGAAAAAATAACTACGCACAACAACGGGTATAATAAATGGCTGTTGTTAGGCTTAAATAATGGTCGTTGTACAAACACGTTATGTGTAAGCATGTCAAAGAATGAAAATATAAGCCCTCACTAATATAACTAACTACAACAATGTATAAAAGCAATAGCGGTTTAGGGTTTAACTTGAATCGCTATTTTCTATTAAATTAGTATCTTGAAAAGAAGTGTGCTATTATACCCTATTGATCTTATACGAGACGTTGTAACAATCATTAACCTATTGCATCTTTAATATGGACACTAATTCAAAAATAATGCGATTAACCATATTGATAACCTGTATCGTTCTATCCACAATATCTTATGGCCAGACATCATTAAAAGAAATAAACCTAATCAGCGGAAAGCATAAAGTAGGTTTTAAACATTATACAATTATAGATAGCACGAGAACCTATCAAATTAGAAATGACTTTAACAATCAATTCATTGATAGACCAATTCCTATCAGCATTTGGTATCCCGCAAAAATTCAAAAAAATATTTCCAAACAGTTAGCTGTTTTGGATTATTTGGAGATTTTAAAAGAAGAGGAAGAATGGGAAAACTTGCCAAACGATTTTTTACTGGATTGGTTCCCATACTTATGGAATACGCCCGATAATAGAGCACATCTTTCTGAAAAAGTCAATGCTTTTTCAAATTCAACTTTTTTAATTGGTAAATTTCCAGTTGTAGTATATGCGCCAAGTTACCAAGCTTCATCAATTGAGAATTTTACACTGTTCGAATATTTAGCTAGCAATGGTTTTGTAGTGATATCAAGTCCTTCAAGAGGAACAGATACAAGATGGTTGGAAGGAGGAACTACAAAAGATATGGAAACACAATCTAGAGATGTTGAACTTCTTTTGAAAGAAATTAATAAATACGAAAATATAGACTTTGACCGAATAGCTCTTATGGGATTTAGTTTTGGTGGACTTTCCAACGCTATAACAGTAATGAAAAATAAGAACGTAAAAGCAATTGTGAGCTTAGATGGAACGGAAAGATATAATTACCCTGTCCTGGAAAAATCACCTTACTTTAATTTAGAAAAGTTTACTATTCCATATATCCATTTTGCTCAAAAAGAAATTCCAGAAGAGGTTTTGACCAGTGATAAAATTCCTGCCGAATTGAATTACAAATTCCAATTATATGACTCATTGAAATATAGCAAGGCGTACAGTTATAAATTACACGACCTAACTCATTCCTATTTTAGTTCTTTCGGTGTTTTATTTGCCAACAGAGATAAAAGGCAAGACAAAAGTGATAATAAAGTTATGGCATCCTATAAACTAGTTTCTGAACATACTTTACAGTTTTTAAATGCGACTTTGCAAAATGACAAGTATGGAAAGGAGTTTATTGAAAATAGCCCTGATAAAAATGGTTTTTCTGAAACTTTGATTTCAAAAAAAATGAAACAAGTAAAAACGGGGGAATTCGATTATAAAGATTTTAACGATTTAGCATTCAATCAAGGTTATAAAGATTTAATTCCGTTATATCAAAGAACAATTACCAAACATCCAGAGCTTGAGCTTCAAGAAGGTATGCTAAACACCTTAGGTTTGCGATTGTCACTTAATTCCAAACAGATAGAACAAGGTGTTAATGTCTTTTTGTTAGCTTTACATATATATCCGAAATCAGCAAATCTTTATGATAGTTTAGCTGAAGGTTATTTCTACAATAAAGATTTTAAAAATGCTATTTCCAATTACAAAAAGTCGTTGGAAATAAATCCTGAAAACCAAAATGCAATTGATAGGTTAAAACAACTTCGGGAATAAAGCCAGCAGGTAACAAACCTTATAATCAATTGCGGCTGAATTCCTAAACGGAAATCCTCGCTCATTAACTAACTTTATGCTATGACGGAAAAGTCCGGTGAACATTTTCCGCAACGCATCATGGCCGAGACGTTAGCACACATAAAAAACGATAATGAAAAATTTTAAAGGAAATTTAATTTTGATTTTATTGGTATTAGGAATTTCAAGTTGTCAACAAAACAAAACTAAGATTTTGATAATTGGAGATTCTATTTCGATAGGATACACCCCCTTTGTTTCTGAAAATTTAAAGGGTATAGCAGATGTATACCATAATCCTGGAAATGCACAACATACAGGGACTGGACTAGAAAGTATTGAAACCTGGGTTGGAGATAATGATTGGGATGCAATTCAATTTAACTGGGGATTATGGGATTTATGTTATCGCCACGCTGATTCTAAAGTTCAAGGAAACAGGGATAAAGAAAATGGGAAAATCACTTTTACGATGGATGAATATGCTTCTAATCTTGATTCAATTGTTACTATCCTAAAAACGACAAGTAAAGCTAAATTAATTTTTTTAACTACATCTTTTGTGCCCGAAAATGAGGCTGGTAGATATAAAAACGATGCAATAAGGTATAATGACGCAGCAAAAAAGATAATGCAAAAACATTCGATTATTGTAAATGATATATATGAACAATCTATTCCAATTCACCAAAAATATGGAAAGGGATTAGATGATGTTCATTATTCAAATCTAGGATATGAAAAACTAAGTGAACTAGTGACAAATTTTCTGAAAACAGAAATAGAATCAATGAATAACAAGTGATTACGTGTGCTAACAATAAATATAATCAATACGGGCCGATTTGGGCAATTTGAACTTTAGAGCATTTAATAAACAATGTAACGGTCTGATAAGTTGTAGCTTCGAAATCCCGCACTACGCATATTCGAGATTTTGGATCGGTTTGGATAGATGATGTGCAGATAGAAATTATAAAATAAAAACGACTCGTATACGAGGCCGTTACGAAGGAAACTTTTTATTATCTTGTTGAACAACCATCTGAATTCGCTTTCAGAAAACAAAAACACCGATTATGAATCCAGTTATCAGAAATATTTTAGCGGTAATCGCTGGATGGCTTGGGGGTAGCATTGTAAATATGGGTTTAATACAACTAGGTCATAAATTAATCCCTATCGAAGGTATTGACCCCAATGACATGACTGCCTTGGCTGAAATCATGCCTACGCTGGATTTTAAATATTTTATATTCCCTTTTCTGGCACATGCCCTTGGTACACTGGCCGGTGCGGCTATTGCCTTTATGATTGCGGCTACCTTCAAAATGAAATTTGCATTAGCTATTGGGGCTTTATTCCTTATCGGAGGAATTATAGTAAGTACCATGTTACCTGGTCCAACTTGGTTCACAGTTGTAGATATTTTATTGGCCTATATTCCAATGGCTTGGTTGGGAGGCAAATTGGCAAATAAAACATAATGTACCCTTATCATAACAGAATAAAGCAACGGATCAACAACAATGAATTGATCAATTATGAATATGTACAGAAATATAAAAACATTTCACCATGTCTATTGCTGTATTTTTCAACTGAACCCAAAATAAGACCCATTCGCGAGCACAGATTTGAAGAATATGAAAGAATACTTAAAGTTTCGAAATAAATCTTGATATCTCGTTCGAATGATAAAATGGAAAAAACTCGTTTAATCCTAAAACCATAATAATGAAAAAAATGACCTGTAAACAACTTGGGGGAGCCTGTGATTTAGTATTTGAAGCTGAAACCTTCGAAGAAATGGCCGAAATGAGTAAAAAACATGGCATGGAAATGTTCCAAAAAAATGATATGGCACATTTAAGGGCCATGAAAGAAATGAAAGACAAGATGCAGGCTCCCGATGCAATGGCCAACTGGTATGATGGTAAAAGAAAAGAGTTTAATTCCTTGCCAGAAGTTTGATATTCAATGTAGAGGAGAGTTTTTCTAACTATGATGAAAAGTACTGTAATCAGACCATACCAGCCATCAGATAAAAAGCATTTGGTGAAAATTTTCAATCTGAATACTCCAAAATATTTTGACAAGGGTGAAGTTATAGACTTTGAAAAGTATTTGAAGCAAAGAGCTGACACCTATTTGGTAACCGAACTGAACAATGAGATTGTTGGTGGGGCAGGGTATTATATCAACAACCAAGAAAGATCTGGGCACATTACTTGGATTTTTTTTAATCCTAAATATTCAGGACAAGGGTTAGGAAGAGAGATTGTTGCATATTGCTTATCAATTTTAGAAAATGATGAGCGTGTACACAAATTTGTAGTTACAACATCGCAACTCGCCTATAGGTTTTTTGAAAAATTTGGTTATTCACTTAGCAGAACAGAGAAAGACTATTGGGGAAAAGGTCTTGATCTATATGAAATAGAAATGTTGAAAAAATGAAGTGTTAATAATTGAGATTATAGCACCTAGATAGTTTTGTCTTCATAAATTTAGGTGAAATGACAAATTCCTAATCATAGCGTATCAATGCCAAGACCAAAGACCAAAACCGAATTACTGCAATTAAGCAACGAGAACTATAAAAAGCTTAATAATTATGTTGATTCATTCCCTCTGGAAGAACATATGAAAGAATTTCCTGAAGGAACCATGAATAGAAATATCAGGGATGTTTTAGGTCATTTACACCATTGGCATTTGTTGGTCCAAGGCTGGTATAAAGTGGGAATGTCAGGCGAAAAACCTGAATTGCCCGCAAAAGGTTATACTTGGAAAACCACCTCCGACCTCAATCATAACATTTTGAAAAAATACGCTAATGAAGAGTTAGGTACAGTTAGAGCCAACTTAGACGAATCATACGCTCAACTTCAAAAATTGATTAAGAAACATACCGATGAAGAATTGTTCGAGAAAAAACGATATAAATGGACAGGTTCAACTTCGTTGGGAGCTTATTTAATCTCAGCTACCTCAAGTCACTATGACTGGGCTTATAAGTTGATTAAAAAAGCCAGAAAGTAAAGTAATAAATGCATTTGAAATCAATTATCTTCGATCAAACTATTAAACTAGCGAGAGCACATGAAGTCTCAAGACCATATTATTATTAACGGGCATAAGCATTTTGAATACCGACGTACGGAAATATCTGAAGACGAAA
Source organism: Maribacter sp. HTCC2170 (assembly GCF_000153165.2). Taxonomy (NCBI): domain Bacteria; kingdom Pseudomonadati; phylum Bacteroidota; class Flavobacteriia; order Flavobacteriales; family Flavobacteriaceae; genus Maribacter; species Maribacter sp. HTCC2170. Next base: position 3,204,148 of record NC_014472.1, read on the forward strand.
TCATTCCGAAAAGTGAAGAGTTTTACCAATGGTTGGATAAAAGAAGGTCTGTACGTGATTTTTCAGACAAAGCTGTTCCTAAAGAAGTCATTGAAAACATTATAAAAAGTGCCTCTACTGCCCCATCAGGTGCGCATAAGCAACCCTGGACATTCTGTGCCATATCCAATCCCACATTAAAAACAAAGATTAGAGAAGCAGCCGAGGTTGAGGAAAAAGAAAGCTATGAAAGTAGAATGAGTGAGCGTTGGAAAAAGGATCTTGAACATATTGGAACCGATATGCACAAACCATTTATAGAAATTGCTCCTTGGCTGATTGTTGCTTTTAAAAAAGTTCATGAACATGGTGAAAATGGGGAAAAACTGAACAACTATTATGTAAATGAGTCTATTGGTATTGCATGTGGCATGCTCATTGCAGCAATACACAATGCCGGTTTGGTTACTTTAACACACACACCAAGCCCTATGAAATTTTTGACAAACATCCTTGAAAGACCAAGTAACGAAAGAGCATTCTTGTTGCTTCCCGTTGGATACGCAAAACAACCTGCATATGTGCCAGATTTAAAAAGAAAAGAAATGGATGAAATTGCAGTCTTTTATGAATAGATATCAATTGTAAAGATTAATTAAGACAAATTAGTTATAATGAAAAGCATACTTCTTACTATGTTCCTAATCTTTACATCGCTATTAAAGGCCGATTATGTTCCTCCAAAAATTCACATGTTGGTATTAAAAGCTGATAAAATAGTTCAGGGAGAAATTAGCTGTGTTGATAATGATGTATTTCAAATTACCGTGATTAAGAGCATACTAGAAGATGAACATGTAATTACTGTCCAGAAATTCAAAGAGTGGAATTGTGGTAAAAGATATATAGATTATGAAGTTGGCCAACAGAGTTTGTTTTTTCTTAGATATGATGGTGACAAGCTTCGAACTATGAGTGGTGGTAATGAAGGAGAAATGCCTATAATCATGGGAGCTGCATATGTTCATGCCTCATCGTTCAATTCAATAGATTAAATTGATTTTTTTGAAGAATCTCATCTTAAAATAGATGATCTGGGATTCAATAATCCTTTAATGGGATACAAATTGAATTTAGGTGAATTATGGGAATGCATACAACTAATCAAGGGTTGTTATAAACTGGACGATTCTAAAATGTTCAAAAAAGATTTGTCAAAATGCTCTAAGAGGGTGATTGACAATGTCAATAGCAAAAATGTTATTTTCAATTGGATATATGCACATCATGTGGCCAAAACTCCAATTTGATTCTATATCGTCTAACCCAGTACTTAAAATCGTATCTTTATTCACCTTGTTATCAATAATTTATGTTGATAATTTAAACATTAAGGCATGAGAGGTACCGTATCAATTATCATAGGTGCAATAGTTGGTTCCATTGTTTTTTTTATCATGGCTTTTATCGCCAATTTGATAAGCCCTACCCCACCTGAATTAATGGATCCGTCAACCCCAGAAGCAGTGGCGGAACGTGTGGCTTCTACGAGTACCTATACTTGGTTTACTACAATTATTGGTTTATCCATCGGCTCCTTCCTTGGAGGGTTACTGGGGGCCAGAATTACCCATAGCAGCATTTTTAAGGTTACTTTGGGAATTGGAATCATCCTTTCTTTATGGGCATTCTATACATTTTATGTTGTATATCCTGAAGCTTTATGGGTACCTGCAGCAATGCTGATTTCAATTTTCATATTTACATATCTTGGTGGTTTGGCATACGCCAAAAAAAACAAGGGTAAAGCATAAGAAGAAAGCACTTTTTAGCCAACGAAAGCTTCGTTCCTAACATGATATTCTTTAACTTTAGATAAGATTCTTTTATTTGGTTATTGATTAATAATTTGGATATGGATGATCTAAGTATTTTCCCGGATAAAGCCAAAAAGCCTACTGAAAATAACCTGGCAAGTAAACTGGGTAAAACTCATGATTTATGGAAAAAAATTAACTCCCTTGTTTTGGAAAAATATCCTGAAGGGGCTGAAGAATGGTTTTATTCTGGAAAAAAGTATGGCTGGAACTATAGAATCAAGGATAAAAAAAGGGCAATCATTTATTTTTCACCCCGCGATAATTTTTTCAAAGCAGGTTTTATTTTTGGAAACAGGGCTCTAAAAGATATTATGGAAAGTACTATATCTGATACTATAAAAGAAGAATTAAGACGGGCTCCAAAATATGGCGAAGGCACTGGCCTTCGATTAGATATAATAAATGATGGCATAATTCCAGATATTGAACAATTAATCAATTTTAAACTAAAATACTAAGTAGACGAAAATATGAAATCAATAAACCCACTTTCAATTTTTATATTCATCCTTTTCCTTAGTTGCAAAACCAATACAGAACCTGTTCCTAAATTCCAGCACGACGTCTCCAGTGGTCCTACTCCATGGACCGATACCAATTTTGAGTTGGAAGAAGAAGATTTCACATTCGCTATTATATCTGACTTAAATGGAGGTGAAAGGCCGGGTGTTTATAGTACAGCTGTTTCACAATTAAATCGTTTGGATCCAACTTTTGTTTTAAGTGTAGGTGATTTAATTGATGGCGGCACCGAGGATTCTCTACAATTGGCCAAAGAATGGGATTCGTTTGATCAAAGAACTTCAAAATTGAATATGCCCTTCTTTTACTTAGGGGGCAATCACGATTTGACCAACCCAGTAATGCGCGAGTTTTGGAAAAACAGGTTTGGACCCAGATATTATCATTTCGTTTACGAAGACGTTCTTTTCTTAATGATGGATTCGGAGGATTATGAAGAAAAAAGAATGCTAGAGATTTATGAAGCCAGAGCTAAGGCATTAAAAATAATTGCCGGAGAACTAGAAGGTGAATATGAAGATTCTGAATACTTTCATATGGCAGAACGTAGAATTGGCGGCATGAGCAATGATCAGTTCGAATATTTTAATAGTGTTCTAAAAAAGTATCCAGATCCAAAATGGACATTCATTTTAATGCATAAACCACTTTGGATGCGCGAAGACGATAAAGGCCTTGGACAACTGGAAGGTTTATTAAGCGAACGCCCTTATACGGTCATCAATGGTCATTTTCATTCGTTCTCCCATCGTAAGCGCCTTGGACGTGACTATACAATTTTGGGGACTACCGGTGGAAGTCAACACAAAAATGATTCACTATCATTTGACCATGTGACAATAGTACGAATGGATAAGGAGCCTGTAGTTACTCATTTGAAAATGGATGGGATATTGGACGAAACCGGGAGTGTGCCAAGTAATTAAAATACCTCCTTCGCTTCAACATCATTCAATGATTTTTGCTCTTCGAGGTCAATTGCATGGTAAATGGCCGCAAAAGCCGCACCTATCCAAATAAACGCGATAAATACACCTACTACTAAGCAGAGTAACCCTAATATAAAAACAAGAATGGCAAGCAAGCCCATTCTGAATATTTTCCAACCATGTCCTCTGGTCATTGCCCAACTTTTCTCAACTGCGGCCACAGGATCTAAATTCTTATCCATTACCAAATAGGAAACAAATGCCAGTCTACAGGCCAAGATTATTCCCGGTACAATCAAAAAAACAAACCCAATACCAATAATGGCAAAAGTGAGTAGGTTCGCTAGAATTATGTTCAAATAATTCTTTTTGAAACCATCAAAAAGTTCAGAAATATCTACTTTTTCATTTCTGATTCCTCTAAGATACAATTGGTCTCTACCATATTTCACCACTGGTAACAGTAACATACCATATATGGCAATAAGAAAATGAAGTAAAATCATAAGTGCCCCTTTTTTATCTTCAGAATTCTGAATAGCTGACACCGGTGATTCAATAAGGCCTACAATGATCATTATCAAAAAGAAATAAAGAAAATACTTCCACATTTGTTGCCAGCCATATTTATAACTTCCCGTTGCTGTTACTTTTGGTTTAAGCCCTTCTTTTACCTCTTCCATGATCTTCACTGTTTAAATTTTCATAAATGTACGGGGCTCCTATTACATTTCCTTCCAACTTTAGTAGTGATTCCAAAATCACTACCAAGGTATTGGTTGCATTTAAAGGCATTTATATACTTTTAACCTATAAATCACCAACCTTGCTAAGTCTTACATTCATTGTCGTTTTTATTTTTTGCTTTGCAATTGCCATAGCGGCGGTTTTACTTGGGCATGGGTTCATATTAACCTATAACACAGCTTTTCACAGGAATTATTTTTATTATCTGGTCACTTTTTTTGGATTTGCATTCTACGCCATTTGGGGTCAGATTCTCATGCGCGTCTTATTAGAGAGTATGAACACAGATAGTAAAGAAATTGAAATGATCGCTAACTTTCTTCCTGTATTGGGGGTACCGTTTCTTTTGATTTCCTGGATTATGTTATTAAAAATGGGACATTCACTATTGCAAATACCCATAAAGAATAATTTGATCCGGAGCCACTTGGTTATATTCATTTTAATCATCCCAATAGTATGGGGTTTATATTCTTTGTTAGGTAATTCAACCTGGTTTTTGGGAATACAATTGGCGTATACGCTAATTGGAATAATCATGCTCATAGAATTGCTGTATATGGTCATTTTTATAGGAACCGTTATTCGTCATTCCAAAAAGCAGAACAGACCTCATGATAAAACTGTAAAGCAATTTGTATTCTTTATGCTATTGGGTTTCTGTATTAGAGTTGTTGTAGTTCCTTTCCTTTTCATGAACAGTTGGCTTCTTGCTGCATTGATTTTATTCTATTTCCTTTCAAACTTAATCCCCCTACTCTATCTCCGCCAAAATTCAGATTTGATATTCACGCCCATCTCTGCTGTAAACCCCGTTGAGGAGAAGAAAACCTTGATATTTGAAAAGTATGGAATTACCAAGCGCGAAAGGGAGATTGTAGAACAAATCTGTAAAGGTAAAACCAATCAGCAAATCGCCGATGAGCTTTTTATTAGCCTACAGACGGTAAAGGACCATACACATAGAATATACACTAAAATAGGCATCAAAGGCCGTATGAATTTAGTACAATTAGTCAATGGTTGACCTCCAAAGGTGAAAATTGAATTTGATTCCTTAAATTATGACTTATTAAATAAAAGTCATATGAAATTAGGAGCATTTTCAGTAAGCCTTAGTGTCAAAGACCTTGAGGCTTCTAAACAGTTTTATGAGAATTTGGGATTTTCGGTTTTTGCAGGTCAAATGGAATCCAATTATTTAATCATGCAAAATGGGAGTACCAATATTGGCCTTTTCCAGGGTATGTTCGAAAATAATATTCTAACCTTTAATCCCGGTTGGGACCATAATGCCAATAAATTGGATTCATTTACCGATGTGCGGGATATTCAGAAAAGTCTAAAACAAAATGGCATAGACTTAATGGGCGAAGTTGATGAAAGCACAAATGGCCCTGCCAGTTTCATGTTTATGGATCCCGATGGCAATGTTATTCTTATTGATCAACATGTATAGAATTAACCGGGAATGATTGAAAAATTGAACAACAAAGATTCTGGGGTTGCAAGCCGAATACGGGATGTTTTTCAAATTTCTTATGCTGTAGAGGCAAAATTATTAAAAGCGAAAGAGTTTCCCCCTCTTAAAAGAACAGTTGCCGAGTTTATAGATTGTGATAATGGGTTTTATGGTTTTATAGCAGATAAATTCTTGGCCGCGGTTATTGAAATTAAAGCTGATTGCGAATCAACCCATATTCAAAGCCTCGTGGTAGATCCCAATTTTTTTCGACAAGGAATAGGTCAAAAACTATTGGATTTCACTTTTAACACATTTAATACGATTCTTTTTACGGTCGAAACGGGAGCCGAGAATCCTCCAGCAATAGCCTTATACGAAAAAAATGGTTTTGCGTTGATTGATGAATGGATGACTGAAATTGGAATTAGAAAGGTTAGATTTGAAAAAAGAATAACAACAACGCATTAGTATTTTGAGTTCCTTTCTAGACATATTAAACCAAGATTTAAATCCATCCAGAGAAATTGAGGCACTCAAGGCTAAAATCTCTGTCAAAACATTCAAGAAGGGAGAGATTCTACAACGCAATGGCGATAGGATTTCCAGAATTTACTACGTAAAAAAAGGTTTACTACGTAGCTATATGATTGATGATAAGGGAAAAGAGCATATTTTCATGTTCGCACCAGAAGACTGGATAATTGCAGATGGAGCCGACTTTAGTTCTCCTTGTCAGCTTTTTATTGATGTATTGGAAGATTCTGAAATCGAAATTATAAACAAAAAGCTATTCGAGGAAGAGTACATTCCGGAAACACTTACCAGTGATAAACAGCGCACAGCAGCAATGATCAAGCGAATTTCGGTTTTGCAGGAAAGGGTGATTATGCTAATGAGTGCAACTGCCATTGAACGCTATGAGCATTTTAAATCTACATACCCGCAAATTATGCAGCGCGTGCCCCAACGAATGATTGCTTCTTATTTGGGAATTACGCCAGAAGCCTTGAGTAAGGTTAAAGGTAAAAGGGCAAAGTCTAACTAGAACAATTTCATTTCTTAATCTAGGTTAATGCATAGCTATTATTTACGACTGATATTTGTATCATAAAAAGAGAATGGGATTTCGATTCACGGAAAAAGCTTCTCAGCAAACAAAAAACAGATGAAAAAAATAATAGCCCTTGGTGGTAGCAACAGTAAGAAATCCATCAACAAAGAACTAGCACAATATACTGCCAATCAAATAACAAATTCAGAGACTATAGTGGCCGATTTAAATGACTATGAATTGCCTCTTTATGGAATCGACCTAGAAAACGAAAAGGGGATTCCAGATAATGCTAAGCAGCTAAATAGCCTGATTGAAGAAGCGGACGGTATTGTAATCTCCATGGCCGAGCACAATGGCTCCTATACTGCAGCTTTTAAAAATACCATTGATTGGTTATCACGAATAAATCAAAAGGTTTGGAAAGATAAACCAATGTTCTTAATGGCCACTTCTCCAGGAGGCAGAGGTGGTGTCACGGTTTTAAATACAGCAAAAGCAGCATTTCCTTTTTTTGGAGGTAATGTCATTGCCGATTTTTCACTACCCGATTTTTACGATAATTATTCAAAAGAAGGACTAAAAAATAAAGATTTAAATGAAACCTTAGGTCAAAAGATTCAAATGTTTCAGGAAGCAATTTAAAAAATAACATCATGTTGAAAAAGGTTAAGACATTGATTCCCGCCTTTAATATAGATATGGGTGGAATTCCGTTAAAACAAGCCCTACCGACTAATAATGTGCAACAGGTTGATCCTTTTCTACTGTTGCATCATGGTACTTTGAAATATAGAAAAGATGGGAAAGCAATTCATCAAGGAGTTGGTGCACACCCTCATAGAGGTTTCACCCCTGTGACATTTATCATCGAAGGTGAGATACATCACCGAGATAGTCGTGGTAACAATCAAATTGCCAAGAAAGGAGAAGTACAATGGATGCATGCTGGATCAGGCATTGTGCATAGCGAAAGACCATCACAGGATTTGATGGATAGAAATGGATCCAATGAAATGATTCAACTTTGGGTAAATTCCCCTGCTGATAGAAAAATGATCGAGCCAAGTTATCAATACGTGCCTGAGAATGAAATCCCTGTCTTTTATTCTGAAAATAAAAATATGACCACAAAAGTAATTACTGGTAATTATGGTTCATTGAAAGGGAAAATCAAAACTGAAAGTGAGTTATTGATGCTTTGGAGTAATGGTATTGGAAAAGACACCCAGACCTTTAACATTACCAAGGGGTTCAATACTATGATCTATACCATAAAGGGAAATCTGAGAATCAATGGATACGGACTTGTGGAAAAAGAGAATTTGGTTATTTTCGAGGACGGTGGTGACCAAATTGAAGTCTCAACAAATGGGAAGGCCGAATTTCTTGTTTTATCCGGAAAACCCTTGAATGAGAAAATAGTACAACACGGGCCTTTCGTCATGAATTCTGAAACAGAAATACTTGAGGCGATGCGTGATTATCAAATGGGAAAAATGGGTATTTTGATAGAAGAATAAGAATAAAGTTCATTTTTTTAATAAAGTGGTTTAAAGGAATATTCCTTTAAACCACTATTTGTTTTAGATACTTTGTTCGAGGTCAAAACAATGTAGGAATTCTATACAATTTTAAGAGTTAATTTGCAGTCTTACTATTTCATCCATTATTCTTCAATACTGACTATTGTCATATTTTGCACCTCTACACCAAATTACTTTTACACTCTTTTCATTACTCAAATAATAATAAACGTTAGTCGAAAATTATCGTATTTCCTACAAATCATAATGAAAAGATACACCACAGAATTTTTGGATAATCTTGGAGGGTTCGATTTTAATGTATTGGAAAAAAGCAGGTTTTCCATTTGCGCACTCTCAAATAAATTAAAATTTATTTACGTTAACCATGACTGGTGCAGGTTTGCTGAGAATAACGGACATGTAAAACTTATTTCCGACGAAAAAGTTTTAGGCACTTCTGCATTAAGGTTATTTAAAGGCATTCGTCTTAAATTGTATTTTAGGAAAAACTACAAAAAAGTAATAAGCTCTGGCGAAATATGGCATCACCAGTATGAGAATATAGAAAAAACAAAACACAGGCTTCTACATCAAAGTGTATACCCGCTTGATAACAAGTCTGGTATATTGATTATACATTCAGAAGTGTATAAACTACCCATGAGCAACATGAATTATGAAACATTCCATATTATTGAAGAAAGATATTTTCAATCAAACGGACATATTGTTCAATGCAGCAACTGTAGACATACTCAAAGAGCTGATCAGCCAGAAATCTGGGATTGGGTACCCGATTGGGTAGAAAAGTTACCTGCAAACTACAGTCTTTCCATATGCCCTACCTGTGAGCATTTGTATCAGGGTTCTTAAAAAAATTCCCAACCATTATAAACGATTAGGAATTTACTTTTCAAGTCAATTAACTACTTAATTCATTATTGGGGTAACCTCAATAGTCCTGAATTCCACAGGACCATGATCCCCTTGTATCAAAAAGGGGCCCGCTTCGGCCTCTTTGTTATCCAATGCACCTCCCGTCATACCAGGAATATTCTGATTCGTTATTATTTCCTTTCCATTGGCAATAATGGTCACACGTCTGCCAATCAGAGTAATATCATACTCTTGCCACTCCCCTGCTGGCTTTGCAACCATTTCATTGGGTGTCAAAAATCCATAAATACCGCCGAACAATATGCTTGAAGGTTCCAATCCAATATTATCGGCGATTTGTACTTCATACCTACCTCTTAAGTAAACACCACTGTTACTGCCTTCTGGGTATCTAAATACTATGTGCAGCTTAAAATCATTGAATTTTTCGCTCGATACCAAATTAGCTCCTGATTTCTCACTGGTCAATATTCCATCTTTTACCATCCATTGGTTTACACCCATCGCTTGCCAGCCATCAAGATTCTTTCCATTGAAAAGCGCCTTCGATTCTCCCCAAACAGGATTAGCGTTATATGTCAATTTTGGTGATCTTGTACCCACCCAGTTATAGCTTTTACCATCGGTGTAAAGCAAGGTGCCGTTTAGTTTACCATCGGTTAGTTTTCCTTTAAACTTAAGGTCATTCCCTTCCTCCCATTGTGGAGGTATTTCGAAGGAAAACTCCCCATTTTCCAATTGTATTTCGGAAATTGGTCTTGCACTGCCATTAAGAAATACAAACCGACCAACAAGTGTACTTAAACCAGAATGGCCCACCTCTAACCAAGATGGTACTTCTTTACCGTCATAGGACAAGGTTAAATTCCATCGCCCTTCCAGTGATTCGGAATTTTGTGCATTTATTTGAAGTGAAACTGTAGCTAAAACTATTAGCGGTAAGCCCTTTAATGATCTGAAGTTCATATTTCGTAAGTGTTTTTTAATTTAAAAAATATTCTAACTATTATTTACAACCTTTTTTTCGACGTGTGTCTATCAAATAAATGATTTTCCAATCTTCACCATCTTTGAAAAGTTGAAAAGAATTTACGCCACAATGGCTAAAGGCATCATTATACCAAAATTCATACGGTGTCCATGCATTTGCCATCGCCCCATCAACTTGAATATTGAAAGAAAGCAACTTTTCCTTAAAATTCACAGAATCAGGAATGCTTACAATTGATTTCAAAAATCTACCAAAATCCTCAGTTCTCATTGCTGTTGAACCATCTTTTTTTCGACCAATTGTCTGAGCGATAATTCCGTCTGAAACTGTTTGTTTTATCAACATCGAATCTTGTTTGTGAAACCCGTCGAAAAAGGCCTCAATAGTGCTTTGCACTTTTAATTCTTCAGGTTCTTGTGCAGAAATGGTAACACCACCAAACAGTAATGCCATAAATAGTAGTCTTTTCATCCTCATGTTGTTTCCTCAAAAATAAAAAAAGTAATGATCTATTTGCACAAGTTCGGTTTTAAAACCAATATTTGATGACTGCAACAATCGGGTAAAATCATTACATTTATCGCTTATAAAAAACCGCAAATGTCCACAGCTAAAAAAGAATATAAAAGAGTTACCGTAAAATCACTCGTTGATATGAAGAAGAACGGTGAGAAAATCTCAATGCTCACGGCCTATGATTATTCAATGGCAAAAATTGTAGATGCGGCAAAAGTAGATGTGATTTTAGTTGGCGATTCTGCCAGTAATGTAATGGCGGGTCATGAAACCACTTTACCCATCACCTTGGATCAGATGATTTATCACGCTTCCTCAGTAATTAGGGCAATTGATAGAGCTCTTGTTGTTGTAGACATCCCTTTTGGAAGCTACCAGAGTGACCCAAAGGAGGCTTTACGTTCTGCCATTAGAATTATGAAAGAAAGTGGTGCTCATGCCGTTAAGGTTGAAGGAGGAGAAGAAATCAAAGAATCCGTTAAAAGAATTTTAAATGCTGGTATTCCGGTAATGGGACATTTAGGCTTAACCCCACAGGCGATTTACAAATTTGGCACATACTCCGTCCGGGCAAAGGAAGAAGAAGAAGCTAAAAAACTAATTGCTGATGCGAAGTTGTTGGAGCGTTTGGGTTGCTTTGCAATCGTTTTAGAAAAAATTCCGGCTGAACTGACCAAAATAGTGTCTGAAAGTATTTCTATCCCAACTATAGGAATTGGAGGTGGCAAACATGCAGATGGACAAGTCTTGGTCATACATGATCTTTTAGGGATGACCCATGAATTTAATCCACGTTTTTTAAGAAGATATATGAATTTATATGAGGATATGGGAAACGCCATTTCGCAATATGTAACCGATGTTAAAAGTAGGGACTTCCCTAACGATGAGGAGCAATACTAATTCTCTTATTTAAAATATGTTAAAAAGAATTGGCATACTGTCATTTATACTCTTGAATATTGGATGTGATCAAATATCCAAAGATTTGGTACGTAAAAATATTGAACCCATGCAGTATGTTCAGTTGGTCAACGATAATTTTATTTTAACCAATGTGGAAAACACAGGCGCAATGCTTGGTTTTGGTTCAGATTTATCCCCTATTCTTAAAATGATTTTTCTACAAGGATTGCCTTTGATCGTACTTCTTGTTTTATTGGCTAGGATGCTTCAAAAATCGAATCTCAATCGATGGATGGTACTGGCGTTCACTTTTGTAATTGGGGGTGGTATAGGCAATCTAATTGACCGAATAGCCTATGGTTCTGTGACCGATTTTTTTCAAATAAAATGGGGAGTTTTTCGAACCGGCATTTTCAATATGGCAGACGTTTCTGTGACCGTTGGTGTTCTGTTGCTGCTTTTTTTGGTATTTCGTTATAGAAATTTATCAATTTAAGTATGTCAAAAATACGCTCTAACCCAAAAAATCTTCAAATCCTATACGAGGATAACCACCTCATTGCCATTAATAAACGACCTGGGGATATTGTTCAAGGTGATAAAACCGGCGACAACCCCTTAAGCGATATAGTTAAACAGTATATCAAGGAAAAATACAACAAGCCAGGGAATGTATATTTAGGTGTGCCACATAGATTAGACAGACCCACTTCAGGAATTGTCGTCTTCGCAAAATCATCAAAGGCTTTACCTAGATTGAATAAATTATTTGCAGAAAAAGAGGCTAAAAAGACCTATTGGGCAATAGTGAAAAACCAACCGCCCTCACAAGCAGATCAATTAGTCCACTGGCTTAAACGAAATACTAGGCAAAACAAGTCTTACGCCAATAAGAAAGAAGTACCAGACAGTAAAAAGGCGATATTGGAATATAAGATTCGTAAAAAGTTGAATTCATATTTTTTGTTGGAAATTGATTTAAAAACTGGAAGACACCATCAGATTCGAGCTCAATTGACTGCCATTGGAAGTCCTATCAAAGGTGACCTTAAATATGGTTTTGATAGAAGTAACAAAGGCGGAAGTATTCATTTACATGCCAGAAAGTTGTCGTTCATACATCCAGTAAAAAAAGAGCCATTAGAAATAGTAGCCCCGACACCAAATGACCCAGTTTGGAATGCTTGTTGATGTTTTTTTGTTACATTTAATTTCTAAACACTACACCATGATTAAGAGAACACTTTTATTTTTGAGCTTGATTCTTTTGACTTCCTGTGGAAGTTACAACTCTATTGACACTTTTTATAATGCACATAAAAACGATGACCATGTAACAGCGGTTAGGGTACCACAGTTCATGCTTTCATTGATAAGTGGAATTTCCCCAGAAATGAAAGCCCTAGTAGGTAACACTCGTGATCTACGATATATGCAGTTTCCAAGCGCAACCCCTGCAAGGACAAGATTTTTGAACAGTCAAATGAACGGTATTACCGGCACTTCATTTATTGAAGTTTTTCGCAAAAATGAAGAGTTAAAACGCAACGTGGTCTCAATAAGGGAAAAACGGAACAGTGTTAAAGAAATATTGATTTACAACAATAATAATATCAACGGTTCATTTCTATATTTCAATGGCGATTTTGACCCTGTTAAGGTAAGGGAAATGGCAAAAAATGATGAATTTGGCAAGTTGGGAGAAGGGCTCATTCAGCAATTTAGTACTGGTACCCCAGGTATAAAAGAATAGAGCACAAACTTATACTCTAAGGTCATTTTGATGACCTAACGCTCTCAATTATCACAGAACTTAATATAAGTGCACCACCAAAAAGAGTGGTTAGTGCGGGTATTTCGGATAGGAATAATGCTCCTATGATTATCCCATAAACGGGCTGTATACTACTAATGATGCTAACTGAGGTTATAGAAAAGTGTTTAAACGTCATTAAAAACAATGTATGCCCAATTGCTGTTGTCATTACGGCTAAGGCAACTATACCCTCCCACTGCCCATATAGTTCACTTGTTTCCACAGAAAATAAAAAAGGAAATAAAAACAGTCCAATTATACCGGTTTGGTAAACCATTAGCATTGAACCATGGTAATTTTTGACCTTCGTCTTTAGAATCAAGTTTCGTAAAGCATAAAATAATGCAGATAATATTCCCATACCAATTGCAATGGTTGATGAATTTTCCAAATTAAAATCAGGAACAAGAAAATAGATGCCCAATAATACCAATCCACCCAACAATAAATGTACTCTTTGGAATTTCGTTTTTAGCAATAGCGGTTCCAAAAACGCAGTAATTACCGGATATGTAAACAAAGACAACATTCCTATCGCCACGTTGGACATCTGCAATGAATAAAAATAGCTTAACCAATGAAGCCCCATGAGGATACCACTAATAAAAACCAAGGTGAAATCCTGCGCCCTGACCCTTAAAGAAATCCCCTTTATTTTGCAATAAAAAAAGAGTAGAAAAAACGCCAAAACACCCCTTGTTGCTATGGTTACGGGAACCGGCAGTTCAACATATCTACCTAATGCGCCAGATGTACTGATAAACAGCATGGCCAAGTTTATTTCCAACAAATGGGAAAGATGTGGGTTTTTAGCTTTCAAACTAAGTTTTAGCGTGTGAGTTTTTTGGATTTCTCCCTTATTATCTGGGCTACCGGTTTACCTTCTAAATGACTTTCTAACCAAGAAAGAATATCCAAATAAAGGAACGCTCGCTTTTCATAAGGATGGTTCTCATACTTTTTAAGTTCATTGTAGAGCTTTTTAAATTCATTACGAAGTTCATTTGGGTAAATATTACCAAGGTTTCGCAAGAACTTGATCATTTCTTTTTGTACGGCATGTAAGTCGTTCATTTTCATTAAAAACTTGTACGTACTTTTTAATTGAAGTTCTAAATGATAATCCATCCCCGCTTCATAATGGGCTACCAAACTCAAAACCCTGGCAAAGCACATGAGGTCTTCCCTCATTTTTAAATTCTTATTCTCAATGATTTTCTTTAAGTAAAGTATACAGTTTTTGTTGTCACCATTCCCAAAATAGAGACTGGCTATCTTATAATATAGAACCATAATATGATGAGCATCTAAACGGTCTTTGTGTTTAACGATTCCGTATTCAATGATCTTCACCAAGTATAACCCTTTGTCAAAAGTGCCCTCAAGAAAATGTTGGTTTAATTTATTGGCATTTATATACAAGAAAGCTAATGAGCTAATATTATCATTTTTTGGAAAACTTTTGGCCTCCACCATAGCTTCCAGTCGCTGAAGTGTATCTTTAAATTGAGTGCTGTATTTAACATAAAATAAAGATTCTAGCAAATAATGATTTCCCTTAAGAAAAAAAACAGGGTTCAACTTTATCATTTGCTCATTCTTATAAAATAGATCTACCCATTTTTTGGCATATTTATAACAAGAAAGAAAATCTTGAATTAAAAAACTATACCATAAATGTGCTTTGTAAAGCCATAATTTCTCTCTAAAGCCAAGGTCTTCCATTCGGTATTTTGGAAGTTGTTTATTAAAATAAGTTTCAACATTTTTATAGTCCTCATCGTTTCGAACATACCCCACTTTTAACATAAGACCATATAACTGCAACGACAAATTAGAAAGCTTACTGGTCATAACATTTTGCTCGGATAATTTCTTGGCTTGAATAGCCAATTCATCGGCCCTATCTGGAATACTCCGAGTTATGTATTGTGTTTCAATAATTTTCTCTAACTCAACTATTTCATAGGCGACGTTCTTTTCTTCATTGTCAATTGCCGTATACTTGGCCTTGTCCAATATCTTCAAACTCTGCTTATAAAGCCCTTTTTGATATAGAATCGTAGCAAAATCCAGCTGTTCTCTTAACTGAACCCTGATATTTTGATTAACAGGATTTAATCTAAGACTTACCAAAATCTGTTTGTAGAGATGGGCTTTAAGATTCGATAATTGTGATTTTTTTACAATACCACTTTCCATGATGACTTTCTCATCATATCTTTTTATCTTATCCAGAAGATTAAATAAGGCCAAGAATTTTGCGTCAGTATTCACTCCCAACCGGCCAACATAAAGTTTAAATTGCCGTTTTTCAGATTTTGAAAGTGATTTCACCAGAACAAACAATGCATCTTTATGCGCATTTGTCATCGTAATAAATATAGTTTAAGTCGTTGTTTTCTAATACTTTGTATTGACCAAAAAGTAACTTAACGTTGTAAATGTAATCTCAAAATTTAGGTCAATTCCCCTATTGGTCATATATTCGTAATGACTAGTTAAAACTACGTAAATATAATGAGTAAAGATATAGTACAAATATTTGACACTACACTTAGAGATGGTGAGCAGGTACCCGGATGCAAATTGGATAAAGACCAGAAATTGGTCATTGCCCAACGTCTTGATGAGCTTGGTGTGGATATTATTGAAGCGGGCTTTCCAATTTCGAGTCCCGGTGATTTCAAAGCGGTCAGCGAAATTGCCAAAATTGTAAAAAACGCAACAGTATGTGGTTTGACTAGAGCGGTAAAAAAAGATATTGAGGTAGCAGCTGAAGCTCTAAAACCTGCCAAAACCCCAAGGATTCACACGGGAATTGGAACCTCAGATTCTCACATAAAACATAAATTCAATTCAGATAGAGATGCCATTATTGAACGAGCTGTTAGTGCCGTTAGTTATGCAAAGACATTTGTGGAGGATGTAGAATTTTATGCAGAGGATGCCGGTAGAACTGAAAATGAGTTTTTGGCGAGAGTCTGTGAAGCGGTCATTAAAGCTGGGGCTACGGTCTTAAATATTCCCGATACGACAGGATATTGTTTACCCGAAGAATATGGCGCCAAAATGAAATATCTGAAAGAAAATGTCACAGGCATTCATAAGGCCGTGCTTTCCTGTCATTGCCATAATGATCTTGGCTTGGCAACTGCCAATTCCATAGCCGGGGTTGTCAACGGTGCTAGACAAATTGAATGCACAATTAATGGTTTAGGTGAGCGAGCGGGCAACACTTCTTTGGAAGAAGTGGTAATGATTTTAAGACAGCATCCGTACTTAGAATTAGACACAAACATCAATAGCAAATTACTTTATGATACTAGCCAAATGGTCTCTGAAAAAATGGGGATGATGGTACAGCCAAATAAAGCAATTGTTGGGGCCAATGCTTTTGCGCATAGCTCTGGAATACATCAAGATGGGGTTATTAAAAACAGGGAAACCTATGAGATAATAGATCCAGCCGATGTTGGGGTCAATGAATCCTCAATCGTGCTTACTGCAAGAAGCGGTAGAGCAGCTCTTGCCTATCGAGCAAAAAAAGTTGGTTATGAGCTTACAAAGGTGCAATTGGATACCGTTTATCAGGAATTTCTTAAATACGCTGATAGAAAAAAGGAAGTAATGGATGATGATATTCATGAAATTATTGATGTCAGCAAAATCAACATCGAAAGCATATCATAAATGCAGTTAAATATTGCTCTTTTAGGGGGAGATGGTATAGGGCCAGAAGTAATGGCCCAGGCCGTAAAATGTCTACAAGCTGTTGAAGAAAATTTTGGCCATGATTTCACATTTACCGAAGGACTGATTGGTGCCGCTGCTATGGACAAGGTTGGGGACCCTATTCCCAAGGAAACACTAAAATTGTGCAAAGAGTCAGATGCCGTCCTTTTTGGTGCCATTGGTACTCCTGAGTACGATAATAATCCAAATGCCAAGGTACGCCCAGAAGACGGACTTTTATATTTAAGAAAAGAGCTTGACCTTTTTACCAATATTAGACCCATAAAGGTCTTCCCGGCATTGATAAACAATTCGCCTTTAAAAAAAGAGGTTATCGCCGGAACAGATCTTGTTATCTATCGCGAACTCACAAGCGGTATTTATTTTGGCGAAAAAAGCTTAAGTCCTGATGGCTCCGAAGCCATGGATGTTTGTAAGTATACTGAGGAAGAAATAAGCAGGGTTGCCCATATGGCTTTTAAAGCAGCCAAAAAAAGAAAAAGAAAACTAACCTTGGTAGACAAGGCCCACGTACTTGAGACTTCAAGACTTTGGAGAAAAGTAGTCGGTAATATTGCTGAGAGTTACCCTGAAGTTGAGCTTACTTGTATGTATATTGATAATGCGTCTATGTTAATGTCACTCAACCCGAGTCAATTTGACGTAATTCTTGCCAGCAATATGTTCGGTGACATTCTTTCTGCCCAATGTAATGTACTCATTGGGTCTTCGGGACTTCTCCCGTCAGCATCAATAGGCACCGAAAATGCCATGTTCGAACCCATACATGGATCCTATCCTCAGGCCAAAGACAAAGACATTGCTAACCCGGTTGCTGCAATATTGAGCGCCGCCCTACTCCTCAATCACTTTGGACTAACAGATGAGTTCAACTCTGTAGTTGCGGCAGTGCATAAATCTTTCAGAAAAAAAATTGTAACGATAGATGTCATGGGAGGCACGAAATATGGTACTGAAAGCGTTGGGGACTTTATTGCAGCGAACATTGTCGATGTTGACAATAATCTAAACATCAATGATGAAAATATTGATTTGGGAAAATCAACTATTATTTAATAACAGAGCTATTCTTCGGACATTTCCCGCACCAAATCATCAAACTCTTTACTAAATGTTTCATATTTCTCGCCAGTTGCAGGACCATTAAATCCTGTATGAATTTTTCTGACATCGCCTTTTTTATCAATAAAAATGGTCGTAGGATATGAAAGCACGTGGTTGAGCATGGGCAATTTTTCTTGTGCCTTACTTTTATTCGATGTGCCATATTGTGCCAATAGAATTGGATACTTAACTCCAATAGCCGCTTTTAACCTATTAATACTTTTGAAGGCTTTTTCTTTGGTTTTCGCATATTCAAAAGCCAAGGCAACCACTTCAACATTTGTACTATTGGACTTCTCTAAATAATTCACTAAAAATTTGGTTTCATCTAAGCAATTGGGACACCAAGTACCCATAACCTGCACAATTACCACCTTATTCTTAAATCGATTGTCATTCAAAGAAACTACAGAACCCGAAGAATCGGAAAAGGAAAATGTAAATTTATCGAATCCTGGCTTTAAAAAAGTTAAGGAATCAGAACTTGGGAGCTCAAAGCCCTCATTACGTTTTGCAACAAACGGTTCTTGAAAATGATTCCCTGAATAAAATGTTCCAACCAGACTGCTATCAGTCACTTTCGCTTTGAATAAAAATGCGTGGGCACCATCAAAAGCCGAGATTCTCATGGTATCCCCATCAATAACCCCGTCTAAGTACCGATAATCACCTGTATTGGTTCTAAAGGTCCCTGTGACTTTACTTCCTGTTTGCATGAAAATTCCCTTTGCAGCATAGCTATCTTCGGTGTTGGCACTGAACTCCGTTTCCCAAATTCCTGAAATATTAGCTTTCGGTTCTTGCTTCGTTGTAAATCGTTCTTTTTCTCCATAAGTGGCCTTGAAAGGCACAACGCGATCCAAACTTTCCTTTATAAAGTCACCTGTAATTGTGGTTTCTGTGAATTTTCCAGCGATATAGCCTTCAAAAACCGGGGTTCTGATTACTATTGAGTCATTATTTATTGTTATTTCCTCAACCTTAATAACCTCTTCCGCATTAAAAACCTCGGCAAACATATGCCCCTCATCACTCTTCTTTAATTCAAAATTAAAAGGAAGAACCTCATTGTCTTGAACAGCGAGTTCAGCTAACCAAATACCTTCTTTAAGCGTAACATCCTTAGGTTTCCCGCAAGAAAAGAACAGGAATAATATCGCTCCTAATAATCCATATTTCAACATAAATCACTTTTTTAATCTACTATCGAAGTAACGCATAAAAACTTACATGAAAAAATTAAAACAATTCAATTAGAACAGTATTGAATGTCTTACTTCATTGTTTTATCTTTACCAGCTTTAAATACTGTCGATGAACATTTCTTACAACTGGTTAAAACAATTCCTGAATACTGATTGGGACTCAAAACGCACATCTGAACTTTTAACCGATTTAGGTTTGGAAGTAGAAGGTGTAACAACCTATGAATCTGTAAAAGGAGGGCTTAAAGGTATTGTTGTGGGTCATGTGCTAACCTGTGATAAGCACCCAAATGCTGATCGTTTAAAGTTAACCACGGTAGATATAGGGCTAGAAAATCCTGTTCAAATTGTGTGTGGCGCACCCAATGTCGACAAAGGACAAAAAGTGCCTGTGGCTACAATAGGAACTACGCTTTATTCCAAAGAGGGTGAATCCTGGACTATTAAGAAAGGTAAAATTCGTGGGGAAGAAAGTCATGGGATGATTTGTGCTGAAGATGAGTTGGGGCTTGGTGAAGGTCATGATGGTATAATGATCCTCAGCGAAATACTTGAACCTGGGACACCTTGTGCTGAAGTTTTTGAGTTGGAAAATGATGAAGTTTTTGAAATTGGGTTAACTCCCAATAGGGCTGATGCCATGAGCCATTACGGAGTGGCCAGAGATTTAAAAGCAGGTCTTAAGCAAAAAGAGATTGAAATTGAGCTTATAACTCCATCCACAAGTCATTTTCATATTACCGATAGATCTTTAAAGCTTGATGTCTCTGTAGAAAATAACGATTTGGCACCAAGGTATTGTGGTGTGACCATCAGCAATTTAATTGTTCAACAGTCACCAAATTGGTTGAGAGATAGGTTAAAAGCAATAGGTCTAACCCCTATAAACAATATCGTTGATGCCACAAATTACGTTTTGCATGAAATGGGTCAGCCATTACACGCTTTTGATGCTGATAGAATATTAGGTAAAAAGGTTATTGTAAAGACACTTCCCAAGGGAACAAAATTCATGACCTTGGACGGGGTTGAAAGAGAACTTCATGACGAAGACCTTATGATATGTGACTCAGAAAAACCTATGTGCATCGCTGGAGTTTTTGGTGGCATTAATACAGGTGTTACAGAGAATACAAGATCCATTTTCTTGGAAAGCGCGTATTTTGATCCTATTTCTATTCGGAAAACTGCAAAGCGACATGGACTGAATACTGATGCATCCTTTAGATTTGAAAGAGGTATTGACATAGAGAACGTAGAGTACAGTCTAAAAAGGGCCGCACTACTCATCAAGGAGATTGCAGGTGGAGATATAACTTCTGACATTGTGGATCTTTACCCTAAAAAGAAAAGTGACTATGAGGTTTTCTTAACTTTTGATAAGATATTTAAACTTATAGGTCAGGAAATTCCTCGTGATACCATTAAATCCATTCTGGCATCTCTAGAAATCAAAGTTAAGAATGTGACAGAAACAGGCATGGGTCTTGTTATTCCTTCATACCGAGTTGATGTTCAACGTGAGGTTGATGTTATTGAGGAGATTTTAAGGGTATATGGCTATAATAATATTGCGTTTAAGGATAAATTAAATGCCTCCATCTCCCCTATTTCAAAATACGAAGACTATAAACTGCAAGATAGAACAGGTGATTTCTTGGCCGCCCGTGGTTTTTATGAGATAATGACCAATAGTCTCACTTCACCAAGTTATGTAGAGTTGATTAATGATTTGAAAGTTGAGCAGTCCGTTGTAATGCTTAATCCTTTAAGCACCGATTTATCAGCAATGAGACAAAGTATGCTTTTGAATGGATTGGAAACCATTTCCTATAACATCAATCGTAAAAACCAAAACTTAAGGTTCTTTGAATTTGGTAAAACATACCACCAATTTGAGGATAAAAGAGTGGAAAACAAACATCTAAGCCTCTTGGTAACCGGTAACCGTAACAATACAGGATGGGCCTCCCCTTCCAAACAAACAGATTTCTTCTTTTTTAAATCGGTTGTCGAAAGCATCCTGAGGAGATTGGGAATTTCGAATTTCAGCTCAAAACCAATTGAAGCAACCTTGTTTTCTGAGGGATTAACATTGGTTTCCAAGAAAAAGAAAATCGTTGATTTTGGGGTTATCCATAAATCGCTTTCCAAAAAATTCGACATAAAGCAAGAAGTGCTTTTTGCTGATTTTAATTGGGATAATATAATAGAGCTGGTTCCTAAATCAGAAATTATATTTAAATCTATTCCTAAATACCCAGAGGTAAAACGGGATTTCGCACTTCTTTTGGACAATGCCATCAGTTTTAAAGAAATACACGATGCTGCCTTTCAAACAGAACGCAATCTTCTCAAAAAAGTGAATCTGTTTGACGTCTATACTGGAAATAAATTGCCTAAGGGCAAAAAATCGTATGCTGTTAGTTTTACATTGCAGGACAACAATAGTACCCTAACTGATAAGCAGATAGACAAAATAATGTCTAAACTTCAAAATAAATACGAAAAAGATCTCGGAGCTCAATTAAGGTAAGAAACTTATTTTCTTTGGAAATATGACGCTATCAATTTCATGGATAACCCCGTTACATTGGTTTGAATCAGCAGCAGTTATTCTTGCAGAATTACCAAAACTATCTGTCAGTATAATATCCGTTCCGCTCATTGTGGCGGTTAGATTTTCTCCTTGAACTGTAGTAAAAACCGCTTTGCCCTCTCCACTGCACATAGCTTGAAGAATCTTGGAAGCACTAAACTCTCCAGCAATGATATGGTATCTCAAAAGTGCTTGCAGATCTTTTTTGTTTTCAGGATCAAATAAATCTGATGTTTTAAAGGACAAAGACTTATCAAAAGCCATGTTTGATGGAGCAAAAACAGTGTAAGGTCCGTCATAACTTAATACTTCGGCCAAATCTGCAGCTTTCATTATCGCCAATAAAGTAGTGTGATTCTCTGAGTTTCTGGTAGTTGTAGTTATAGATTTTTCTACTTTTTCTAAAGGCAACAAATCATTCTCAAAGGTTGAAAAATTATTTTGGGCCGTAGTGAAAAAAGTGAAAAAAAGGGTGAGCAAGGTCACCTGGGGGACATAGCATTTCATTTAGGTTCTCTTAAGGGCTTGATAATATCGAATCGACAAACTGTATCGAATCATCGACAATATACAATATTAACCTATTCAAAACCCTAATAGTTAATATGGTAGTTTTATTTTAACATAATATTAACAATTGAGAAAATCTAAGGCTGTAATCTACCTGAATTAATCCTGATAAAAGATTTGAATAGGAACCGCGTCTAAATCAAGATTGTCCAAAAACTCTGGAACAGGATCTAGTTGTATCCTCAATAATCCCCCTTTGTTTTCATCATCTATCTTTTGGTATCCGACAAGCATAATGCTATTGGTGTTGTCATAACTCACCATAGATGTATCGCCAATCTTGAATTCAAATTCCAACTGGGATTCGGTAAGAAAGTTTTCATAATAGTACAAAACAGATAGGTTATTGGCAAAATCATAAATTGCTGGAATATTATCATATGTCCCACCATCTGTTGGTCTTTTATAGAAAAGTCTACCTTGGCTATCAAAATCATTTAATTTTGACTGGTAAAACATAGGTTCTTTACCTTCTTCGTAGCCAATATATTGAACATTCATGGTTGAACTATTCAATACCGTATGTAGCTCTAGATAGGAGATAATTAGATTTGAATTTGTATCGGCAAATATCTGTTCAACGTCATAACCTAGGTCAATTTCATGGATTAAGGAATCGGTGTCACCATCTATCACTGCAAGTGCATTCTCATCGGTAATATCTAAATCAAAAGTCAGTACAAATAATCGATTATTTGTAAATACCATTTGTAATGGTTTTTTATCCAATTCGACATCCACACTATTATCCTCGGGCGCTGATAAATCTATTACCCGCACATAGTACCTGTCGATTTTTGAAGTTTCTTCCAACAGATATGAAACATATAACTTATCACCCTCCACGGCCAAGGATGTGGCTGTTAAGTCGCAGTCCATCAAATCGTCAAACAGATCAATACTACTTGAAATATCATCCTCGAAATCATGTATCATTACCTGACCACTGCAATTTGTAAGCTTGGTATAATAGGCGAAAATCGATTCTTTCGTGAAATATATAGTTGGCAGAGGAACATTTTGAAATGAACTTTCTGCATGGCTTAAATCCACTTGTTGCTCGTTTGTTTGAAGTAATTGGGCAGAAAGAATACCGTTGCTTTTTTGAAGAAGAACATAATCGGCGTCAAAAAAAACTTCCTTATTTTCAGTAATCTCGGAATCACTGGATTTACTACAACCAATGACCACCAATGCCAAAAAGGCATAAACGATGCTGTAGGTTTTCATGATGTAAAAATTTGGGCGATAAAACTATGCCATTACCTCGTACATCTTATTACGTTGTTCCTTTATAGTCTTATCAGACATATATTCATCAAACGTTAAATATCTGTCAATGTTGCCTTTAGGAGTCAATTCTATGATACGATCGGCCACAGTTTCGGCAAATTCATGATCATGCGTTGTAAACAATATTGTCCCCTTGAAATTCTTAAGTGAATTATTGAATGCAGTGATACTTTCCAGATCCAAATGGTTTGTTGGTTCATCCAACATCAAAACATTGGCCCTTAGCATCATCATTCTGCTCAACATGCAGCGGACTTTTTCACCTCCAGAAAGCACGGTGCATTTCTTTAGGGCTTCCTCACCACTAAAAAGCATTTTTCCCAAAAACCCTCGAACATAAACCTCTTCGCGTTCTTCCTCGGTCTTCGCCCATTGACGTAACCAATCCACAAGGTTTATATTAGCCTTGAAAAAACTGTCATTATCTGCAGGTAAGTAAGATTGGTTTGTGGTAATTCCCCACTGAAACTTTCCATCATCCGGTTGCTTGTTCCCGTTCAAAATCTCATAAAAAGCACTCGTAGCTCTAGAATCTTTCGAAAGAATAGCAACCTTATCCCCTTTTGCCAAATTAATATTTACATTTTTGAACAAAAGATCACCATCTTCAGATGAGGCTGCAAGGCTTTCAATATTTAAGATTTGATCACCAGCTTCACGCTCGCGCTCAAATATCAAAGCAGGATATCTCCTACTTGACGGCTTAATATCTTCAACCTTTAACTTTGAAAGCATTTTTTTTCGGGAAGTTGCTTGTTTACTTTTCGCAACGTTTGCACTAAAACGCATAATGAACTCTTGTAACTCCTTAGCTTTTTCCTCGGCCTTTTTATTTTGTTGAGCCCGTTGACGCGCTGCTAATTGGCTACTTTCATACCAAAATGTATAATTTCCTGAAAACAAATTCATTTTCCCAAAATCAATATCAGCAATATGTGTACAAACTGAATCTAGAAAGTGCCTATCATGGGAAACAACTATAACAGTGTTCTCATAGTTTGCCAAAAAACTCTCTAACCAACTTATAGTCTCATAATCCAAATCATTGGTAGGTTCATCCATAATCAAAACATCAGGATTACCGAATAAGGCCTGAGCTAATAAAACCCTAACCTTTAGCTTAGAATCCACGTCAGCCATCTGGGTAAAATGCAGTTCTTCATGAATGCCCAAATTAGATAATAATGCTGCAGCAGCACTATCAGCATTCCAACCATTCATTTCTTCAAATTGTACCTGAAGCTCACCAATTTTATCAGCGTTTTCATCGGAATAATCCGCATATAACGCATCGATTTCATTCTTTATGGAATAAAGTGGTTTGTTGCCCATTACAACTGTCTCCAACGCAGTACTTTCATCGTAAGCATTATGATTCTGCTCTAAGATGGACATACGCTTTGTAGGTTCTAAATGTACATGACCAGAGGTAGGATCAATCTGGCCAGCCAAAATCTTTAAAAAGGTACTCTTACCAGCGCCATTCGCACCTATAACTCCATAGCAGTTTCCTTGCGTAAATGAAACATTCACCTCATCGAACAAAACTCGTTTTCCAAATTGTACTGATAAATTAGAAACTGATAACATCTTTACCTTTTTTTAAATCCGTGCAAAAATAGTCAAATTAATGCCCTTAAACCAAGAAACATTCCTTCTAAATTAGGTGAATATCTTAACGTCAATGATTATTTTTTAACTCGCAGTTAACAGGATAGTGCATATGGGTTGCTTAATTTTGTTAGGTACATAGTAGATATGTTTATATGCATAAAAAATTACTCTATCTATTTCTTTTCATTTTGGCCGGTTGCAATGAGAGCAAAAAAAGTTCTTCAAGCGTTTTTTTCAGTGGTGAGATTGTAAACCCTTCCAGCAAACATGTAGTTCTTTTTAAAGGTGATGTTGTCATTGACTCTTCAGCACTTGACGAAAACAATATGTTTTCCTTTAAGTTTGATTCAATTGAAGATGGCCTGTATCATTTTAACCATGATCCAGAATACCAATATGTGTTTTTGGAAAAAGGAGATAGTCTTCTCATTAGATTAAATACAGTCGATTTTGATGAATCTCTTGTATATTCAGGCACAGGAGAGGAAATCAACAATTTTATGATGGAAATCTTTTTAGCAAACGAAGGGGAAAAAACCCTGATTGATGACTATTATAGCCTAAATTCAAAAGATTTTTCGAGAAGGATTGATTCGTTACAGCGTATGAAGATTGATTTGTTGAATGAATTGAAGTTGGAATCTCAACTATCTGAGAAACAATTACAAATCGCCGAGGCGAACATCATTTATAATTATGCAATTTTCAAGGAACGATATCCCTTTAGACACAAAAAAGTTTCTAAAAAAAAGGAAGTGCCTAAACTATCCAAAGGATTTTATGCGTATCGTAACGAACTCACCTATAACAATAAAGACCTTACTTATCTAAGACCCTATTATGAGTATATGGTCAATCATTTTGGAAATTTATCCTATATGTCATGTTCTCACGGTTGTGATATTAAAGATAAGATGGCTAAAAACCACCTGCACTTTAACAAACATAAATTAAAGTTAATTGATAGTCTTGTTGAAGAAAAGGAGTTAAAGGATAATCTTTTTAGAAACGTTGCCATTGATTACTTGTTGAAGGTACATGATAGCGAAGCGAATAATAAAATTTTTATTGAGGTGTTTCATGCTTTATCAGGAAACAACAGACATATTGATGAGATTGATGGTCTTTATGAGGGGATTAAAAGTATTCAACCCAACAAGAGAATTCCGAATATAGAAGTATCAAATTTCGATGGGGAAAAAGTATCCTTACAACGTATCGCAAAAGACAATAAGACCGTTTTCTACTTTTGGTCCGGCGCAAATAAGAAACACTTAGAAGACATGTCAAATAGAGTAATTGAGCTAAGACAAAAAAGGCCTGATTACAATTTTGTTGGTATAAACGTTCGGACAAAAAGTGATGAATGGAAGAGTTTGGCCCAAGTCCATGGTTTTGAGGACTCCAATCAATATAGGGCAGAAGATTTTGAAGAATTGACTCGTGCCTTAATCATTTACCCAATGAATAAATGCATTATTACCGAAAACGAAATGATAGTGAATGCTTTTGGCGATATGTATAGGTCTTTTAAATAAAAAACCCGAAAACAAATGCCTTCGGGTTTCTATTATTTTTACAAAAAATCTAACTAGTTTCCTTTTTTATAATCTGCCAAAAACTTTTCCAGCCCGCTATCCGTAAGTGGGTGTTTTAACAAACCTTCAATTGAAGAAAGTGGCCCTGTCATAACATCTGAACCTATTTTAGCACAGTCGATTACGTGCATAGTATGCCTAACAGAAGCTGCCAATATTTGCGTATCAAAGGCATAGTTATCATATATATGGCGAATTTCAGCAATCAGATTAAGACCATCAGTCGAAATATCATCCAATCTTCCAATAAATGGGGAAACATAAGTGGCACCTGCTTTTGCAGCTAATAAAGCTTGCCCTGCAGAAAACACCAAAGTACAATTGGTTCTAATACCTTTATCCGAAAAATATTTTAAAGCCTTCACGCCGTCTTTTATCATAGGAACCTTTACAACTATCTGCTCATGAAGATCCGCCAATTCCTCTCCCTCTTTAACCATTGCTTTAAACTCGGTAGCAATTACTTCGGCAGAAACATCACCATCCACAATATTGCATATATCAACATAGTGCTTTAGTATATTGTTTCTACCTGTTATACCTTCTTTTGCCATTAAAGAAGGGTTAGTGGTAACACCATCTAAAACACCAAGCTCTTGAGCTTCTCGAATTTGATCTAAATTGGCTGTATCAATAAAAAATTTCATGAATTTGAATATTATTTGGTTACTATTTTTTTCGTTCCTTACCTATTTTGAAACCGGGTAAAATTACAATTTATAATGGTTTAACAATAGCTTCTCATATACTTTGTCGGGCAATATTTTCTTAAGGGTCAATGAGAACTTTTGCATAAATGAACCAACCTTGTAATGAACCTTAGGTTTTTTAGTGTTCATTATCCTATATACCATCCGCGCAACTTGAATTGGGTCACTACCACTAGACACATCCTCATCTATCAACTTTAAAGTATTACCATAAGGTACCTTATACGGGGAATCCTCTATCACAGGCGCATGATACCTGCCAGAGGCGATATTAGTTGCGAAATCTCCAGGTGCCAAATTAGTAAGATGGACCCCAAAATTTTTCGTTTCCATTCGAATAGCTTCAGTTGTAATTTCCAAAGACCCCTTAGTTGCCGAATAAATACCCCTATATGGTAAACCCATATACCCAGCAATAGATGTTATATTAATAATCAAACCACTACCCTGCGCTCTCATTTGTGGCAGTACGGCTTTTATCATATGTAATGGGCCATGAAAATTGGTCTCGAAGGTTTTCAAAATCTCGTCATGAGGTATTTCTTCGATTGGGCCTGTAATTCCAACACCTGCATTGTTTATCAAAACATCAAGCCTACCTTCCTTCTCAAGTAGAATCTTTACTGCTGTCTTAATAGTATGGGTTTCCCTTACGTTTAATTCCAGAAGCTCAAAATCAGAAAAATCCGGGTATTTGTTCAAATCTCTGGTCGTACCGTAGACCTTGTGTCCTTTTGATTTCAAAAAATTTCCGATGGATCTTCCAATACCAGAGGAACCACCCGTAATAAGAACTATTTTTTGCTCCATAATTGATGCAAATTAACAAATTATTATGGCCAGTGAGATGCACCACTCTAAATAATTTATCTGAAAAAATTAGCGGGTAAGACAGGCTTGTTCACAAAATGTACTAAACTATGGGGTACAAAAAACGGCAAGCTACCTACATCGCACCGCTACGACCGTATACCCTTGCTGCGTTCCCACCCTGGGGGATTCTACAGGAGCTGGTCGTGTAGGACTTGCCGAGTGCAAATATACAATCTTTTAAAACTTTTTCAATCGTTTTATATTCTAATTTTTATGAATTAACTTGCCTTTTTTATTGGCTTTCGTAAGTATTTCTTTTAGAGATCAATACGGAGATATTTCCTAAAAACATCAAACAAAAGTATTCATGAATCCATTTAAAGTATTAGTCTTTAACTTCTTTCTGCTATTTTTTGTTGCCTGCGGAAGCGGTAATACATCTGCATCATCGCTTTTTGAAATTCAATTGGAAGGCAATAAAACCAGCTTTAAGCAAAATCAATCAGTCGGAATTGCCATAAAGAACAAAAAGGAAAAATCAATCGATAAAATCATTTATACTATAGATGGTAAAGAACTGCAACTAAGCGGGAACAAAATAGCATTGGACCTAACAACTTTGGGAAACAAAATTTTAAAGGCAACCATCGGTTATGAAGATACTACCGCTGAAATATCAAAGAAGATAAAAGTTCTGGCACCAACTGCACCGGCATTATATACCTATGAAATTATCAATGAGTATCCACATGATATAAAAGCATATACTCAAGGTTTGGAGTTTCACGACGGCATACTCTATGAAAGCACAGGAAAAAAAGGTAGATCTTCTCTACGCAAAGTTGATTATAACACAGGCAAGGTACTAGCACAAATAGACTTGGAAAATACCCAATTTGGGGAAGGAATCACTATTATGAACGGGAAAATATATCAACTGACCTGGCAAAATGGTATTGGTTTTATTTATGACCTAACGGATTTTAAAAAGATAGATAGTTTCCAATATGGTCAAAGTAAAGAAGGTTGGGGACTTTGTCATGATGGTGAAAAAATATTTAAAAGCGACGGTACAGAAAAAATTTGGTTTTTGAATCCAGACACTTTGGCTGAAGAAGGTTTTATTCAGACCGTAACCAATAAATCGGTGTTCAATATGGCCAATGAATTGGAATATATTGATGGGAAAATTTACGCAAATGTCTACCAAAAGCCTAGCATGATGATTATAGATGCATTAAGTGGAGCAATAGAAGGAGTAATCAACTTTGGCGGGTTAAAGGAAAAAGTAACTAAACATGCAGATTTGGACGTACTTAATGGTGTAGCCTACCACCCCGAACGAAAGACTTTTTTTGTTACAGGAAAGAATTGGGATAAGATGTTCGAAGTAAATATTATTAAAAAATAATGGAACGCTTCGAAAAAAAAATACTCGTTTGCAAAGATGACCTAGATGATTTACAACATGTAAACAACGTTCGATATGTTCAATGGATACAGGACATTTCAAAAGAACATTGGCAAAATGTTGCACCAAAAGAAATGAAAACAGGAATTCTTTGGGTCGTTAAAAATCACAATATAGATTATGCAAGTTCAGCGGTCTTAGGTGATACTATTTTAATCAAGACACATATCGCCGCTACTAAAGGTGCTATTTCTGTTCGTTGTGTTGAAATGTATAATAATAAAACAAATCAACTTTTAGTGCGTTCACATACTGAATGGTGCTTGCTTAATGCTCTTACTTTAAAACCCATACGTATTTCTGAGGCCATAAAGGAGGTTTTCGTTAGCAAGTAAAAGAACAATGCCCTAAAAAATGCAACGGTATTTATATTTCATCTCCGTTTTGCTCCTAGTTATTTTATGGAGTTCTTGCCGTAAAGATTTTGAATATGCTGCCAATGTGGGCAATTTAGAGTTTTCGAAGGATACGGTATTCCTTGACACAATTTTTACTAATATCGGGAGCAGCACTTATACCTTAAAGGTTTACAACCCTAATAGAGATGATATCGAAATACCTACTATTGGACTAGAACAAGGCCAAAACAGTAAGTATAGGTTAAATGTTGATGGAGTTGCCGGCAAAGAATTCAGAAACATTCCCATTCTTGCCCAAGACAGTTTATTTATTTTCATTGAAACCACTTATGACCAATCGGCCAGCATAGATAATAAATTTTTATATACTGACGTTATTATTTTTGACTCTGGAATAAACCAGCAAGAAGTCCCTTTGATAACCTTGGTCAAGGATGCTGTTTTCTTATACCCTAGAACCCAAGCTGATGGAACAAAGGAAACAATTCTATTAGGTTTAGATGTAAATGGTGAAGAAATACACGCAGAAGGTTTTTATCTTGATGAAACTGAGTTGGAATTCAACAATGAAAAACCATATGTCATTTATGGCTTTGCTGCGGTAAAAGAAGGTGAGACCATAAATATCGCTGCAGGTAGTCGTTTGCATTTTCATAAAAATTCAGGGATCTACGTCTCAGACGGTGCCTCAATCAGCATAAATGGGTCATTAAGTAATGATCGTGATATTTTGGAGAATGAGGTTATTTTTGAGGGTGATCGTTTGGAACCAGAGTTTTCAAATATACCAGGACAATGGGGATTACTGTGGATCGCCTCGGGCAGTAACAGCAATAATATTGAATATCTAACTTTAAAAAATGCCACTACTGGTGTATTTGTTGAAGGCGATGAGCAACTCCTTTCTCCTACTCTAAACATACGAAACACTCAAATCTATAATAGTGCCAATACAAATCTTTGGGCCAAAAACGCCTTTATCGTAGCGGAAAATGTCATTCTTGGGGGTGCAGGCAATAATTCGTTACATTGTAACCTTGGGGGTAATTACACTTTTACCCATTCAACTATTGCAAATTATTGGATCCACGGATTCAGGACAGGAACGGCGTTAAGAATAGATAATCATGATCCAAATGAAGTTGGGGAATTAACCAAAGCCAATTTCTACAATTGTATTGTTGACGGTAATAATACCAGAGAACTGTCACTACAGGATAATGGAGTAAATCCATTCAACTTCCAATTTGACCATTCAATTATTAAATATAATGATGCGCCAGGTCAAACCAACAACAACCCTTTATATGATTTTGATGATACCTTATTATATAAACAAGTCTTTTTAAATGAAGATGTGGATTTTAGTGATGTTACAAAGAATATTTTTTGGATTGGCGAATCTTCCTTCGCCAAGGATAAAGGGGAACAAGAAAATGCACTACTTGTGCCATTTGATATTCTAGGCACAGATAGGACTATTTTACCAGATATTGGAGCATATGAATTGCCCTTACAGAATTAAGTC
Organism: Maribacter sp. HTCC2170; assembly: GCF_000153165.2. Classification (NCBI taxonomy): domain Bacteria; kingdom Pseudomonadati; phylum Bacteroidota; class Flavobacteriia; order Flavobacteriales; family Flavobacteriaceae; genus Maribacter; species Maribacter sp. HTCC2170. The sequence goes on from NC_014472.1 coordinate 3,235,996, forward strand.
TTACAGATAATTAAACTTAGGGCAGATATACAAAATCAGATTTGTCATCTCTGCAAACAAATTGTTTTGATTTCCTTTATTTCGAAGAAAAGAGGAAAATTAAGACCATATACGCATGTAATTCCTCTTTTACTTCTTTTCAAAATTGGCAAATGAAAGGAATCCATCAATATTATCTCTATAAATAATTGGAAAAACTAAAAGTCTGCACACTATAGGGTAACCCAATTTGTGGTAGTTAGGGAATATTTCTGTAAAAAAAGAGTCTTTGGAGTGTTGTAACAAGTTAAAACTTCTTCTTAGATTCTCAGGAAAATCAGTGTGCCGCAGATAGTCCCCAGGGCGTTTACCTTTAATCTCTTTAAGTTCGTAACCTGTATGTTCCGCATACTTATCATTTATACTAACAACCTTGCCATTCTTGTCTGCAATGCAAATGGCGGGAAATTCCTTCCTAATATCCCTTAACTTCTTCATAAAAAGATCATCACTATTAGTCGGTAGTTTCATATCACCTTTTCCCAACAAAAGCCATTGTGGACTATAATCCTCAAATATTGTTAAAATTTTCATTAATCTTTCGTACCCAATATCTGCTCTACGTTCTATTGTTTTTAAAATATAACCTCTTGAAAATCCGCATAATGAATCAAATTTACTGCCACTTATTTCTAAATCTTTAAGGATTGCTTTTAACCTCTCATATATATCCATTATTGATTATTATTAAAATTCTTATTTATTTTGTATTAAAATTCCTCATAAAAATATTCAACAGAAGATTAAATTCGACAATGAACAGAGCTCATTGTAACCTTAAGATAAGAAATTATAGCCTCGTCAAGAAATTGAATGAGGTCAAAATTGAACTGAATAACGACACTTCTTAAAAAGTGAACAGGTTGGTAAAAAAATAGATCCATAGATGTAAAAGAATTAAATGCTTGTGGAATACAATTATGTTATCATATGCTCGGATCGCGATTTTAGTTTAGATTTAAAGTTTAGACTGAAGAAGTATGAAGATTTAGCATTCGTCTCGTTCGCAAAAGATAAAACAGAAGGTTTATTCGTTATTCTAAAACATCGTCCTGATATTGTTTTTATAAACTTGTCAAAAAATGCGCCAGAATATTTTAAGATGGTAGTAGAACTTCGGCAGTATTTTCATAATCTACCTATTATTATTGGTATTTCGAACGATAAGCAATATGTTTTTAAAGCAATAAAAAATCATTTCTTTGACTATTGGCTTTTACCTTACAGCGAATGGGACATAAGCAAGTCCTTACTACATGCCAAAGCACAAATACCTGAGAAAACCGAACCTAAAACTCTATGCCTAAAATCATATCGGGATTTTCAATATTTGAACACTGATGATATTCTATACCTCAAATCTGACAACAATACCACATGTTTCACTATGAAAAATAGCTCCGAAATAATTGCTTATAAAACCTTGAAGGTATTTGAAAAACAGTTACCAGAACAATTTAAACGTATTCATCAAAGCTACATCCTGAATACAGATTGTGTTTCGGGAATTAACTATGGAAAAAACCTCTGCACCATAGCATTCAATAACTCCCAAGTGCCTTTTTCTAAATCGTATATTAAAAATATTGATGAACTCAAGAAAAAGTTAGCGCAGTCTGCCATTTTCGCCAATAAGTGATTTTTTATTAATCAAGAAATCCAAGAAAAACAGGAATCGTATATCAGGAACCTATTTATTCTCTTTTAAATATCCCACTCTCATCATTTTGATCACCCTGAACCCCATACTTTTGTTTTAGACTCAACAGTATTGCAACTATACCAAGAGAAGAAAAAATACAAATGAATAGTGCCACATTAGCTACGAGCTATCAGAACCTACAAGTCAACATATGAAGGTGAATTTGTTATGGATTCATTTTTTTTGGAAGTTTTTTCCTTCAAATCATGGAATTTTTGTAAATTATATAGACAAACCTTACTTTTTATAAGGTTTTGCTGGTGTTCTTAGTCGCACACTATTATTAATTTTCCCCTATAAAGTCTAAACAATTGGAATTCAACTACTCCATCATTGATTCTGACGCAACTTCCAATTTGCAATTGCAGCATTTTTTGGAAGAATATGGAGATTTCTCATGTTCATCTTTAGCTAAAAATAGTAACGACGGTCTTAATTCGATTTTAAAATTTTCTCCCGACGTTGTTTTCGTAAATCTTAATGAAAATGCTTCCGAATATTTTCAAATGGTCATGGAGATGCATCAGTATGTGAAAAAAATTCCTGTCATTATAGGCATATCCAAGGCCAAGGAATATGCATACGATGCAATAAAAAATGGCTTCTTTGATTATTGGCTTAAACCATATAATGAATTTGACATTAGAAAATCATTGCTAAGGCTTAAAAAACATATACCAGAACCTGTACTGGGGATTTCACAACCCAAAACCATTTGTCTAAAATCGTACCGGGATTTCCAATATTTGAACGCTAGTGATATTATGTATTTGCAGGCCGATAATAATGCAACAAAATTCGTAATGAAAGATGGGTCAATGAGAAATGCTTTTAAAACCCTCAAAACGTTTGAAAGTATGTTACCAAATAATTTCGTGAGAATTCATCAAAGTTTCATTGTGAACACTGATTATATTTCGGGCATCAGTTATGGTAAATCTTTATGTTCATTAAAACTTCGCAACCTTCAATTGCCTTTCTCCAAATCGTATAGGGCAAATGTTGATGGCTTAAAAGCCGCATTGTCTAAAAACACAATATCTGCACTTACTTAGAAAAATCCTCTCAAAATTGGGTTAAATCCTCTCAAACCCTGGCTTTATACTCTCACTTTTTAAAAAAGCTGCTTATAGCAGCCATAGGTTATTAGTTTTATGTCATAATAAAACCAAAACTAAAAAAGAACAAAATTATGAAAAGAGCACTGAGTATTTTAGCAGTAGTAGCAATGACATTAGGATTATTGGCTACAACAACAGAAAACGAAATTCAAGATCAAGAAGTAATCACGTGCGATGATTGCGCTCACGATTCTGATGATAGGGAAACTTTGGCATGTGATGATTGCGCTCACGATTCAGATGATAGGGAAACTCTGGCATGTGATGATTGCGCTCACGATTCAGATGATAGGGAAACTCTGGCATGTGATGATTGCGCTCACGATTCTGATGATAGGGAAACTCTGGTATGTGATGATTGCGCACACGATTCTGACGATAGGGAAACTTTAGCATTTTGCGATGATTGCGCACATGATTCCGATGATCGTGAGACCGTATAAATAAGTAAGATTTTTTTTTACGAAATGGCTTTGAATTAATTTTCAAGGCCATTTTTTTGTTATCTTAGATATTATCTCTTGTTATCTATTTCTATGAACAAATCAAAATACTTCTTAATCCCTAAATGGTTATTGACATTAGTATTCGTATTATTAGCAGTTGCTTGTAACCAAAATAGAAATCAATCCAATATTTCGACAGTTGTTGAAAACGATAGTATTTCAATTTGGATTGAACACGGTAAGAATACAAAGATTTCCATAGAGGAAAGAACTAGATATTTAGAAATGGCTTATGAACAGGCTTCACAGTTAGCCAATGATTCTATAAAACCAAAGCACTTTTCAAAGCTATCAAATGCGTATTTAAAATTAAGGGATTCTTTGCTTTTTCTCAAAATGAACATGGAAAGTACGCAACTCGCCAAAGAAACTGGAGACAGTGTTTCTCTTGCTGAATCGCATTGGGATCTTGCAACATATTATAGGAATAATGGCTTACCTGATAGTGCCTACTCTAATTATCGCAATTCTTTTCTTCTTTATGATGCAATGAAAATTGAGAATCTTGCCGCTAGGATTTTATATAATATGGCTACCACCCAGAGTAGTATCAAAGATTATACAGGAGCGGAAATTAATGCGTACAAAGCAATAGAAATTTTTAAACCATTGAAGGATAATAGAAGGTTGTTTTTATGCTATAACCTGTTGGGTTCAACTTCTACACGATTGAAAGAGTATAAAAAAGCATTGGAGAATTTTAATAAAGCTGAAGAACACCTAAATGAACTGGCCGATGAGCAATTTAAAGCTGGGCAATATGCAGGTTTACAGAATAATTTAGGTAATGTATTTAAGTCGCAAAAAAAATTCAAATATGCAATTCCATATTATGAGAATGCATTATCAAAAGATAGTTTAAAATTTAAAAGACCTGATAGCTATAGCATGTATCTTGATAATTTGGCCAATAGTAGATTTAAATCTGGTGACACGGTTGGTGTAAAACAACAATTAAATGAGGCACTTGAAATTAGGATAAATCAAAAAGATATAGCAGGAATGGCAAAAAGCCACTACAGTTTGGCTGAATATTATTTAAAATACTGGGAAATCGATAAAGCATTGTTAAATGCCCAACTTTCAAAACAATATGCCATTCAGAGCACCAATAATACACGTTTACTAGAGAGTCTCAAGCTCCTAACGTTGATTGATAAGCCCAATATAGTTGATCATACTTCTGATTATATTGCTTTGAATGATAAATTAATTCAAGAAGAACGTCAGGCCAGGGATAAGTTCACTCGAATACGTTTTGAAACTAATGAGGTAAGTGCTCAAAATGAGGTGCTTACAAGAAAACAACAAATTTGGACAGGTGTTGCTTTTGTTATTTTTCTTATGGGTCTGGCCGTTTACATTATTCTGAACCAACGTTCAAAAAACCAAGCATTGCGTTTTCAGCAGCAGCAGCAGGCAAGTAATCAAGAAATCTTCGATTTAATGTTATCACAAAAACAAAAAATAGAAGACACCAAGAAAATGGAACAAAAAAGAATTTCAGAAGAGCTTCACGATGGTGTTCTTGGCAAAATGCTAGGTGCACGTATGGTGCTTACAGGCTTGAACAAAAGATCAAATGAAGAAGCCATTGAAGAACGTGCCTCTGCAATTGCTGCCCTAAAAGATGTTGAAGGGGAGGTCAGGGCAATTTCCCATGAGTTAAGCCATGCTGCATACCAAAACATAAACAACTTCATTAGTTCTATTCAAGAATTAATGAAAAACGTAGGAACTGCTAATAATATTGACCATACCTTTGATTATGATGAGGCCTTTGATTGGGATTCGATGTCTGGTGATATTAAGATAAACTTGTATCGGGTAGTTCAGGAAACACTTCAAAATGCTGTGAAACACTCAGAGTGTAAGAATATTTTGGTTAGCTTTGTAAGGGACAAAAATATATTGAATGTTACGATATCTGATGATGGCAAAGGCTTTAAATCGAAATCTGGTAAGAAAGGCATTGGTATGCGTAACATTGAATCTAGGATTGGTAAACTAAATGGTAATTGGGACATTAACAGTGTAGTTGGAGAAGGAACAAAAATTACCTTGAACATACCATTAAAAGAGAGCTTGGATAACCCTCAAATTTTAGTTGAGAAACAGAATTTACAAAAAATAGGATAGTACTAATAAAGGAAAAATGAAGATTGTACGACTTTTATCAGTTGATGACCACGCGATGACGGCAATGGGTTATAAGTATATTTTGGAAGGTTCAGAATTTGAAGATTTTCAAGTCAAAGTAGATACCATAAATACCTTTGAAGGAGCAATAGAAAAGATAGATTTCTCTGCCCGTTCATTGCGCTATGACATCCTTTTGTTTGACATATCACTATTTCCTGCTCATTCGAATGATACAAGAAGTGGCGAGGATTTAGGTATATATGCGCGAGAAAAAGTTCCAGAATCCAAAATTGTATTTATGTCCTCTTTTAGTGATAGTTATCGGATTAATAGTCTTTTCAAGACGGTTGACCCCGATGGGTATATGGTAAAATCGGAAATAGATGAGAAATCACTTTGCGCCATGGTTCGTACTGTGATGACAAAACCACCATATTATACAGCAAGTGCCTTATCCGCTATTCGTAAAAAAATGGCAAACGATTTTGATTTGGTTGATGAAACGGACAAAAAAATACTTCATCATATATCCACTGGTACAAGAACAAAGGACATTGGGCCTTTGATTTCAGTTGCTGGAACAACGGTTGAGTCCCGTAAAAGACAATTGAAACATTTGTTCGGAATTGAACATGGGAATGACATTGAACTGATAGAAGAGGCCAGGAAACGCGGTTTTATTTGATTTTTTTATTTCTACCATATCTTTAAGTTTCTGATTTTCAGCTTTTTACTTAAAATATAATTAATTATAAAGGGAAACCTTGGTTTTTATAAGGTTTTCCTAAGTTCTAATTCCACGGCATAAAGTTAAATTTATGGTTATCCAGAAGCCAACCTAATTTTAGCACATGCCTTTAGATTCAGAAAAGTTTGATAATATCTTACCAAATCGAAATACCAAAACCGCATGTTTTGTTGGCTTAAAGGATTTTGTACAAAGTTTAGAAAAACATTTTTTCTCTAAAATTACGGTCCGAGATAATTCCTCAAATGTTCATCAAATCAATTTGGTAATAGAATTAGAGTGCAATTTAACTTTGTTTGAAATGCTATTACACTCTGATAAAGGAAATTGGGGCGCTTTCAATCAGTCAAGATACTCTCTTGATGCTGAAATTGAAGTTCTGGAAGAAAAGAACAAGGTTTCAATTGATGTAGATGAGTTTTCAATAATACTTAAGGACACTAATATTGTCATTGATAAAATATACAACCGAAGTATATCAAATCAACTAGATAGTATTTTCAATGAATTGAATAAACACCAATTCCAGCTTACAAAGGGAAATTCAGAAGTCCCGTATGAAATCTTTGTAGCTGTATTCGAGGAAGATTTATTGCAAAGCGTGCAACTGGATGTTCCGAAAACAAAAAAGACCCAAAATTATTCAAGTTTTTGGGCCTTATATTTTGATTCTGAAGAAGATGCTGTAATCTATGATTTAAAAAAATCTAGAATCATTTATGAAGATTTATATATGTTAAATCAGTAGTTAGGCAGATTTTATGCATTGAACAATGCCCTACCTTCCATTAACGCATTAACTTCTTCTCTTACCTTTGAAATTACTTCTTCATTCTCAGGATTGGTCAAAACCCTATCCACTAAATCAACTATTGTTTCCATTTCAGGCTCTAACAACCCTCGGGTAGTAATTGCGGCAGTACCAAATCTTATTCCAGATGTAACAAAAGGTGATTTATCATCAAAAGGAACCATATTCTTATTTGCCGTTATATCTGCCTTTACCAAGACTTTTTCGGCATCTTTACCTGTAATATCTTTGTTTCTCAGGTCAATCAACATCATATGATTATCTGTACCACCTGATATAATATTATAATCTTTGGCAACGAACGCAGCAGCCATTGCAGCAGCATTTTTCTTTACTTGAATCATATAATTTAAATATTCATCTGTCAAAGCTTCGCCAAAAGCAATTGCCTTGGCAGCAATTATATGCTCCAAAGGCCCACCCTGATTTCCTGGAAAAACTGCTAAATCCAAAAGACCTGACATTTTTCTTAAGTTCCCGTTTTTTAAGCGGATACCAAATGGGTTTTCAAAATCCTGCCCCATTAGAATAAGCCCGCCACGAGGTCCTCTTAATGTTTTATGTGTAGTAGTGGTAACGACATGACAATGAGGAATTGGGTCATTAAGAATGCCTTTTGCTATTAAACCGGCTGGGTGTGCAATATCTGCCATTAATATGGCATCAACACTATCGGCAATTTCACGAAAACGTTTAAAGTCCATATCCCGTGAATAAGCCGATGCTCCTGCAATAATCAAATTTGGTCTTTCTTTTTCGGCAATTTCCTGAATCTTATCATAATTTAAAATACCTGTTTCGGCTTCTACTCCATAAAAAACGGGGTTATATAATTTTCCAGAAAAATTGACCGGAGAACCATGCGTTAAATGTCCACCATGAGAAAGGTCAAAACCTAAAATCTTATCCCCTGGCTTTAAAAAAGCATGGAATACAGCGGCATTTGCCTGTGAACCAGAATGAGGCTGTACATTGGCATAAGCAGCACCAAATAGTTCCTTGGCTCTATCAATGGCAATTTGCTCAACTTGATCAACCACTTCGCAACCACCATAATATCTTTTACCAGGATAGCCTTCGGCATATTTATTGGTTAGTACGGACCCAGCAGCTTCCATCACCTGCGGACTGGTAAAATTTTCCGATGCTATGAGCTCAATTCCGTTTAATTGCCTTTCTTTTTCTTCTTCTATTAAATCAAAAATAAGTTGGTCGCGTTGCATATTACTAGTTCTGTTAAATGAGCGGTAAAAATACAAATTGCCAATTGGTTATTAATAGAAAATAATATATTTGATAAGGAATTTATCAAACACAAATTAACAATCGATTTATGTCTATTACCGCAAATAATCCAAGTTTAAAAACATGGGTTCCTACTCATGAAAACACTGACTTCCCCATTCAAAATATTCCATTTGGAGTTTTTTTGACCAGAGATGATATCATTACAATTGGAACCAGAATCGGAGATACAGCAATTGACTTAGGCGCAATGCACCAATTGGGATACTTTGAAGGTATCCCGTTAACCGATGATATTTTCCTTCAAGACACCTTGAATGATTTTATTTCCGACGGAAAAAAAACTTGGAGACTTGTACGAAATCGTATTAGTTCTATCTTCAATATTGAAAACAAAACACTACAGAATAATCAAGATCACAGGAACACCGTTCTTTTTGATATTGATGAAATAGAAATGCAATTACCAGTACAAATAGGCGATTATACTGATTTTTATTCAAGTCGCGAGCATGCAACAAATGTTGGCACTATGTTTCGTGATCCCGAGAATGCGCTAATGCCCAACTGGCTTCACATACCGGTTGGTTATCATGGAAGAAGTTCTACCATTATTCCGAGTGGAGTTCCAGTACATAGACCAACAGGACAAACCATGCCAAAGGGAGCAACAGAACCTGTTTTTGGACCATCAAGATTAGTGGACTTTGAATTGGAAATGGCCTTTATCACTACTGATGCCAACAAAATGGGCGAATCTATCTCTGTCAATGAAGCCGAGAATCACATTTTTGGTATGGTTTTGTTCAATGATTGGAGTGCACGTGATATACAGAAGTGGGAATATGTTCCGTTAGGCCCTTTCTTGGCCAAGAGTTTCGCTTCTTCAATCTCGCCATGGATCATAACCCTAGATGCTTTGGAGCCCTATCGAGCTAAGAGTCCTAGCCAAAATCCAGAACCTTTACCTTATTTAACTCAAAGTGGCGATCATAGTTTTGATATTCAACTGGAATTAGACATTGTTACTGATAAAGGTGTCTCAACTACAGTTTCAAAATCTAATTTCAAATATATGTATTGGACCATGGCCCAGCAATTGGCTCACCATACAGTAAATGGCTGTAAAGTCAATAGTGGAGATATGATGGGCAGTGGAACCATTTCTGGCCCTACACCCGATTCTTATGGCTCTATGCTCGAACTGGCTTGGCAAGGCACCAAACCAGTTGAACTAAATGATGGTAGCGAACGAAAGTTTATTCATGACAATGATACCGTTGTAATTAGGGGCTTTTGTGAAAAAAACGGTCAAAAACTAGGTTTTGGTGAAGTGTCCACAAAATTACTCCCGGCATTCGAATCCAATTCCAACAAATAATACACAAAAAGGTTTTTTCAACGAGACAATACGATAGTTTATCGTTTTACGTTATCAACAAAGACAGTTTTGGCACGAGTGTTGAAATTGTACATTGAAACGGTAAATCTAAATGTCATGAGAAAAATTTTACTATTAAGCGGAATTTTACTTTTTCTTATTGCCTGTGGTGGTGTCAAAAAGACCCAACAGGCCGTAAACACTGGTAATTATTTGAACGCCATCAACAATGCCGTTCAAAAACTGTCCAACAATAAAGACAAAAAAGGAAATCAAACCTATGTTCTTTTATTAGAGGAAGCTTTCCAAAAGAATGTGGAAAGAGAGATGGAGCATATTGCTTACCTCAAAAAAGATGGCAACCCTGCCAATCTTGAGGCAATATACAATGGTTATAAAAACTTGAATCGTATTCAAGAAACCATTAGACCTTTACTCCCTTTGCAAATACAAGAGGAGAAAAGATACGCAGAATTTGCTCTTATTAATTACAATACCAACATAATTGCGGCAAAGGAAGAACTTTCCTCCTATTTATACCAAAATGCATTGGGTCTATTGAAAAACGCCAGCAATAAATGGGATTACAGAAAGTCTTTCGATGATTTTGTTTACTTAAATGAAATAAATCCAGGTTATTCTGATAGCAAGGATAAAATGGAGGAAGCATATGACAAAGGTCAAGATTATGTGAAAGTTGGTATGATCAACAACACAGAAAAAATTATTCCTGTGAAGTTAGAAGAGGAGTTATTAAACTTCAACACCTTTGGATTAGAAGATAAATGGACAAAGTACCATACCAATCATCTTTCCAGTATTTCATATGATTATGACATGCAGATTGAATTGAGAGACATTAACATCTCTCCAGAGCGGGTAAATGAAAAACAAATCATAAAAGAAAAGCAAATCAAGGATGGTTACCAATATGCGTTGGACAATGACGGTAATGTTGTAAAAGATAGCTTAGGTAATAAGATAAAAGTGGACAAGTTCAAAACAGTGAAATGTAACTTTTATCAATTTACACAATTCAAAACTGCGCAAGTTGCAGGCTTGGTTAGCTTTTTAGACTTGGAAACAAAACAACAACTAAACTCCTACCCATTATCAAGTGAGTTTGTTTTTGAACACGTATATGCCAATTATGATGGTGACAAAAGGGCTTTGGACAATGATTTAGTTTCACTGCTGAATCTAGCGGCAATACCATTCCCGACTAATGAACAAATGGTCTATGATGCAGGTGAAGACCTTAAAAATAGATTAAAAGGTATTGTTACCAGTCATAGGTTCAACTAATAAAAAAGGCCCCGATAAAATATCGGGGCCTTTTTTATTATATATATTCACTTAGCCCTACATCATTGATGCCCCCATGAGAACTATGTGCTATTGCAACTCCATTTCGAATAACAAGTAGCTGTGGCGACTGGTGCATTACTTGGAATTTATATCCTGTTTCATTTGACACTTCTCTATAACTATGCAAATCCAAATAATAAACATCAAATTGCTCTTCTGAAAATTCATAGCTATTATTAAAAGTATTTAATACCATCCTGCTTATCCCACAAGTTGTAGAATGTTTGAAAATAAGCTGCGTTTTATCACTTGATTTTTCTGCAATTTCATCCAATTGATCAACAGACACCAATGGTTTCCAAGGTACCCTGTGGCCAGTTTTTCCATCATCATCTTTTGTCTTTCCAAATAGATTATTGAATAATCCCATATTTCATTTTTGTTTTAAGTCGCATAAAGAGTAATTCCTTACTACTGCCGAAATGTCCTGATTCTGTTAGATTTAAACGCCATTTTGTCTGCTTGATTCGCTTGGTAGGGTTGTTGACATTAATGAACCAAAAGTAAACTATAACTAGAAAACACTATAAAATGAACTTTAATAATTTCACAATAAAATCACAGGAGGCCATTCAACTCGCCCAGCAAGTTGCACAAGAAAGGGAGCATCAGCAAATTGAAAACGAACATATTTTTAAGGCAATTTCACAAGTAGATGAAAATGTTTTACCATTTATTTTGAAAAAACTAAGCGTTAATTCAAACTTATTGAATCAGATTCTTGAAAAAGAACTGGAAAGTTTGCCAAAAGTTTCTGGAGGCGAAATCATGGTTTCCCGAGAGGCAGGCAAAAGCTTGACCGAAGCAGGTATTATCGCCAAAAAAATGGAAGATGAGTTTGTTTCAATTGAACACCTGTTACTTGCCATTTTAAAATCCAAAAGCAAGATTTCGCAAATACTAAAAGATCAAGGGGTAACCGAAAAGGATCTTAAGGCTGCCATTGAAGAACTTCGCAAAGGCGGAAAAGTCACCTCACAGAGTGCAGAAGAAACATACAACTCTTTGGAAAAGTATGCTAGAAACCTAAACCAAATGGCAGATAGCGGTAAGCTAGATCCTGTCATTGGGCGTGATGAAGAAATTCGACGCATTCTTCAGATACTTTCGAGAAGAACCAAAAATAACCCCATGCTCGTAGGTGAACCCGGTGTGGGTAAGACAGCAATTGCCGAAGGATTAGCCCATAGAATAATTCAGGGTGATATTCCCGAAAACCTAAAAGATAAAATTATCTATTCTTTGGATATGGGTGCACTTATTGCCGGAGCAAAATATAAGGGTGAGTTTGAAGAACGATTGAAAGCCGTAATAAAGGAAGTTACTTCTTCCGATGGGAACATTGTTTTGTTTATTGATGAAATCCACACCCTTGTAGGTGCTGGAGGCGGTCAAGGAGCAATGGATGCAGCGAACATACTTAAACCAGCACTGGCAAGAGGTGAACTTAGGGCGATTGGTGCCACTACTTTGGATGAATATCAAAAGTACTTTGAAAAAGACAAAGCCTTAGAAAGAAGATTTCAAAAAGTAGTGGTCAATGAACCAGAAACTGAAAGTGCGATTTCCATATTGAGAGGAATCAAAGAAAAATATGAGGCACACCACAAAGTTCGTATTAAGGACGAAGCAGTAATTGCTGCTGTTGAACTTTCTCAACGCTATATTACCAATCGCTTTTTGCCAGACAAGGCTATTGACCTAATCGACGAGGCTGCCTCTAAACTGAGAATGGAAATCAACTCAAAGCCTGAGGAACTAGATGTACTTGATAGAAAAATAATGCAACTTGAGATTGAAATTGAGGCAATCAAACGTGAAGATGACAAGGCCAAGTTAAAACTATTAAATGTTGATCTTGCTAATTATAAGGAAAAACGAAATGGAGTTTTTGCTAAATGGGAAAGTGAAAAATCTGTCGTAGATGCTATTCAAAAAGCTAAACAGGACATTGAAGACCATAAACTAGAAGCTGAACGTGCCGAAAGAAGTGGTGACTACGGAAAAGTTGCCGAGCTTAGATATGGAAAAATTAAAGAAGCTCAGGAGAATTTGGACGTTTTGCAAAATGAACTTCTAGAGCAACAGAAAGGAGATACACTCATAAAAGAAGAAGTCACCAATGAGGACATAGCTGAAGTCGTTGCCAAATGGACAGGGATTCCCTTAACTAAAATGCTTCAAAGTGAGCGGGAAAAATTGTTAAAGCTTGAAGAAGTGTTACATAAACGAGTAGTTGGTCAAGAAGAGGCCATACAGGCAGTTTCAGATGCCATTCGAAGAAGTAGAGCGGGGTTACAAGATACTAAAAAGCCAATCGGATCTTTCCTTTTCTTAGGAACAACCGGTGTTGGTAAAACTGAGCTTGCAAAAACCCTAGCGGCCTATTTATTCGATGACGAAAATGCAATGACCAGAATAGATATGAGTGAATATCAAGAAAGGCACTCTGTAAGTAGATTGGTTGGTGCACCTCCAGGATATGTGGGTTATGACGAAGGTGGCCAGTTAACAGAAGCCGTTAGAAGAAGACCTTATTCAGTAGTATTATTGGATGAAATTGAAAAAGCACACCCAGATACTTTCAATATTCTGTTGCAAGTACTTGATGAAGGAAGGCTAACTGACAACAAAGGTAGAGTCGCTGATTTCAAAAACACAATAATCATTATGACCAGTAATATGGGCAGTCATATTATTCAAGAAAAGTTTGAAAACAATAAAGACATCCATAGTGCTTCGGAGACTGCCAGAATTGAAGTTCTAGGTTTATTGAGAAAAACAATTCGACCAGAATTCCTTAATAGAATTGATGACATTATTATGTTCACTCCTTTAAGTAAATCAGATATAACCCAGATTGTGGTTCTTCAAATAGAGCAATTGAAAAAAATGCTCAGTAAGCAGCATATAACAATTGATGCCACCAATGAGGCAATCACACATCTCGCTAATAAGGGTTATGACCCGCAATATGGGGCCAGACCCATTAAAAGAGTAATACAAAAAGAGGTGCTAAATAGTCTGTCCAAAGAATTGTTGAGTGGATCCATAAAAACTGACAGCATAGTTTTGATAGATTCTTTTGATGACCAACTGGTCTTTAGAAACCAAAGTGAATTAGTGAATTAATTTATTTTATCATATAAAAAGGCATTCGTAAACTGAATGCCTTTTTTTATCAAAAATATATACCATACAGTATATAGTTTTTTTTATATTCGTATAAAATAGCCATCCAATGACCACAAAAGCCGAAAGAACTACCGCTTTTATAATTGAAACTGTTGCACCAGTCTTTAATAAGCACGGTTATATTGGCACGAGTATGAGCGATTTGACAGAAGCGACAGGTCTTACAAAAGGTGCCCTTTATGGTAATTTTGAAAACAAGGAAGCTTTGGCATTAGCGGCCTACGAATACAGTATCGACAAATTGCTTTTAGAGATTGATAGTCGATTGAATATTGAAGGAGGTTCTCTGGAAAAGCTTTTCTCTCTCACAAAATTTTATCGAAATTACGATGTTTTCACTAACGAAATGGGAGGATGCCCCGTTTTGAATGTTGGTGTTGACGCACAACATAATAACAAACAATTAGCAGCTGCGGCAAGTGAAACCGTCAAAACAATTGAAGGAAAGATTGCTCTGATCCTTGAAAATGGAGTCAATAATAATGAACTTCGATTACCGGTACCTCCCCTACAATTTGCGAAACAATTGTACACTATGCTTCAAGGTGCTATTACAATGAGTACCATTACAAAAGATCGTAAATACCTTATGAACACAGTTGCCTATATAGAGGTCTTGGTTAAGAAAGAAATTAAGAAGTAAACATTTATCTTATTTCGCTACCACCCTATAAATCCAGGTTTTCTCAGCATAACGACCATTAAATTTTCCATCTCTAGCTTTTCTTGCTTCCCCCATGGTATCATATCGTTCTAGATATACATAATTATACTTATTACGGCTTCTAAAGAACGATTTAGGCTGTAAACCTTTTTTATTTAGGTCAGCCATAAAAGCATCGAAATATCTCTTAGTTCCAAAAACGTTCGCTATTAAGTAATAACCTGGAGTAAGACCATCTTCACCAACAACCTCCTCATATTTCTCACCAGCCTGTGGCTTATCCTCCTCTGTCTTCTGCGCAATTTCAGCTAATCTCGCTTTTTCCTTAGCAGCTGCTTCGGCAGCAACCTTGATTGCATTTATAGAATCAACCTTTCTTTGTATTTCTTTTTGTTGTGCATCGGCCAATGCGTCTGCTTCCTTCGCTTTTTTAATTGAATCCTGCCTAACTTGTTCTTTTTGCTTATTTACCTCCGCAATCGATTTTGCTTTGTTAGCAGCAGTAATTGAGTCTAAGCGTTTCTGCTTTGTTATCCTTTGTAATGCTAAAGCTTCTTTCTGCTTCGATCTGCTAATAGAATCTGCCTTTCGATTCTGTTCCTTCTTTAAATCGGCAGCTAAATCAGCTTCTTTCTTAACTAAAGCAAGTGAATCTCTTGTTTTTCTTTTTAATTCTTTGGCTTGCTGCTGCTTCTCTTTTTTAAGGGCTAAAGTTTCTGCTTTCGACAATTCATCTTTTATCTTTTCATTCTCAGCAATCTCTTCCAATGACTCTTCTTTAGGTTCTTCGAACGATTTAATCTTTTTTCTTGGTTTAATTCTTCCAAAATCAAAAGAAGTAACCAATTCAAAAGTAGGGTCTTTTTCTTTTAATCCAGATTCAGTACCAAATTCTGCCAAGACCCCAAGTGAAAATCTATTAAAAAACTTACCACCGCCTCCAATGGAAATTCCATAAAAACTATTATATCCGGCTTGGGCCCAAAACCTATTAGTAATAAGGCTTGTGTTCAACCCGATTTGTTTGCTAAACCCAGGTATGGCCTTGAAATAAATAACAGGGCTAATAAATGCCGAATTTTCTAATTCACCTACACTTAAAGGAAAAACATAGCCTACTGTACCCAGAATAATCTTATCCGCAGAAAATGGACTATTTTCCTTAGTAGTAATGTTATATCCAATCAAATTTTCAGATACAAGACCCAAACTAAGCTTGTCATATCTAAAGAGTATACCTGGAGCAATTTGAACTATAAAATCTTCTGTATTGCTTTGTAAGGGCAATTGTATTTGAGGATCTATCTGGAAACGGTCATCTGCCAACTGATTTAAGTAAGCAAAAACATTTATTCCTAAAGAAATCTGCACATTATCAGCGAAATCATATGTCCTTGAATAATTAACAACACCCCCAGTGTTTAAGTAAACCCCTGTATTATGCTGGTAAAAACCTACCCCCATTGATGATGAATCATCTAATCTACCCGTGTAATTTAGAAACAAAGTGGTTGGGTCACCATCTATCATTTGCCATTGCCAACGAGTCCATAGTCCTATGGATTGAGAACTTTCGTAGTTGCTCGAGAATGCCGGATTGAAAAGAACAGAGTTACTACTTGTAAGATTATGCTGCCTCAAATCTAAAGGAAGGCCAACTTCTTGTGAATTCATTGCACAGGCAATCAAAAAAAATAAAATAGAGAGTTTGGCTTTTGGCATATGCAAAAAAACGAAAAACCATGGGTTTTACATACTTTTTTAGGGTATTTTTAGTTAGATTAAAAGAAATATCCTAACCAAACTAATTATCTATTATGAAGGTTTTAAAAACGTTATTCATTTTTGTTTTTGTATTAAGTGTTTTAAGTTGTGAAGACGAACCTAAGATTGAAGATAGTGTTTCAACTTTTTATTTTATTAGACATGCAGAAAAAGACAGGTCTGACAAAGAAAATATTGATCCAGAATTAACCCAAGATGGTTTGGGCAGGGCAATGCATTGGGCAGAAATTATCGATGATGTACCTATTGATGCGATTTACACTACAGATTATGAACGAACCCAGATGACGGCTGCGCCTTCTGCGGTAAAAAAGAATCTAACTGTGCAGATTTATGATCCCAGAACCATCGACATCGAACAATTCAAAGCAGATAACTTAAATAAAAAAGTTCTAGTTGTGGGGCATAGCAACACTACACCAGACTTTGTTAACAAAATGATCGGTCAAGAAAAATACAGTCAAATTGATGATCATCAAAACGGTAGCCTTTTTATTGTTGAAATTGTAAATGATATTGCTACCGATATGCGATTGAACTTTAATTGTAACTGCTCGGACTAATTATTATATTTTTTAATTCAATGCGGGATAACAACTCTAACTCACCTTTAATGAACAAACTGTCTATTTTGTAAATAGATTGATTTTTAAGCTTCGGTTTCAAGTTTTTGTAATCTACAAAGCGAATACCACTAACTATTCTTTCATTGTAGGCCTCTCTAAATCTTAATCCACCGTCATTCACATGAAACTCATAGGCTAAATAGTCTGGCTTTAATGTTTTTACATTAAACCAATAAATATACACGTCATCAAAATCGTCGCCACCATTTTCTTGGCTAAACGTCACTTTTATTTTATAATATTCTTTATCCTTTATCACAATTTCACCCAAATATTCTTTCTTAACAGCAGGATCATTCAATCCGTAAGGTAAATAAGCAAAATAGTGAACCGAATTCACCGAGTTACCATATGAATTTGACAAGGAGTCTGGAAGTTGCGTCAATTTCCCATCAACATATCTCTCAAATCGATTGTTAGTTTTAATATCAATCAAATCCAATGTATCATTTTTTCGAATTCGTTTCAACACTTTCTTTCCATCAACCCGCTCCATGACATAATTCCTATCCCTAAAATCAAAAGAAACATTACTTGCCCCATAAAGCTCCCCTCCACTTATCTCAATACTTTTGTCAACAATTTGTTGTGCATTTAATTGAGAATGTTGTTTCTCTTTACAAGAAATAAATCCAACAAATAGTACAATCATCAAAATCTTTTTCATATTCTTCTTTTGTATAGAGTTCGTAAATGTGCTTTTAACTTTACAAAAATCAACTATTAAATCTGTTTTAATGAAGTTGTAGATAGAATTATTGTTGCTACTTTTGTTCACCAATGCAGACTAATATCAACATAAAGAACAAAAAGGCCCGGTTTGAATATGAAATCTTGGATAAGTATACCGCAGGTATTGTTCTATCCGGAACAGAGATAAAATCTATCCGTCAAAGCAAGGCCTCGATCAGTGAGAGCTTTTGTGAATTCAATGACAATGGTGAACTTTTTATAATCAATATGCAGATAGATGAATACTCACATGCATCTCATTACAACCACAAGCCTAAAGCAGAGCGAAAGCTATTACTAAATAAACGAGAGTTAAAGAAACTTCAAAAGGAAGTAGCTTCTAGCGGATTAACAATTATACCGCTAAATCTATTTTTGAATGAAAGAGGTTTGGCCAAAATGAATATCGCCTTGGCCAAAGGGAAAAAACTTTATGATAAAAGAGAAACCATGAAAGATCGGGACAATAAAAGAGACTTGGACCGTATCAAAAAGAGTTTTAATAATTAGAATCAAAGGGAGGTAAACACTAGTTCTTGTCCTCCAAAAGTGGAACAAATCTAAAAGCCCCTAACTCTTTTTTCTCAAATTCCTTTTCAGACTTACGAATGAACAATGTCATAATTTGCTTTTCAACACCAACAGGAATAACTAGCCTTCCACCTATTTTTAACTGCGACATCAGGGCTTTTGGTACCTCAGGGGCACCAGCTGTAACTATTATACTATCAAAAGGGGCCTCTTCTGACAAACCTTTGTAACCATCACCAAAAATTACCTTCTTAGGACGATACCCCATTTTTTTGAAAAATAGATTTGTTTTTTTAAAGAGAGTCTGTTGTCTTTCTATCGTATAAACCTTTGCCTTTAACAACAAAAGAATCGCGGTTTGGTAACCGCTTCCTGTGCCAATTTCGAGAATTTTATGCCCAGGCTCAACTTTTAACAATTCAGTTTGAAAAGCTACCGTATAAGGTTGTGATATAGTTTGATCAGCAGCAATGGGAAAGGCCTTGTCCTGATAGGCGTGACCTTCAAAACTGCTATCCATAAAAAGGTGACGAGGCACTGTCCTGATTGCATCCAAGACTCTTGTATCTTTTATTCCTTTGGCAATCAACACATCAGCCAGTTTGTTGCGCATTCCTCGGTGTTTCAGCGTATCTTTCAATTGATATTATCTAGGTTTGGTTCAAAAAAGCGAAGTTAACAAAGTTTGGTTTAAGAATATAGAATGTAGCTATAATCAGCACCAAAACTTTTAAACTTCAAGCCACATAAACTACCAAACTATGTTTATTTTTGAATAAAATATCATCTATGCTTAGAATCGGAGTTTTAGGAGCAGGGCATTTAGGGAAAATTCATCTTCGCCTACTCAACGAATCGCCCAAATATGATTTAATTGGTTTTCACGATCCAGATGAGATCAATGGAAAAAAAGTAGCAGCGGAATTTGGATACACCTATTTTGAAAATATTAATCAGCTTATTGATGGTGTTGATGTTGTAGATATTGTTACCCCTACACTTTCCCATTATGATTGTGCAAAAAAAGCCATGGAAAAAAGAAAACATGTCTTTATTGAAAAGCCAATTACCAATACACTCGAGGAAGCTGAACAATTAATTAAACTGGAGAAAAAATATTCGGTAAAAGGTCAAGTAGGTCATGTAGAAAGGTTTAATCCCGCATTCATTTCAGTCAAGGATAAAATCCAAGACCCTATGTTCATTGAAACGCATAGATTGGCCGAATTCAACCCCAGGGGAACAGATGTTCCCGTTGTATTGGATTTAATGATACATGATATTGATGCTATTCTTAGTGTTGTGAATTCCGAAGTAAAACAAGTCAACGCAAGTGGAGTCTCAGTCATCAGTAATTCACCCGATATTGCCAATGCTCGAATTGAATTTGAAAACGGTTGTGTTGCGAATCTTACAGCCAGTAGAATTTCTTTGAAGAATATGAGAAAATCTAGGTTCTTTCAACGCGATGCATATATTTCAGTTGACTTTTTGGAAAAAAAAGTTGAAGTTGTAAAAATGAAAGATGCACCTGAAACACCCGGAGACTTTGATATGATCTTACAGAATGCAGAGGGTGTGAAAAAGCAGATTTATTTTGAGAATCCTGAAATTGAAGCAAATAACGCAATTCTTGATGAGCTGGAAACTTTTGCCGACGCTATTAACAATGACACAACTCCAGTGGTCAGTTTAAAGCAAGGTACGCAAGCCTTAAAGATCGCCTTACAAATCATCAAATCATTCTAGAATCGCACTGATTATGAAAAACATAGCTGTAATAGGAGCTGGTACAATGGGCAACGGAATTGCACATGTCTTTGCTCAAAATGGGTTCAAGGTTAGTCTTATTGATATTTCCATTGAGTCACTAAACCGTGGCCTTGACACCATTACAAAAAATCTGGATCGGATGATTGCCAAAGAAAAAATCAGTGATTCAGATAAAACCAATACCCTTAAAAACATAAGTACCCACACAGAAATGGCCAAGGGAGTAGCAAATGTTGATTTGGTTATTGAAGCCGCTACCGAAAGATTGGATTTAAAACTGAAGATTTTTAAGGAGCTTGATGCACTTTGTGAGACAAACGCTATTTTGGCCACCAATACATCATCAATCTCTATTACACAAATCGCTGCAGCGACGGAAAGACCAGATAAAGTAATAGGCATGCATTTTATGAATCCTGTTCCAATAATGCAACTCGTTGAGATTATTCGGGGTTACAACACATCGAATGAAACTACCGTTGCCACAATGGATTTATCAAGAAAATTGGGCAAAACACCAACGGAAGTTAATGACTATCCCGGTTTTGTAGCCAATAGAATTTTGATGCCGATGATAAACGAGGCGATTGAAACATTGTATAACGGAGTTGCAGGTGTTGAAGAAATTGATACTGTAATGAAACTGGGTATGGCCCACCCTATGGGACCATTACAACTAGCTGACTTTATAGGCCTTGATGTTTGTCTTTCGATACTAAATGTAATGTATGACGGCTTTAAAAATCCTAAATATGCCCCTTGTCCCCTACTCATCAATATGGTAATGGCAAAAAAACTTGGCGTAAAATCCGGTGAAGGGTTTTATGATTACTCAGAATCCAAAAAAGCTGAGAAAGTTTCCTTCCAATTTAAATAAAAACAATGGCCACAATAAAACCTTTTAAGGCAGTTAGACCTACTAAGGACAAAGTTGCTTTTGTTTCCTCAAGGTCATATCAAGAATACTCTGATGAAGAGTTAGAGGCCGCTCTAAATTTTAACCCCTTTTCATTTCTACATATTATTAATCCTGGGTTTAAATTTGACAAAGAGGTCTCCGGTGAGGAACGATTCAAAATGGTACACAATCGTTATTTGGAGTTTTTAGAAGACAATATTTTCCTAAAAGATAGTAAAGACAGCTTCTACATATACCAAATTGAAAAGAATAAGTTTAAGTGCTCTGGTATTTTTTGTGCCACTTGCGTAAAAGATTACCGCACTGATATAATCAAAAAACATGAAGATACTATAAGTCAACGTGAACAGTTATTCGCAAACTATTTGAAAATCGCTGGTTTCAATGCAGAACCTGTTTTAATTACTTATGAGGATAAACCCTCTATTGAATCAATAATAAATAAGGAGAAACTGAATGAACCAGAATACTATTTTACAACTCCTGACAAAATAAAACATTCCCTTTGGAAAGTTTCAAATAAAAACATTGTCGATAAACTAATTAAGGAATTCAAAGGAATCGAATCGTTGTACATTGCCGATGGCCATCACCGAAGTGCATCTTCAGATTTATTGGCCCGAATTTCTGAAAAAAACAATCCTAGTCATACCGGTAATGAGCCCTACAACTACTTTATGAGCTATTTGATTCCTGAATCGGAAATACGGATTTTCGAATTCAATCGTATGGTCAAGGATTTGAATGGGCTTACAAAAGAAGAGTTCCTAATTAAACTAGACGTATTTTTCAGAATAACCAAAAAGGGGAATGTACTGTACAAACCTACAAAGAAGCATCACTTTAGCATGTATCTTGACGGAGAGTTTTATTCACTTTTCCTACGAAGAAAAGTATATAAATTCGCTGATGTTCTTAGTAGACTCGATACGCAGATTCTTTACAAAACCGTGTTGGACCCTATTTTAGGAATTACAGATTTGCGAAACGATAAACGTATTCAATATGGTTACGGAAAGCACAATGTTATACGTATGAAAGATGAAATTGACCAAGGAAAATTTTTAGTTGGTTTTAGTCTCTTGCCTTTAAAAATAGAAGAAATAAAAGCTATAGCGGATGCTGGATTGGTTATGCCACCAAAAAGTACTTTCATTGAACCCAAACTGAGAAGTGGCATGGCCATATATGAGTTTTAATATTGAATCAATAATGTCAATAGCAACAAATCTTAATAAAATAAAGCAAGCATTACCTGACGATGTCACTTTAGTTGCTGTTTCGAAAACAAAGCCCAACACAAGCATTTTAGAAGCTTACGAGGCTGGGCAACGCATTTTTGGCGAGAATAAAATCCAAGAAATGGCCCAGAAATGGGAAGCACTTCCAAAAGATATTCAATGGCACATGATAGGACATGTGCAAAGAAACAAGGTCAAATACATGAGTGAATTTGTTTCCTTGATTCACGGTGTTGATAGCTTTAGGCTATTAAAAGAGATAAATAAACAAGCGAAAAAGCACAACCGAACAATAAGTTGCTTGCTGCAAGTACATATTGCGGATGAGGAAACAAAGTTTGGTTTGGATGAGTCAGAGTTGAAAACCATCACAAATTCTGAAGAATTTAAACGACTTGAAAATATCAAGATTATTGGTTTAATGGGTATGGCTACATTCACAAATAATAAAACCCAAATCAGAAAAGAGTTTAAAAATCTCAAGGACGTATTTGACGTATTAAAGGAGTCATTACCACATGTTTCGACTCTTTCAATGGGTATGAGCGGTGATTATACTGTGGCGATTGAGGAAGGAAGCACAATGGTACGTATAGGAAGTAGTATCTTTGGAGCAAGGAATTATTAAAAAAATACTGATAACGATTAATGTATACGATACTAGATATAGAAACGACGGGAGGGAAATACAATGAAGAAGGTATCACAGAAATCGCTATTCACAAATTTGATGGCCATCAAGTTGTTGACAAGTTCATTAGTCTTGTAAATCCCGAAAAAGACATTCAACCGTTCGTGGTAAATCTTACCGGAATCAATAACAAAATGTTGCGTACTGCACCTAAATTTCATGAAGTTGCCAAGCGAATAGTTGAAATAACAGAGGATTCCGTTCTCGTGGCACACAATGCCCAATTTGATTATCGAATATTACGAACCGAGTTCAGGCGGTTAGGATATAACTTTGAACGAAAGACCTTGTGCACAGTCGACCTTTCAAAATACCTATTGCCAGATGCGGAGTCTTACAGTCTTGGTAAATTGGTGAGATCACTAGGCATACCTATGAGTGATCGGCACAGAGCAAATGGTGATGCAATTGCAACACTAAAACTTTTTAAATTGTTACTTGCCAAAGACTCAGAAAAAAGTATAATCAAAGATGTTGTTAGAGAAGAAACCCATGGTGAACTCTCCCAAAGACAACTTGATATTGTGGAGCAAATGCCTTCTGAAACTGGCTTATACTACATGCACGATAAAAAGGGTGAAATCCTTTTCATTGGAAAGAGTACCAATATCAAAAAAAGAGTGAATCAACATTTCACTAAAGATGGAGCAAAAGCGCGTCAACTGCAAAAAGAAACAAAGAAAATAACCTTTGAGAAAACAGGAAGTGAACTTGTTGCCTTGTTAAAAGAAAACGAAGAACTTAGAAAGAACCATCCTAAATATAATGTCAACAAAAGACCAAAACGTTTATATGGTCTTTATTTATGTGCAAACGACCAAGGCTACAAATACTTTAATATCGCTGTAAAAAAGAAAGATAAAGAGTGCATTACATCATTTAAAAGTTATGTGGGTGCCCAAAACTTTCTTCAAAAAATCACTGATGAATTTCAGCTTTGTACCAAAATCGGGGATATACCCAGTTCCAAAATTCCCTGCAGTGACCAAACAGAGGGAAATTGTCATGGGGCTTGTATTGGGCAGGAAAATGTAGAATCATACAATAGTAGGATCAATACTATTCTTGACAAGTTCAGTCTGGCTAAAAAGAATATTGTAATTGTTGATAAAGGTCGGGAAATAGGTGAATATAGTGTCATTTTAATAAGAAATGGGAATCTTAAGGGTGTCGGTTATTATGATTTGAACCATCAAATAAATAATATTCATATCTTAGAATCTATTATCACTCCAATGAAAGGTGACGACTATTCAACCTTTATTGTTGAATCCTATTTAAGAAATAAGAGGGTCAAAAAAATAATCGACTTAAACGAATAAGTATTGGGCGCAAACGAAAAAAAGAAAAATTGGCGTATTACATTACATGAAATAATCTATGGTACACATACGCCAGCCGGCAAAATGTTCGACATTATTCTGCTAGCACTCATCCTGTATAGTATCATAATTGTTATGCTAGAGAGTGTGCCCCGAATAGATGGTCGTTTTCATGATTTTTTAAACATATCTGAATGGGTTGTAACCATATTGTTTTCGGTTGAATATGTTTTAAGACTAATTTGCATTAAGCGCCCTAGTAAGTATATCTTCAGTTTTTTCGGGATTATTGATCTGTTATCCACTATACCTAAATACCTCTCTTTCTTTTTTGTTGGCTCTCAATATTTCACGGCCTTTAGAGCTCTGCGATTGTTAAGGGTCTTTCGGATTTTGAAACTTGTAAGATATGTGGGTGAATCCAATAACTTGGTAAGAGCCTTAAAAGCAAGTAGGACTAAGATTTTTGTCTTTGTATTTTTTGTCCTTGTTGTATCTGTGCTTTTAGGTACAATAATGTATTTGGTTGAAGGACCTGAACATGGGTTCAACAGTATACCACATAGCGTCTATTGGACCATTGTGACCCTAACAACTGTTGGGTACGGAGATATTTCACCAGAAACTGCTCTAGGTCAGTTCATAGCAACATTTGTAATGATCATTGGTTATGGAATAATAGCCGTTCCAACAGGAATTGTTTCTGCGGAATATGCATCTGCAAAACATGACAAGAATGCCGATGAAGGTCGTTCATGTCACAATTGCACTGCCGAAATAATTAGGGATGACGCCCAATATTGTAGAAAATGCGGCCAGAAATTGCTAAAAGGTTAATGTCAAAAAAAATACTTATCTCGGTGGTAGGGCCTACGGCTATTGGCAAAACCAAATTGGCAATTGAGTTGGCAAACCATTTTAATGCAGAAATAATTTCCGCAGATTCACGGCAGTTTTTTAAAGAAATGCAAATTGGAACTGCAGCACCGAATTCTCAGGAATTGGCATCTGCACCACACCATTTTATCCACCATAAAAGTATTCATGAAAATTACTCGGTTGGTGATTTTGAAAAAGAAGCAATTGCGCTCTTAAGCCACCTATTCGCAAAGAATGATTATGTTGTAATGGTTGGCGGAAGCGGACTTTACTCTGATGTAATCACAAAAGGTCTTGATAAATTCCCGAATGTAAGCCCGGATATTCGCAAAAACCTGAATGAAATACTTAAAAAAGAAGGCATAGGACCCCTTCAAAGGCAATTGAAGGTGTTGGATGAAAAAAGTTCTAACTCAATTGACCTTGCAAATCCGCATAGATTAATACGGGCTCTTGAAGTTAGTATTGGTAGTGGAAAACCATATTCATCATTCCTTAATAAAGACAAAGAAAAACGACCTTTTAAAACAATCACGATTGGGCTACAAGCAGATCGTTCGATTATTTATGACCGAATAAACAAAAGGGTTGAAATAATGATAGATAAAGGCATGGTGGAAGAAGCAAAAAAGCTTTATCCCCATAGAATTTTAAATGCCTTGCAAACTGTTGGCTATAAAGAACTATTTCGTTATTTGGATGGTGAATGGGATCTGGAATTTGCCATATCTGAAATAAAAAAGAATACGAGGCGATTCGCGAAAAGACAATTGACCTGGTATAGAAAAAATCAAGATATCATTTGGTTTGATTTTAATATGAGCAAAGCTGATGTTTTTCAAAAAATAGATAAGGAAATAATTACTGTACAGAATGAATAAGAGTGTGGTGTTTGTAGTTATGGGTGTTTCTGGTTGTGGTAAATCCACCATTGGGACATTATTGTCCAAAAAACTTGATATCCCTTTTTTTGATGGAGATGATTTTCATCCCGATGCCAATGTTAAAAAAATGAAAAATGGGCTTGCGCTCGACGATATAGACAGAGAAGGTTGGCTTAAGACGCTGAACAAGCTTGCTGTTGAACATAAAGAGAAAGGGGCTGTAATTGCATGTTCTGCGCTTAAAGAGAGTTATAGAGCTATACTAAAACAGGATTTGAAAGATCAAATGGTCTTTGTGCATCTCGAAGGTTCTTTTGATGAAATACATTCCCGCCTAAAGAAAAGAAAAGGTCACTACATGCCTATAGAACTATTAAAATCACAATTTGAAACACTGGAAATTCCAAAAAACGCGATTCATATCTCAATTCTGGAATCACCAGAGGTCATAATATCCAAAATATTAAACTAAGTCCAATAAAAAAGCCCTGGCAGTGTGCCAAGGCTTTTTTATATAGTTCAAAGATTCTTCTTTATTCAGATTCCGTTTTGATTACCAGTCTGAACCCTTCGCCGTGAATGTTCAATATCTCAACCGTATCATCACGTTTTAGATATTTACGAAGCTTGGCAATATAAACATCCATACTACGAGAAGTGAAGTAATTATCATCTCTCCATATTTTGGTCAAGGCCAATTCCCTTGGCATTAAATCATTCTCGTGCAACGCTAAAAGTCGTAATAATTCATTTTCTTTTGGAGAAAGTTTAATAGACTCTTCATCTTTATATTTTAAGAATCTCAATTTCGAATTCAAATGAAATCCTCCTATTTGAAATTCAAATTTCTTACTATCAGCTAACGTATTAGAGGCTTTTCTTTGAAGTATTGCTTTAAGTTTCATCAACAACACTTCAGAATCAAAAGGTTTGTTCAAGTAGTCATCGGCGCCAGCTTTATACCCCTTCAAAACATCTTCCTTCATGGTTTTGGCCGTGAGGAAAACAATAGGTACATTTTCATTCTTTTCCCTAATCTCACGCGCAAGGGTAAAACCGTCTTTATATGGCATCATAACGTCTAAAATACAGACGTCATAATTATCCTTTTTGAACTTTTCAAAGCCCTCCATACCATTCTTGGCCAATGTTACATCAAAATTGTTCATTGACAAATAGTCCTTTAAAACAATCCCGAAATTGGGATCATCTTCCACTAAAAGTATTTTCTTATTAATTGTTTCCATAATTCATTAAATTAAAGGCAGTTTTATATAGAAAGTGCTTCCTTTATCTTTTTCGCTTTCCGCATAGACCTCACCTTGATGATCTTCTATTATTCTTTTTACGTAGGCCAATCCCAAACCATGACCTTTTACATTATGTATATCTCCAGTATGCTCTCTATAAAACTTCTCAAAAACTTTTTTCAAAACCGCTTTGCTCATTCCGGCTCCCTGATCTCTAACCTCAATAACCACATTGTTCTTTACCTCTTGGGTATAAATATCAATTTTAGGCGCTTCTGGAGAATATTTTATTGCATTGTCCAATATATTTACCAAAACATTGGTAAAATGCATCTCGTTGGCTAAAACGTCTCTTCTACCAGCTTCTAAGTGCGTTTCAATATAACCTCCTCTATCTGCTACTATTAACTCAACGTGGGCAATAGCATCCTGTATTATGTCGTGAACATCAACTCTGTCCTTACTTATATCCAGTTGGTTTTTTTCCAGCTTGGAAATTCGTAATACATTCTCTACCTGCGCGTGCATCCGCTTGTTCTCATCCCTGATCATTTGAAGATATCGCATAACCCTTTCCTTATCTTCTATGACCTGCGGATTTTTAATCGCCTCAACTGCTAAATTTATCGTCGCAATGGGCGTTTTGAACTCGTGGGTCATGTTGTTTATAAAATCAGATTTAATCTCTGAAATCTGCTTCTGGCGAATCAATTGATAAATAGCACTCGAATAGGCTACAATTATTACAAGCGTGAACAACAGAGATAAAGCAGCCATTCCTAAAATTTGACGAATCAAAAACGTTTTCTTCTTAGGAAAAGAAATCATTAAAGAATAATTCGATTTTTCCTCAGAGTCCTTGAAAATCAAAGATTTATATGGCGTTGCATTTCTAAAACTGAACTTCCGTGATTTCACATTAGTAGGAAGCCCTTTGCTAGATATGCCGTATTCGTAATCGGTATTTATATTACGACTACCTAATTCCCCTTCTAACAACAACTCAATTTCTGTCTTTGAAACCCTGTCATATATTGGCACTCGCTTGGCAAATTCACCAAACATATCTTCAAAGACAGCGATTTCAGTTGAAGATAGTCCCCCAATCTTTTCAAATTTTTCAAGTGGTGTGAACCTACTACGACTTCCGTCAAGTCCAAAATCCTCTTTAAATGTTGCTTTTACCCGCTTACTGGTATAATTTTTTATGGTCGTGGCATCATCACCATTACCATTGTCAAAGAACGTTGATGCGATATTATATTCCTCCTCTAAAATACCATGGGAATAAAAATGTATTTCATCCGAACTAATATCTTTATCAATAAAAAAGAAGTTTTTGAAATGGGAACTCTTTAAATCCCCAATACTGTCCTTGATATTTAAATACCTATCAAAATAGTTCTTTCTCTCTCGTTTGGCAATCTTTTCAGTTACCTTATCAAGCACTTCGGATACACTATTGGAAAATTGCTCTTCCTTATCCTCAACAGATCTTTTGATCCAATAACCCTGTACAAAAATTATCCCAATCAGTGAGAGGCTCATTAGAATGACCAAAAGAACAAATAACCTCTTATTCATCTATTCGTAAAATTAAAGATTTAACATCTAGCCTTTTGTACGTTTAACCTAACCTTAACAAAAATGTTAAAATGGCTCAACGCTCGCTATGGGCAAGGAGAAGCTTATGCACCGCGTCTACTTTTGTAATCGTATCTTGCATGTTCAGATTATCTATCACATAGTCCGCTAATTTGATTTTTTTTTCATCTTCCCATTGGTTCTTCATACGCCTAAAAACATCTGCCTCAGAAACCTTATCCCTGTCCATAACTCTTTTAAGACGAATTTCTTTGGGCGCCGTTACAAGAATGGTTTTATCATAAAAATCATGTAATCCATTTTCAAAAATTATGGCAGCCTCCTGGATCACATATGGGACGTCTTTCTTTTTAGACCATTTAACAAAATCTTTCCTAACCGCTGGATGTACGATAGAATTTAATTGATTTAGTAAGGCTTTATCTTGAAAAATTTTTTGGGCGATATAAACTTTATTCAGCTTTTTATCGTGGTAAGCTTCTTCTCCCAAAAGATTCTTAATGCTTATTCTAAGCTTCTTGGAAGATTTCATTAGTTTCTTGGCCTTCTTATCCGAATTATAAACGGGAACTCCAAGTTTTTTGAATATTTTAGCCACCGTGGTCTTTCCACTGCCTATACCTCCTGTTAATCCAATAACCATCATTGGCGCTTTAATATAAATTCAATTTGACTTTCGTTAAGACTAGCACTATGCAGGGATTCTGGTGCTTTCAATAATTGTAAATTAATGGTCTTAGAGGTATTGTCTTTTATTGAATTGTAATCTGCCACTACTTCAAATCCCGTACTATCAAGATTCTTCAGATTATCAATTTTAGCTCTGCACAATACAGATGCTGCATCTGGGAACGTTCTTATTTCGAAACCATCAGGGAGATTTATGACTTTGATTGGCACATCGATGATTTTTTCTGAAAATCGCGCAACTTTTCCATAAATAAAAACTGAGTTGTTAGAAAGCGTGACATCCTGTAATTCCGGATAGTTGAACAAATCTACTTTATGGGCGAAATTTTTGGTTTCTTCTGGAAACTCAATATCCAATGTACTAATCTTGGTTATAGTATCTATAATTGTACTTGGTCCCTTTATCGTAATCATAGCCGGCTCAATCTTCAGCGGCCCATCCAATATATAATTCTGGGCAAGGTTTATTTTAACTCTCGAATTTACTGGGATTTTCTTCGTGGTCACTTGTGTAAACTCAAAAAACAAAGTATCCCGATCTATTTCTAGCAATGTCATAGAACGTAATTGTTTATCTATTTGCTTTCTATAAACACTCTGTGGAATGAAGTATTTGGTATTAGTTCGACTGGCAGAAGACAAATCAATTTTCACCTCTTTGTTTTTCACATTAAAACCAAGGAACTGAAACCCGTTAGCCTGTACCTTAACATCAACTTGGCTTTTAGATACTTTGGACAACAATAAACTGTCAGGAACATTAACGTACACTAAGTTGAAGGTAGCATTATCTATATAGGATTCTGAAAGGTTACTGATAAACCAAATCAAACTTGAGCAAATCAAGAACATCAAAAACATTTTTGCTTTTCGTCTTTTTAGTAAGTTCTTGATTTTTAGTATCACCTTGTAAATGTTCTAATTGAAAAATAGCTTGGGAAACAAATCTTGAGGTTTCTTACTGCTAAAATTAATCCAAAAGGTTGATTTAAGAAAACCATAGCCATAACCAATAAATTGAATGCATACTGCAATAATAGAAAGGATAGCCACAGAGAAGTTTTTGTTTTCTCTAAGTGAATCAAAAAATACCAAAGCAAAATATAACAAGTAGAATGCCATTGGCCATAGAATACCAACAATCAACAATAAGGTAGCCCCGATAAAACCTAAACAAAATAAGGTCGGAAACCAATAGGTAATTTTGGCCGTCCCCTTATGCCACTTATTTAAAATAGGACGCACCATACCAAATTTATTCACCTGAATGAAGAATTTATTCCAATCTATTCTTCTTTTATGGTACACAAATGCTTCAGGAATCAATTTAGTTTCATAGCCTTTATTCCAAATACGAATTGTCAAATCGGGATCTTCCCCAGGGTGAATCTTGCCGTACCCTCCTACCCTTTCGAAAGCTTCCTTGGAAATTCCCATGTTAAAACTTCGTGGCTGAAATTTATCCACCGAAGACTTACCGCCACGAATTCCTCCAGTCGAAAAAACAGATGTCATGGCATAGTTAATCGCCTTCTGAACAGTTGAGAAGGATTCATGAGCAGCGTCTGGGCCACCAAAACAATGCACAAAACTATCTGCAAGCGATTTGGCTGCTTCGTCCAAATACTGTGGTGGCAAGATACAATCGGAATCCAAAACAATGAAATAGTTACCCTTGGCTCTTTCCATACCATAATTTCGAGAGTCCCCAGGCCCTGAATTTTCTTTTTTTAAATAGGAAATATTCAGATTATTATTGAACATATTAATGATTTCCGCTGAATCAACAGTTGAACCATCTTCAACAATTACAATTTCGAAGGAATCTTGATAGGTTTGATCAACCAGACTTTCCAACAGCTCCTTTATTTCATTGGGCCTATTATAAACAGGTATTATAAATGAAAAAGAAAGGTTCATACAAAGACTTGAAATTGGTTACAAAACCCTATCATAACTAAATAATAGTAATCTACCATTCCAGATTCAGTTGAAATGGAACAATAGAAACGCTCTTTAGACAAATTTATCCATTACCTCCTGGCTTACTCCAGTATTCGAGAATCCGCCATCATGAAAAAGATTTTGCATTGTCACTTTCTTGGTAAGATCAGAGAAAAGTGTCAATGTGTAATCCGCACATTCCAAAGCCGTTGCGTTCCCAAGAGGCGACATTTGTTCAGCATAACTGATAAAACCGTCAAACCCTTTAACCCCTTGACCTGCAGTAGTTGGTGTTGGCGATTGAGAAATCGTATTAACCCTAACTTTCTTTTCTTTTCCGAAGAAATATCCAAAGCTACGAGCAACAGATTCTAAATAAGCTTTATTATCAGCCATATCATTATAATCAGGAAAAGAACGCTGGGCAGCCATGTAGGTCAAAGCAACAATACTTCCCCATTCGTTCATGGCATCCGCTTTATGCAAGCTTTGCATTACCCTATGAAAAGATAAAGCTGAAACGTCAAATCCTTTATGTGTAAAATCGTAATTCTGGTCGGTATATGCACGCCCTTTACGAACGTTGATAGACATACCGATGGAGTGAAGTACAAAATCTATTTTTCCTCCAAGAATTTCCATAGATTGGCTTACTAAATTATCAAGGTCTTCCATGTTGGTAGCATCGGCTGGCACAATTTGAGAACCGGTCTTTTCTGCCAACTCATTTATTTGTCCCATTCTCATTGCTATAGGTGCATTGGTCAAAACAAATGTACCACCTTCTTCATGTACTCTTTCTGCAGTCTTCCAAGCAATTGAATTTGAATCCAACGCCCCGAAAATAATTCCTTTCTTACCCTTTAATAAATTATAAGCCATGTTCTAGTTTTCTTAGTTTGATATTGTGGTCAAAGATATTTAAATAAGTTGAATAAAATAGATTGTAAAAAGTGAAATGAAAAAGGTCTCAATTCAGTAATTCTTTGGCATGCGCAAGGGCCGAATCTGATAGATCCTTACCGCCTAACATCTCTGCAAGTTCCACTACCCTTTCATCCTGCGAAAGCTCCTTCATATTGGTATGGGTCAATTGGTCACGATCCTCTTTATATACTTTGAAATGATGGTTGCCCTTAGATGCTACCTGTGGTAAATGCGTAATTGAGAAAACCTGCATGGTTTTACTCATTTCGAGCATTATATCAGCCATTCGATTCGATATTTCTCCAGAAACCCCAGTATCAATCTCATCGAACATCATTGTTGGTAAATTCTCATATTTTGCCAGGATTGATTTAATCGTTAGCATAATTCGCGAAAGTTCTCCACCCGAAGCCACTTTTTTAATATCGCCAAAATCGGTTCCTTTATTAGCTGAAAACAAAAATGATAATTCATCCTGACCATTCTTTTTAAAATCTTCTGATGGACTCCATTCAATTTTGAATTGTGCACTTGGCATCCCCAACAAACTTAACTGTTCTTCTAATTGTTTTTTTAGCTCTGGCGTTACTTTTTGTCTTTCCTTTGAAATCAATGCGGCTAATTTGTTCAATAGTGATTTCTGCTTGACCAATTCATCACGTTTAGCATCAATCGCAGACTCGATGTTCTCTGTAGCATCTACTTTGACCGCAAGCTCCTCCTTTATTTGCAATAAAACTGAAATTTCCTGGGTTCCGTGCTTTTTTTGAAGATTATAAAGCAGTTGTAATTTGGTATTTACTTCATCCAATAATCCAGGATTCATATCTGCGTGCTCCATAAGTTCTTGAAATTCTGAACTTATATCATCCGCCTCAATAAAAACAGATTGAATTCTTTCGCTCAAGGCCTCATAGGCCGTTCCATACCCCGAAAGTCTTGTCGATACTTGCTTTAACTCAGTAAGTAAATTTAAAATGCCAACTTGATCATCATTCAAAACATTATGCCCTTTGGACAATTGTTCAACAATGGTTTCTACATTACTCAATTGCTGGTATTGCTCTTCCAATTGTTCAAGCATACCATCCTCCAATTTTGCCCCTTCCAACTCATTCAACAAAAAACTATTATACTCATGTTCTTTGATGGCGTTGCTTTGAAAATCCATTAATCTATCCAGTTCTTTTACAATGCTTTGATAAGTTCTCAAATGACCCTGATAATCCTTCAAGGCTTCACCATTATTTGCAAGGGAATCAATCACTTTAAACTGAAATTCATTTTCAGCCAATCGCAAGGTTTGATGTTGAGAATGAACATCTATCAATCTCGCTCCAAGTTTGGACAACACATCAAGATTAACGGGTGTATCATTAATAAAGGCTCTAGATTTTCCGCTTGGCAAAATCTCCCTTCTAATAATCGTGGTTTTTTCGTAGTCTAAATCATTGTTCTTGAAAAAGGATTCAAGATTATATTGTTCTATTTCAAACTCACTTTCGATTATACATTTTTCGTTTTTATCCCGGAGTGTTGAAAGATCTGCTCGTTTACCCAGAACCAGTGAAAGCCCGCCCAATAAAATTGATTTACCAGCACCCGTTTCCCCTGTAATACAGGTAAATCCATTGGCAAATGAAACATTCAGCCCATCGATCAATGCATAATTTTTAATAGAAAGATTACTCAGCAAAACTTAAATTTAGGATTGCTGTAAAGATAATTTTTATTTCAGTTGAAAAAAACGGAGGCTAATATTTTATATTATTCCAAGTGCTGGAATATAAAGGAGCTATACGATTTAGAGTTTCCTTTAGCTTAACAATATCAACTTTTGGCCCGTCTGAGAAAACGTTCTGTATTTCGTCTGACTTGGCGTCGAAGAATGTCGAAATCAAAAATGCATTGGGCCTTCTTTTAATCATTGTTTCAAACAATTTCATAGTTCCGGCAATCACTTGTTTACCTGTACTATTGTTGTCGGCAAGAATATCTATGCCCTTTCTGTGATAGTTGTACATTGCAACGCGATATTCTCTATATGTGTTGGACATTAGGTTATCAACCAGTTCAAATCTACTTCTATCAGAAGATTGGCTCCAACCAGCCGAATTACTACTTTGTGCTTGGGTTACGATTTTCTGAGCGGTTCTAAAATAGTCGCTACCGCCTTCCAAAGAAAAAGTATCTGCATCCAATCCCAAGATAATATACACATAGTAAGATATTACGCTAACCAAATTAGATTCATATACATTCTCATTAAAAATCAGTGGTTGAAATTCTATGTATTCAAAATTGAATTGATTGTCTTTATAATTAAACACCGGGGTCTCATAAGAAGTATTGAAAACCGGTCTTGAGGATTGAATTTGAATGTTACCTTTGAATCTGTTGGACTCATATTCAGTAATGGTAATGAACATTTGAGCGTTTACCCGCTCATTTTCTTTGTAAACACGATTACTCCATTTATTCTTATTCACAAAATCATTGAGTGAGCGCTCCAATGTCTTGAAAACCTGTTGATTGGTTTGTGCAACCTGGTCAGAATTTATAGTCACCAAACAATTCAGTTCTTGGCCCGAAACTGTGACTACTGAAACTAATAAAAGAAGTGCTAAAAGTAAATTACGCATCTAACCGAATTAAGATTTCGTTTAAAATATCCACGGCTACCTCTGCCTTGGTTTTTAATTCAAACGGTTTTATCTGTAAATTCTTATCTATAAATGTTATTTTATTGGTCTTACTAGCGAATCCAGCCCCTTGGTCATTCAAAGAATTCAATATAATGGCATCCAAGTTCTTTTTTTTCAATTTACCCTTGGCATTCTCCAATTCATTTTCGGTTTCAAGAGCAAACCCTACCAAGAATTGGTCTTTTTTAATATCTCCCAGTGACTTTAAAATATCTTTGTTCTTAACCAAATCAATGGTAAAATCATCTTTAGTCTTTTTAATTTTTTGGGAAGCTATGGTTTTAGGTCGATAATCGGCCACAGCAGCAGCACATATAGCAATATCACTTTTTTCGTAATATTCATGTGCGGCAGCATACATTTCTTCAGCGGAAATCACATTTACCAATGTTACTGAATCTTGTTCAATTGAGAAGTTTGATGGCCCACTAATTAGTACTACCTCGGCGCCAAGATTTGCAGCGGATTTAGCCAATTCAAAACCCATTAAGCCGGAAGAATGGTTTCCAATAAACCTTACAGGATCTATGGCCTCATGCGTGGGCCCGGCAGTTATTACTACTCTTTTACCTTTTAAAGGCAAACCAGTAGACAAATATTCCTTTATAAATTCAACTATATCCTCAGGTTCAGCCATACGGCCTTCTCCATGAAGTCCGCTCGCCAATTCTCCCGAAGTAGCTGGTATCATAATATTTCCAAAAGATTTCAACTTGTTAAAAGAAATCTTTGTTGTTTCATGTTTATACATGTCCAAGTCCATGGCAGGTGCAAAAAAAACAGGGCATTTTGCAGAAAGATAAACCGCCAGTAGCAGATTATCACTAGCCCCATTAGCCATTTTCGATAGGGTATTGGCTGTTGCCGGTGCAATTATCATTAAATCTGCCCAAAGCCCTAAATCTACATGATTGTTCCAGTCAGTCTCACACCCTTCTTCTTTGATGAATGAGGTAACTGCAGGGTTCTTTGAAAGCGTCGCTAAGGTAAGCGGAGAAACAAAAGAGCTGGCACTCTCTGTCAAAACTACTTTGACATTTGCGCCAGCTTTTATCAATAATCGTACTAAAAAAGTAGTCTTGTAGGCAGCAATTCCTCCAGTAATTCCTAAAAGAATATTCTTTCCGCCTAACATACTACTCTTTGTCTTTCTCCGTATTTCTATGGTAAATCTTGTCCATTAACCATTCCTCAACGGCCATGGCATGAGGCTTAGGGAGCTTTTCGTAAAACTTGGAAACTTCAATCTGTTCCTTGTTTTCAAAAACTTCTTCTAAACTATCGCTGTAAGTGGCAAATTCTTCAAGCTTTTCCAAAAGCTCTTTCTTAATTTCTGAATTAATCTGAATGGCTCTTTTGGCAGTTATTGAAATCGCCTCATAGATATTATCTGTCTTCTGATCAAACTCATTCTTATTTATCGTTACCGTTGAAACGGCCGCTTTGGAATTCTTTAAATCATTCATGTTCATAATAACCGCAGTTTATTTTGTTTCTTTTTCTTCTACTTCGTTTATAATCTTATTGCCAAGTTCCTTATCAATTTTCTTGAGCAATTTTGCCGCATCATCTTCAAATTTAGTCTCAGGATATTGCTTTTTAAGTACGCTATATGCCGTTTTTGCTTCTTCCAAACGTTCTGGCTTTAATCTCGAAAAACTATTCATGCCAAACTCAGTTGCAGCTTCAAATTTCAAATACAAAGCTTCTTCCCTATAAATTGAACCTGGATAATCTGAAATAAAATTATCAAAAGCTGCCATTGCAGGTGTTAAGAATGAATAATCAAAACGGCCCAGTTTATTGAACTGTTTACCAATTTCAAATGCTTTTCTCTCCTTCTTCGTAGTCAATTCTTTAGCCATTTTATTGGCTTCATCAAAATACTCAGAATCTGGAAATGTGTTTATAAAGCTTTGTAATTTTATCAATGCCTTATCAGTATCGGTTTGATCCAATGAATGTAAAGGTGAAAGCTGAAAATAACTTTTTGCTCCTAAAAATGAGGCTTGTGGCACTTTTTCACTTTTGGGATACGATTTTATAAAACGCTCAAACTGATACCCTGCTGTGTTATAATCTTTAGTTTCAAAATAGGTGTTGGCAAAAAAGAACATCACCCTTTCCCCCTGAGGTTTACCTACATACTTGGGAGCAATTTGCTCAAACAAACGATTTGCACGTTTATAATCTTCTTCCTCGTAGTATTTTTGAGCCAAATCATACTTAGCCTTAACATCCTCATTTTTAAGTGCTTTTTGGTACTCATTACATGAAGACAAGACAACGGCTATAGCAAGAAAAGATAATAGTTTTCTCATTTTTAAAAACATTTTGCAAAATTAGGGATTCTGAACGGATATAAAAAACAAAATTTATGGTGCTAAAATAGCACGGTCACAATACTCTACAACCCTATTTAGCTTAGATTTAACGTTCTTTACGAACTTTTCTCAGTATGTAGGTCTGCATATGGTTTGATGAACTCGCTGATTTTGTTCTTAAGTTGCTCAGTAGCTTCAACCAAGGGGAGCCTAACCACCGCTGTAGAAAGCCCTAATACTTCAAAGACGGATTTGATACCTGCTGGATTACCTTCTTCAAAAATCAAATCCATTCCATCGTGCAAGGAAGATTGCAGTTTATTGGCGGCATCAACCCAAGAATTCAACCCTAATTGAATCATATTCGAAAACTCCGCCGGAAGACCTTGGCCCAAAACAGAAATAACTCCAGAACCGCCTGCCAAAACAGTGGGCAGAGCAGTCATATCATCTCCAGAAATCACCATGAATTTCTTCGGCTTTTCTTTAATAATATGTAATACCTGGGCCATATTGCCTGAGGCCTCTTTTACACCAATAATATTCTTGGCATCCTGTGCGAGACGAACAACAGTTTTGGGCAGCATATTACTCCCCGTCCGACCTGGAACATTATACATTATTATTGGAACTGGGCAATTATCAGCAATGGCCATAAAATGTCTATAAATACCTTCCTGGGTTGGTTTATTGTAATAAGGTGAAACGGAGAGTATCGCGTCAAAATCCTGTAGGTTTTGATTTTTAACCTCCTCAACAACCGCGGCTGTATTATTCCCGCCAATTCCCAAAACAAGAGGCAAACGACCTGCGTTAGCACTAACAATGGTAGAAATAACCAGTTCTTTCTCGGTGCAGGTCAATGTTGCAGTCTCCGCTGTGGTTCCCAAGGCAACCAAATAATTCACCCCGCCATCTATGCAATGATTCACGATATTGGTCAAAGCCATTGTATCAATAGAAAAATCACTTTTAAAAGGGGTGATCAGCGCAACTCCGGTACCGATAAATTTATCCATCATGTAATTTCATTTAGAACTTTCAGATACTTCTTAAGTTCTAGTTTAAATGTTTTAAAATCTTTTATTGGTATTTCCAATATTAAATCATTCAATCTCTGATCTACTTCTTTAAAACCAACTTTCACACGAGCTTTGGTTTTTACCGTCATCAATTGTAATAACAAATTCTCTTCATTATAATAATTGACCAATAAGTCATAATCCCTACTTAAAAATTCAAGCGCATAGCTATTTTCAATTTCTCCCTTCCAACCCAAATCCTTATCAGAAAAGACAGGAGTTGAATAGGGTGAGTTTTTATCGTAGTAGCTTTTATAGCCAATAATCTTAACGGCATTGGGTCTTAGGTTATACTCATCTACAAACTCAAAAAACAATTCTGGCTTTTCAAAATTGTCCAAATCGACCAGACAACCAATTGCCGTAATACCTGTGCTTCTTTGAACATTGGCAGCCGGTTTCAACAATTCCTCCTTTAAGAACTTAGAGCCAGATTTATGCTTGAATTTGTCCTTTAATCCTTTTAAAAACATGTATTTTTACATTTACACAAATGTAAATAATAAACACTCATCTTCACGAGGCTAATGTAAAAACTATAATGCATTTAAAAATCAAACATTTTGTTTTATTTCTAACAATTATTGTGTTTTTATCCTGTAAACAAGATAATTATCAACTTTTGAAAATTGAAGGAAGGCAGATACAAATTGATAGTTCTCTTTCAAAAAAAGAATTGATCGAAGAATTTGTTGCGCCATATCGTAATCGCATCAATGAGGTGTTGGACAGCACTTTAGCGTACGCACCAAAAGCTATAACAAAGACTGATGGCGAACTGAACACCACAGCAGGGAATTTGATGGCAGATATCGTTTTTAACCAATCAAATCCAGTTTTCAAAGCAAGAACAGGGAAAAGTATTGATTTTGTTTTGCTAAATCATGGCGGAATCAGAGCTATTATTTCAGAAGGAAAGGTGAGTGCACGTAATGCTTTTGAAGTAATGCCTTTTGAAAACAATATAGTGGTTGCCGAGCTCAAAGGATCAGATGTGAATGATATGATTTCCTATTTGATTAAATCTGGTAGGGCCCATCCAATTTCAGGAATGCAATTGATTTTAGATAAGACTAAGACCGTCAAATCGATTCGAATACAGGAAAAACCATTGGATGTAGATAAAACCTATTACGTTGCCACATCAGATTACCTAGTCTCAGGAGGTGATAACATGGGATTCTTTAAAAACAATACATCTATTACCGATACAGACTATCTGATTAGAAATGCGATGATCGATTATTTTAAGAAAGTAGACACCCTGGCCCCTAAAGTTGATGACAGGTTTTATATAGAAAATTAGTATGGATA
Organism: Maribacter sp. HTCC2170; assembly: GCF_000153165.2. Classification (NCBI taxonomy): domain Bacteria; kingdom Pseudomonadati; phylum Bacteroidota; class Flavobacteriia; order Flavobacteriales; family Flavobacteriaceae; genus Maribacter; species Maribacter sp. HTCC2170. The sequence continues at coordinate 3,276,142 of NC_014472.1, forward strand.
GAAGAAAATTTATTACAAAAACCTCAGCTTCGACTGCCTTTGTTGGGCTGGGAGGACTTTCTTTGGGCTCGTGCAAAAGTTTGTCAACCAATCATATTACCATCTTACACACGAATGATGTACACAGCCACATCGACGCTTTTCCAAAAACCCACTCCCACTTTCCAAATTTGGGTGGCTTAGCCAGGAGGGCAACATTAGTTGAAACTATACGTACCGAAAACCCCAACACACTGTTACTGGACGCAGGAGACATTTTTCAAGGCACCCCTTATTTTAATTTTTATGGAGGTGAGCTAGAATTTAAATTGATGAGCAAGCTAAAATATGATGCAGCTACAATAGGAAACCACGATTTTGACAATGGCATTGATGGGTTATTTGCCCAATTACCACATGCCTCATTTGAATTATTATCGGGCAATTATGATTTTAGCAATACGGTATTAAACGGTCATGTTAAGCCCTATAACACATACAAGGTCGGTGGCTTGAAAATTGGTATTTATGGTATAGGTATTGAACTCATAGGGTTAGTCACTAAAAAACTTTTTAAAGAAACAAAATATTTAGACCCCTATGATATTGCAACCGATATTGAAACCAAACTAAAAGAAGAGGAAAATTGTGATTTGGTTATTTGTCTTTCGCATTTGGGATATCATTATAAAAACGAAAACAAACCTGACGATTTAAAACTTGCGGCAAAAACAAAATATACTGATCTGATTATTGGAGGTCACACCCATACTTTCCTGGACAAACCAACAGTAATCAAAAATGCGTTGGGCACGAACATATTGGTCAATCAGGTTGGTTGTTATGGGATAAACCTTGGGCGCATTGACTTTTATTTTGATAGCGATAAAAACAAACAGTCGAAAGGGACAAGCATCATCGTTTAACTAACTTTCGAAGCCAAGACATATTCAACTATTTCTTTTAATTCTTCCTTAAGTGAATTCTTAGGAAAAGGTTTATTGGCCATGCGATACCAATATCCTGCATTCCATTCGTCACCTTCTTTTCGGTGTAAATACCCATGTATCCAACTGCCCAAATCATTAAGCATTTCTTGGGCAAGATCGTGTGAGGAATTCCAATTTCCTTTAGCATCAAACCATAGGGCCTTTAAACCTTCAGGCCAATCATTCGGAGGATATTCTCTTTGAAAAGTTTCTTCAAATTCCATGTAATTATTTGGAATCATCACGATAGCTTTTTAATCAGTTTACCTACTGTCAGCCCTTGAACTATAATGGAGAATACCACCACGATGTAGGTTATCACCAAAAACAAATCACGATGCATGTCTTGGGTTAGGCCCAATGCAAGCGCAATGGATATACCGCCCCTCAATCCGCCCCAAGTCATAATGAGGTTGGTATTAGGGACAAAGTCCAGCTTCTCTTTGAAAAAATTAATGGGCAGCAATAGTGATAAATATCTGCACGTAAGTATGATGGGAATTGAAATTAACCCCGCAATCATATAATCCAATTCAAACGTAAGAACTAGCATTTCCATCCCTATCAGCACAAATAAGAGCGTATTCAAGAGAATATCTATCAATTCCCAAAATTTATCTACGTATGTTTCAGTGATTTTAGACATTGAGCTTTCACGCAATGTATCATTGCCAACAACCAGCCCCGCTGCGACCATTGCCAAAGGAGCTGAAAGATGAAACTCATGAGCGATTGTGGTTCCTACCATTACAGTTGCCAAGGTGATAATGACTTCAATATCATAGTCATCTATAGATTTCATTAATCTATAGGTAATCCAACCAATTAGTAATCCCAATAAAATTCCACCGAAAACCTCAACACCAAACAATTCCAAAACATCTAATGCGGATACTTGTGCTTCACCTGATGATGCAAACTGGAAGATGGTCAAAAACACTACGACCCCTACCCCATCATTAAACAAGGACTCCCCGACAATTTTGGTTTCTAATTTTTTAGGAGCACCGGCCTTCTTTAAAATACCAAGTACAGCAATCGGGTCAGTTGGAGAAATCAAAGCACCAAATAACAAGCAATAAACAAAGTCAACATCCATTCCAAAAGCCATTAATAAGTAATAAGTTGCTATTCCTACTAAAAACGTGGAAACTAAAACCCCTAAGGTCGAAAAAACCAATATAGGCCATCGTTGTACATGCAATTGTTGAAAATTGGTGTGTAATGCCCCTGCGAAGAGCAAGAAACTTAACATGATATCCAACAGCAAGGTTTTGAAATCAATTTGCTTAATAATGTACTTTTCAGCATTCAGAAGGGTGTCATCAAAATAGCTCAAGGCAAAAACCCCCAAGGTAAAAACAATGGTAATAACCATAAGGCCTATGGTATTGGGTAGTTTTAAAAAACGAACATTGATAAAACCAAAGATGGCAGATAAAAAAACGAGAATAGTGGCTATCAGAAAATAACTCATTGGAAGGGGTTAAAATATATTGTATTCTTCAAAATTAACAGAAACCAAGACAAAAACACAGGTATTCTAATCTTTTCGCAACCAAGTATCAGGACTTAGGTAGAATATTTTCTTCCATCCTTGAACCGACTCCGAATCATAAAATTGCGGGTACGGAAAAGGTGTGGTTATCGCATAGTGCAAATGTGGTGGTTTTCCTTTTGCGTTTCCTGTATCACCCACTGTACCTAAAACCGTTCCAGGTTTTACAGGTTGAAAGGCAAAAGCATCATTTGTATCTAAATGCGCATAATAATGAAATCGCCATTTGGGCCCCAGAATCATTACAGACTTTCCCCCTTTTCCTCCTTCATGGGTATAAACCACAATACCATGTGTTGAAGAAATCACATTTGTTCCTCTCTCAGCGAAGATATCAACGCCTTTATGAGTAATTGAAGTTCCCCAAGGATATGCCCAAAAAGAGTCTTCTGCCCAGCTGTTTGTTGTTGCCTCCTGAACAGGAATTATCATTTTCTGTGGAATGATGAACCCAATAACCAATATCAAAGCGATGGCCAATAGCCATTTTTTGGAATATCTGTAACGTACCAAAAATGCTATTGAAGACAATAGTGCATACCAAAAACGTCTTGTAGTGTTGGTTATCATTGTCTTAATTCTTAAACCATATTAAGGAAATCCTGTTCCGTTATGATGGGAATATCTAATTTTTCTGCCTTTGTTCGTTTGCTGGGGCCCATTTTATCACCAGCCACTAGGAATGAAGTTTTGGAAGAAATTGAGGATCCCACCTTTCCGCCATTATCCTCAATCAGTTTTTTAAGGTCATTCCTGCTGATTGTTTCAAATACTCCTGATACCACAAATGTTTTTCCTTTGAGTATTTCGGTTTGGTTTAAAAGTTTGTCCGCTGATATTTCGAATTGAACCCCATAGCTTTTCAAACGAGCTATATTATCTAAATTTCTTTCATTCTGAAAGAACTCAACCACACTTTGGGCGATTCTTTCCCCTATCTCATCTACAGCAATCAGTTCCTCTGAAGAGGCCGCCATTAAAGCATCAATATTTTTATAGGCCTTAGCCAATTTTTTAGCTACTGTTTCACCTACAAACCTAATTCCCAAGGCAAACAATACTCTTTCAAAAGGAATTGTCGTTGAATCGGCCACCCCTTTCACTAGGTTCTCAGCAGATTTCTCTGCCATTCGTTCCAATGGCATTATTTGCTCTTTGGTCAAAATGTAGAGATCCGCATAATTTCTAATGAGTCCTTCTTTAAAGAGCAATTCCACCGTCTCACCTCCGAGACCTTCAATGTCCATTGCTTTACGGGAAATAAAGTGCTGGATACGACCCGTAATCTGGGTAGGGCACCCATAAAAATTAGTACAATAGTGTTTTGCATCGCCCTCGGTACGCACCAATTCCGTTTCACACTCAGGACAAAGGGTAATATATTTTATAGGCTCTGAATCCGCAGGTCGTTTTGGAATATCTACTCCTATGATTTTTGGAATGATCTCCCCTCCTTTTTCAACAAAAACAGTATCTCTTTCACGAATATCCAGCTTCTCTATTTGATCCGCATTATGCAAAGAAGCTCTTTTCACAGTTGTACCAGCCAATAGAACCGGTTCCAAATTAGCCACAGGTGTAATTGCGCCTGTTCTCCCAACTTGGTAAGTGATTTCATTCAAAACCGTAGATACCTGTTCTGCCTTGAATTTATAGGCCATTGCCCAGCGTGGGGACTTTGAGGTATAACCAAGCTCATCTTGGTGTTGTAGACTATTCACTTTAATAACCACACCATCTGTTTCGTAGGGTAAATCATGTCTATGAACATCCCAATACTCAACAAAAGCCATCACCTCATCAATAGTTTTACAGAGCTGCGCAATGCTTGGTACTTTAAAGCCCCAATCACGTGACTTCTCTAGCATCTCATATTGAGAGGTAATTCCTGTGTTTGGCCCAACAATACCATATAATAGACAATCCAGAGGACGCTGGGCAACCGCGGCACTATCTTGTAATTTTAAACTGCCAGAAGCCGTATTACGTGGGTTCATATAAGGATCTTCACCAGCAGCGACACGCTCCTGGTTCATTTTTTCAAAACCATCCAATGGCAAAATAATTTCTCCACGAATATCAAATTTTGGCGGATAATCGCCCTTTAGTTGAAGCGGTACCGAACGGATTGTTTTTATGTTCGCGGTGACCTCATCGCCTTGAAATCCATCTCCACGGGTAACAGCTTTGGACAACTTACCGTCTTCATATGTTAAACTAATTGAAGCACCATCGTATTTTAGTTCACAGGTGAACTCCACTTCCGCATCACCTAGAATACGCTGTATGCGCTTTTCCCAATCTTCAAGATCCTCTTTTGAATAAGAGTTATCCAAAGAATACATGCGATGTTCATGGACTATAGTATTGAAGTTCTTCGTAATATCACCGCCAACACGCAAGGTTGGTGATGTAGCATCATAAAACTCAGGGTGTTTTGCCTCAAGCTCCTGCAACTCTTTGAGCTTCATATCAAAATCATAATCAGATATCGTTGGATTATCCAACACATAATAATTATGGTTATGCTCGCGTAATTCAGCACGTAGTGCCTCTATCTTTTGTCTAACACTCATCTAAACTTGCTCTTTTTTAATCCATTTTGGTAATGCCTTTGGTACATAAGTCTCCATTTTTTCCAACAATCCTTCAATCGTATCATCAACCAGCAACATCGAATAGTTTTCAATCTTAAGGAATCCCTGAGCCACCATTTTACGCAACATTTTTAATAAATCATCATAAAAGCCATTGGTGTTCAATATTCCGATCGGTTTTTGATGAAGCCCCAATTGCGCCCAGGTTATCATCTCGAACAACTCTTCCAAGGTACCATACCCACCAGGCAAAGTAATTATACCCTCTGATCGTTCATGCATCAATAATTTTCGTTCATGCATATTTTCAGTGACGATCAATTCGGTAAGCCTTGTATGACACACCTCTTTTAGTTTCAAAAAGTCAGGAATAATCCCTACTACCTTACCCCCTTGACTCAATGCACCTTGGGCAACTTTGCCCATTACCCCAATCTTTGCGGCCCCATAGACCAAAGTAATATTGCGTTTGGCAAGCGCCTTACCCAATTCCTCCGCTGCCTCTAGAATTCCCGGGTCAATACCTTCGCTACTTCCACAAAATACAACGATACTTTTCATATGTTGATTTTTATTATTTTGATAGATACCTTTCAACATTCTATTGTTTCCAAAGATATCTTTTCGTAATTCCACCTCAGAAAAATAACTCTTTAAGAGTGATTTTGTCTCCTCGCCCATATATTGGTTAACCTCAAAGTAAAGGGATCCGTTTTGATCTAGGTTTTCCTTTGCAAAATCGACTATCTTTCGATAGAATACCAATGCATCATTGTCTTCAACGAACAAGGCCAATTCAGGCTCATTGTCAAGGACATTTTTATTCATCTCAGTTTTCTCCAACATCCTTACATACGGCGGATTGGAAACAATAACATCAAATTTTAAATGAAGCTCTTTCAAGGTCAAAACATCTGCCTGCAAAAATTCAACTTCGACCTGGTTCAAAATGGCATTTTTCTTTGCTACTTCCAATGCTTTATTTGAAATATCCAAAGCGTAAACCTTTGAATTTGGTAACAACTTGGCTAAAGAAACTGCTATGCACCCGCTACCAGTACCAATATCAAGTATATTTATTTCAGATTTACCATGTTCTAAATCGGAAACAATCCAACGAACCAAATCTTCAGTTTCAGGCCTTGGAATAAGCACATTCTCGTTTACCTTAAATTCTAAATTCATAAATTGAGTCAACCCAAGAATATACTGGATGGGTCGCTCCAATTTCAATTGACTTAGTGCCTCAAATAATGGTTGCTCTTCCTCTTTTTTAATAATCAATGATGGCTGCAAAGCCAGTACAAAACGTTCAAGTTTTAAATAATGCTCTATTGCCAGATAAAAAAAGCTAGCTACCTCATCTTTTGGATAAATGGAATCCAACTCTTTGTGATATATGTTTTTTATTTCCTTTAAAAGCATCTATTACAATTGTTTTATCATCCAAACCGGACAAGAATAATGTCCTGTATTTCCCATTGGGGCATCTATATATTCAAATCCAGATTTTTTGTACAACCGTTGAGCAGCTTTCATATAGGGCATAGTCTCTAAATAGCATTGTTCAAAGCCAGACTCTTTTGCCCTTTCTAGGCATTTATTCATCATTACTGAACCAATACCTCTACCCCTGACCTCTTCCAAAAAGTACATTTTTTGAAGTTCACAGACGTTGCCTTCAAAATTTTCCAGCTGAGCAATCCCTGCACAACCGATAATCTTACTATTATACTCAGCTACATAATAAGTTGCTTTTGGCACATTATAATTTTCGAACATATGGTCTAAAGCTTTGTCTGCATAAGCTGTCCCAACTTTTGGCACTCCTAAATCAACAAGTACTTTGCGAATTACTGTAGCAACTTCTTCATTGTCCTTTGGCTCAATTTCACGTATTTTTGCGTTATTCATGTAATGTAAAAAGCCTATGTTTTAATATCCTATTTTAGCGGAGTGAAGATACATGAATTTAATATGTATAGTAAGTGAAAAAAATATTTTCCATCGTTGTTTTAGTACTTTTTGTTGTCAGTTGTAAAATAAACAAGCAACCAGTATTTCTAGGTATTGAAAAAATTGACCTTGAACAAGCTACTCTAGATTCAATCACCGTAAGGGCCGATGCACTTTTCAACAATGGGAATGATTTAGGTGGAACGTTATTGACCGATGAGATTGAGGTTTTTATTGATGATGCCTATATCGCAACCGTATCATCAGAGGCATTCAAAGTTCCCCCACAGGATACTTTCACAGTGCCTCTTAGGGTCAATTTCCCCAGTTCTAAAATATTCAATGAAAATAACGGAGGTCTTTTAGGAGCAATTATCAAACAGGTATTGAACAAGAAGATTGAAGTGAATTTCAAAGGTGACATTACCTATAAACTTGCTGGTTTTTCATTTGATTACCCAATTGACCATACTGAAGAAATCCATATAAAATAAATGTCTTTAGACCATTTATATATGCAACGGGCCTTACTGCTGGCTAAAAACGGATTAGGAACTACTGCTCCCAACCCAATGGTTGGAGCTGTACTTGTCTGTAATGAAAAGATAATTGCCGAAGGGTACACAAGCCCATATGGTGGAGCACATGCAGAGGTGAATGCCATAAATTCGGTTGAAGATAAGTCGATTCTTGCCAACTCAACTCTATATGTAACATTAGAGCCTTGTTCACACCATGGGAAAACTCCTCCTTGCGCAGATTTAATAATAAAGCACAACATTCCCAGAGTTGTTATTGGAACTTTGGACTCACATGAAAAAGTGGCTGGAAAGGGAAAAAGAATGCTAGAAGAATCAGGTTGCAAAGTAACCTTGGGGGTTTTAGAAAATGCATGTAAAGAGCATCATAAAAGATTTTTGACTTTTCACCAAAGAAAACGTCCGTATATCATTTTGAAATGGGCACAAACAAGTGATGGTTTCATTGCCCCTGATAAAAACAAAAGAAAGGCAAAAGCAGAACCTTACTGGATAACGAATTCATATTCCCGCCAGATAGTGCATAAATGGCGCAGCGAGGAACAAGCAATATTGGTCGGAACCAAAACGGTATTGGATGATAATCCAAAATTAAATACGCGTTCATGGGCCGGAACATCACCAATTCGTATTGTGATGGACAAAAAACTTAACATAGGTTCAAATCACCATGTGTTAGATGTAAGCTCACCTACTATTGTAATAACCCAAAACACCGATGAAGATAAACGGGCAGCCAATATTGCATATGAGGTAATTGATTTTTCAAAAAACCAAACTACTCAGATATGCCAGGTACTGTACAAAAGAAATATAATCAGTGTTTTGATTGAAGGTGGCGCAAAAACACTTCAAACATTCATTGATGAAAATTTATGGGATGAGGCAAGGGTTTTTACAGGTAAAAACAACTTCAAAAAAGGACTTAAAGCTCCAAGAATGAACAAAGAAGCTTTCAAAAGTATAACGATTGAATCGGATATTTTAAATATTTACAGTAATGATTGAAAACATCATTTTTGACTTTGGGGATATCTTCATTAATCTAGACAAGGAGATTGTTTTTCGTGAAATGCAAAATCAAGGTGTCCCGACTTTAAACCCCGAAATATTGAGTCTTAGTTTGGCATTTGAAGTTGGGGAAATTTCTCCACAGACTTTTGTAGGTGGACTTAAATCGTCGTTTCCCAAAGCAACTTCCGAACAAATCATTACCATATGGAATGGTATGTTGTTGGATTTTCCTGATTACAGATTGGATTTTTTAGAAAAGCTTGCTAAAGAAAATAAATACCGTTTATTTTTATTGAGTAACACCAATGCACTTCACATTCCCGAAGTTGTAAATATTATGGGTGATTCTAATTACAATCGATTTAAAAACAGTTTTGAACAATTCTATCTTTCACATGAGATACATTTAAGAAAACCCAATGCTGACATTTTTGAATTTGTACTTTCGGAAAATAATCTAAATGCTTCTGAAACACTATTTATAGACGATACTCTTGAAAATACTGAAGCCGCCGATAAATTAGGGATCAATACCTGGAACTTGATTGTAGGGAAAGAAGATATCATCGACTTAAAAACCAAATTATAATGCTAGACCTGGCCTTAAGTGTATGCTGTTCAAGTTTGATCTTTGTTATTTTCAAACTTTTTGATGTGTATAAAATTGAAACATTCTATGCCATCATCTCAAACTACGTTGTTGCCTGTATTGTTGGCTTATTCTTTTATTCAGGAGAAATCAACCCAATTGAAATTTCTTCGAAGCCATGGTTTTTAGGTACTTTACTTTTAGGTTTTCTCTTTATAATAGTATTTAACTTAATGGCGAGAACATCACAAACTGTTGGGGTTTCAGTGGCCTCTGTAGCTACTAAAATGTCATTGGTCATCCCTGTTATTTTTGGGGTTTTGGTATATAAAGAAGAACTCGGACTAATTAAAATAATTGGAATACTGCTTGCTTTGGCCGCAGTCTATTTTGCTTCAATCAAGGAAAGCAAAATTTCTATCAGAAAGTCCGCCTTGTTGTTGCCTATTTTGGTATTCCTTGGCTCAGGTATTATAGATACCAGTATTAAATATGTTCAGGAATCGCATATAAGTGAAAACGAATTTCCACTTTTTTCGGCCACAGTATTTGGTGCAGCGGCTTTTGTTGGGATTTGCTTCATATTAGTAAAAAGTTTCAAAACCTCGCTAAAAATAAATCTTAAAAATGTTTTAGGAGGAATTGCCCTTGGTGTCCCCAATTATTTCTCTGTTTACTATTTGTTACGAGCATTACAAAATCCGTCTTTGACTAGCTCTTCTATATTCACCATTAACAATGTTGCTGTTGTGATGTTGTCAACGTTGTTAGGTATTCTTCTATTCAAGGAGCAAATCAGTCTTAAGAACTGGGGCGGTATTGTGCTGGCAGTTATAAGTATAATTTTGGTTGCAATATTCTAATGGCTGAACAGGATAAATACAAAACGCTGAAAAAACCATCTCCCGAAATTTTGTTCAAGGAAAAGAAAAGTAAATTTTTCGGTTATGCCTTTCCAATTAACAATGAAGATGAAATTAAACCTATAATTGAAAACCTGAGGAAAAAACACCATGCAGCCAACCACGTATGCTATGCGTGGCAATTAGGAACTTCAGAAATACGATATAGGGCCAATGATGATGGTGAACCCAACAATTCAGCCGGAATGCCTATTTATGGACAGATTCAATCATTCGATATAACGAACATCCTTGTAGCTGTCGTAAGAATATTTGGAGGAACCAAACTGGGTGTTGGAGGACTAATAAGCGCTTACAGAACTGGGGCGCAAATGGCACTGGAAGAATCCAATATTATTGAAAAAACAATTAATGCCCATATTGAAATCAAGTTTGGTTATGCCAATATGAATAATGTTATGCGCATCATTAAACAAAATCAACTGAAAATCATCTCTCAGAACCTAGAGATGGATTGTAGTATTACAATAAGTACCCCTAAAAGTACGGGGCAGCAGATTTTAGAAAGTTTTAATGTTTTTAAGGATATTAGAGCCATTGAGAAAAAGGACTAAATATTCAGTTTCTCTAAAAGGTAGTCCGGACATTTAACTGGTCGGTTTTTCTTGGCATCCATAAAGGCAAGTACCGTATTTGCTTCTGCCAACAAATCTCCATTTTCATTGTAAATCTCATAGTCAAATTCAATCCTGACCATAGGTTTTTTTCTTAAAATCGTGCGCAGCGTAATCAAGTCATCATAAAGCGCTGATTTCTTGTAATTTATGGTTATTGAAATCACCGGTAAAATAATTCCATTCTCCTCCATAGATTTATAAGAGATTCCCAACACCCTAAGCCACTCCACCCTGCCCATCTCTAGGTATTGTGGATAATTCCCATGATAGACTACACCCATTTGGTCGGTTTCGCCATATCTCACCCGAAAAGAAATTTCATTAAAATCCATGTTTTTTCAACTAAAAATGATATATTTAAATGCTTGTGAAAGCAGCACCATAACATGCGAAAAAAAAAGGGTAAATTCAACCCCATTTCATTTTTTTTTTAGAATTTTTGTTCACATATTTGCCAGACCTAAATTACGCTTGTATATCTGATGACCTTTCGCTGATTATGCTTAAAAACCAACCAAAAACAAGAAAGAATTAATAAATGAGTGTAACTGCAAATTCCGTTTGGAACAATTGTCTGGCTTTTATCAAAGATAATATCCAACCGCAGGCATTCAAAACATGGTTTGAGCCTATCAAACCTGTTAAGCTGTCAGAGAATGCCTTGAGCATTCAAGTCCCGAGTAAATTTTTCTACGAATGGCTCGAGGAACATTATGTGAAATTATTAAAAGTTGCACTCACCAAGGAATTGGGCGAAACTGCCAAATTGGTGTATATCATCCGTATGGAAAACACTTATGGCAACCGTGAACCTTTCACAGAAAAAATACCAAGCTCAAATAGAGGCAATATGGGCCCACAAGAAATGGATGTCCCCATTAAATCTAAAAACCCTGAATTACGCAACCCGTTTGTAATTCCTGGTATTCGAAATATAAAAATAGAGTCTCAGTTAAATCCCAATTACAATTTTGATAATTTCCTTGAAGGAGATTCAAACAGATTGGCACGCTCTGCAGGTATGGCAGTGGCCAATAAACCGGGAGGCACCTCTTTTAATCCGTTATTGATATTTGGTGGTGTTGGTTTAGGAAAAACGCATTTGGCACATGCCATTGGCGTCGAAATCAAGGATAAGTATCCAGAACGCACAGTCCTTTATATTTCTGCTGAGAAATTTACCCAACAATATATTGAGTCTGTAAAGAAGAACACGAGAAACGATTTTATTCACTTCTATCAATTGATAGATGTATTGATTATTGACGACGTACAATTTCTTTCTGGCAAATCCGGGACTCAGGACGTATTCTTCCATATCTTCAATCATCTGCACCAAAACGGCAAGCAAGTAATACTTACTTCTGACAAGGCTCCGGTTGATATGCAGGATATCGAGCAACGTTTACTATCAAGGTTCAAATGGGGATTGTCCGCTGAATTGCAGAACCCCGATTACGAAACTCGCATTTCAATTCTTAAGAACAAGTTATATCGCGATGGTGTTGAAATGCCAAATGATATTGTTGATTATGTTGCAAAGCATATAAAAACAAATATTCGTGAGCTTGAAGGTGCCATTATCTCTCTTATTGCACAGTCTTCTTTCAATAAAAAAGAGGTGACCATTGAATTGGCGCAGCAGGTGGTTGAGAAATTCGTAAAGAATACCAAACGCGAAGTATCTATTGACTATATTCAAAAAGTGGTTTCTGATTACTTTGAAATGGATGTAGCCACCTTACAATCCAAAACAAGAAAGAGGCACATTGTCCAAGCAAGACAATTGGCAATGTTCTTTGCAAAAAAGTTCACCAAAGCTTCTTTGGCAAGTATTGGTTCACAGATTGGAAAAAGGGATCATGCCACTGTGCTGCATGCATGTAAGACAGTTGATAACCTCGCAGAAACTGACAAGCAGTTCCGTAAGTATATCGAAGATTTAACAAAGAAACTTACCTAAATCATTTTTGATGGCAACTAAGGTTTTAATGGTATGCCTTGGAAACATCTGTAGGTCACCATTGGCCGAAGGTATTCTTCAAAGTAAAGTTGACAGTGATGTTGTAATCGTAGATTCGGCAGGAACCGGTGGTTATCATATTGGTAGTCAACCTGATAGTCGAAGTATTTCAGTCGGACTTAAATACAAAATTGATATTCGCAATCAGCGGTGTAGAAAATTTATCCCAAATGATTTTGAGGATTTTGACTTAATCTACGTGATGGATAAGAGCAACTATGCAAATGTTATAGCACAAGCAAACCATAATCACGAAATTGTGAAAGTTCGATTATTGTTGAATGAATTAGGGCCGGGTGACAAGGAAGTTCCAGACCCCTATTACGATGACGATGGGTTTGAACATGTGTTCAACCTTATTGATGAGGCATGCGAAGTTATTGCCAATAATCTCAATTCTAATTAATCTTTATGCAAGACAAAGGCAAGGTCAAAGGAAAACTATTTTTAATACCCAGCACACTTGGGGACAATGAACCTTTGGAAGTCTTACCAATTTCTATTAAAAGGACAATAGAACAAATTGATCATTATATTGTTGAGAATGAAAAAACCGCAAGACGGTTCATAAAAAAAATAAGTCCCAGAAAATCGCAACCTGGATTACAGATTGAAGTATTGAACAAATATACTGAGCCCACCGAGCTTCCTAATTTTCTAGACCCCTGTTTAAAAGGTATAGATGTTGGTATATTATCTGAGGCGGGTTGCCCGGGTATTGCTGACCCTGGCGCTGAGGTGGTGAAAATAGCACATCAAAAAAACATACAGGTTGTGCCTCTTGTTGGCCCCTCTTCTTTACTCTTGGCATTGATGTCAAGTGGCATGAATGGCCAAAACTTCGCTTTTAATGGGTACCTGCCCATTGAATCTAACGACAGAAAAAAAACAATTAAATCACTGGAAAAGAGATCAAGAGACTTGAAGCAATCCCAAATGTTCATTGAAACACCTTATCGCAATGAGAAATTATTTCAGGAACTTCTAAAGTCTTTATCAGGTCATACTATGCTCTGTATAGCTTGTGACATTACCTTACCAACTGAATTTATTGCCACCAAAAGTATTGCAGACTGGAAAAACACTAGTTTGGATTTGAATAAAAGGCCTGCCATTTTTATTTTACAAGCATAAAAAATAAACCCTGACAAAACTGCCAGGGCCTACCATTTTCATATGTATATAAAATCTTAAATCTTTGGGTTACGTTTGGCAACCACAAATGATAAATCATATCCGGAAAATTTCTCGATGTAATCATCAATAGTTGTTCCGTAAGCATCTTTGGTATTGGTCCTGCCGTAAGAACGTAAATATTTCATCACGTTACCTGGGCCTGCCAAGTGTGCTGCAGCCAACATTCCAGACTCCGTAATTTCAACCCCCTTTATCTGTTTACCCACAAAACGCTTGATGTCTCTTCTCATAATCCATTTGTTACGGGCAATATTAGTTTCAAAAGCTTTTTCTTGCAAAATGGGATCGTTCAAAAAATCGGATGCATTGTTAACACCTACCAATTGAAGGGTGCCAACGCCAAATTGATATTTACCCAAATATCCCAAGGTATTCGTGGCAAAATAATTACCTGACGATTCTTTAAAGGCCAAGGCCTCTTTAAAACCAATAAAGGAACTTCCCAAAAAGGGAGGCACCACTATTGATGAAGCAGTAATAGTTTTGTTTTTGGGAAACAAAACTTTCGTAGGTTCATTGACTTTTAAAGTGCTAGGGACTTTCTGATCAGTAGATAATCCGCTAAAACTTACAAAAATCAACAGCATGATAAGAGAACAAAAAAAGATTAAACACTTTCTCATATCTCTATTTTCTTAAGACCTATGGCCGGAAAATGGCCTGCTTAAATTTCACCCTACAAAGATATGGCGACTAAAATGTAAGAATTAAAAGCTCTTGTTAAAAATATCCGATTTTAGTTAATAAGTCTTAAATAGCCGATTAGTTACCTACCTATTGATATTTTGACTATTTATCCATCGGATGTATTGCGCCTTATTGCGGTTGTGTTGCGCTCCTGATTTTGCAAATTTATGATATCCAAAGTTTTCCACATTAGCTACCATATATATATAATCATGTTTTTCGGGATTCAATACAGCGTTAATCGCCGAAATATCGGGCATCGTTATTGGACCTGGAGGCACACCCCTGTATTTATAAGTATTATAGGGTGAGTCCAGCTCCAAATCCTTATAGAGCACCCGCTTAATGACAAGATCAAAATTACCTGAATGCTTTTTAAGCGCAAAAATAACTGTTGGGTCCGCCTGAAGCTTCATGCCTTTCTTCAACCTGTTTAAATAGAGACCCGCTACTCTAGGTCTTTCATCAATTTTTGCCGTTTCTTTATGAACTATTGAAGACAGTGCAACCACTTCATTTGGGGTAAGGCCTTGGGCTTTAGCCTTGGATTTGCGTTCATCATTCCAAAAACGATTGTATTCTTTTAGCATTCGCTCTCTGAATTTTTCAGCTGAGGTGTTCCAGAAAAATTCATAACTATTGGGAAGAAACATTGCTATTTTAGTATCATCATTGAACCCGTTCGACTTAAAAAAATCATCTTCATTAAACAAAGACAAGAGTGTTAAACTATCAGGTTCAATTTGAGCTGAAATCCTACCGGCTAAACTAGCTAGGGTTTCTTGGTTATTGAAAGATACTTTTACGGGTATGTTATTACTTCTAAGCGAATTAACAATATCATTATTGTTCATTCCTTTTGTTATAACATACTTCCCGCCTTTTATATTGGAGACATATCCCTTCCTTTCCGCAACCTTCATAAAAGACTGAGTATTGTTCAACAGCGGTTCCAACATTTTGGAAACATCGGCTATTGAAGCATCCGACTTAATATACACATGGGCTTCTGGGTTATTGAACTTTGTATTCGGGGCAAAAATGGCATCATACACATTATAGGCGAAAACTCCACCTATAATCAATCCAACCAAAACAATTAATAGTAATATTTTCTTAATGTACATTATCTAAATAGCTTTTGTAATAAAATCTCATTCTTATATTCTCCATTGGAAAAAATCCAATCTTTCTTCACACCAATCTCCTCATAGCCTAATTTCTTGAACAAATGCAAGCTTCGTTTGTTATTCTCCATCACATTGGCATAAAGTTGTCTCAACCCCAAAATTGATGACGTGTATTTGCTCAATAATTCCAAGGCCTCCGAACCATGACCGAGGTCCCGATTCTCTTTTTCCATCACAACTATTCCTACTCCAGCCCTTTTATTCTTGGGGTCAAAATCAAATAAATCAATCAAGCCAATCACCTTATCCTCTTTACATATGCACAAACGCAATTGTTTTACCTCAAAGATGTCTCTATGGGCATTGTCCAAATATTCTTTTAATACGTGCTTGGCATATGGTTTGGTGGTGCCGCTTATTTCCCAAATAGCTGGGTTATTTTCCAATTCATACAGAAAATCCAAATCTTTTGGTTCTATTGCTCGAAGCTGTATATGTTCTCCCTTTAAATTTACCAAGACATCTCTCCTTTAAAAACTTGTTTGGCCGGGCCTATTAAACGCACATTACTATATTTATTGAATTCTTCTAAAAACATTACCTGTAGCGCGCCCCCTTTTGTCGTAATGTCTATTACGTTTGAATCAACCTTTTTCGCTTTGTGCATTGCTATGGCAACGGCAGTAACTCCTGTACCACAAGACAAAGTTTCATCTTCAACACCTCGTTCATAAGTCCGAACAGCAAAAGTTGCCTTTCCAGTAGACTCTACAAAATTAATATTGCTTCCTTCTTGTCCATAAACCCCATATCTAATTTTTTTGCCTTCTTCAAAAACTTGAAATGAGCCCAAATCCTTGACTAATTGTACATGGTGTGGAGACCCCGTATCTAGAAAAAATGAACTTGGTTTAACCACAATTTCATCAACATTATTCATTTTTAAATTTACAACGCCATTAGTAATTGTGGCTTCATGTAAACCATCTATGGCTCTAAATACAGTTTCTTTTGAAATCATTCCTAGATAATTGGCGAAAGCAACCAAACACCTTCCGCCATTTCCACACATAGAGCTTTGGTTTCCATCAGAGTTGAAATATACCATTTTAAAATCGACGGTTTCGTCGTTTTCGAGCAAAATAAGTCCGTCTGCACCGATTCCAAACCTCCGGTCGCATAAGCGAGCTATCAAATTGATATTCTCCTTAGGAAATAATTTTGAGCGATTATCAATCATCACAAAATCATTTCCAGTACCCTGATATTTATAAAAGGTATGTTGCATAATTAAATTTGTGGAACAAAGATAGGTTAATTTTAAGGCTTTTTTGGCAGTTAAAATGTCGTTAAACTCTAACCACTGCTTATTTAAAAAAATTAATTTTACATATAAATCTAATTATTAAAAGCGTACAAAATATGAAGAAAATAGGAAGTTCATTGCTAATCGCCCTTTTTGCAGGGGCTGTTACTTTAGGTGCCTATAAACTATTTTTTGAAAAAACGAATTATGCCATTGTCACTGATGACAATTCCACTTCTATACTCAATACCAGTTTATTACCGTCATCGGCAAAGGGTTCTGGAATAAACGAAGTAGATTTCACATCTGCCGCAGAGACCACAGTCAATGCCGTTGTACACGTAAAAAATGTAACTCTAAGTAAAGGCCCAACCAGCCTTATGGAATTGTTTCAATATGGGTCTGGTGGTAGTCAAAAAGCCCAAGTAGGAACTGGTTCTGGAGTTATTATCTCATCTGACGGACATATTGTTACAAACAATCATGTAATAAATGGTGCCAGCCAACTGCAGGTCACTCTCAATAATAATAAAACCTATGATGCCGAGTTGATTGGGACTGATCCAAATTCTGATATAGCCTTATTGAAAATTGATGCCAAAAAAAAACTGCCTTATTTGGCTTTTGGTGATTCTGATAATGTAAAAATTGGAGAATGGGTACTTGCGGTTGGAAACCCTTTTAATTTGACATCAACTGTAACGGCAGGAATAGTAAGTGCGAAAGCACGGGCATTGATGAGGAGCGACCAATCTTTCATTCAAACTGATGCTGCCGTTAATCCAGGAAATAGTGGTGGTGCACTGGTGAACACCAATGGGGATTTGATAGGTATCAATACCGCCATATCTTCTCGTACAGGTTCATATGTTGGCTATTCTTTCGCTGTTCCTAGTAATATTGCTAAAAAAGTGATAGATGATATCATTGAATATGGGAATGTACAGAAGGGGTATATTGGCATTAACCCACCCAGAATGAATTCGCCTTATGCCATTGAAAATGGACTTAATGAAATTGAAGGTGTTTATATTGCCAAAGTTCAGGAAGATTCAGGAGCAGATGATGCTGAGCTATTAGAAGGGGATATTATAAAACAAGTTGATGAAATAAAAGTACAGCGTTTCGCAGATTTAACTGGTTATGTTTCCACAAAAAGACCCGGAGATTCTGTTGCCTTGTCAATTGATCGCGATGGCGAACTAATCGATATTTCTGTGATGTTAAAATCTCGACAGACCTTACATGTGCCTGAAATGGGACTTGAAATCAAGAATCTAAACGCAGAGGATAAAAAAACTTTTAAAACAAAAAAGGGAGTGAAAATTGTTGGTGTTCCTGAGTTATATAGAGATTATGGTTTGAACGGAAAAGTCATCATCGCCGTTGATGGTGAAGAAGTAGAAGATATTCAAGATGCCAAGACCTTGTTTGGTGGTATTTCAAAATATGGTAAAACAAGCATTACAATGCTCAATCAAAAAGGTGAACGGGAACGTATCATTTTTCAATAAAAACTTATTCAATCGTATAAGCGCCCTGTCAAACAAGTCAGGGCGTTTTTATTTTAATACTAAAAACATCTACTATAACGTTTGAAATATATATTTTTGCCGAAATTTTTTAACTCTCCGTAAATTTATGGGACAAACAAAATCCTACGAAAAAGAATTGGCCTTTCAGGCAGATAGAAGAAAAGCAACAACGGAATTCATTAAGATTACGAGTGATCTCTGGTATGATAAAGCCATTGAGGTTGTTTTATTCAAAAATCAAATAATAGATAAAAGTGTTAGCGACATCATTCATTTACATGAATATGCAGGTGAATTTGTTCAAAAGCCGATATCCATTTTTGATTCGGTTGAGATTCTAAGGGCAATCAATGATATAAAACTTCCTCCTTCAAAATTAGACATAGGTAAATTGACCTATGAATACCATTCTGATGAAAACAACTATAATGATGTAAAGGCCTTTGTAATCGGTAAACTAAAAAACGCGAACAACTCTAAAGAGATCAAACCTAAGAATGTTGTTCTTTATGGTTTTGGAAGAATTGGCCGATTGTTGGCTAGAGAATTAATGGCGAAGACCGGAAAGGGTAATCAATTAAGGTTAAGGGCCATAGTTACAAGAGGAATAATTAGTGAAGAGATTTTAGAAAAAAGGGCGAACTTACTGCGCACGGACTCCGTACATGGACGATTCTTGGGGACAGTGGATATTGATATTAAAAATAGTGCATTGATTATCAACGGTACCACCGTTCACGTTATAAGTGCCAAACAACCCGAGGATATTGATTATATTAAATACGGAATAGAAGATGCTCTTCTTATTGATAATTCAGGAGCGTTCAGAGATCAAGAGCAGTTATCTAGACACTTAAGATCAAAGGGGATTGCAAAGGTTTTATTGACGGCTCCTGGCAAGGAAGTACCAAACATAGTTCATGGTGTTAACCATTTAGAATATGACCCGGATAATACCCACATTTTTTCGGCGGCGTCGTGCACTACTAATGCCATAACACCTGTTTTAAAGGTTATTGATGATTCATTGGGAATAAAAAAAGGTCATCTTGAAACCATACATGCCTATACCAATGACCAAAATCTTGTAGACAATATGCATGGAAAATATCGTCGTGGCAGGGCTGCAGCGCTGAACATGGTAATCACCGAAACAGGAGCTGGGAAAGCAGTTTCAAAAGCGCTACCTTCTCTACATGGAAAATTGACTTCCAATGCAATTCGCGTCCCCGTGCCTAATGGATCTCTGGCTATTTTGAACTTGGAAATAAAAAACAAAACATCGCTAGACGGCATAAATACCATTCTAAAAAAATATGCACTTGAAGGAAACCTAGTCGAGCAGATCAAATATTCGTTAAGTAAAGAGATGGTATCTTCAGATATTGTTGGCACCTCCGCCCCTTCTATTTATGATAGTAAAGCAACTATTGTTGCTGATAATGGAAAGAACATAGTACTATATATTTGGTATGATAATGAGTATGGTTATTCGCATCAGGTAATTAGGTTGGCAAAATATATCGCAAAAGTTAGAAGGTTCACGTATTATTAACTCAAATCTTGCGTTATAAGTTCGTTACCCATTAGGTTTAAACGTTGATAAATTATTGGTAGCTTATGAGCTGTTTTTTTTCGTAATTAATTATATTGAGTTACTTTAGTCCCCTCTAAATCATTAACTAATACTTAGAACCATTTTATTATGAAAGGTTTAAAATCACTACTTATTGTACTGACATTGTTCGCATTCACCTTTTCCTACGCACAGGAACAAGAAGCGACAACCCAAGAGCTGTCGTTAGATAAAGGATCTATTGACAGCCAATTCGAATTTATTTACAAAAAATCAGGGAATTACCGCGCCGATGGAAAAAGATACGAAGTTGTTCGTATTATCTCATTGGATAAATTACGTAAAAATGTTTTGGATTCTTTGAACGCCGGATCTAAAAAAGAAGCGGAATTGAATGCAACTATCTCAGGACATGAAGCGACCATAAATTCATTGAACAAAAAATTGGATGAAACCACAAGCAGTCTGTCTTCAGTTACTGAAGAAAAAGATAGTATGTCGTTTTTAGGAATGTTGGTATCCAAAGGCACTTATAATATCATTCTTTGGACTGTAATTGCGAGTTTACTACTCTTGTTCTTGTTATTTGTTTACAAATTCAGAAGAAGTAATACTTTGACACAAGATGCCAAATCAGCATTAACCGAACTGGAATCTGAATATGAAGACCATAGACGTAGAGCTCTCGAAAGGGAACAAAAAATAAGTAGGCAGCTACAAGACGAGATAAACAAGTATAAAAAATCAAAATAATCTTAAAGCTCCGAAAGGAGCTTTTTTTTATATAATTTCCCAATGGTCAAGATTGAAATAGCAACCATTAAAGATCTAAATATTATTACCCCTCTTTTTGATCAATATCGCGTGTTTTATAAACAAGCAAGTAACCTAAATGGAGCTAGTAGGTTTTTAAAACATAGAATCAAAAAGGACGAAAGCACAATTTTCATTGCTTTCTATAATGACCAACCAGCTGGTTTCACTCAATTGTATCCCATGTTTTCCTCAGTATCAATGCAAAGATCTTATGTACTGAATGATCTTTTTGTAGTTGAAGATTTCAGAAATAAAAAGATAGGTGAAGCGCTTCTAAATAAGGCAAAGGAATATTGTATTCAAAATAAAGCCAAGGGCCTCGCATTGGAAACTGCCATTGACAATCCTGCCCAAAAACTATATGAAAAATTAGGTTGGATCAAAGACGTTGACTGTTTTTACTATTTTTGGACTTCTAATCAATAATTCCGTTAAAAATGCGAATTGATATAATAACAGTACTTCCCGAGTTACTGAAAAGTCCATTTGAAGCCTCAATTTTAAAAAGAGCGATTGAAAAAGGATTGGTTGAGGTTCATATGCATAATTTAAGGGATTATACTGTGTTGAGTTATAACCAAGTAGATGATTATCAATTTGGTGGCGGTGCAGGCATGGTTTTAATGATAGAGCCTATCGACAAATGTATTTCTGCACTCAAATCTGAAAGAGATTATGATGAGGTCATTTATATGACTCCGGATGGCGAAACATTAAATCAGAAAATCGCCAATACCATTTCATTAAAAGGAAATATTATTATACTATGCGGACATTACAAAGGCGTGGACCAAAGAGTTAGGGATGCATTCATTACCAAAGAAATATCTGTGGGCGATTATGTGCTTTCGGGGGGAGAATTGGCAGCGGCAATACTTTGTGATTCAATAATTCGCTTAATCCCTGGGGTCCTAAACAATGAGACATCTGCACTTACAGATACGTTTCAGGACAATCTATTGGCTCCACCTGTTTATACCCGACCCTCAGAATACAAGGGTATGAAGGTACCCGAAGTACTTTTAAGCGGTAATTTCCCAAAAATTGAAGAATGGCGTGAAAACGAAGCTTATTCGCGTACAAAAACACTACGTCCGGATCTTTTAAAAGAAAAGGACACAAACCAATAATTAATAGCTCGTTGTCTTATTAACACAAAGTATTCTAAGATTTTAACACAAATTAAAAGTATTGAAGAGTTACCTAACAAAAAATAAATATATTATTCTTGTAGTTTCTAAATTAAGAGCTATTTTTGCACCCGGTTAATTCAACCTCTGACGAAAATCGTGAATGTTGATTGAACATAATTATAAAACAATATAATGGATTCATTAATCAACTTCGTAGAAAACGAGTTTATTTCCAAAAAAGAATTTCCAAATTTCTCGGCTGGTGATACAATCACAGTTTATTATGAAATTAAGGAAGGTGACAAAACCCGTACACAGTTTTTCAAAGGTGTTGTTATTCAAAGAAGAGGTACAGGTGCAACTGAGACATTTACCATCCGTAAAATGTCTGGAACAATAGGTGTTGAGCGTATATTCCCAATTAATTTACCTGCTCTTCAAAAAATAGAGGTTAGCAAAAAAGGTAAAGTACGTAGAGCAAGAATATACTACTTCAGAGGTCTTACAGGTAAGAAAGCAAGAATCAAAGAGGTTCGTTCTTAACTATTAAGAATACAATATTTACTAAACACCTATTTTTCAATAGGTGTTTTTTTATGAACAATTGTTAACAACGACAGTTCATAACATGTTGATTTTTAATTCTTTGTATTTAGATAAATTCACCTTATATTTATTTCATCAATTAAAAAGAATGTCATTAGATATTCGTTTTGAGAGATTATAGAGTTTACGTTCTTTATATTGTTGTTTAATCATTTTAAGAAGTTACAGGATGATTTAATCAGACTGGTACGGACTAAAAAGATGAACCTTATGTAAAAAGGCTGTCGCTTTTTTAAACATAGTGGGGATGGATTTGCGTTAAACATAAAACTTCGGTTCTATATTTAAGATAGACCCATTAAGACGACAAAAAGAAATACATCGTGGTTACTTGGTTGAATAATTAAGAATTGCACCGTATTTCGTAACGTGGGAAGAGTTTTTAACAGCAATCAATGGTTGCAGTTATGTTGTAAATACATGACAATTGTTATTAACAAATCCTAAAAAGCCATATCAAATGTACTCGTACATTGATATGGCTTTTGTTGTTTATGGCAATACGCGAGAAAGTGCAATCAATAATTTCATAATAAAACACGTTTCTTTAACAAATAATGGATGGTTTACAGCGATTTAGGATGTTATAAAATTGTATATTTGCAGCTCTTAAATCAAAACTAAATTTGTACATGCCAAAAATTTTCTATACCAAAACAGATGAAGCACCTGCCCTTGCGACACAATCATTCTTACCAATTGTACAAGCCTTTACCAAAACATCTGGAATCACTATCGAAACCAAGGATATTTCATTGGCAGCTAGGATAATTGCTACATTTCCAGATTATTTGAATAAAGAGCAAAGAGTTGAAAACGATTTAGACGTTTTAGGCCAAATGGCAAAAATGCCAGAAGCAAATATTATTAAATTACCAAACATAAGTGCATCAGTACCTCAGTTAAATGAGGCAATAGAAGAATTACAACAAAAAGGATATGCCTTACCTGAATATCCTGATGACCCAAAGAACGACGAAGAGAAGGATATAAAGGCTAGATACAACAAAATAAAAGGTAGCGCGGTTAACCCTGTACTAAGAGAAGGTAATTCAGACCGTAGAGCTCCAAGAGCAGTAAAAAATTACGCGAAACAAAACCCTCATTCAATGGGTGCATGGAGTTCTTCTTCAAAATCACATGTAGCCACAATGGACCAGGGTGATTTTAAGTCGAACGAAAAATCGATAACATTACCCTCAGCAACATCTGTAAGAATAGAGTTAAAAGCACAAGATGGTAGTACGACCACCCTCAAAGAAGGCATTTCATTATTAAAAGGGGAAATAATAGATGCAACTGTAATGAGTAAAAAAGCATTGCTCGCGTTTTTAAATGAGCAAGTGGCAGATGCGAAGAAAACAGGGGTATTGTTTTCACTACACATGAAAGCTACAATGATGAAGGTTTCTGACCCTATTATTTTTGGTCATGCCTTACGAGTTTTCTTAAAAGATGTCTTTTCAAATCACGCTGAGACTTTGGATTCAATTGGCGTAAATGCCAATGATGGGTTAGAAAATCTATTAGACAAATTGCAAGAATTGCCTAACGATAAAAGAAATGAAATCGAGGCAGCGATTGAATCAGTTTTGGCGAGTGGCCCTGACTTGGCTATGGTAAATTCGGATAAGGGCATTACAAACTTACACGTACCGAGTGATGTAATTATTGATGCATCGATGCCTGCCATGATTCGTAATTCTGGACAAATGTGGAATGCTGAAGGTAAATCACAGGATACCAAGGCAGTTATCCCAGATAGCAGTTATGCAGGTATTTATACCGCCACGATTGATTTTTGTAAAGAAAATGGAGCTTTTGACCCAACGACCATGGGAACTGTTCCCAATGTTGGTTTAATGGCTCAAAAAGCTGAAGAATATGGCTCTCATGACAAAACCTTTGAAATAAGTTCTAATGGCACCGTATGTGTTGTAGATCAAAAGACTGGGGAGACTTTAATTGAGCATACTGTAGAAGCAGGTGATATTTGGAGAATGTGCCAAGTAAAAGACGCACCTATTCAAGATTGGATCAAGTTAGCTGTTTCAAGAGCACGTGCATCCCAACTTCCTGCTATCTTTTGGCTAGATGAAGAAAGAGCGCATGATGCCGAATTAATCAAGAAAGTGAATCTGTATCTTCCCGACCACGACACCTCAGGTCTAGATCTTCAAATACATTCACCTATTGAGGCAACAAAGTTCACACTCAAAAGAATTAAGGAAGGTAAAGATACCATTTCAGTTTCAGGTAATGTACTTAGAGATTACTTGACCGATCTATTTCCGATTTTAGAGGTTGGCACCAGTGCAAAAATGCTATCCATTGTTCCATTAATGAATGGCGGTGGTCTTTTTGAAACAGGAGCTGGTGGCTCCGCTCCAAAACATGTTGAACAATTCACTGAAGAAGGTCATCTACGTTGGGATTCATTGGGTGAGTTTCTGGCTTTGGGAGTATCATTGGAATTTTTTGGAGAAAAGAACAATAATCCAAAAGCACAAATATTAGGTGATGCATTGGACAGTGCTACAGAAAAATTCCTGTTGAATGATAAATCACCTTCACGTAAAGTAAAGGAATTAGATACAAGGGGCAGTCATTTTTATCTTGCGATGTACTGGGCACAAGCGCTAGCCAATCAATCAAAGGATAGTGATTTGAAGGCATTGTTCTCAACTATTGCCAGTAAAATGGAAGAAAACGAAGATACAATTATAAAAGAACTGGAAAACGCACAAGGGAGTTCTCAGAATTTAGGTGGATATTATTTACCTGACCCTCAGATAGCAGCTAATGCAATGCGCCCAAGTTCAACTCTAAATAATATAATGGCCGAAATTCAGTAAAGACCATTAATAGAATTACAAACCTCTGTCCCATGGCAGAGGTTTTTTTGTTCTAAAATTAATGTTAATGGACTAAAAAACTACTTGTTATCTTTATACATTTATCCAAAATTGCTCACATGAACCAAAGAGGGTTTTTATTTTTTTCTTTCTTTTTTGCATTCTTATTTTCGTCTTTTTCCCAACAAAGATTTACCCTGAGCGGAACGGTCTCTGAGGCCACCAGCAATGAAACCATGATCGGCGTCACCATTGCGATTCCTGAATTAAGTACGGGCGTTACTACCAATGAGTACGGCTTTTATTCCATTACACTTCCTGAAGGTGAATATGAAGTACAGGTAACCTACCTTGGGTTTCAGGATCAAGTCCAGAATATAGAACTTAGAGAGAATCGAAAATTGAATTTTCTCATGTTTGAACAGGCTGAGCAATTGGATGAAGTTGTTGTTACTGATAACGGTGAGAAACTAGACATTCGTAAACCTCAAATGAGCGTAAACACTATGGCGGTTTCCACAATCAAGAATATTCCTGTAATCTTGGGCGAAGCAGATATAATAAAGTCAATCTTATTACTCCCTGGGGTTACCAACGCAGGTGAAGGGGCATCTGGCTACAATGTGCGGGGTGGAGCTGTTGATCAAAACTTAATCCTCTTGGATGAGGCAACTATTTTTAACTCATCTCACCTTTTCGGTTTTTTCTCGGTTTTTAATCCAGATGCCATCAAGGATATAAAGTTATACAAAGGGGGGATACCTGCTCGGTATGGTGGCCGCGTTTCCTCGGTTCTTGACATTTTTCAAAAAGAAGGAAATAGTAAAAAATTTAAAGCTAATGGTGGTATTGGATTAGTGGCAAGTAGATTACTTCTAGAAGGTCCTATAAAAAAAGACAAGGCAGCCTTCCTTATTGGGGGGCGAGGATCATATGCGCATCTTTTTTTGCCCCTATTCGACGTAGACAATACGGCCTATTTTTATGATTTGAACACCAAGATAAACTATAGACTAAATGAAAGAAACAATATTTTTCTATCTGGTTATTTTGGCAGGGACGTCTTTAGTATAAGCGATAGTTTTGTTAATACCTACGGCAATGCAGTTGGCAATTTTCGCTGGAATCACTTGTTCTCAGATAAGCTGTTCTCCAATCTTTCACTTATTTATTCTGATTATTATTACGGATTAAAACTGGATTTTGTGGGCTTTAATTGGAATTCAGGAATCCAGAATTTCAACATCAAATATGACCTGAAACATTATCTAAGTGACAAATTGCGTGTCAATTATGGGGTAAACAATATTTATTATCAATTCAATCCAGGAAAGATCGAACCAAGTAATTCAAATTCTGGAATACTTGAAGAGCGATTAACCCAAAAATACGCCAATGAATTTGCCGCCTATGTTGATGTTGAGCACAGTATAACCCAAAACCTTAGTTTGGGATACGGACTACGCTTCAGCCATTTTAATAGGCTTGGACAAGAGCAACTCAATGTTTATGAAAACGATAATCCGATTGTTTTCAATGAAACCTTACAAATTTATCAGGAAGGTGAACCTGTTGATGTTATTGATCCAGGAAGAAAAAAAAGCCTTGCCACTTTTGATAATTTTGAGCCTCGAATATCACTATCTTATTCAATTAGTGATAAAAACTCAATAAAGGCAAGTTATACCAGGCTTGCCCAATATTTACATTTGATTTCAAATACAAGCTCCCCTACCCCTTTGGATGTTTGGACGCCCAGTGGGCCATTTTCCAAACCACAACTTTTAGATCAATACGCTCTTGGATATTTTCAAAACATAAACAATGGTGAATACGCTTTGGAAACTGAAGTGTTTTACAAGGATGTCCAAAATCGAATGGACTATATTGATGGTGCGAATTTAATTGCCAATGATGCAATAGAACAGGTAATCCTAAATGGCGAAGCAAGAGCTTATGGCCTTGAGTTTTTATTAAGGAAGAACGAAGGAATATTTAAGGGTTGGTTGGCCTATACATTATCAAAATCTGAACAAAGAACACCAGGTAGAAATGAGATAGAAACAGGCATAAACAATGGCGAATGGTATAACACACCGTATGACAAGACTCATGATTTCTCGGTTTATGGTAATTACGATCTTAATAAAAAATGGAGTTTCAATACAAATTTTGTATTTCAAACGGGACAACCAACCAATTATCCAATTGGTCAGTTTCAATTCCAAGGACTTACCGTACCCTATTATGGTTTAAGAAACCAAGAGCGATTACCCAATTATCATAGGATGGATGTTTCCGCTACTTTAACCCCAAAAAAGAATATGGACAGGAATTGGCAAGGCGAATGGGTTTTTAGTATATATAATGCCTATAATCGAAGAAATGCAGCATCAATTTCTTTTAATAGAAATCAGGACACTAATATGAATGAAGCGGTTCGTACTTCTATTTTTGGCGTGGTGCCGGCAGTTACCTATAATTTTAAATTTTAGGCTATGAAAAGATTTTTGTTTTTAATTTCAGGATTCGCCCTCCTTGTTGGTTGTGAGGACGTGATTGAAGTTGATGTACCCAATGATGAACCACGTTTATCAATTGATGGTCTTATTCGCTTGAATACCAATCTTCTAAATACGGAAATTCGCATAGTAGCTACTGAGACGAGTTCTTTCTTTGAGGAAATTGGTTCTGCGAATTTAGATAGGATTGAATTAACAAATTCACTCACCAATCAAAATATCAATCTAACAGAAAACCCCTTGGGTTCTGGAATCTACATTGCCGAGTGGTCGGTAGACCAACTAATGCAAGGAGAGCTTGTTTTAAGTATCGATTACAACGGCAGTCAATATGAAGCAAAGACAACATTTGTACCAACGGTTCCTTTTGATAATCTTATTCAGGGAGATGGCACTTTGTTCTCAGGAGATGAAACTGAAATATTGGTGTCTTATACTGATGAGCCCAACCGTGAGGATTTTTATCTTTTTGACTTTGACTTTGAAGAGTATTTGGTGTCGGAGGATACTTTTTATCTAGGGCAGGCTTTTGAGTTCTCCTATTTTTATGAAGATGGTTTAGAACCAGGGCAAGAGCTCAATATTAGCATTTTAGGAGTTGATGAAATTTTTTACAATTACATGAATCAATTGATTGTCCAAAGCGGTGGTGACCAAGGACCATTTCAAACACCGGCGGCGACGGTTAAAGGGAACATTGTTAATTTGACCGATTCTGACAATTTTGCCTTAGGGTTTTTTGCAGTATGCCAGACTTTCAATGGTTCAATTATAATTGAATAATTGAATCTTGTTGCTTTTTTTAATCATTTAAGGAATATTTAAAAAATCGAATAACCAAGTTATCCAAACGTAAAAGTATGTTGTGGATTGATGTAACAAACAATCAATAATTGCTACTTTTGAACCATATAATCCCATTGCACCTGTGAGAACAAACAAAGATTTATTGATAAAGGGAGTAAAGCATTTTGTATATACTTTTATTCTTATGTTCACGGCGCCAGTAGTCTTATGGCAAGCTTTTAAGAATCAGGAACATGCGTTCTATATTCCCGTACTGATAGTTGGGATTATTCTGGCAATCGCAGCAATAGCGATGGGTTTCTACAGTGTAAAATTAATTATGGATGCTTTGTTCAATACAAGCTCGAAAAGTAAATGATTCAAAGGTTTAATTCTTGGCCTTATTTTTTGAACTCCATTTATTATCCAGGTCTGCATAACTAAAATCCAACGCGGATTTTTGTGGCTCTAATCTACCGGCTGCAAAAGCTCGCTGAAGTATATCCTCAATCAAATAGTCTTCCTGAACAACATCAGGTCTATATTCTTCTTTCAGGCTAATTTTGAACATTTTGGCCGTTGTACTGTACCAAAAAGCACGCCACCCACTTCTCAATTCTTTAACTAAACCAAAAGCAGTTTTACCTGTTTGCCTATATATTAACTTTATAAGTATTTGTCCTTCTGTACGTGTTAGTTTTTTAAGCTCTTCTGAGAACTCACCTTCAATATATTTCTGAACCTTTTTCGTATACTTTTTTCGCTTACGGGACTTCTTTATTTTTGTCAGACTATCGTTCAATTCCAGCAAACGCTCAGCTGCCATTTTAGCATAAGGATACACTTTTATGGTCTTTCTTCTTAAAATATAATACCTGAGTTTATCCTTGTAAGAAGGAAATTTAAGCTTACTGAACACATAGACTTCATCTAGATCAATAGAACTTCGCATTATAGAATCACCTTCAATTATAATCATTTTTTCAACCACAGAATCCATGGGTTGCTCTTCTACCTGTCCTGAGACAAGTAAAACAGTTAGACTAAATATAAAAAATAAAATCTCCCTTTTCATCATTGAAGTAAAAGCAAAAGCTTTGCCAAAATTAACGATTATTAGTCACTGTTATTATAAAATAAAAGTGAATATTGTTAAGTTTGTATCTAAATACATTTTAAATGAGCGCAAAGAAGATTCTCACCAAAAAATCAATGGATTTTTTAGAAAAGTACCTGAATAACGCAGCTCCTACCGGATATGAATGGGAAGGGCAAAAGATTTGGATGAACTACCTTAAACCATACGTAGACACATTTATTACCGATACTTATGGTTCTGCGGTCGGTGTAATTAATCCTGAATCCGACTTCAAAGTTGTCATAGAGGGGCATTCAGATGAGATTTCATGGTATGTAAATTATATTACAGACAACGGTCTTCTTTATGTAATCCGTAATGGCGGTAGTGATCATCAAATTGCCCCTTCAAAATGGGTTAACATTCATACAAAAAAAGGTATAGTAAAAGGTGTATTTGGATGGCCTGCAATACATACCCGTAATAAAGCGAAAGAAGAGCCACCAAAATTGGATAACATTTTTATAGATATAGGTGCTAAAGACAAAGCAGAAGTTGAGAAAATGGGCGTTCATGTGGGCTGTGTAATAACTTACCCTGATGAATTTCAAATATTGAACAAGGATAAATTCGTTTGTCGCGCTATTGATAATAGGGCTGGTGGATTTATGGTTGCAGAAGTTGCCCGTCTCTTACATGAAAACAAAAAGAAGCTACCTTTTGGCCTCTATATTACCAATTCTGTACAAGAAGAGATTGGGCTGCGAGGCGCTGAAATGATCACACACACCATAAAACCAAATGTTGCGATTATAACTGATGTGTGCCATGACACTACAACCCCTATGATTGAAAAGAAAACACAAGGTCATACAGAAATGGGTGCAGGTCCTGTTATTTCTTATGCTCCAGCGGTACAGAATAAGTTACGTGAGCGTATCATTGAAACGGCAGAGTCTAAAAAAATCCCGTTCCAGCGAATGGCGGCCTCAAGGTCAACTGGTACAGATACCGATGCCTTTGCGTATAGCAATGGAGGTGTTGCTTCCGCTCTTATTTCGTTGCCTTTGAGATATATGCACACTACTGTGGAAACCGTTCACAAGGATGATGTGGAAAACGTAATTCGTTTGATTTATGAAACAGTTTTGACCATAAAGAACGGTGAGACTTTCTCTTATTTTGATTGATAGTTCTAAGTACTAAGTTTTATGGATTTCTGCCCTTACAGGAATGACAAGAATAAATATTAAAATGGATGAATTAGTGGACATATTGGATGATGAGGGAAACTTCACTGACCAAACCACTATGAAATCAAAAGCACATAAACATGGTCTGTTTCATCCAACAGTCCATGTTTGGTTTTATACCAAGAATGCCCGAGTATTAATTCAACAAAGAGGAGAATTCAAAGACACCCATCCCCTGCTCTGGGATGTATCGGTGGCTGGACACATAGGTGCCGGCGAAGATTTTGAAATTTCTGCCATTAGAGAGGTTTCAGAAGAAATTGGACTGGAAATCACCAAAAACCAGTTACAAAAAATTGGCGTTTTTAAATCAGTGCAAAAACATAATGAAGAATTGATAGACTGCGAATTTCACCACACCTATCTTTGTGAATTGAAAGTCCCGCTAAATCAATTAAAAAAACAAGATTCCGAAGTTGAGGATATAGCTTTGATTCCACTTACCAGATTTGCGGAGGAAACCTGGGGAATGGCCAATATTAAAAAATATGTTCCCCACGATATCGATTATTATAAATCGATTATAAAGGCAATTAAGGAAAATCTATAAAGTTTTGGCAAAGTCTTGAATAGAATCAAGGCTATAGGTGATTTGTTCGCTGTTCTTCATATTCTTAACCACAAACGAATTATTTGTCAATTCCTGTTCTCCTATTAAAACCACGTAAGGAACATTACGATTGTTCGCATACTTCATTTGTTTCTGCATCTTGGTCTTAGAAGGATAAACATCGGCTAAAATCCCTTGTGACCTAAGCTCATTTACCAATTTTAAAGATGCGATCGACTCTTTCTCTCCAAAATTCATGCAAAGTACGTCCAATGATTTATCCAAAGTCTCTGGGAATAGATTTAACTCTTCCATGACAAGGTAAATTCGGTCTAATCCAAATGAAATACCAACACCACTTACGTTTTTAAGACCAAATATTCCGGTAAGGTCATCATACCTTCCACCACCGCCAATAGACCCCATTTTAATGCCCTCAGGTGCAGCTACTTCAAAGATGGCGCCTGTGTAATAATTGAGTCCACGGGCTAGCGTGACATCCAAAGCAATTTTCGCAGATTTAAGACCCAAATCGTTGATAGAATTAACAATAAACTCTACTTCTTCAACTCCTTCAATACCTTGGTCCGAATTGGCAAGTAAATTTTTTAGGGCTTGAAGTTGTTCACGACTTGAACCAGTAAGATTAAATAAAGGTGCGGCTTTAGCGATGGAATTTTCAGAAATACCTTTGGCGAGCATTTCCTTTTTAACCCCCTCTTCTCCTATTTTATCTAATTTATCCAATGCAACAGTAAAGTTTACCAAATTGCGTTGCGCACCTATTACTTCTGCTATTCCTGCAAGAATCTTACGGTTATTGATTTTGATAGTTACTCCTTCAAGTTTTAAAGAAGTGAAAACGACATCATATAATTGCACTAATTCAACCTCTTGCAATAAAGAGTTTGCCCCAACAACATCTGCATCACACTGATAAAACTCTCTGAAACGACCTTTCTGCGGTCTATCAGCACGCCAAACAGGTTGAATTTGGTACCGTTTAAAAGGAAAATCAATTTCATTTTGGTGTTGTACGACATACCGCGCAAAAGGAACCGTTAAATCATAGCGCAGTGCTTTTTCCGATATTCTTTTTGAAAGAAGTCTTGAATAAAAAGAATTAATAAAGGAGTTTTTACCATCAACAAACTTTTGTTTCCAATATAGTCTATTACCACCCATAGTAACCATTTTTAAAACGATATCGTTTGTCCATTTTAAAAATAAGTCGAACTGTAGATCTAGTATCTCTTTTATTAACCTTTCATCCTTTTCTGAATTCTTGAACTTAGGATTAAAGAATACATATCTTTTTAAATGAGAATTTAAATAACTTTTTATTTTCTCTAGCTGAAAATCACTAAACTTACCTGGTATAATATTTTTATCAATAAAGAGTATCTCCGCTTCTTTAATAAATCCAACATAGAAACTTTCAAACAACTTATAGCTAATACCTTTATTGACAATATTACCGAATTCAATGATTTTATCACTGTCGGTTATGTAATTTCCTGAATTCAATATTTTAAAAATCAACCGATCGCCTTCATCACCGTACTTGCCCATCAAAGTATCAGAATTCTCAAAAGACGGAGTCTCTATGGGTTGAAAACCAAAAGTCTTGAAATGCTTTTTTACGATATCAAATATATAATCACGCTTAGCGATTTCAGCGGGAGAAAAATCCCTAGTTCCTTTGGGTATGCTTGGTTTTTGCGCCATTTGGTTGATTTCTTATGCAAATATATAGTATTGTACTCCTGTTTTTGTAGCTGGGACAATTATCTTATTCAATCATCGAATCGAACCATCTATACAAATCTCCTTTGGTAATGGCAGCACCCTGTTGGATCAAACCAAACTTGTCCAGATTCTTGTCATCTGTATAGGCCTTTGAAGCAGTGAGGTATTCAACAAAATCTGATTGCCAGTTCTTCTTGAACCATCCGAAACCTAATTCTGTGGTTAAATCAATATCGGGATTCATAATTTTAACTGAAATCAATTTCATTTCCTTATCAATCAATTCGAACAAATGCATTTGGGTTGCTGAAACATTTTCAAGATGTGTGACTTTAGCAAGGACTCCTTCCCAAATTAAATCACTAAAAATATCGAGCTCCTCTTCTGCCACATCTGGCTTCTCCACTTTTAATTTAGCCCATTCTTCCCCTGTTATTGATTGGGTTGCCAAAAAGTTTATAAACTCTTGATGCAACTCCTCCAGCTGCTGTTTTGTAAGTCTTGAATATTTCATTCTGCAAAAATAAAAAGGCCCTTCAGAAAATACTGAAAGGCCTTTATTTAAATCTTGTAATCGTTATTTGCTTTCAGCAACTACTTCAAACGGAAATTCTATTACCACATCTCTGTGTAATCTAATCTGTGCATTTGCGGCACCAGTTCTTTTAACAGAACCACCATGAATATTGATGAATTTTTTATCTATTTCATGACCTTCTTTTTCAATCGCTGCTGCTAAATCAATAGAAGTTACAGATCCAAAAAGTTTATCACCAGCTCCAGTTTTAGCTTTAATCTTCAGCTCGAGCGCTTTTAATGCTTCAGCTGTCTTATTAGCTGCATCAATTACTTTCTTTTCTTTATGGGCTCTTTGTCTTAAGTTTTCTGCCAATACCTTTTTTGCAGAAGGGGTTGCCATAGCAGCCAAACCTTGCGGTATTAGATAATTTCTACCGTAGCCGTTCTTAACACTTACCAAATCGTCTTTAAAACCTAAGTTTTGTACGTCTTCTTTTAATATAAGTTCCATGCTTCGTTTCTTTTATTTTAATAAATCACCAACATACGGCATAAGTGCCAAATGACGAGCTCTTTTTACTGCCTGTGCAACTTTTCTTTGATACTTCAAAGAAGTACCTGTTAGCCTTCTTGGAAGAAGTTTACCTTGCTCATTTACCAACTTCATTAAGAAATCTGCATCTTTGTAATCAATATACTTGATACCTGATTTCTTGAAACGACAATACTTCTTTTTAGTGTTGGTTTCAATATTCAATGGGGTTAAATATCTGATTTCCCCATCTTTCTTACCTTTTGCCTGTTGTTCTATAGATGCCATAGTACTTACGCTTTAGTTTTTAACCTTGTTCTTCTTTTCTCTGCCCATTCAATGGCATGCTTGTCTAACTTTACAGTCAAAAAACGCATAACACGCTCATCTCTTCTGAATTCTTGCTCATAAGGAGTAATAATTTCTCCTGGACCAGTAAATTCAAACAAATGGTAAAAACCACTTTTCTTGTTCTGGATTGCGTAGGCCAATTTCTTTAGCCCCCAATTTTCTTTAGCTACCATTTTGGCGCCATTTTTAATTAAGAAATCTTCAAATTTCTTAACTGTTTCCTCTATCTGAACATCTGATAGAACGGGATTTAAAATGAAAACAGTTTCGTAATTGTTCATAAATATTTTGTTTTTAAGGAGCGCAAAAATAAGAATATTTACGAGCAATCACAAGAAAACGAAAAAATCTTCGTTATAGATAGAATAATCATAAAAATGAACTTAACCAAATCTTAACTTATGGTCATTGCAAATTACACAGGATTTCATGCATTGTTTACAACTTTTATTGCAGTTCAACGTGTTTATTCGGTAATTTGTCGATGATTTAACCCCACAAATCAACCCATTTATGAAATTAAGAAGTATTATTGTAGACGATTCATCCATGCAGAGGATGGCAGTCGCCAAATTGGTGAACAACCATCCAAACTTAGCAATGGTAGCCGAATACAGCAACGCAATCGAGGCGAAGAACGGAATTAAAAACCACGAAATTGATTTAATCTTTCTGGATGTTGAGATGCCTATCATCAACGGATTTGACCTACTCGAGTCCCTAGAAAACAGTCCTCAAGTAATATTGATTACTGGAAAACCTGATTATGCATTGAAAGCATTTGATTACGACGTAACAGATTATTTACACAAACCTATCACCATGGCCCGTTTTGATGCCTCTGTTAAAAGAGCAGTGGCTAAATATGAGCAAATGCATAGGGTTCACGAAGATGAAGAACATATCTTCGTTAAAAGTAATCTTAAGAAAAGAAAAGTTATTTTAAACGATATAAAGTGGATAGAAGCCCTTGGTGATTACATTAAATTGGTCACTGATGAAGCTAATATCGTAATTTTATCAACAATGAAATCTTTCGAAAAGCAATTGCCTGCCGAAAAGTTTCTTAGAATTCATAAATCCTACATTGTGAATCTTGAAAAGGTTGAAAAATTCAATAGTAAAAATGTTGAAGTAAGCGGAAGGTCAATACCTTTAAGTAGAAATAAGAAAACAGAGCTAGCCGAAGCGCTAAGCAATGTTTAAGTCCTTATAAAAGGAATAATTTCTAAATGTGGTCTACGTTGTAGATTACCCGTACACTTTTGAACTGCGAAATAGCATTAAAAGATCTTTCGATTCTTTTAATGCTATTTTTTGTTTTGCCCAAAGGTTGACCTAGTGGTATTTTAATAATTACATTTTTAATGTACTGGTTTCTAATTCTCGCTATGGGTGGGTACTCAGGCCCCAAAATGCCCTTACCAAATACATTTCTTAAAGATTTTGCGAACCATTCTGCTGCCTCATTCAATGAATTGTAATTCTTATGTTTAAAGGTGATTTTGATTATTCGATTTACTGGCGGATATAAGAATTGCTCTCTCTCGTACAATTGTTCTTTGTACATGTTTTCATAATCACTGACTGACACTTGTTTCAAAATTTGATGATAAGGATTATAACTCTGAATAATCACTTTTCCTCTTTTTTTGGTCCGACCTGCCCTACCAGCGACTTGAGTCAATAATTGATAGCTACGCTCATGAGCCCTGTAATCAGGAAAATTCAACAATGAATCAGCATTCATGACCCCTACTAAACTCACATTCCTAAAATCAAGTCCTTTGGTCAGCATTTGGGTACCAACAAGAACATCCAACTCCTGTTGCTCAAACGCAGTGATTATTTTTTCATAACCATATTTACCTCTGGTGGTATCCAAATCCATTCTCCCAACCTTCGCTTCTGGGAACAGTGTTTTAAATTCTTGTTCTACTTGCTCGGTACCGAACCCCTTTGTATCCAATGTTTGGCTGCCGCAGGCCTCACAGCTTTCAGGTAAGGCTATATGATGACTACAGTAATGACAACGAAGCTGTTTCTTGTACTGATGATAAGTTAGACTAACATCGCAATTGGGACATTGTGGTGAATGACCGCAAGTAGTACATTCTACAATTGGTGCAAAACCCCTCCTATTTTGAAAAAGAATTACCTGCTCTCCATTTTCCAAGCTTTCTGTAACTTCATTCAGTAATCGCTCTGAAAAATGCCCTTTCATTCTTCTTTTCCGAGTCTGTTCTTTTAAATCTACCAACTCAATATCTGGCATTAGCACATTACCGAAACGTCTTTCTATACTTGCATACCCATACTTACCTGTTTGGGAATTATGATAACTCTCTATACTGGGTGTGGCCGAACCCAGTATAATATTTGAACCGTGCAAATTTGCTAAAACAATGGCGGCATCTCTTGCATGGTATCTTGGCGCAGGGTCAAATTGTTTAAACGAGCCTTCGTGTTCTTCATCTACTATAATCAAACCTAAATTTGAATAAGGAAGATAAAGAGCGGACCGTGCCCCTATTACGATCTGTGCCTTTGATTTTTTTTGGATAACATTGTTCCAAACCTCCACTCTTTCATGTACACTATATTTTGAATGGTATACAGCAATTTTTTCTCCAAAATAATCTTGTAATCTTGAAATCAACTGAGTTGTTAAGGCAATTTCAGGTAGCAAATACAAAGCTTGCTTCCCTTCTTTTAGACACTCTTCGATTAATTTCACATAAACTTCTGTTTTACCAGAGGAAGTAACCCCGTGAAGTAATGTAACCTTCTTTTTATCAAAGTTTTGACGAATATCTTCCAAAGCTTTTTTCTGATGACTGTTTAAAGATTTTAAGCCATAATCCGTATGAATTCCTTCATAGTTCACCCTATCAGTCTGAATGCGATATTCTTCCAAAACCCCTTTATCTATCAATGCCTTAATAACCGCCTTAGAACCTCCACTTGCAATGGATAGATCATCAATTTTTATTGGTTTTTTTTCTCTGGCCTGTAATTGAAATAATGATAATACCACTTGACTTTGCTTTGGGGCTCTGGTTAAAGCTTCAAGCAACTCCTCCAATTTTTCCTCGGAAGTATAGTTGATTCCCAATTTTACATACCGTACCAACTTTGGTATATAGCGCTCATAAATCTCATCCTTAAGTAGAATGACTTGCTTTTCGATTAAACGGTTAAGAATCGGGAGAACATTTTTTCTTTCAACAATGGCGCTGACCTCGTGTACTTTAAGTATAGATTGATGCAGAAGGGCTTCATAGACTAAAAATTCATCATCATTCAAATCGCCCTCATTTACAACACCCTTTTCGTTTTTTAAAATTAACGTTTCACTTTCCAACAAAAAAGCACTAGGCATAGCACTACGAAACACTTCACCAATAGTGCACATGTAATAATCGGCTATCCACCTCCAGTGTTTTAGTTGTAATTGGTTTACAATTGGATGTTCATCAAGTATTCTGTGGATTTCCTTGGCCTCATATACCTCTGGAGGTGTAGAATGGATTTCATAAACCAAACCGGTATAAATTTTAGATTTCCCAAAAGGGACGGCCACCCGCATACCAGGCTTCAAATAATCAAAATCTGCGTTTGAAACGCTGTAAGTGAAGAGTTTTTCTAATGGAATGGGTAATATTACATTGATGAAGTGTTGCATAAATTCATTACCTCCTATCCTTCAACACGCAGCCAAGTTTGCGTCCTATAAATAAATGCCAAATACCCCCTAACCTTTAATTCATCAGAATTTTTGGGGTTTAGCCAAATTTTACACCTAAATGTCATCGCCTGTTGAGGGTCAAAGAGCTTCTTTCCTTTCCATTCACCATTATTATTCTCTTTTGCTGCCTCTATAATGGTCATTCCCAAAACTGGTTTATCCTTTAGATCACCATCACATTTTGAACAAACGGCATCTTCTTTACCTTCTTCTAAAATTTTAACAACATGCCCATACATCAAACCATCTTTCTCGTAGATATCAATCACAGCCTTTGGTTTTCCTGTACGATCGTCAATCGTTTTCCATTTGCCGAATACGCTTTGTGATTGAGCAGAGAGTGAAAACAACACCAACATTCCCGATAACCATAATTTACTCTTTCTTGTCATTCTTATTGATGTTTTTTCGTAGAGAATTGAGCGATGCATTCAACTCAAACCCGAGTAGCAATATATTGGAATTTAACCATATGAACACCATAAGAATCAATAATCCCCCTAATGCCCCGTATAATTCATTATAGCGGGCGAATTTCTCAACATATACACCAAACAAATATGATGTAAGCAAAAAAAGAATAGTGGTCATTAGAGCTCCTACTGAAAAGAATTTGGCTTGTTTGCCCTCCGCGGTGCCAAAATAATAAAGAATTGCAGTAGTGAAATATGATAAGAGAACAAAAAACAAAACTTTACCTATTTGGGCTCCAACTATATCATTTTCCGTAAGATCATAGCCCCTCGTTTTTGCCGCCCATTCGCTTAAGTAATCAACAATATAAAACTCAAAATACACATAAGCCGCAGCACCAAACATCAATAATACCGAGAGGATAAGACCTACCATTAGGGCATAGGCATATTGCCTTATGAAATTTCGAGTAAGTTCTATATGGTATGAATTCTCAAATCCTCCGAAAATTGCATTTACCCCATTTGCCATCAGGAAAATAGAGATGAAAAATGCTGACGACAATAATCCTCCCCGCTGTTGATTTTTAATTTGTTGATAAATTTCACCAAAATACTCACTAGTTGCCGTTGGCAAAAAAGATTCTAGAAAAAGTAAAAACTGGGCATCAAAATTTTCATTGCCCACACTGGCATACGGAATTAAAAATGGCACAAGTGTTACCAAAAAAATAAGTAATGGAAAAAGCGCCATGAAAAGACTAAAAGCAATTGAACTCGCCCTTGAAGATAAGGCACCTTGAACAATACCTAGAATGTACATTTCAATTAGGTCGTAGAGTGAGAGCCCTTCAAAAGCAGGTAATTTTACCTTTTTCAAAAGTAAAACCAACCAATTTAGAATGGGGATTTTTTCAATTTTAGCCTCAATTTCTGCTGACATTTACACTGCTTTAAGACTAAGGTCCATATTATAAACCGAATGGGTCAAAGCTCCCGAAGAAATATAATCCACACCACATTCAGCATATTTTCGAATAGTTCTTTCATTGATACCACCAGAGGATTCTGTTAAGCATTTATCCCCAATCATAGCTACTGCCTTTCTCGTATCCTCGTAATTGAAATTATCGATTAGAATACGATACACACCATCAGTTCTTAAAATCTCCTCGATTTCGTTTAAATTTCTGGCTTCAACAATGATTTTAAGATTCTTGTTTGTCTCTTTTAAATAGTGTTGTGTCTTGATGATAGCTTTCGTAACTCCACCAGCAAAATCTATATGATTGTCTTTAAGCATAATCATGTCGTAAAGTGCGAATCTGTGGTTTTCTCCTCCCCCTATTTTTACTGCCCATTTTTCCAGAGCACGAATTCC
The DNA here is from genome assembly GCF_000153165.2 of Maribacter sp. HTCC2170. Taxonomy (NCBI): domain Bacteria; kingdom Pseudomonadati; phylum Bacteroidota; class Flavobacteriia; order Flavobacteriales; family Flavobacteriaceae; genus Maribacter; species Maribacter sp. HTCC2170. The sequence goes on from NC_014472.1 coordinate 3,316,649, forward strand.
TGGGGTAGTCTTACGGGTGTCAAGAATCTTTGTACCGGTTCCATCCAAAAGTTGAACGAACTCATTGGTTTTGGTGGCTATTGCACTCATTCTTTGCATGGCGTTCAAAACCAATCGTTCCGCCTTTAATATACTTTGCGAACTGCCTGAAACATAAAAAGCAATATCACCATATTTAACCTTTGACCCGTCCTTAATCAAAGTTTCAATTTGCATTTTATCATCAACGTAGTTGAACACCTGCTTAGCCAAATCAATTCCGGCAATTATACCATCATCCTTGACCAAAAGCTTGGCCTTACCTTTCGTAGTGGCAGGGATACAAGCTAATGAGCTATGATCACCATCCCCTACGTCCTCGCGAATGGCATTGGCAATAATCAAATCAATTTCTTTTTGGAACTGGGTTTTTGAAATCATCAATAAAATTGGTTTGCGCTAATTTACTAAAATCTAAATCCAATTTTAACATCCTATTACTTGAAAGTTCTAAATTTGAATCATGACAATAAAACTACTGACAATTGGTAAAACAGATAGCGCTCCCATGCGAGGACTTATCAACGAATATGAGAAAAGGCTAAAGCACTATGTTAAGTTTGAGTTGGATATTTTACCTGATATAAAAAATGTAAAAAACCTATCTGAAAGCCAACAAAAGGAAAAAGAAGGTGAATTGATCCTTAAAAAATTAAACAATACAGATGTGTTGGTTCTTTTAGATGAAAATGGCAAACAATTTAGTTCGGTTGAATTTTCCAGTTACTTACAAAAAAAGATGAATTCAGGTATTAAACAATTGGTTTTTGTCATTGGCGGACCTTATGGCTTCAGTAATACCGTGTACAATAAAGCGCAGGGGAAAGTAAGTCTTTCTAAAATGACCTTTTCTCACCAAATGGTGAGGTTATTTGCGATAGAACAAATTTATAGGTCATTTACCATTCTTAAAAATGAGCCTTACCATCACAGGTAGTAGCCAATTTTTTATAATTCTGTTATTTTCACCCCTTTAGCTATTATGGAGATTTGACAACAATATTAATACAATACCCTGAATTTAATGGTGTGGTCAATTTGTTTCAAGGCTTTCAGTACATCTTTATTGTATTCCTTGTCCATATCAGATATTACATAACCCAGATCCATATCGGTTGAAAGATATTGACCTACGATGTTCATTTCATATTTGGCCAGCACTTCGTTTATTTTGGCCATTACACCAGGAACATTCTCATGAATATGTAAAAAACGGTGGGCGTTGGTCTGTTTTGGTAATCTGATATTTGGGAAATTAACTGCATCGACCGTATTTCCAGAGTTAATGTAGTCCATTATTTTGTTTGGCACAAAGTCCGCAATATTTCGTTGCGCCTCCTCAGTACTTCCACCAACATGAGGAGTAAGAATCACATTGGGTATTCCCTGTAATTCAGTTACGAATTTTCCGTTGCTTCTAGGTTCTTCTGGATAAACATCAACAGCAACACCAGCAATTTTACCACTCTTTAGTGCTTCAACCAGGGCATTGATATCAATTACAAATCCTCTAGAAAGATTGATTAACATTGCACCATTTTTCATTTGGTTGATTTCGCGTTCACCAATGAAGTTTTTATTCGCTTTGTTATCATCTATATGCAAAGTCACTACGTCTGAAACATTCAATAAATCTTCAAGCGTATCACATTTTATGGCATTCCCCAAGGCAAGTCTATCCTCAATATCATAATAGTATACCCGCATGCCAATAGCTTCGGCAAGAACAGATAACTGTTTACCAATATTACCATAACCTACAATACCAAGATTCTTTCCTCTAACCTCCCTAGAATTAATTGCTGTTTTATTCCATTGTCCACTATGAATTTCTGTACTGCGGGGAAATACGTTTCGCATCAGCATAATAATCTGACCAATTGCTAATTCAACTACCGATCTGGTATTGCTGTAAGGTGCATTGAAGACCACCACACCTTTTTGTTTACAATAATCTAAATCAATTTGGGTAGTACCAATACAAAAAGCTCCTACTACCAATAATTTGTTAGCGGCATCCAAAACTTTTTGGGTGACTTGTGTTTTAGAACGAATTCCCAATACATGAACACCTTTGATTTTTTCAATCAATTGTTCTTCAGATAGGCTTGTCTTTACCAATTCAACTGAAAAACCATCCTCTGAAAGGTTATCAAAAGCAGCAGGATGCACATCTTCCAACAACAATATCTTTATTCTATTCTTAGGATATGAAATATTACGCGGCAGGTCATTTACAAAAAGAAATTCATCTAAATTTGGTGTCACATGATCTGCATTATCTGCCGCCTTATCTCTGTGAACATTCTCTGTGTATGCAAAGAATTTATGGGCTATGCCTGCCTCCCGCATAACATAATCGCTATAACCATCACCAATCACCTGTACTTCGCCTTCTAGATTCATCTGCTCCAGGCAATCAATCTTCCCATTATGTTGTGACAAGGGGTTATCTTCGTCAAAACCAACAATATATCCTTGCTCATCAAATTCAAAAGTATTTGCAAAAACCCTGTCCGAAGGAATGTTATATTCATCAACTATGGGATCTATAAACTCTTTGAATCCGCAAGAAATTACATAAATATCGTCCGAGAATTTTTCGAAAAATTCTTTATTCGATTCTATTGATTTAGAAATTTTCTGACGCAGCTCCTCAACCAAACCATTCAAATCATCTTTATGGGCTTTTAATAATTTTATTCTACGTTCAAGTGATTCGGTAAAAGAGATATCACCATCAATACCAAGATTGGTTATATGTTGTATTTCCTGAATTATTTCGTCCTTATTCGATTTGCCGTGTAAAGTCATTTCAGCCAAAACATCCAAAGCCTCCACACGAGTTAATGTGCTATCAAAATCAAAAACATACTTTCTACCCACCTTACTTTATTTTTTGAATAAGGGCATAAAAATAAATATAAAAAGCATCCAATACCTGATTTACCCTTAAAACTGAACCCTATCCTTGGAAATATAGAAATAATTACGGAAATCATTTTTTGACAGGTACAAAATTGAAGAATTCGTATTAAGTTAACGCACTAGGTGGATCAATACCTAAACCCTATCCCTTGTTTGAGTAAGTCTTCATATTTATCAGTATTAAAACTATATAAATAAGGAGCTTTGTTTGCTGCCCCGGTCAGCTGTTTTTCATGGCGATTGAAAATGCCAAGTTTAAGCATCTTACGTTGAAAATTACTCCGCTCCAGTGGTTTTTTCAAAATAGCTTCATAAAGCCTTTGAAGGTCTTGCATTGTGAATTTTCTAGACAGTAGCGAAATACCTATTGGAAGATAGTTTAGTTGTATGCGAAGGTGGTCCAAGGCTTTCTGAAGAATTTCCTCGTGATCCATCATTAATTCTGGCATACAATCGATCGACTTCCATTCACATTTCTCGCTTAAAAGATCAGGATGAGGTGCGGTTTTTTTTAGATCAACCAGTGCAAAATACCCAGTAGTAATAAAGCGCTGAGTTATCCAAGCTTCGAATTCTTTATTCTTGCCATGTATTTCCTCAAGAACATGGCGCATTCTTGTTAATTGCACCTCCTCATTCATTCTGGATCTTTTCTCACTTCCGAACGTATAAAACTGATTTAGAAATACGGCTTTTAAACCAGTGCGCATTTCCAGTATTCTGTGCGCCGCTTGGTCCATATCCTCATCCTTCAGGATAAATCCTCCGGGCAGACACCAGATATCCTCGTACTTCCATTTAAGTAGCAACACTTTCAATTGTTGTCCTTCAAACCCAATAATAACGCAATCAATTGATTTACCTGGCAGGCATTCATCAAGCACATGACTGGTAAAATCATTTAACTTTCGATCCATATAGGCAAATGTATAAGTTTATTGTGTCATAATCGCACAATATAAATTTATTTTGTAATATTGTGTCATATTTACACTATAAAAATCGTCATGAGGAAAGTTTGGAAGGTATTAAAATATTTATTGTTAGGCATTTTAGCTATTCTAATTGTAGGAATCGCTGTAATATATTTGAACAAAAAGAGTAAATCCAACAGTAATATGGAGCTTTTAGGAGTAGAGGCCCCTACCCTAAATCAGTCTGGTATTTCTTACCGTGATCTGAACAAAAACGGTAAAATGGATACTTATGAGAATCCGAATGCGAGCATTGATGATAGAGCAAACGATTTGGTGTCCCAAATGAATCTAGAGGAGAAGGCGGGATCTATGTACATAACGATGATAGGCACTACCCCTGATGGGGAACCTATGGAAACACCTGTGCTATCGACAAACCCTATCAATTTAATGATGTCTTTTGCGTTACCTTCGAACTCGGAGATGATCGCCAGGAAAAAAATGAACAGTTTTAATACACTTGCTTCTTTGGATGCCGATAAAATGGCAAAATATAACAATCTAATTCAAAAAATGGCAGAGCGGACCAGATTGGGCATCCCCATCACCCTAGCTACAGATCCAAGGCATGGTACTGAAAACAACCCTGGAGCAGGCTTGTTTACCCCCGCATTTTCAAAATGGCCAAGTTCATTCGGTTTGGCGGCAACAAGAGACACAATTTTGGTTCGTGAATTTGGAGATATTGCTCGACATGAATACAATTCAGTTGGTATTCGTTTGGCCTTACATCCCATGGCAGATTTAGCTACTGAACCACGTTGGGGGCGTGCTAACGGCACTTTTGGCGAGGATGCATATCTGTCAGCGATGATGACTAAAGCCTACGTATTAGGTTTCCAAGGAGATTCTCTGAATCAAAATAGCGTTGCGTGCATGACCAAACATTTTTCTGGCGGAGGACCTCAAAAGGATGGCGAAGATGCCCATTTTCCTTATGGAAAGGATCAAGTATATCCCGGAGATAACTTCGATTACCATGTTATTCCTTTTACTGAGGGTGCTTTCCCTGCGAAAACCGCCCAAATAATGCCATATTATGGTATTCCTTTAGGCCAAACCAGTGAAGACGTAGCATTTGGATTCAATAAAGACATTATTAAGGGGTTGCTTAGGGATTCTTTGAATTTCCAAGGCGTTGTGTGCACGGATTGGAATATTATTTCGGACACAAAAATGGGTGAAGGTCGCGCCTGGGGGGTTGAACATCTTACATTTAAAGAACGAATTAAAAAAGTACTCGACGCCGGATGTGATCAATTTGGAGGTGAAAGCAATCCTGAATTGATTGTGGAATTGGTAAACGAAGGCTTGCTCGACGAAAACAGACTGGACGTTTCCGTTAAAAGAATTATGAAAGACAAGTTTCGGCTGGGTCTATTCAATAATCCTTATGTAGATGAGCAAAAAGCGATTCAAATAGCAGGGCAAAAGACATTTAGAGATAAAGGGAAGATTGCACAAGCCAAATCAATGGTATTATTGAAGAATGACGCCATATTACCTTTGAAAGAAGGTACAAAAGTTTATGTAGAAGGGATGTTGACTCCTGAGGATTTTGAAAGCAAAGGAATACTTGTAAAGCGCCCTGAAGATGCCGATGTAATTATAAAAAGAATTGGCACCCCATTTGATGACCGTTCCGATTTCTTTCTGGAACAATTCTTTCATCAAGGCCGCTTGTACTTTTCAGAAAATGAGAAAAAAGAAATTTTGGATCTAATCTCCCAGAAACCATCCATAGTCATTGCCAACCTTGAACGTCCAGCAATTTTAACCGAAATTGCGGAGACAAGTGCTGCGCTTTTTGCTGAATTTGGCACCAGCGATGAAGTTTTGGTCAAAGTACTTTTTGGGGAAGTCAAACCTGAAGGAAAACTACCTTTTGAACTACCATCAACATGGGAAGCTGTTAAAAACCAAAAGGAAGATGTACCCTACGACTCTAAAGACCCATTATATCAATACGGACATGGATTGAGTTATTAAGGATTTACAATTATTTCTTTAATAAAGTCTACCTCTGACTGGGAATATGGAGTACCATCTTTTCTCAAGATATCATGATGCCAAATTTTAGGTTCCCCAGTAAAGGTTGAATCCCAACTTATCCATGGGTAAATGGTGTTTGTTTTACCAGCGACGAATCCCCAATTTATAGCTGCGATCTTATCCTTTTTCAAGATTGGCATTACACTCTCAAATGTGTTGCCTCCTCCTCTCGCTACATATTCTGTACAAAAAAGTGGGCGTTCATAGTTTTTGAGTAATTCTATTTTTTTCTCAACATCATCCATATTTCCATCATAGGCATGAAAAGATACCACGTCAGAATTCTCAATCATGAACTTATCTACTGGAGGTAAACTATCCAGTGTTCCCCAATGATTTATATTCCCTCTCCAAATACCGGATGTCAAAGGCTGTGAAGGATTCACCTCGCGCGTCCATTTAATGACTTTTCTCAATAATTGTAAGGAATACTTCTGCTTATTCTTTACTTCTAATTCTCTTCTTCCCGACTGATGAGCTGAGTTATCCGGTTCATTGTATACATCCCAAATGAGCACACGGTCATCATTTGCAAAATGACTGGTGACCCCTTTTATATAGCCTTTAAGCTCATCATGTCTTGATGGGTCTCCCAATATTTCAGCACCCGGTGCTTGTACCCAACCAGAGTTGTGTACATGTGGCGTTGGGTCGGGTTGTTTTCCTAATTTTGGAACAGGGTGCCAAACATCATCCAACAAAACGAACATTGTTTTAATGCTGTGTTTATCAGCCAACGAAAGATAATTATCCAATCGATTTAGAAAACCTACTGAATCTTGTTGCCAGAGTAAATTATGTAGATATACCCTATGAAGGTTCATTCCCAAATCAGCGGACCATTTCAACTCCCTATCTATGGTTTCAGGGTCAAATGTATCTTCTTGCCAAAATTCCAACTGGTTGATTGATGAACTGGGGTTAAAATTTGCTCCTACCAACCAAGGTTGCTTTTCAAACCACTCCCAAGCCTTTTCTTTTGACCAACGTTCTGCAATTTCAACTTCAACAATTGAATCTTTTATCTCTTTCGTTTTATCCCCACAAGAGATAATAATCAATGTCAATAATAGTGGAATGATAAGCTTTTTCATTTTTATCTTTTATTAATTCAATGCATTTGTATAAATAATTCCAGTAACAATTGCTATCCCGAAGCTAAGCAAAGTACCTATGAGAATATATTCTGTGAGTTTTCTGTTGTTGCTTTCTTTTAAATCATTAAAACGAAAGACCGATTTTGCCGTAATCAGCAGACCAATAGCCTCCCATCTTCCCAAGATTATAAATATCAAGACAAATAAGCGCTCAATAATTCCGATATACTTACCTGCATTGGGTAAAGACTTGTGATCCAACTCTATCTTGCTTGACATCCCTTCCATTAATTTCGCCATTATGATAGCTGATGGAAAACTTAGAAAGACAATTGCCGTGACCAAGGCCCAATCAATTGAATCAATTATCGACATTGTTTGACCTAAAACATTTCCATAATAAGCACAGATGTATAAAATAACTACATGAAACAGTTGGTCTATAAAAAACGGTATTGCACTTTTTTTAAATAACTTATTTGAGTATAGCTTGCCTAGATCAATTATATAGTGTGAAATGGCAATAACCAATGCCAGTTTCCAATATTTATAGTCCCATAATAATAACATGGTAACTGCAAAATGAATAACAATATGCAGATATAAGTACTTTGACTTTATTTTATTGGCTTCTTTGTGTATAACCCATCGAGCCGGTTGCAATAAAAAATCTCCTATGAGATGTGCCAGAAATAGTTTTACGAATAATATCATTTATCGACTGTATCAATTGTGTTAAGGTAATACCCCAATATCTCTTGAACCAAATGCCATCTAGCGCGTTTTTTCCGCTGACTAATTGCCGATTGCTTTATCTGCAACTCCTTGGCCATTTCTTGTTGGGATGCCACAGGGTTCAATATATTCATTTTAATAATCTCCGCCGAAACAGGACTCCAGTCATCCATAAAATCAGAAGCCAGTTTCAACATAAGGTTTAGGGTATTATTGTAGTTTTCATCGGCTGTTGCCAACATTAAATTTACCTTATTTTTCTTTAATGACTCAAGGGTTCTACCGGAACGTTGGTATGCAGTGCCATTAGATTCACTTACACTGCCGCCTTGATAAGATTCTTCCCCAATACCAAGGCCTATTCTTACATCTAAACCTTTGATTGATTTAACTGTTGCCTTTAAGAGAATAGCTGCTTTTAATGCATCTTTCAAAGGTGTTTTTAACTGAATCTCATCACCTCGGTAAATTTCCCAAACTTGAGGGGTACCGCCCCATTGGTTTAGGATTTTTTTTACTTCGGGCATCCATTTTATACTTGCATGCCCTTCTGAATTGATTATATCAGCTGTTAATACGGCTATCATATCATATAAGTTAAAACGCTAATATATTAAATTATAAGTAAATATACTAATATTAATATTAAATAAGTTAAAAAGCTAATAAACTGAATTCAAAACCAACGTCTAACCTGAGTACAATAATGACGATAATCTTTAGGGAATTTGTATGCTAAGGCTTCCTCCTCCGGAAAAATCTGAAACTTGTTCATATAAGCTACAAAACCAGCAGCCAATATTGTATTGAACGCGTTGCCCAACCATATGCCCCAAGCTAACAATACTAATAACAGCGCCAGATACATTGGGTTTCTGGTGTATTTATATATTCCATTGACAACCAATACCGAAGCCTCATCTGGTTTACGAGGATCAACTGTGGTCTTTGACGAAAAGAATTGAACCAAAGAAAATACAGCGACAATAGTCGCAATAACTAACAAAAAGAATATTATAAAGACACGTCCAAAAAACTCAAAATTACCAAAAGGCAAAAATCTGGACAGCAAATACATAAGTGATGAAAAAATAACAAAAACAAGAACAGGTGGTATTCTTAACTTCATGATCCACACAAAAATTAGGAAATAAAATTACTACTTTTGAATCATTAGCTAAAGAACCGCCTAGGATTTCACATAACCAATTCCTCAAAAAAAATAAAAAGACAAGGAAAACCCCCATGAAGATTGTATTCGCGACCCATAACGAGAATAAAATAAAAGAAGTCCAAAAAATTGTTCCTGAGGGTATTGTCTTATTATCGCTCAAAGATATTGGTTGTACAGAGGATATACCAGAAACAGGAAACACATTAGAAGAAAATGCCATAATAAAAGCCAACTACATTACCAATAAATACGAATATGATTGCTTTGCGGATGATACTGGTCTATTGGTTGATGCCTTGAATGGGGAGCCGGGAGTCTATTCTGCGCGATATGCTGGAGAGCAAAAAAATGCTGAGGACAATATGGACAAATTATTGAGTGAATTGAAAAAGCATAAAAATAGAACGGCAAGGTTCAAAACAGTAATAGCGCTAAATCTTAATGGAAAACAAGAATTGTTTACAGGTGCGGCTGAAGGAGAAATCATAAAAGAAAAAAAAGGTGATGGTGGGTTTGGCTATGACCCTGTTTTTAAACCAACCGATTACAATCAAACATTTGCGGAATTACAATTGGCAGTAAAGAATAAGATAAGTCACAGAGGAAAAGCCATTCAACTTTTAATTTCATATCTAAAAAAATGAGCATATTACCGGAGGACAAAGAAGAAAAAACCATGCAGGTTTCGGTGGCATCGGAAAATGCCGAAGCCATAGGTGGGGTTTTAATCGCTTTTTTTGCCGCTTTAATGGCCATATCCCAAATGGTCAATGGCGAACTTGAAGAAGAAATGATGATAGCACATAACAAGGTGGTTCATTATTCCAGCTGGTATCAATCCAAAAGTATAAAAGAAAGTTTGAAAGAGGGTGAACTTAACTATCTTGAAACGCTTTTAAGTGCAGGAATAGTTACACAGGAAAATCAAGAGATAGTAAAAACCAGAATCAGAGAAACTTCGGATAAGATTGCTAAATATGGTGCTGAGAAAACTGAATTAATGTTAGGTTCTGCAAATATTCCAAAAGAAAATTGGACCCAAGATCTTGATGGCAAAATGGGCGTAATCGTTGGAGTTAGAGAATGGGAAGTATTAGCTGATGAATATGATGTTGCCACAAAAAAGTTCGATATAGGTATGCTTTTTTTTCAAATAAGCATTGTATTGGGCGCTGTTTGCATCATCATTTATGACAATCCCAAACTACAGCGAATGTTCATAAAATTAATGGTTGTATTCGGGACAATTGGCCTAATTATGTCTATTTACGGCTATATTTTGGCACCATAAGCAGCATGAACCACCAAATAAATAAAATAACAGTACCTTTGCCGCTTTAATAATTGCCGCCGGTATGGCAGGTGTTGCGCTGAGTCTAATGGGTTATAATCGATAATCGCTCTATACAACACACATATTTGCGATTAAGTAACATACATTATGACAAAGTTTGAAGCATTGGGACTGCAAGAGTCCTTATTAAATGCTGTTGCCGATATGGGTTTTGAAACCCCTTCGGAAGTACAGGAAAAAGCAATCCCCATTTTATTGGAAGATGAAACCGATCTTGTTGCCTTGGCGCAAACAGGAACTGGAAAGACAGCCGCATTTGGTTTTCCCCTAATTCAAAAAATTGATAGCGAAAGTAGAACCACCCAAGGTTTAATCCTATCACCTACCCGTGAACTCTGTTTGCAGATTACAAATGAACTTAAACTATACTCCAAGTATGAAAAAAGTATCAACGTGGTTGCGATATATGGCGGAGCAAGTATAACGGAGCAGGCGAGACAGATTAAAAGAGGTGCCCAAATTGTAGTGGCAACTCCGGGACGCATGAAAGATATGATAAGTCGTGGGTTGGTAAATATTACCAAAATCGATTATTGTATTCTTGATGAAGCTGATGAAATGCTGAACATGGGCTTTTTCGAAGATATCAAAGATATACTATCTAATACCCCAGATGAAAAGTCTACTTGGCTTTTCTCTGCTACCATGCCAAGAGAGGTATCTGTAATTGCGAAAAAATTCATGCATTCACCAAAAGAAATTACTGTTGGTGATAAAAATTCTGGAGCTACGACCGTCCAGCATGAGTATTATGTTGTTGGCGGAAGGGATCGTTACCCGGCTTTAAAAAGATTGGCAGACACGAATCCCGATATTTTCTCTGTAGTTTTTTGCAGAACAAAAAGAGACACTCAAAGGGTGGCTGAAAAATTGATTGAGGACGGATACAATGCAGGTGCTTTACATGGTGATCTAAGTCAGAATCAAAGAGACTTAGTCATGAATTCTTTTCGTAAGAAACAAATTCAAATGCTGGTAGCCACAGATGTCGCTGCCCGAGGAATCGATGTTGACGATATAACCCATGTAATTAATTATCAACTACCTGACGAAATTGAAACTTACACACACCGAAGTGGACGAACAGGTAGGGCTGGTAAATCTGGGATTTCAATGGTCATTGTTACACGTAGTGAAATGCGTAAAATCAAGGCTATTGAAAATAAGATAAAGCAAAAATTCATTTCAAAAAAGATTCCTACCGGAATGGAAATATGCGAAATACAGCTTTATCATTTAGCAAATAAAATTAAGGACACAGAAATTCATGAGGAGGTGGAAAACTTTCTTCCTGCCATAAATGACGTGTTTCAAGGAATTGACAGAGAGGATCTTATAAAGAAAATAGTCTCTGTTGAGTTCACAAGATTCTATGATTATTACAACAAAAAGAGAGATTTAAATACCGTTGACTCCGGAGATAGAGGAGAACGAAGAGGTGATCGGGGTGGAAATGCCCCAACCAGTGGTTCCGTTAGGTATTTTGTCAATGTGGGCGAAAAAGATGGTTATGATTGGATGTCACTAAAAGATTTTATTAGGGATACGGTTGGTCTTGGTAAAGAAGATGTGTTTAAAGTAGATGTTAAGGATAGCTTCTCTTTCTTTAACACAGATGCCGATGCTACGGAAAAAATATTATCCACCTTTACCGATTTTAAAGTAGATGGTCGATTTGTCAACGTGGAAGTTTCGAAAAATCCTGGCGGCGGTGGAGGTCGCGGAAGAAGGGATCGAAGTCGCAGCGGCGGAGGAAGAAAAGATCGTGACCGTAGGTCTAGTAGTGGAAAAGGTAGAGATAGAAATGACTCTGGAAAGAGAAGATCGAAAAGATCATCTGGTAGCGGGTCCAGTTTTTCTGGAAATAGAAGAAACAAGCGTAAAAGTGATTTCTTTTAGTTAATAGTATACTAAAAATACGCTTCGGCGTATTTTTTGTTTTGATTAGTTTCTTTTTATTCGGATTTTAGACCAATGGGAAAAAATTTAGTCCTTTTTGTATTGTTTTTTGGGTTCTTGGGATTATCGCAAGAGAACGAAACAGAATTACAAACATTTAGTGCTATTGTCATAAACGCGCAAACGCAGAGACCTTTGGAGAGTGTCCATATAGTAAACCTGAACAAGGTATTTGGCACAATTACCAATCAAAAAGGAGAGTTTTCAATCAATGCAACGGTGAACGATACCTTGTACTTTTCCTATTTAGGTTTTAAGTCGCAAAAGATTAGGGTTACCAATGATATGTTCAAATTCAAGGATACCAAAATCGCATTGACCGAATTGGCTTATGCTTTGGAAGAGGTAATCGTAAAGCCTTATCAATTAACAGGTTACCTTGAAATAGATGTGAAAAACATTCCGGTAAACACTGGGTATCAGTATAGTATATCTGGATTGAATGTTGGCTATGAAGCTGGCAAAAAGAACCCTAGTGCAGTCACCAAAGTTCTTGGTGCCATACTAAACCCTGCCGACTTGCTTCGTAATCTTTTTGGAAAAAAACCAAATCAAATGCGAAAGCTAAGACAGGTGAAAGAAGATGATGCCATTAGAGATTTACTTGCATCAAAATTCGACCGTGAAACATTGACAGAATTATTACAAATTGACAAAATGGATATTGATGATATTCTCAATAATTGCAGTTATTCCAACTCTTTTATAAGAACAGCCAATGATCTACAAATTTTGGATGCCATCAGCAATTGTTATGAAGAATTCAAAGTACTAAATAGAAAAAAATAAATTTTCTATTTCCCCTTGCATTTTATAGCTTTAACCAAAATAGATTGTAGTATGCAAAAACTCCTCATTCTTGCCTTATCATTAACCCTATTTACTGCCTGTAATTTTCAAGAAAAACCTACCGAAAAAAAGCCAAAAGAGGTGGCTCCAAAGGAAATTACCCAAAATAATAAATCACCCTTCTTTTGGGAAGGTGCCAATATTTATTTTATGCTAACCGATCGTTTTAATAATGGGGATTCTGCAAACGATGTTACTTTAAATAGAATTGAGGAAACAGGTCCGTTAAGAGGATTTATGGGCGGAGATATTATAGGAATCACCAAGAAAATAGAAGAGGGTTATTTTAAAAACCTGGGGGTAAATGCCATTTGGTTCACTCCTGTTATTGAGCAAATACATGGCTCAACCGACGAATCTACTGGGAACACATATGGCTATCATGGGTATTGGGCTAAAGACTGGACTGCTTTGGACCCAAATTTTGGCACAAAGAAAGATCTAGAAATTTTAGTGAAAACCGCTCATAAAAATGGGATTCGCGTTTTGCTCGATGTAGTTTTGAACCATACCGGTCCCGTTACACCAATGGATCCAAAATGGCCTAAAGAATGGGTCAGAACCGAGCCTACCTGTGAATTCACTACCTATGAGAATACAACAGCTTGTGCTTTGGTCGATAACTTGCCAGATATTTACACTGAGTCAGATGAACCTGTAGAGTTACCTGATGCCCTTTTGGCCAAATGGAAAGAAGAAGGTCGCCTGAGCAATGAACTGGATGAACTACAATTGTTTTTTGAAAAAACAGGGTACCCTAGAGCACCTCGCTTTTATATCATGAAATGGCTTACAGATTATGTGAACGATTTGGGAGTTGATGGTTTTCGTGTAGATACGGTAAAGCATGTGAACGAAAACGCCTGGGCAGAACTATACAAGGAAGCTTCAGCCGCATTTGAAATTTGGAAAAAGAAACACCCGGATGAGGTATTGGATGATAACAAATTCTACATGGTAGGTGAAGTTTACAACTACGGAATTTCTGGAGGAAGAGCTTTCGATTTTGGAGATAAAAAGGTCGATTTTTACGATTTTGGATTCAAAAGTCTCATCAATTTTGAACTTAAAAACGATGCTGATAAAGATTATGAGGTTATATTCAAAAAGTACAGCAAACTTTTACATACAAAGTTGAAGGGTAAAAGTGTTGTGAATTATTTAACCTCGCATGATGATGGGTCGCCTTATGACCCTAATCGCGAAAAACCTATCAGGGCTGCAAATGTCTTGCTGCTTACACCTGGTGCCTCCCAGATGTATTACGGTGATGAATCTTCTAGAGATTTAACGATAGAGGGTACTCAAGGTGATGCTACTTTGCGGTCATTCATGAACTGGAAAGAGCAAGATAGCCTACCAAAAATCAAAGAAATTCTTTCACATTGGCAAAAATTGGGCAAGTTTAGAAGAGACCACCCAGCCATTGGTGCCGGTAAACATAAGAGGCTAGCAAAAAAACCATATACTTTTAGTAGAACCCTTGTTGATGGAGATTACAAAGACAAGGTCGTTGTTGGATTGGATTTACCAAAAGGGAAAAAATCGTTATGGGTAAAAGGCTTTTTCGGTGATGGTACCAAATTGTACGATGCATACTCAGAAACAGCGGTAGAAGTTAAAAACGGAAAAGTAGTCCTTGATACTGAATTTGATATTGCCCTTTTAGAACTAGTCAAATAAAAACCACACTACTTTACTTATTAGAATGTAAGGCTATCCTATTGCCTTCACAATCTTTCATTAAGGCCATAAAGCCATGACCACCACCAATTTCGGTCTTTGGTTGCATGATTTCGCCTCCGGCATCTTCTACCCTACTTAATTCAAGTGTCAAATCGTTGCAGGAAAAATAAATAACTGGACCATCAGTAAGGCTGGGATTATATGTCTCGTGCTGAACCAAAGAACCTGAAGCACCACTTTTTCCTTCAGCAAATGGAAACCATCCCATGATAATACCTCCAAGATCATGAATGCTAATTTCTAGGTCAAACACCTGTTCATAGAACTTTTTTGCCCTGTCCATATTTTTAACTGGAATTTCAATCCAGCCCACTATATTATGTTCCATATTTCTTACCCTACTTTTCCAGAATATCCTTTAAATCTGATAATCCTTGTTCAAAATCTTTTCCAACACTTTTATCCATATTCATGAAAAGCATCATTATACTCACTGGAAACTTATTATTACCGGAAAAACCCCAAGTAACCTTTGTTGAACCATTTCCTTCATCCTTTACTCTAATATAGGCATCAGATTCAGACTTAAAGGGTTTTAAAAAACGTAATTGGGTTTCAACAACCTCATTTTCTTTAATCCCTGTAATTTCCTGTTCCCCTTCACCTACATCCTTATTGCCTTTCCAGCTGCTTACAGCTCCTACTTCACCATCTGTTCCAGTAAATTCCTTCACCATATCTGGGTCTTTTTTTGCCCAAGGGCCCCATTCATCTTGTTTTTTAAGTGAGCGTACATATTCAAAAACATCACCAATGGGCTTTGAGATTGAAATACTTCGAGAAACATCATAAGTTTTTGGTGCTATCATAGCCAATATTGCTATTAACACAACGAGTCCGATTAAAATGTAAAGTAGTATAGTCATTTGTTTATCAATTAGTTAGTTGTTCTTAAATATAGTAAAAATTTACAATCATTCGTAAAACCTATTTAAAATATCATCAATGCTTTTTATTGATTTTTTAGTCCAATCCAATCTTTTTTCCAACTTTTCAATATCAGATAATTGCCATGGCAACTCTTGCTGTTTTAGTTTAGTTCTTAAGTATTGTAAAATTATCGCTGCAGATACCGAAATATTCAAACTTTCTGTGAACCCGACCATGGGTATTTTCAAAAACCCATCAGCCTTTTGCATGACTTCCTCACTTAAGCCCTCTTTCTCTGTTCCAAAGAACAAAGCGGTTTTTTTATCTAAATTAAAATCATTTAACAGACAGGAATCATCATGAGGAGTGGTGGCAATTATTTGATAACCCTGGTCACGCAAATGTGAGATGCAGGACTCCGTATCCTCATGCCTTTTGACATCGACCCATTGTTGGGCGCCCATTGCAATATTTTTATCCAACCTTTTCCCAAAACGATTTTCGATTACATGGGCATCTTGTAATCCAAAAACCTCACAACTTCTTATTACTGCACTAGTATTGTGCAATTGAAAAACATCTTCTATAGCAACCGTAACGTACTTAGTGCGTTCTTCCAATACTTGAAGAAAACGATTCTTTCTTTCATTGGAAATGAACTCTTCGAGGTAAGATAAAAGTCGTTGGTCTACCATAGATCTAATATAATAAAAAGTCTATTTTTATAAAATGAAGAAGAACATTGTTGTTTTGACAGGAGCTGGGATTAGCGCAGAAAGTGGTATTAAAACTTTTCGCGACGCAGATGGGCTTTGGGAAGGGCATGATGTAATGCAAGTTGCTTCACCACAAGGTTTTGCCAACGACCCAGAATTGGTTCTTGATTTTTACAACCAACGTAGAAGGCAGTTATTGGAAGTATCAGCAAATAAAGCACACAATGCTCTCGTAGAATTGGAAACGAGGCATACCGTTACCATTATCACCCAAAATGTTGACGATCTTCATGAAAGGGCAGGAAGTAAGAATGTTGTTCATCTACATGGTGAACTACTTAAAGTACGTAGTACTTCCGATAATCAAACAACGACTTGGAGGAAAGACTTGAATTTAGGTGATTTATGCCAGAATGGTCATCAACTTAGACCACATATTGTTTGGTTCGGGGAAGATGTTCCCATGATGACCAGAGCCATCGAAATAACTTGTAAGGCTGATATATTAATTATTATTGGAACATCTATGCAAGTATATCCAGCGGCAAGTTTGATTGATTTTGTAGAGCCTGAAACCCCAATCTATTTTATTGATCCTAAACCGTCATTACAAGGGGTTCTTCGTAAAAATATTGAAGTTATTCCAGAAAATGCAACATTAGGTGTTCCTACTTTGGTTGCTGATTTAATTGGTAAAGAACTCTAGATCCATTGGCCCATTCAATTATGGCCTTTTTCTGAAGGTCGGTCAATTTGGCTTCAGGGTGAGTCCAAGTATACTCTTTCAAGGGCATTTCCCCATCTTCAATCACCTCAACCACTTCTTCTAATTTATGAGCTTTCTTTTTGTTCGAATATTCGTTCCATTTAGAAAAATTAAGTTCACCTTTTCCGTGTCGGATATGGTCGGCCATCCAATATGAAACTGGAGCAATATTGTTGTACCAAGGATATCTAGTATTATTGGTATGACAATCATAACAGGCTTCTTTCATTATTAATTTTACTTCATTTGAAGGATTGGTCTCTATGAAAAAATCTTTTGTATAATCACCTTTTTCTGTATTCTTTTCTGGTCTGTAAAATTGAATACCTATAAAAACCACAATTAGGGCTAAAGCTATTTTTTTTACTATTTTCATTGGGTAATTGTTTGAATTAAAAATACAAAACTTCATGACCAAAAAAGAACTATATGATTCTTTGGATTATGTAAACCATTCTAGGGATAAACGACAAAAAATGGCGTCGCTTATCTTATCTAACCCCCATTTTGTTGAGCCCCTAATGCAAATTGCGTTTGACCATGACAACCCTGTTTCCAGTAAAGCATGTTGGGTTTTGGAATTTGCTGCAAAAAATAAGCTTTCCTATATCCTACCCAACATTGATTTGTTCACCAATAAAATCAATAAGGTAAAACTCGACTCCTCTGTTAGGCCTATGGCCAAAATATGTGAATTCCTAATCAAAGAATACTATTCCAAAAATGAAAATGAAACGCAAACCGTCTTGGTAAATAAACACCTCGAGCAAATTTCATCTGCGTGCTTTGATTGGTTGATAGGTAATCATAAAGTTGCAGCTAAGGCATACTCCATGACTTCTTTGTTGCTTTTGGGGCAAACTTTTGACTGGATACACCCCGAATTGAAAATGGTTCTTGAACAAAATTATTCAACAGGAAGCGCTGCCTACAAAGCACGTGCAAGAATGACTCTTTCAAAAATCAAATAAGCGAAAAAGTGTTGAAAACAAAGAACAAACAATACCCATAAACATTTCGTACTCATTTACGAATAAGTATCTTTGCGACTTCAAATAAAAATCAATTTCCACGCTCATGTCAATAACTCAATTGAATGCCATTTCACCTATTGATGGTCGTTATAGAGGCAAAACTGTTTCTTTATCCCCTTATTTTTCTGAAGAAGGATTGATAAAATATCGTATTCAGGTAGAAATAGAGTATTTCATTACTCTTTGCGAACTTCCTTTACCTCAACTTGAATCGTTTGATAATTCAAAATTTGATGTTCTAAGGGATATCTACAGGAATTTTGATGCTGATGATGCACAGGAAATCAAGGAAATTGAAAAAACCACCAATCATGATGTCAAAGCGGTTGAGTATTTTATAAAAGCTGCCTTTGATAAATTAGGACTTGGTGAGCATAAGGAGTTCATTCATTTTGGACTTACATCACAGGATATAAACAATACAGCTGTTCCTCTATCTATCAAGGATGCCATGAACGATGTATATGTTCCATTGTATTTTGAAGTATTGGAAAAATTGAATGAGTTGGTGAAAGAATGGGCCAATGTCCCTTTATTAGCTAGAACCCATGGGCAACCTGCATCCCCTACTCGTTTGGGTAAAGAAGTTGCTGTTTATGTTGAACGCTTGAAAGAGCAATTTAATTTATTGAATGATATCCCCAGTGCAGCCAAATTTGGTGGTGCCACAGGTAATTTCAACGCGCATAAAATTGCCTATCCCAGTATTGATTGGGAAGCATTTGGTCAAAATTTGTTCAAGAAAAATTAGGCCTACATCATTCTTTTCCTACTACTCAAATTGAGCATTATGACCACATGGCCGCTTTGTTCGATACTTTGAAAAGAATAAATACAATACTACTTGATTTAGACAGGGATTTTTGGACTTATGTTTCTATGGATTATTTCAAGCAAAAAATAAAGAAAGGAGAAGTTGGCTCATCAGCCATGCCACATAAAGTAAACCCCATTGATTTTGAGAATTCAGAGGGGAACCTAGGTATTGCCAACGCACTGTTCGAACATCTTTCCGCAAAACTACCTGTATCTCGATTACAACGAGATTTGACCGATAGTACAGTATTGAGAAATGTAGGTGTCCCTTTTGGACATACATTAATCGCTTTTCAATCTACCTTAAAAGGTTTGAACAAATTACTTTTAAATCAAGATAAAATTGAACAAGATCTAGAAAATAATTGGGCAGTTGTTGCTGAAGCCATTCAGACCATCCTAAGAAGGGAAGCCTACCCTAATCCTTATGAAGCTTTAAAAGGATTAACGCGCACCAATACTAAAATAAATCAGAAGACCATTGCAGATTTTATTGAAACCCTTAACGTTTCAGATAAAATCAAAGATGAATTAAAAGTGATTACCCCGAAGAATTACACGGGAATTTAAAAATTAGCATAGCATAAAAAGGCCACTCATTCGAGTGGCCTTTTTTTATTTAAGAATATTTCCTTTTACCCTTGTTTGTGTATTTCAACTGAATGTGGATAAGGAATTTCGATTCCTGCCTTATCAAGGGCAAGCTTACAGTTTTCCATAGTTGCAAAGTATACATCCCAATAATGCTCTGGCTTGCAATATGGCCTTACAGCAAAATTTACCGAGCTATCTGCCAATTCAGAAACATTTACAGATGGTTCTGGATCTTGTAAAACCAAGGGATTAGATGTTAGTACCTCTAATAAAACTTCTTTTGTTTTTTTAATATCCTCATCATACCCCACACCAATTATAGTATCTACTCTAATTACTCCCTCAGCCGTATAATTCACAATGTTACCATTTGCCATAGCACCATTAGGGATTATCGCTAATTTATTCCCTGGAGTTATCAATTTGGTTGTAAAAATCTCAATCTCCTTTACAGCACCCAATTCACCTTGCGCCTCTATCAAATCACCTATTCTATAAGGTTTGAAAATCATGATTAATACTCCTCCAGCAAAATTCGAAAGTGAACCTTGCAAGGCCAGGCCAACTGCTAAACCGGCAGCTGCAATAATGGCCGCAAACGTAGTCACATCTACTCCCAACTGAGAAATAACCAATACTACAAGAAATATCTTCAGCGTCCAGGAAATAAGGTTCAGAAGAAATTTTTGTAAGGATTCATCGTAATTACTTTTACCCATCATTTTTCTAGAAGCTCCTACAATCCTCTTGATAACCCATAATCCAATAATGAATATCAGAAAAGCGGCCAGTAATTTTGGGCCAAATTCTTTGGCCAATTCTATCCCATATTCAATCCATCCTTCAACTTTTTCCATTTTAATTTTTGTTAGTGTTAATAGTTGAGCGAAGATAATAATAGTTAAAAAATGAATGGTTATTACAATAGAGAAATCTTTTCATTAAACTAAAAACCCGACTAATTGATTAGTCGGGTCTAACTTATAACTTATTACTCTACCTAACCCTTTAAAAATTCTCCTATTTCTCCTAAACCTTCTCCTTTATAATCAGATTTTTGGATAGCCTGAATGAATTTAACCAAGTTGGCCGGTTTCATGTTGTTGCCCAAAACACGAATAAGCATAAAACCTTTTTCATCACTATCCCCATAAATAATAACCTCATCTATTATTTCGTCATTCCCCATATATTTAATCACCCCTTTACCATAACTAGTATTAAGCTTCATAAGGTCAATGAACTTTTCATTTTTTAAAATCGCTTTCACGTTTACTTTCTCGGCTTCAAATTCAGCAGTATTTGCATCAGTTTTTTTAAATGCCAAAACGTTCATCTTTTTAAGAGAATTTAGAGCCTCACGTTGATCTTCATCCAAATCGGTCTTTTCCATGTTCAAAAGACTTACAGGAAGATCCACAGATAGAAAGTTGGGGTTTTCAGAATTGTCAATATAATACTCTTGAAGGCTTTGTGTTGAAGAGCAACTGGCCAAAACCAACATAAATACAAGGGCTAAACTATTAATTACATTTTTCATGTGTTCACTGTTACGTTTGTCTGTAAATTACTAAAAATTCGGCCATCAAAATAGAATGATGACCGATTTAAATCTTTTCTTTAGTTGTGTTTTCCTGCGTCATTCAATTCTTCAGGAAGGTTCATTTTTTTGGTTAGTGCACCGATTTTGTTCAAGTCTATATCTCCTGTCATAGATACTAAAACAGTTTCAAATTTTCTTCCGTTCACGTCAACATCCATTTTCTTCATTCCTGATACGAACATTAACAATTCGGTAACATGGTCCTTATGCTTTCCGTTTTTAATGTAAAATTTAACATTAACATCTTTATCCTTTACCCGCATCAATTCTTCTAAAGAAGATTTCTTAAGGTACTTTTTAACGGTTGCTGACATTTCTGCTGCAACGCCTTTATCTTCTGTGATGAATACTTTTATTCCATTTATTCCTTTCGCCATTTCTACAAACTCCTTTGCATCCTTGTCATCATCTAAATTTCCTATTGATGAGACCAAATCTATCATGCCCTTGTTGACGATAACAGCTCCAACCTCATCCATATGTTCGTATTTGTCAAAGATAGATTGAGATATTCCTGTGAATGGTAATAATGCGATTGCTAAAATTAAAGTGATTTTTTTCATGATTGTCGTTTTTTGATTGATTGTGATTTATTTAAATAAAAAGGCAGTTTACTTTTTAAGTAAAAGGTAAACCGCCTATGATTGTTTTTTTAATTCTTTTTACCTGCTTCGTTCAATTCTTCCGGCAAGTTCATCTTTTTAGTTAGAGACCCTATTTTTCTTAAGTCTATATCTCCGGTCAATGAAAGTAAAACAGTTTCTAATTTTCTGCCGTTTACATCAATATCTACATTTTTCATACCGGTAACGAACATCAACAGCTCACTTACATGATCTTCATCTTTACCAGTCTTTATATAAAATTTGATGTTTGCATCTTTATCCTTTACCCGCATTAGCTCCTCAAGCTTGTTGCTCTTAAGATATTGATTCATAGTACTCATCATGTCTTTGGATATTTGAGGGTCTTCTGTGATGAACACCTTTAGATTCTTTAAACTTTGGGCTATATCCATAAAATCCTTTGCCTCAGGATCATCGACCTCTACATCTATGTTAGATAACAGTCTGAACATACTTTGATTGACCACTACAGCACTAACGTTGTCCAAATCTTCATATTTATCAAAGACCGATTGTGAAAGACCTAATGCTGGTAGCATTATCAATGCCATTATGATTATAATTTTCTTCATGGTTTTTATATTAATTGTGTTTATAAATTTTTTGTTTTGTGTTTTCAAATTCATTGAGGTAGGCCACCTTTTCAGTACCTCGATTAAAATTATTGGCCAAAAGGTTCAATGCTTTCTTTGTTTCGTTATAAGCATATTCTGCCTCTTTTTGTTTTTGGTATTCATTACCAAAGTATATGCCAAACATTAGAACTGCTACTGCTGCAACGGATGCCCACTTGAAATCTATTCTTCTGGTTTTTAGCGGTACCTGCTTTGTAAATCGTTCTTCTTTGGCTACTGAAAAATATTGGAACATGGGGGCATATTGTTCAAGATGTGTTGGTACACTTTCCTGTGAAAAATATGTTCTAAGCTCTTTCTCTTCAGCTATTGAAGTGGAAGCTTCTAGGTATTTTTCCAATAATATTTCTATTCTATCCGATTCCATAACTATGTTTTTGCATTAATTTTTCTCTTACTGTTTTACGTGCCCTTGATAAGGTTACTCGTATTGCTGTTGGTTTCATATTCAACAATTCACCTATTTCATCAAAATCATATTCCTCAACATCTCTCAACTGCAATACCATTTTTTGCTGTTCTGGTAGTTCTTCCATTATTTTTTCCACCCAACTAAGACTGTCTTTTGCTTCAACTTGTTTTTGTAATGAGGTATTATCATCTCCGTAATTACTATGAACAAGTTTCAAATTGCTTGCCTGCTTTGACTTTAGTCGATCCAAACAAAAATTCTTGGTCATTGTCATGGCAAAAGCCTCAACGTTATTGTACTTCCCAATATTTTCATTTTTAGACCACAACTTCATTAATATCTCTTGCGTCGCATCTTCAGCCTCTTCTGTAGAAACCAGCAGTCTTTTTGCCAATCTATACAGCTTATCCTTAAAGGGCATTACCACATTTAAAAACTCTGACTGTTTCACTTTCTTGGTTTAGTTGTTTTAAGACTTTCTTACCGGTCTACACAATGAAGACGAAGTATAACGAATTTTGTTACAAATAATTTTTTTTTATTGGATATGTAAGTAAATTGGACATCTATTGTCTAAAAAATTGCGTATTTAATCAATAGAATATCGAAATAAAATCCCTCTACACATTATTCCCACCGAATTGGAATGATAATTGAGGTTGTTCATTGCTAAAAGAAAATTATGAAAAAGTATTTTTTGTTGTTCCTCTCATTGGGGTTGTTTATCACTGCCTGTAAGAAAAGTGATGATGACCTTACTCCTCCTGATGGAATAGATCCAGATCCAACAGCAAATGTAGAAGTACAGGACTTTATGTGGAAGGCCATGAATTTTTGGTATTTCTGGCAAGCTGACGTCCCTAATTTAGCTGATGACAAGTTTACAAATACCGAGGATTATACTGAGTTTTTAGCCTCTGAAACCGATCCAGGGGTATTTTTTGATGATATGCTTTTGTTCAGTGAGGACCGATTCAGCTTTTATTCTGATGATTACAAAGAATTGACACAAGCTTTTTCAGGAATTTCAAAAAGCAATGGGCTTGAATTCGGATTGCTTCGTTTTGATGACACTCCAAATAGTGAGGTTTTTGGTTATGTACGATATATAGTACCCAATTCAAATGCCTCAACTAAGGATATTAGCCGAGGTGAGCTTTTTACAGGGGTTAATGGGCAAACCCTTACTATTGGTAATTATGTAGACTTGCTTTTTGGGGATGCCGATACGTATACCTTAAACATGGCCGATATTGCCAATAATACAATTACCCCAAATGATAAGGAAGTTGAACTCACAAAACTTGAAGGTCTAGTGGAAAATCCTGTTTTCTTATCAAAAACCTTTGATATTGGAGGAGAGAAAATTGGTTATTTGGTGTACAATGGTTTCACGAACGAATTTGATGAAGATTTAAATAATGTATTCGGCGATTTTAAAGCTGCCGGGGTCACCAATTTGGTATTGGATTTGAGATACAATCCAGGTGGGTCAGTTAATTCTGCCCGTCTGTTGTCCAGTATGATTTATGGCACGCATACCGACGAATTGTTTCTAAGACAACGTTGGAACGCAAAAATTCAAGGACAATTGAGTGATTCTCAACTAACTGATTACTTTGGTGATAAAACTAGCGATGGCTCAGACATAAACACACTTAACTTAACCAAAGTGTATATTATAGCCACCAATGGATCTGCATCAGCTAGCGAATTGGTTATTAATGGCCTTGCACCTTATGTTGATGTAGTTCATATTGGAGAAACTACAAGAGGGAAAAACGAATTCTCTATTACTATGGTTGATGATTTTGATGGCAGCTATATTTATAGTCCAGAAAGAGAGTCCAATATAAACCCAAATAATCAATGGGCTATTCAACCTTTGGTTGGTCGCAACGAAAATGCCGATGGATTTTCTGATTACACCTCTGGTTTAACGCCAACTATAGAACTTGAGGAAGATATAGCAAACCTTGGTTCTTGGGGGGATCAAAATGAACCTTTATTGGCTAGGGCCATTCAGGAAATAACTGGAGCTTCTGGCAAACGAAGTTTTGAAGTGCTTATGCCTGCTGATGTTATGACCAGCTCTAAAATGTACACTGTTCTGAAAGACAATATGGTTTTGGACAAAAAATTAGATCTTAAAATTCAATAATTAAGGTCTCAACTTATAAAAAAGAAAGCCTTGGTTTATGACCAAGGCTTTCTTTTTTTATTTGAGGTTGTTTACTGCAGCGTAAGGTTTAACCCTGCATTAATATTTCTTCCCTTTGTGGTATACCCTATTATCTCAACATATTCTGTGTTCAAAACATTTTGCAAGCCAACGAATATTTTGAGCTTACTTGGTATTAATTCATGTTCAGTATATACATTCAACAATGAATACGGGTCCAAAGCTACATTGGAGAAAGTATTGAAATCCGTATCCAATCTTTCACCGGTATACCTATAATCCAAAGAGGCGTAGGTTCTTTTTGATATTGCATACCCAAAAGAGGCGTTTATTTTGTGTTTTGGAATACGAATGGCCGCATCACCTTTTCGCTCTGTGAAAGAATAATTACCAGCAATTACGATTTCATCACTTGGATTCCATTTAAGTTCTATTTCGGCACCCTGAGCATCTATCTTGTTATCCGCATTACCATATGTTCCTGTAATATTATCATAGAAAACGAAATTCTCTTCCTTTCTATTAAAATATACACCACTCACTCTAAATCTGTTATTTAATGCATATTCCAGACCACCCTCTATAGTCCTGTTTTCTTCAGGTTCCAAGTCAGGATTTGCGCCAAAATTTCCAAACAGATGGGTCAATGAAGGTGTTATGTAAGATGTTGCGTATGTTGACAGAAATTTTACATAACCCTCTTCTGTTTTAAAAGTATATGAAGGGTTTAAGTTATATACCAAATGCGAGCCATATTCTGAATGATTATTAAAACGGGCACCGACATTAAGGTTTAATCCGCTATCAGAAATGTAGACCAAATTAGCGTAAGGGTCAATTATTTTAAAATCCTGATTAGCGCTAAAGACTGTTTCATCTTTAATAAAATTTAAACCAACAATAGTATAGAACTTGTCATTGAAAGTATATTTATTATAAATATCAGCAACATAGTTTTTCCCCTCAAAAAAGCTTGGGAAAGCACTTTTATTTTCCGATTCATAGTTGGCGTAGGCCATGTTCAGGTGCAATGAACCATTTTGATATTTAAACTCTGAAGTTAGCCCTGCTCGTTTTTGATTACTTAAAAAACGGTAATTGGCATCAAAAAGCCCAAACGATTCGTCATATTCAGTATTCAATTTTGTTTGATTAGCGTATACTCCAATTGTAAACTTATCAGAAACTTGATAGCCCAATTTTATATCGGTATTTATTTGAGAATAAGAATCTTCAAAATTCTGCGGAGTAATTATTGCGGAAAGGCCGTCAGAATAACGATTCGAAAAACCTACTTGATAAGTAAATGCATCTAAAGTACCACCTAAACTAGCACTATTGAATGCCTGGGCCAAATTATAATTCTGGTCGTCACTATTTTGATTAGTTCCTCTTGACGCTTGAACATTAAGTGAAATACTTTGTTCAGAGACTTTTTTGGTAGTTATATTGATTACTGCCGTTGCCGCATTAGTACCGTACAAAGTACTTGCAGCACCTTTTAATATTTCAATAGACTCAATATTAGCTGCGGAAAGTAAGCGTAAATCATACTCTTGGGAAAATGATGAAGGGTCAGATACCCGGACCCCATCAATCAACACAAGAACCTGTCGTCCCCTTCCTCCTCTTGCAAAAACACCTAGAATACTACCGTCGGCTCCTCTACTCCCAGCAATCTCGATTCCGCTTTTGGAATTAATGATATCCGCTACTGATTTGCCTTGATTATGTTGTAACTCTTCTGAACCGATTTTAATTACCGTTTTACCTGAATTTTCTCGTTTTAGTTCAAAACGGGAATCGCTAACAACAACTTCATCCAATTGTTGTACGTTAATCGAATCGTTCTGCATTTCCTGTGCAGCAATACTAGCACTTACCAACACGGCAGCGCCTAAACTCATGATTTTTTTGTTCATTTCAAAAAGTGAATAAACGGGAGTGTGGTATGTCTTTATTCATACGAAAACTTTTATCCCGAAAGTTTAACAATGTTTGTTTGAAGTTGGCAGGTCTCCTGACTTGTTCAATGTTATTTCGCCTTCCCATCCATCTACGGACAGTGACTTTGAAGAAAACAACACCCTCTTTTATAGAGGTGCCAAATCAAGTTTGGCATAAACTTACAGTTGCGGGAACAGTACCAGATTTTCACTGGATTCCCTTTTAATTTAGTCACCGTGAAAGTGACAAAACCAAATTCAGTGCAAAAATAAACCTAATAAACTATTTATCGTCTTTTTTCTTACTTAGTTTAATGGCCAACCAAATAAAACCGACTACAAAATGAAGAATGATAATGCCTGCTACTATATAGATTACTGCATTTGAACTATCTCTCATGTTTAAAATTTATTCAAAAGTAAAATACAATATCCTTTAAAATTGTGACATTTGTTACCTTGCGCAAATTGGTATAACATTTCATCCATATTTCAATATGAACATTAGAATCCTTGCAATCTTATTTGTTTTTCTTTCTTCCTGCAAGGAAGCAAAGAAGGCAGAATTGCCAAATCCAGTTACAACAAATTCCACCTCAATTGAATATGCCAAGGGGTTTACTATTGAAAAACAATCAAACGGAATAACTGTAATGAATATATCTTCACCATGGCCAAATGCCAAAACTGGATTTAAATATGCCCTGGTACCAAAGGATAAAATGGCATCCATCAGTTTGAACAAGAATGAATTTGATGCAATTATTGGTACCCCAATAAATTCAATGGTCGCAACTTCTACAACGCATATTCCAGCTTTGGAAGCTCTTGGTGAAATTAAAAAATTGACGGGTTTCCCCGACACACAATACATTTCTTCGAAAAAAGCAAGAAATCGTATTGACGAAGGAAAAATCAAAGAATTGGGGAACAATGAATCCATTAACACCGAGATGGTCATTGAATTGCAACCTGAAGTGGTCATAGGGTTCAGCATCAACAGTCAAAACAAAGCGTATGAAACTTTAATGCGTTCAAACATTCCAGTGGTTTATAATGGGGATTGGACGGAGGAAACCCCATTGGGAAAAGCAGAATGGATTAAATTCTTTGCCCCTTTCTTTCAAAAAGAGCAATTAGCGGATAGTATTTTCAAGGAAATTTCAAATTCTTATAATCAAGCCAAATCTTTGGCTAAAAAAGCAAAAAACAGGCCTACTGTTTTAAGTGGGGCGCTGTACAAAGATGTATGGTATTTACCCGGAGGCAATAGTTGGGCTGCAAAATTTATTGAAGATGCGAATACCGAATACCCTTGGTCAGACAATGAGCAGACAGGGAGTCTTAATATGAGTATCGAAAGTGTTTTGGCCGAAGGTCATGATACTGACTTTTGGATATCACCTTCTCAATTCATTTCATATGAAGAAATGAAGAATGCAAATGTTCATTACCTAAAGTTTAAGGCGTTTCAAAACAAAAACATCTATACATTTGCAAACACCAAAGGAGATACTGGCGGACTTTTGTATTATGAACTGGCTCCAAATCGACCCGATTGGGTACTAAAAGACTTAATACACATTTTCCATCCAGAACTGTTACCTGATCATGAATTGTTCTTTTTTAAGCCATTGAATTAGTTTGTTTAACACCAGCAAATACAAATCTAGATTTCTATATCTGACGGCAGCACTATTGCTGTGCTTGATTGCGAACATTAGTTTAGGTTCTGTTTCTATTCCTTTTAGCGAAACAGTAAAGGCAATCTTGGGAAGTGAATTAAATAATGGTTCCTGGAGCTATATTGTGTGGAATTATCGAGTTCCAAAGGCATTGACTGCCATTCTTGTAGGTGGCGGACTTGCCCTAAGTGGGTTGTTGATGCAAACACTTTTCAGAAACCCTTTGGCGGGGCCATTCGTTTTAGGTATTAGTTCAGGAGCAAGTTTGGGGGCGGCACTTTTAATCATGGGCGCGTCTCTGTTTTCTGGTTTTTATGCAATAGGAATGATTGGTGATATTTCATTAGCCATAGCTTCTAGTATTGGTAGTTTTTTGGTTCTTTTGGTTGTTGTAATTGTAGCCTATAGAATAAAGGACACTATGGCCCTTTTGATAATTGGGCTCATGTTTGGAAGCATTACCGCGGCCGTGGTAAGTGTTCTTTCGTATTTCACAGATGCCGAAAAATTACAGCAATACATCTATTGGTCTTTTGGGAGTGTCGGGAACCTTACATGGCAACAATTAGTGATTTTGTTGGCCATTGTTTTTATTGGAGTAATTTTGAGTGTACTATCTATTAAAGCATTGAACTCACTGCTTTTAGGTGAAACGTATGCTCGCAGTTTAGGTGTTGATTTGAAAAAATCGCGCTATTTGATTATTGCTGCAACTGGACTTTTGGCTGGCGGAATTACAGCCTTTGCTGGTCCAATAGCCTTTATAGGTTTAGCTGTTCCACATTTAACAAGACAGATTTTCAATACAACAGATCATAGAATTTTAGTGCCTGCTGTTTTGATTTATGGTGCCATTTTAATGCTGATATGTGATACTGTTGCCCAATTACCTAATTCGGCCAACGTATTGCCAATTAACGCAATTACATCCATAGTGGGAGCACCGGTGGTTATATGGCTACTTGTTAGAAAAAAGAAGATGATATTTTAAACTGAATAAAATCAATCATAAAGAAAAACATACCGCCCTTTCAGTTAATAACCTTTCAATAGGTTATAAATCGAAAAATGTAGCCTCGGTAGTTGCGGAGGGCTTAAGTTTTTCACTCTCTCAAGGAGAAGTTGCAGCTATTGTAGGTGTAAATGGTATAGGAAAATCAACACTCTTGCGTACTCTAGGAAAAGTACAATCCAAACTCGATGGGGTCATTTCTCTTAACAATAAAAAGTTGCAAGATTACGCATCCCTAGAATTTGCTTCGACTATCAGTTTGGTACTTACCGAGGGTCTCGCCTCAAAAAATCTAACAGTATTGGAGCTTATTGCTTTGGGTCGACAGCCGTACACCAATTGGATAGGTAGTTTGAGCGAAAATGATAAAAACAAAATAAAAGAAGCCCTTAGAATGGTCGACTTAGAAGGCCTAAAGGATAAAAAATGTTATGAATTAAGTGATGGTCAATTGCAGCGTGTGATGATAGCCAGGGCTTTGGCCCAGGATACCTCAATTGTATTGTTAGATGAACCAACCTCTCACCTAGACCTTCATCACAAAGTGCAGATATTGAAGCTTTTGAAACAAATAGCACATAAAACACATAAAACCATTTTGTTCACAAGTCATGAGATTGAAATGGCCATTCAGCTCTGTGATAAAATACTGATTATGAACAAAAAAGGTCATGAATTTGGTCAACCTAGTGAATTAATTGAAAATGGGTCTTTTGAACGGCTTTTCCCCCAAGACACGGTGAAGTTTGACTCAAAAACGGGTTCATTTAGAATAGAAAAGTAACAGAATCTGTTCTAAAGGTTTCATGTCAAACCGTTATCTTTACAACAACGAATTACAAGTACTAATGAATATTTACCTTGTTTACATTATCATTGGAGTTTTATGCCTAGCCATTGGCTACTTTTTGGGTGTCTATATCCAAAAACTAAAGACAAAATCCAATCAAGGTACTTTTGAAGAAGAACGCCGTCATTTAGAACATTCCAAAAAGGATTTGGAAAATCGAAATCTGGCCCTCGAAAATGAAAAAGATGATTTACGCTCAGAAAAAGAACAAATAGGTAATGAAAATGTTCGATTTCAAGCAGATTTAGAGCATTTGTCTTTAAAGAACAAAGAGCAAAAAGAGGAAGTTGAAAAACTTCAGGAGCGTTTTACTAAAGAATTTGAAAATCTTGCGAATAAGATTCTTGAGGAAAAAAGCACAAAGTTTACCGAGCAGAATCAAAAAAACATAAAAAACTTATTGTCCCCGCTTCAGGAAAAAATAAAAACCTTTGAGGATAAAGTCGAAAAATCCCAAAAAGAAAGCATTAGTATGCATTCTGCATTAAAAGAGCAGCTTTTAAACCTTCAGAGCCAGAACTTAAAAATAACCCAAGAAGCCGAAAATCTTACTAAAGCATTAAAAGGTGACAGTAAAATGCAGGGGAATTGGGGAGAATTGGTCTTGGAACGTGTACTTGAGAAATCGGGCTTGGAAAAAGACCGGGAGTATTCGGTACAGCAAAGTTTCACTAGAGAAGATGGCACAAGGGTTCTTCCCGATGTAATCATCAATCTTCCTGATGGTAAAAAAATGATTGTGGATTCCAAGGTTTCACTTACCGATTATGAGCGGTACATGAATGCTGAAGATGAATTGCGTGAAAAATTCTTAAAGGACCATATCAATTCAATCAGAAAGCACGTTGACCAATTGTCCGCAAAAAAATACGAGGATCTTTATGAAATGGAGAGTCCTGATTTTGTACTAATGTTCGTTCCTATAGAACCTGCATTCGCCATTGCCATTAACCAAGATAATAGTTTGTATAACAAGGCATTTGAGCAAAACATTGTAATTGTTACTCCCGCAACCTTATTGGCAACATTACGCACCATAGATAGCATGTGGAACAATGAAAAACATCAACGAAATGCGATTGAAATTGCGAGACAAGCTGGGGCGTTATACGATAAATTCGAAGGTTTTGTAACTGATCTAACCAAGGTTGGGAAGAAAATGGATGAGGCCAAAAATGAATATAAAGGTGCCATGAACAAACTGGTTGAAGGCCGTGGTAATTTGGTGACAAGTATTGAAAAGTTGAAAAAAATGGGAGCCAAAGCAAAAAAATCATTACCTGACCAAATATTAAAACGAGCTCAGGAAGACGATTTTGAGGAAGAACCTAAATTAGAATTATGAAAAAGATACTGGTATTAGCCCTTGCAACCATAATTGCTGTGTTCCTTTTGATTTATGCATTCGTTTACTTTGTGCCTTATAGTGAAGGGGTTCGTTCCGGAGAACTTATCAAAATTAGTCGAAAAGGGGTATTGGCAAAAACCTGGGAAGGTGAGATTAGTCAAGGTATTTCTGGTGCGCAGATATTTACATTTTCAGTGTTGGATAAAAACCAAGAAGTCATTAACAAACTAAAAGAATATCAGGGGGAATATGTGAAATTGGATTATGTAGAAAGATATGCTACTTTTTTCTGGCTTGGGGATACAAAATACTTTATTACCAATGTTGAACCTGAAAAATCTCCCCATTTCAGGGATTAGGGATTAATACTCAATATTTATTATAGACAAGAACGTCTTTATTTTTGGTTTATAAACATGAATAAAAAATGAATATAATTTATGGTTGAAGTTTCGTATGATTTTGGTTTAGTAGGTCTTGGTGTCATGGGGCGTAATTTCATTTTGAACGTGGCAGATAAAGGCTTCAATGCATTTGGCCATGACCTAGATGAAACCAAAGTTAAATCACTAATTGAAGAAGGTGGTAACGTGAATAACGTTAATGCTTCTTCCAATGTAACGGACTTCGTAAACTCCTTATCCACTCCAAGAAAAATAATGTTGTTGGTACCGGCTGGGAAAATTGTAGATTCTGTAGTCGAAAGTATACTACCGCATTTAGATTCAGGGGATATCTTGATTGATGGTGGGAACTCGTTCTTTACTGATACAGATAGAAGAGAGGAATACCTAAAATCAAAAGAAATCCATTTTTTTGGAACCGGTGTTTCTGGCGGTGCAAAAGGTGCTAGACTTGGTCCTAGTATTATGCCAGGAGGGTCAAAAGAAGCTTACAAGATGGTACAGCCAATTTTTGAAGCTGTAGCAGCAAAATTCAAAGGAGAACCTTGTGTTGCCTATTTGGGACCAAAATCGGCCGGAAACTACGTTAAAATGGTTCATAATGGTATTGAATACGGATTAATGCAGCTTACATCGGAAATTTATGATATTCTCAAGAAGCTCGGCGGATATAGTAATTCTGAAATTCAGGAATTGTTCGCTTCATGGAACAAAGGGAGATTGCAGTCCTTCTTGGTTAATATAACAGCCGATATCCTTACGAAAAAAGATGAAATCACTCGTGCTGATCTTGTGGATTTGATATTGGACAAAGGCAAACAAAAAGGTACTGGAAAATGGACATCACAGAACGCCATGGACTTGGGGATCCCTATTCCCTCAATTGACATTGCAGTTACCATGCGTGAAATCTCAGCACTCAAAAAAGAACGTGATACCGCTGCAGAAATATATTCAAGACCAAATCTAGAGCAAATAGCTAAATCCGAATTGGCGAAAAGGGCAGAACAGTCATTGTTTTTTGGGTTTATTGTGACTTATGCCCAAGGTTTTCACCAGTTAAGTGAAGCTTCAAAAGAATACTCTTACGAATTGAACCTCAGTTTAATAGCCAAAATATGGAGAGCCGGATGTATTATTAGGGCTTCTCTTTTGGAAGACATTTCAAGTGCCTATGAAAAAGATTCGAGTCTTTCCCATTTGCTATTCAATGACGTTATGGCGAAACAAATAAAACTTACAATAAGTGATGTTAGGCAAACAGTTGCCCTTGGCATTAAAAATGGTGTACCCCTACCCGGTCTTACAAATTCACTCACCTATTTTGATAGTTTGACATCCAAGAGATTACCTATGAATATTATACAGGCACAACGAGATTATTTTGGGTCCCACACCTATGAAAGAACCGATAGGGATGGAATTTTTCATACCCATTGGGAAGAATAAAAAAACCCAAACA
Organism: Maribacter sp. HTCC2170; assembly: GCF_000153165.2. Taxonomy (NCBI): domain Bacteria; kingdom Pseudomonadati; phylum Bacteroidota; class Flavobacteriia; order Flavobacteriales; family Flavobacteriaceae; genus Maribacter; species Maribacter sp. HTCC2170. The sequence continues at coordinate 3,350,520 of NC_014472.1, forward strand.
ACAATATATCAAAGCATTGAAATTGTTGTTTGGATTTAGGTTGTATGCCCTTTTACTTACTCAGATACATTTTTCTTCTAGAATAAAGATTATAGAATTCATCATCCTTTAAGCTATCAATAAAGAGTATACTTTCTCCTGTACTCTTCATCTCTGGTCCCAAATTCTTGTTCACATTCGGGAATTTATTAAAAGAGAAGACCGGTTGTTTAATCGCGAATCCGTCTAATTGGGGATTGAAGTTGAAGTCTTTCACCTTCTTTTCTCCCAACATAACTTTAGTTGCATAATTTACATAAGGCTCTTTATAAGCCTTGGCAATAAAAGGAACCGTTCTTGATGCCCTTGGATTTGCCTCGATGATATAAACCATGTCATCTTTAACCGCAAATTGTATATTTATTAAACCTACAGTATTCAATGCCAATGCAATTTTCTTGGTATGGTCCTTAATCTGTTGCATTACAAATTCACCTAAATTAAATGGAGGCAACGTAGCGTTCGAATCACCTGAATGAATACCGCAAGGCTCTATATGCTCCATGATACCAATAATATAAACATCAGTGCCATCACATATCGCATCTGCCTCTGCTTCTATTGCACCATCTAGATAATGGTCAAGCAACAATTTATTGTTAGGTATTTTACGAAGCAAATCAACTACGTGTTGTTCTAATTCCTCTTTATTGATTACAATTTTCATTCCTTGGCCACCAAGCACATAAGACGGTCTAACAAGCAAGGGAAAATCTAATTTATCTGCCAATTCCAAGGCTTCATCCGCTGTTTCTGCAACACCAAATTGTGGGAACGGAATGTTGTTCTCTTCCAACAAGGTTGAAAAACTACCTCGATCTTCGGCCAAGTCCAATGATTCGAAACTTGTTCCAATAATTTTGATTCCGTATTTGGAAAGCTTTTCAGCAAGTTTTAATGCGGTCTGACCTCCTAATTGAACAATTACACCCTCTGGTTTCTCATGACGGATAATATCATAGATATGTTCCCAGAAGACCGGTTCAAAATATAGCTTATCGGCAGTATCAAAATCGGTAGATACTGTTTCAGGATTACAATTGATCATTATGGTTTCATAACCACATTCGGCAGCTGCCAAAACCCCATGAACACAACAATAATCAAACTCGATACCCTGACCAATTCTATTTGGGCCAGAACCAAGTACTACGATTTTCTTTTTGTCAGTTACAATACTGTCGTTCTCCACGGTGCGCACGCCATCAGCCGTTTCATATTCCGCTTCAAAAGTGGAATAATAATAAGGTGTCATTGCCTTAAACTCTGCCGCACAAGTATCAACCAGTTTATAAACTCGGTTAATATTCAGCTCATCTCTTTTGTTATATACCTCACTTTCGTAACAATCCAACATATGGGCTATTTGCCTATCTGCAAACCCTTTTTGCTTAGCTTCCAACAGCAAGTCTTTGGGTACGCTTGCAATTGTATATTGTGATATCTCCTTTTCAAGAAAGTGTAACTCTTCATATTGCTTTAAGAACCACATATCAATTTTGGTAATCTCATGGATTCTGCTCAAAGGAATACCCAATTGAATGGCGTCATAAATCACAAAAACACGATCCCATCCAGGAATGGTAAGTTTTTTAATTATTTGTTCATAGTCTTTATACCCTTTCCCATCAGCGCCAAGTCCGTTTCTTTTAATTTCAAGCGATTGGGTAGCTTTATGCAATGCCTCTTGGAACGAACGTCCTATACCCATTACTTCACCAACAGATTTCATTTGAAGTCCAAGACTTCTATCCGATCCTTCAAACTTATCAAAATTCCATCTAGGAATCTTTACAATGACATAATCCAGTGTCGGCTCAAAGAGCGCAGATGTAGACTTCGTGATTTGATTATCAAGCTCATCTAAATGATATCCTATAGCCAATTTTGAGGCAATTTTTGCGATGGGATATCCTGTAGCTTTTGAAGCCAGGGCCGATGATCTTGAAACCCTAGGGTTAATTTCAATTGCAATAATATCTTCTTTCTCATCAGGACTAACGGCAAATTGCACATTACATCCTCCTGCAAAATCGCCAATACTCCGCATCATCTTAATGGCCATATCCCTCATTTTTTGGAATGTCCTATCTGATAATGTCATTGCGGGTGCTACCGTAATCGAATCCCCTGTGTGAATCCCCATCGGATCCATATTCTCAATCGTACAAATAATCACTACGTTGTCGTTCTTATCACGCAGCAATTCCAATTCATATTCCTTCCATCCCATTAAGGCCTTATCGATCATTACTTCATGAATAGGGGAAATCTCTAGCCCCCTACTCAAAAGTTCATCAAAATCCTCAGGCTTGTAAACAATAGAGGCCCCTGCCCCACCTAGTGTGTACGAAGCACGAATCACCAGCGGAAAACCAAATTCCTGGGCAATTTCCTTTCCTTTCAAAAAAGATGTGGCCGTTGCCTGTGGCGCCATGCCAATACCAATTTTAAGCATTAGCTCACGAAACTGCTCGCGATCTTCGGTAATGTTAATCGCATCAATATCAACGCCAATTATTTCAACATCAAAATCTTCCCAGATTCCTTTTTCATCGGCCTCTATACATAAGTTCAATGCGGTTTGTCCCCCCATTGTAGGTAAAACAGCATCTATTTGAGGGTGTTCCTTTAAAATATCAATGATAGATTTTGTTGTCAAAGGTTTAAGGTAAACATGATCCGCCATTGTGGGATCAGTCATGATCGTAGCCGGGTTACTATTGATTAAGATGGTTTCTATGTTGTCTTCACGTAAACTACGTAAAGCTTGGGAACCCGAATAATCAAACTCACAGGCTTGTCCTATGATAATAGGTCCTGATCCTATTATCAATATCGACTTTAAATCTTTTCTTTTTGGCATGCTCTCGGTTATTTTAATACTACTATAAGGACAAAAAAAAGGTGCTACTTTTAAAAAGTAACACCTTAATATTTTATAAAAACTTCAATCATTATTTTTTGTGTCTCAGCTCAGAGGATACAGATATTTTCTTTCTTCCTTTCGCTCTTCTTCTAGAAAGAACTTTTCTACCATTAACGGTTGCCATACGCTCCCTGAAGCCGTGCTTATTTTTTCTTTTTCTTTTTGATGGCTGATATGTTCTTTTTTGACCTGGCATTGTTGAATACTTTTCGTTGTTTTATTATTGAGCAGAACGACCTGCAAAACTGGGCGCAAATATACAAAGAGTTTTTACTTTGGCAAACCTTATCAAAAAAATATTTTTTTAGAATGCCTTACCTCCTACAGATAGGTTTTTATTACTTTTGCCTCACCAACGATTAAAGTCTATTTGACCACAATCATACACTAATAATAGAGAAACAACATGTTTAACAAAAACATTAAACTAGTCATCGCAGGGCTTATAATAGCTTATTCCGTTTATCAATTTATAGAGGGGAACCTTGGAAATGGTATCTCTTTGATTCTTCTAGCCTCTATCTTCATATTTCTATATTTTAGAAATGAGATTATATTACTTGCATTTCTGAGAATGAGGAAGCAAGATATGGAAGGTACACAAAAGTGGTTGGATAAAATTAAAAACCCAGAAGCTTCACTAATCACCAAACAGCAAGGGTACTATAATTATCTTCATGGAATACTTCACTCACAAAAAAACCTGACCAAGGCCGAAAAGTTTTTTAGAAAAGCTTTAAAACTAGGGCTTACCATGGACTATGATATTGCAATGGCCAAATTAAGTTTAGCTGGAATTGCAATGCAAAAACGTCGTAAAAGGGAAGCTACCACGCTTCTGAACGAAGCCAAAAAACTTGACAAAAGCAATATGTTGACTGATCAAATAAAAATGATGCAGCAACAAATGAAGAAAATCTGATTTCTTATTTGCTTACCTTGTAGTATCCCTTATTAGGAATTTCAATGGTATATTTTTTTCCTGACGAATTATTTAAATGCGCCTCTCTTAGCCAAGGGTTATGTCGTTTAAGTATTTTGTAGTTGATTTCATATTTATTGGCGAAATCAGCAAAACTAGCTACAGGATCATCAATCTCAACCTTGAAAGTAGGTACCGAGTTATACATATCTTTCTTATCAATATCAAAACCGTATTTATCAGGATTTGAAAGAATCTCTTTTATGGCCATAATCCTAAAAACATACCTACCTGTCTCTTGACCTAAGAGCAGATCATAGTAATCATCTACCTTTTGGGTTCTCATATATTTATTTATCCCACCTGGGCCGGCGTTATATGCCGCTGCCGTAAGGGTCCAAGTTCCATATCTTTTTTTCCATTTATTCAAATAATCACAAGCTACTTGGGTTGATTTTTCAAGATGATAACGCTCGTCTACATTCGAATTGACCTCAAGGCCATACTCCTTACCTGTTCCTTTCATTATCTGCCAAAAACCAGTTGCTCCAGCATGGGAAACAACATTGGTCAATGCACTTTCTGCCACGGCCAAATACTTAAAATCATCAGGAATTCCGTTTTTGGCAAGAATAGGCTCAATTATTGGAAAATACTTATTTGCTCTTTTCATTAACAACAGTGCATTAGACTGCCAATAGGTATTCACCAAAAACTCCCTGTCTACCCGCTCCATTATCTCTGGGTCATCTTGTGGCACTATTTCTCCTGCAAAATTCAAATCTACGGGAATATCTATCGCCGAAATTCTATAGGTATCAGAAACACTCTTATCTTCATCATTCTCAGCAACATCCTGAACATCTGGAGTTACAGAATCGTTGTTGTTTTGAACAGCAAAAATTAGGGTTGTTATAACAAAAAACACTCCCAATAGCATTAAAATATTCTTTAAAATCTTCATAATTCTTTAGTTAGCTTAGCACTCAAAGGTATTAATACAACTCTCTTATTCCAAAATAATTGTGGGTAAGTGCTCATTAAACCATCGGGCTCTATGAATAATCATGGTGTGCGTGCCATTTTTGACAGGGATACAATCTTTGATGTGGTTTATTGGGAAAACAACATCTTTTTCCCCGTGAATATGTACCAAATTCTCTGGCGAGGTCATTTGTTTCCAATTAACGATCTGATCAATGGACCAATCAATATAATACTTATCCCTTATCGACAAATACTGCTCGTACAACTCTAATCGTTTGTGCACAGTTTCACCAAAAGCATATTTAGCCAATAATTCCACATTGTTCACCAATCCTGTGGGGAGTAATTTGTGAACTTTGGTATACTTAGCAAAAATCATTCTCTTTGGCAGCTCTGATGTTTGTTTAACACTTGAAACAACAATCACCTTTTTAACAGGAATGACCTTGGACATTTCCTGGACCAAAATCCCTCCAAAAGAAACACCCACAAGAACAGGATTGGGAGATGTAATACTTTTCGCCATCTTTTTCGCATAATCAATAAGGGTCATGTTCTTTTCTGGAACAAACCACTCTAACCTATGCACTTCAAAACTTTCTTTAGGCAATTTGATATTATCAAATATCGATGAATTGGCAGCCATTCCCGGCATAAGGTAAACCTGAATTTTATCTTGGCTCATACGGGTTAGTATTACGAATTTCTTAGGAAACTCGTATTTTTTTTATTACTTTTGTATTCTGTTTTAAATATAACCCTATCATATTTAACAACTAAGTAAAAGTATAAAATTACGGTAAGAGAACATCGTGATTTTTTTGTCTAGACCAATTTAAAATCAAACTATATGAATGAAGTAGAAATAAAGGACAATAGTTTCTTACGCCAATTTGAAACTAGAGTTGATGGTCATTTAGCCAAGATCGAATATTCTTCACAAGAACGTAAAGTTTTTTTAACCAAATTAGTAGTGCCTGAAGAAATCACTAAGGACGGCTTTAAAGAGGATTTCATAAAATCGGTTCTACATCATATTCAAGAACAGAATCTAAGGGTTGTACCTACTAGTCCGCAAATTGCTGGATTTTTAAGAAAAAACAGACAGTATAAAGAAATGCTTCCTGTTGGGATTCGAATCTAACTATAACAATATTTAAATAAAAAAACCCGCTTTTTAAGCGGGTTTTTTTATACTTTACTATTCCTTTAAAAACTCAAACCTAACTAAACCATCAACATCTATTTCTTTAAGGGTAACCTCGTGTAAGGTATTTACCAAACTTGGTTTCCAAGGTGATTTTACTTTTACATAATTCTCGGTAAATCCATGTATATATCCGTCTTTATTTTCCCCTTCAAACAAAACAGTTTTCCTTCTGTTCAATTGCCCTTCATAAAACGCCCTCCTTTTTTTAACCGATAAAGCACGTAGCATTTTACTTCTTTTTGTTCGTACTTTTTGCGGCACGGGGTCGGTCATCTCGGATGCAGGTGTATTATCACGCTCGGAATAAGTAAAAACGTGTAGGTAGGAAACATTAAGTTCATTCAAGAAATGGTAAGTCTCCAAAAAATGATCATCGGTTTCACCAGGAAATCCAACGATAACATCTACACCTATACAAGCAAAGGGCATAACATCTTTTATTCGCTTTACCCTATCAACATATAGTTCTTTTTGATACCTCCTTTTCATCAACCTTAAAATTTCATCGCTACCGCTTTGTAGAGGTATATGAAAGTGTGGTACGAACGAATTACTTTTTGAAACGAAATCAATGGTTTCATTTTTCAGCAAATTAGGTTCTATGGATGAGATTCGTAATCTGTGAACACCATCTACGTTGTCAAGAGCATTAACCAGGTCCAAAAATGTATGTTCATGCTTTTTATTACCAAACTCGCCTTTGCCAAAGTCACCAATATTAACACCTGTAAGAACAATTTCTTTTATTCCTTTACTAGAAATTTCGGCAGCGTTCTTAAGAACGTTATCCATGGTATCTGAGCGGGAAATCCCCCTCGCCAATGGTATTGTGCAAAAAGTACATTTATAGTCACAACCATCCTGTACTTTTAGGAAAGCCCTTGTTCTATCTCCAATGGCATAGCTACCTACAAAGGAATCTGCCTCATCTATTTCACAAGAATGCACCTCTCCTATCTCATTCTTTGACAGATCATTTATATAATCACTTATTTTGAATTTTTCAGTAGCCCCTAATACCAAATCAACTCCATCAACAGCTGCGAGTTGTTCCGGTTTTAATTGGGCGTAACAACCTATTGCGGCTATAAATGCTTGTGGATTTTTTTTAATCGCCTGTTTTACAATGGTTTTGAATCGTTTATCCGCATTCTCAGTAACTGAGCAAGTATTGATAACATACATATCGGCATGTTCGGAAAAGTCTACTCGCTCATAACCATCTTTTTGAAACCCTCTTGCTATAGTAGATGTTTCAGAAAAATTGAGCTTGCAACCCAATGTATAAAATGCAACTTTTTTCAAACCTTTGTAAAATTCAAATTACCAATACCCCGTGCCTCAAAACGGCTTGCAAATATACAACCTTAGACAACATGCCCAATATTGAAAAATGTAATGGTTTTCTTAAGAATTAGTAATTTCTCCAGTTTTTGGTAAGTTCAAAAACGTGATTTAAGATATTTGCCTCTTTTTCATCAAACTCCACCCCTCTTCTGGCCATCATTACTTTTGCGGCCTCAAAAGCCTTCACAGGTAGGTAAGTAGAGAAACCCGAAGCCCCACCCCAACTGAAGCTGGGGACAAAATTTCTAGGAAAGCCAGGAACATAGATATTGCAGTTTACTCCAATAACCGTTCCGGTATTCAACATAGTGTTTATTGCTGTTTTGCTATGGTCCCCCATCATTAAACCACAAAACTGCAATCCTGTTTGCTCAAATTTTTCAGATGCGTAGTTCCATAACCGAACTTTAGCATAATTGTTCTTTAAGTTCGAGTTATTCGAATCAGCACCAATATTACACCATTCCCCTAAAACGGCATTACCAAGATACCCTTCATGACCTTTACTGGAATATCCAAATATTACAGCATTACTGACTTCGCCCGCTACTTTAGAATATGGGCCAACCGTTGTTGCACCATACATTTTACCACCCATTTTAACTGTACCATGCTCACAAAGGGCAAAAGCACCGCGAATTAGGGCTCCTTCCCATACCTGTGCATTTTTACCAATATATATTGGCCCGTCAGTAGCATTTAACATGCAGTACTCTACAATAGCCCCTTCCTCCAAGAAGATATTATCGCGGTTTATAAGGTTATTGGTCTTTGAAATAGGAGCACTTGTTCTTCCTTCTGTGATAAAATCAAAATCAGCCTGCAAGGCTTCAGCATTTTTAGAGAAAATATCCCAGGTATTTTCTATCCTGAGTACTTCTCCTTCGAATTCGATACTGTTGAAAGTTGAAAAATCAATTTCCTGTCCTTCTTCTGAGAAAAAAGCGATCACTTCCTCCCCGTTAAAAATTGCTTCATTCTTTTTCAAGGAGCGAACAATTGAGACCAGCTCTTCATTTGGAAGAAATGAAGCGTTAATCAGTACATTCTCCTCCATTTCCACCATTGGATACTTTTCAGCAAGATAATCCTCAGTAACAGTTGTGGTGGTGGAACTCAAGTATTTTTCCCATTTTTCACGAATAGTAAGGATTCCCACTCTAATATCGGCCACTGGTCTGGTAAATGTAAATGGCAACAAGGCATCCCTAACGGTTCCATCAAATAGAATATAGTTCATTTGTGGTTTTTAAAACAAATTTAAATAATAATGCCCCCGATAATAACTATCGAGGGCATAACTTTATTGTAGTGAAAAAATAGTTCTACTATTCTTCTTTCTTTTCTGTCTTTTGAAATTTCTTGTACTTGTTCTTGAATTTATCAATTCTACCAGCAGTATCCAAGAATTTGGCCTTTCCTGTATAGAAAGGGTGAGAAGTTCTAGAGATTTCTAATTTTACCAAAGGATATTCTACTCCTTCAACCTCTAAGGTTTCTTTTGTGTTAGCTGTGGATTTAGTTATAAAAACATCCTCATTCGACATGTCTTTGAAGGCAACTAATCTATAATTCTCTGGGTGTATTCCTTTTTTCATCTTATAAAATCTTTAGCACGCCCATTCCAACAGGCATTTATTTTAAGGCTGCAAATTTACGCTTTTTTCGCAAAAAGACAATAAATTACATGAAAAAGAAAAAAGAAAAATTTGTACCTTTAAATGTAACAAATCTAATTTGCAATCAACTAATTAATCAAACCTCTAAAAACTAAATAAAATGGAAGAAAATCAACCTAAAACTGGAAAATTCGCTATGAACTATGGTGTTCTATTAGGTGTAGTAGGAGTAATATTTGGGCTTATGCTCTTTTCTATGGATATGCATTATGACCAAGGTTGGGCCATAAGAAGTGTCAGTTTGGTATTATCTTTTGCTGCAATATTTTTTGGTATTACACAGTTCAAAAAAGCAAATGAAGGCTTTTTGACTATTTCACAAGCCTTGAAATTGGGAACTGGAATTGCTTTGATTGCAGGAATTATTAGTCTAATCTATTTCTTTCTGCTTTCAAATGTTATTGAACCAGATTTCATGGATAAAATGTATGAAATAGGAAAAACGAAAGCAATGGCCGACAACCCAAAATTAACAGAAGAGCAGATTGATCAAGGAATTGAAATGCAAAAGAGTTTTGCTTGGGTATCGTATCCTATTATTTTGGTTATGAACATAATCATAGGCTTGATTTTTGGTTTAATAAGCGGCCTTATAATGAAAAAACAAAAACCGGCTTATTAACATCAAATTCGTACTTTTGAAAAGAAATTCAGAAGTATTAAATGAACTTATCGATAGTAATACCATTACTTAACGAGGAAGAATCGTTAAATGAACTTCACGATTGGATTGTAGATGTTATGCAATCCAATCGTTTTTTATATGAAATTCTTTTTATCGATGATGGTAGTACGGATACTTCTTGGGATATAATATCACAACTTTCACTTAAGAACCCATGCGTAAAGGGCATTCGTTTCACAAAGAATTTTGGCAAATCTCAGGCTTTGCACGCAGGTTTTAGAGCAGTCAAAGGTGATGTCATAATTACCATGGATGCTGACCTTCAGGACAATCCCGAAGAGATTCCTGAACTATATGATTTAATACACAACCAGGGTTTTGACCTTATTTCAGGCTGGAAAAAAAAGAGATACGACTCCGTCATAGCCAAAAATATTCCTTCAAAGCTTTTTAATTGGGCTGCGCGCAGGACTTCTGGAGTTAAGTTGAATGATTTTAATTGTGGACTGAAAGCTTATAAAAAAGATGTTGTCAAAAACATAGAGGTCAGAGGTGAAATGCATCGTTACATTCCCGTATTGGCCAAAAGCGCTGGTTTTTCAAATATAGGAGAAAAGATTGTGCAGCATCAGGCACGAAAATATGGTAAGACAAAATTTGGTATGGAAAGATTTATAAATGGATTCCTTGACTTGATAACAATTTGGTTTGTATCCAAGTTTGGACGACGCCCCATGCATTTATTTGGAGCACTAGGTGTGGTCATGTTCATTATTGGGTTTGGGTTTGCTCTGTTTTTGGGTATAGACAAGTTGTTCATAAACCCGACTGCAAGGCTAATTACCCAAAGACCTGAATTTTACATTTCATTGACAGCGATGATTATTGGAACACAATTGTTTTTAGCCGGATTTTTAGGCGAAATAATGGTGCGCTCCAGAAAAAACGAAAAACGTTATAGAATATCTGAGAAATTGAACCTCCACAAAAAGAAAGAACAATTTTCTTAGTAATTTAACTTATCAAAACTAAAAATTAATGGATTCTATTATTAATACAGCAAAAAGCTGGTTGACTGATTTTTTTGATGATGAAGTACAGGTTGAGATTCAAAATCTTATGGCCAATGATCCTGAGGAACTAAAAGATCGCTTCTATAAGAATATGGAATTCGGCACAGGTGGTATGCGCGGTTTAATGGGTGTTGGCACCAACCGAATCAATAAATATACGTTGGGAAAAAGCACTCAAGGGCTTAGTAATTATATTAAAAAAGCCTGCCCTGGTGAAGAACATAAGGTTGTAATCGCTTATGACTGCCGCCATAACAGCAATACGCTTGCAAGAACGGTAGCGGAGGTCTTATCTGCGAATGATATTAAGGTGTTTTTATTTTCAGAGCTTAGAACCACTCCAGAACTTTCATTTGCTGTCCGGCACTTAGGTTGCCACGCAGGTATAGTTTTAACCGCATCTCACAATCCACCGGAATACAACGGATATAAAGTCTACTGGACCGATGGTGGTCAAATTGTTCCTCCTCAAGACGGCGATATCATTTCTGAAATCAATGGGCTGGCCTATGAAGAAATAAAATTTGACGCCAATGAAGAATTGATTGAAATAATCGATACTGAAGTTGACGAAGCTTTCATGAATGCTTCTGTAATCAATGGAAATTTTAATGCTGCAGGCAAAGATGACTTTAAAATAGTGTTCACATCATTACATGGAACATCAATTACTGCAATTCCTGAAGTGTTGAAACGTGCTGGATATAACAATGTCAGTATTGTTGAAGAACAGGCGAAGCCCGATGGTAACTTCCCAACCGTTGAATCACCCAATCCTGAAGAACCAGAAGCGTTATCTATGGCAATTAAACAGGCCAAAGATATTGGTGCTGATATGGTAGTAGGTACCGACCCTGATAGTGATAGATTAGGTATTGCAGTTCGAAATCTCGAGGGAGAAATGGAAATACTCAATGGCAACCAGACCATGATGCTGATGACCAAATTCCTATTGGACCAAAGGAAAGCCAAAGGAATGCAAGGCAACGAGTTCATAGCTTCCACAATTGTTTCAACACCTATGATGCTTTCTTTGGCAAAAGCGTACAAAGTAGAATGCAAAGTAGCTTTGACGGGTTTTAAATGGATCGCCAAAATGATCAAGGATTTCCCTGAACAGTTTTTCGTTGGTGGTGGCGAAGAGAGTTTTGGATTTATGGTAGGCGATTTTGTTAGGGATAAAGATGCTGTTACCGCTACCCTATTGGCATGCGAAATTGCTGCAGCAGCAAAAGCCAAAGGAAGTTCTTTTTATAAAGAATTGATTCAATGTTATGTTGATTATGGCTTCTACATGGAAAAGTTGGTTTCCATGACCAAAAAAGGAATAAGTGGTGCAGAGGAAATAAAACAGATGATGGTCGATTTTCGAGAAAATCCAATCAAGGAAATTGACGGTTCAAAAGTAGAATGGATTCATGATTATGACACGTCGGTAGCTACAAATTTATTGAACGGGAAAACCGAAACTATTAGTGTTCCTAAATCCAATGTTTTAATATACACTACTGAAGATGGCACAAGAATGGCTGCCAGGCCGAGTGGAACAGAACCTAAGATAAAGTTTTACTTTAGTGTAAATGGGAATTTGAATGAAACTGGTAGTTTCATTGCAAAACGTTCAGAATTGGAAAACAAGCTTTCGCGAATAGTGAGTGAGCTTAAACTTGGTTAATGGAATATTTCAAAAAAATACTTCGTTTTGCGAAGCCTTATAAAAATTACGGCTTTCTTAATATTTTCTTCAATATCCTGTATGCTCTATTCAGTGCTTTATCTTTTGCAGCACTGATTCCTATGCTTGATGTTCTTTTCAAACCAGAGAAAAAAATTAAGATAGAACCAGTATTTACCAACATTGGACATTTAAAAGATTATCTACAAGATTACATCAACTTTAGGGTCAACGCATATTCTGGCGATGACCAGATGAAAGGTTTGGTTTTGGTCATTGGTTTGGTTTTGATATTGTTTTTACTGAAAAACTTTTTCAACTACCTAGCCATGTATTTTATTACATTTTTACGTAATGGGGTTTTAAAGGATTTACGGAATAAAATGTTTCAAAAAATTGTTGAGCTACCAGTATCGTATTATTCCGAAAAAAGAAAGGGCGATGTAATTGCTCGAATAACCTCAGATGTTCTTGAAATTCAACACTCATTTCTTTCAATTTTAGAATTGATAGTTCGCGAACCGTTGACCATATTATTCACGATTTTAATCATGTTTGGAATAAGTGCAAAACTAACTTTGTTTGTATTTATTTTTATTCCAATCGCAGGCGCCATTATATCCAGAATTGGAAAATCACTCAAGAAAAAATCTGATAGAGTACAAAGGGAACAGGGCGAGTTTTTATCAATTGTTGAAGAAACACTTGGAGGGCTTAGGGTTATTAAGGCTTTTAATTCAGAATCTCGGTTTTATAACACATTTGGCAAATCAACCGAACGTTTCTTCAGGTTTTCCAACAAATTGTTGAATCGCCGAAACTTGGCGTCACCCACAGGGGAGTTTTTAGGAATACTTGTTATTGGCGTTCTATTATGGTTTGGGGGTAAAATGGTTTTAATCGACAAGACTTTGGACGCCTCATCTTTCATAGCATATATGGGACTGGCCTATAACATACTTACACCAGCAAAAGCTATCAGTAAAGCATCATATGGTGTTAAAAAAGGAAATGCCGCTGCCGAAAGGGTATTGGAAATTCTTGAAACCGAAAACCCAATTGTTGATAAGGAAAATGCTATTGAAAAAACTGCCTTTGATTCGGAAATAACCTTGAATGATGTTTCGTTCAAATATGAAGATGACCTGGTACTCAATGATTTTGATTTAAAAGTTTCAAAAGGAGAAACTGTCGCACTAGTAGGGCAATCAGGAAGTGGTAAAAGTACCATCGCCAACTTAGTTACACGTTTTTATGATGTTAACGATGGGGCAATCAATATAGATGGGGTCAATATAAAAGATATTAGCAAAAAATCTCTAAGAGGTTTAATGGGCTTGGTAACACAAGATTCCATATTGTTCAATGGCAGCGTTAAGGACAATATCGGCTTAGGTAAAGAAAATGCAACGGAAGTTGAAATTATTGAAGCCGCAAAAATAGCTAATGCCCATGATTTTATCACAGAGCTACCTATGGGTTATGACACGAATATCGGTGATAGCGGCAATAAACTTAGTGGTGGTCAAAAACAACGGTTATCAATCGCGAGGGCTGTACTTAAAAATCCGCCAATAATGATTCTTGACGAGGCAACATCTGCCTTAGACACAGAGAGCGAGCGACTTGTTCAGGATGCTTTGGAGAAAATGATGCGCAATAGAACATCAATAGTAATTGCCCATAGACTATCAACAGTTCAAAACGCCAATAACATAGTAGTTCTCCAAAAGGGGAAAATTGTTGAACAAGGGTCACATAAAGAATTAATGGCTCAGAAAGGTGTTTATAAGCGACTAGTGGCAATGCAATCGCTTTGACCTAATATTCAACACACAAGAATTGGTCTTTGGTTGCGTTCTAATTATATGACTTTCAGTCTTTTTTGCTGGAATTACAAATAAAATTTGTGTTGAATTAAACCTTTTGTCTAATTCAAAGTCCAACACCAAACCAAATTAATATCGTTTGATTGCTGAAGAGACTTTACTAAACGAATTAAAACAGCTAGAAACACAAGCTAAAGCTTTTGAAGTGTTGGTCAACACTTATAAAGAGCGTTTATATTGGCATATAAGAAGAATTGTCCTCAATCATGATGATGCGGATGACGTACTACAGAACACTTTCATTAAGGTCTTCAAAAACATAGAAGGATTCAAAGGGGATAGTAAGTTATTTTCTTGGATGTACAGAATCGCCACCAATGAATCTCTCACCTTTCTCAAGAAAAAATCGAACAAACTTGGAATTTCCAATATCGAATTACAGGACAGAATGGTAAATAATCTGCAGGCCGATGTATATTTTGAAGGAGATGAGATTCAAATGAAGCTTCAAAAAGCCGTTGCCGCACTACCAGAGAAGCAGAAGCTCGTATTTAACATGAAATATTTTGAGGAAATGAAGTATGATGACATCTCTGAAATACTCAATACTTCGGTAGGTGGATTAAAGGCCTCATATCATTTAGCAGTTAAAAAAATCGAAGCATATATAAAAGAGGATTAAACCTTTTAAGTATTTGACAGTCAAATTAAAAGCATGAACAAGAGCAACAAAAATAATGATTTCAAAACCCCAGAAGGTTACTTTGAAGGGTTTACTGATAGTTTGTTGGACCGTATGTCCAATGACATACAGAATGAATCAATATTGCCAAAAAAACCTGGATTCAAGGTCCCGGAGGGTTATTTTGATAGTTTGAACAATAAAATTCAGGAGAAACTACAAGAGGAACAAGCAAAAGTTATCACTATTAATTCAAGAACCAAGTTTTACTATTATGCAGCTGCAGCCGTTGCCGCAGTGTTTCTTTTAACTATTGGAATTCGTAATACGACAAATGTGGAACCAACTTTTGATGATTTGGCCAAAAATGAAATTGAGGACTATTTTGAAAACACTGACCTAGGTTTGAGTACTTTTGAAATAGCGGAAGTTATCCCAGTTGATGATTTGGAAATTTCTGATATTCTAGACACTCAATTAAATGAAGATAACATTATTGATTATTTAGACGATAATCTTGATACGATTGAAGAATTAAACTTTACAGATTATGATTACTAACAAAAAAATAGCAACCCTATTCTTATTGTTGTTTGTAGCTACCTTGTCGTTTGCACAACGCAGACCGGACAAAGAGAAGATAAAATCATTGAAAGTGGCCTATATTACAGAGCGTTTGGATTTGACTAGTAGTGAAGCCCAAGCCTTTTGGCCTATTTACAATGCCCACGAAGAAAGAATGGAAGCTTTTCGACAACAGGAACGTACCCAAATCTATGCTAAGCTGCGCGATATGGAATCATTATCTGATAAGGAAATTGACGATTTATTTCAAGACCTTGTTTCACTTGAAAAACAAAAACATGAAGTTCGCCAGCAATTTCTTAAAGATATTAGAAAGGTGGTTTCAGCAAAGAAAACATTCCTTTTATTGAAGACTGAAAATGGTTTCAAAAGACGCTTATTAAAGCAATACAGGCAAAAGCATGGAGGTGATCCCAAATAACATACATTTCGTTAAAATACACAAAAAGGAGCTAATAAGCTCCTTTTTTCATTAAACCCTACACCAAAACACAAGTCAAAGAACTATAACCTGATCCAACTTTTATTCCACAATGGAAGACGTTTAGGATCATAAAAAATTAAGCTATGAAAAATTTTAAAATCATTATGGTCATTTTGGTCTTCATTGGTAGTATGGCATCTATGAACGCCCAAAAAAAAGTAGTTAAGGTTTATCCTAAACATGGTACAGTTATCACCAAAGTTTATAAACCAAAAATTGTTGTGCACAAAGGTGCCAAATTCCATTTTGCAAAAGGGGTTTGGTATAAAACCAGAGGGAAGAAGTTTGTTGTCTGTGCCGCACCAATTGGTATTAAAGTTAGGCACTTACCAAGAGGATACAAAGTAGTACGGGTAAATGGAAGAAAAATGTACAAATACAAAGGTATTTGGTATCAAAAAAAGAGAGGTGGGTATATTATAGTAAACGTATAGTTGGTTTGGTTGATTGTTTTAGGAGGAGCTCACGGGCTCCTCTTTTATTTAAAAGTAAGTCTGGCTATTCTATTTTTTCCTGCTGCATAGGCAATCGAATCATTTTTAAACCGAATAGTGTAAAAAGATTCCTTGGACAACTCAGTCCAATTTTCTCCCATATCACTTGAGTATGAAATCCCGGTAAACCCAAGTGCCACAATTCCTTTTCCTTTTGTGCCTGGCACAAACTGTATACAGCTTTTATAATCGGGCTCTTCCCCATCTGCCATTAAGTTCCAAGTTGCGCCTCCATCTTTGGTCACTGCTAAATTTCCCATCGCATCTTCAGGCTTGGTATAATCACCTCCAATAGCTACTCCCAAGTTTTCGTCGTAAAAATCAATTGAATAAATACCTTGTGTTGGTTTCTTCCTTACAATAGGAGTTTGTTGCAATTGCCAAGTTTGCCCTTTATCATTTGAAAAATAAATTGTACTACTTGTAGTGGCAATCCAAGTTTTGTTATCCACAGTTCTTATGTTGGTATTACTGGCTGCAAAAGCCCCTTCCCCTTCTACGCCCTCAGGTAAATCGGAGCAAGGTATTTTCTTCCAGCTTTTACCTCCATCACGAGTAATAATAATTGACAAACAACCGTCAACCGTATCGCCAATAGCTATGCCTTCGCTATTATTCCAAAAGGTCATTGCATCATAAAAAACGCCTTCCCCTTCTTCTTTATAGACCAATTCCATTCCACCAACTCCAGTTTTATATAATAAGGCAGGGCTTCCGACAGATAGCATAAAGAAATCTGTGGATGTGTGGGCTATTGCCCTAAAACCGGGAAGAACTGAATCATATTTCTGAACATTGGTTCGAATTTTATTTGTCGTTAAATCGATACTGCCAAATGTGCCCTTATTTGCAGCGAAAGCCAAACTATTATCCATTAATTCAATAGCCCTAATACTTAAAGAGTCTTCAAAAACTGTATCTACACTCACCTCCGTAAATGGTTCCTTGGGATGCTCAATCCCGCAAGCAGTTAACAATAAAAAAGCAAGGAAAACTGTGTAAAAACGCATAGTCATTATTTTCTTTAAAAATAGCTCGAATGTAACTTAAAACAATATCTTTAATCCACATAATTTGCATCGCCCTCCGAATTCAAGTATATAGTTCTAATTCAATAAATCTTTTAAATGTCAGTCTCAAAAGACAAACCACATATTCTCCAACCACTAAATCTACCGTGTGGCGCTTCATTAAAAAATAGAATAGCAAAAGCTGCTATGACAGAACGCTTGGCAAGCGGGAATTCCAAAGCAAATAAATCCCATTCCAATTTATACAAGAAATGGGGTGAATCTGGCACAGGTCTGATTATTACCGGGAATGTCATGGTAGACGGTAGATATAAAGAATCTTCAGGAAATATTGTAATAGAAGACAAAAGTGGTCTAGAAGAATTGCAAAATTTAACTGCGAATGGATTAAGAAGTGGTAATCATATTTGGGCACAGATAAATCACGCTGGTAGACAATCTACCATCTTCTCAACCTTTAAACCTATTGCTCCTTCAGCCGTACAATTAAAAAAACTAATGCTTTTTGCCAAACCTAGGGCAATGACTATTGAAGAAGTTGAAAACGTAATCGACAGATTCATAAATACAGGTGTGATTTGCAAAAAAGCAGGTTTTACAGGTATTCAGATTCATGCAGCCCATGGGTATTTGATAAATCAGTTTTTATCGCCTAATACAAACTTGAGAACCGATGAATATGGAGGTTCCATTGAAAACAGGTCACGTGTTTTATTGGAAATTGTAAGGCGGTTAAGGATTAAGTTGGGTCCACATTTTCCAATTTCTGTAAAGTTGAATTCAGCCGATTTTCAACGGGGTGGATTCAATGAAAAAGATGCCCTTTTCGTCATAGAAAAACTCTATGAATTGAAAATAGATTTGCTTGAAATATCAGGTGGAACTTATGAAAATACAGTTTTTCTGACCAAAAGAAGTGAGCGGGAATCAACGCGAAAAAGAGAGGCATACTTCTTAGACTTTGCAGCAAAAATCAGAAAGCATACCAATATTCCACTTATGGTCACTGGTGGATTTCGAACCTTTGATTTCTGCGAACAGGTACTCAAGAACAAGGAATTGGATATGATCGGATTCGCAAGGCCTTTTTTAAACGATAAAGACTTTCCATCAAGTTTTATTAAAGGGGATACCAAAAAAGTAGAGGATGCCAATTTTGATTTTAAAATAAAAAAACTAGCCGATTTTGCTGAAGCTGGTTTTTATGATTACCAAATTCACCAAATCGCAAAAGACAAACCACTAAAACCAAATTACAATCCCTATTTAGGCGTGTTGAGATTCACCAAAAATGAACTAATAAAAGGCTGGTTTTAAAAATGCTTGATCAGCAAACCAATCCCCTCATTTTCAAAATAATGCAAATATTGATTTTTAAATCTTTGTAAAAGAATACCTTTGCAGCCTTATTTTTTATTATGAAACTACATAGAAACCTTGTATTTGCGGTAATTGATGCTTTAGGACTCATTTTTAATGAAGGGGAATATGCCGACAAGGTTGTAGAAAAAGTACTAAAGAGAGACAAGCGCTGGGGATCCCGTGATCGAGGGTTCATCGCTGAGACGACTTATGATATTGTTCGTTGGAAAAGGTTGTATGCGGAAATTGCCGAAGTAAAAGCCCCTTACAGCCGCGCAAATTTATTTAGATTATTTACCGTATGGGCCGTTTTAAGGGGAATAGATTTACCCGACTGGAAACAATTGGAGCCTGTGCCAGCAAGAAGAATCAAAGGTAGATTTGATGAACTTTCCAAAATTAGAAAATTTAAGGAATCAATTCCCGATTGGATTGATGAACTGGGTGTAAAAGCTTTGGGTGAAAAACTTTGGACAAGTGAAATTGCCGCCTTGAATAAACAGGCAGATGTTATTCTCAGGGTAAACAGCCTAAAGACCACCAAGGAAAAACTAAGAAAATCATTGCTTGATGATGGTATAGTTGCCGAGCCGATAAAAGGGTACTCATCCGCACTGAAACTTGCAGAGCGGACTAATGTTTTCACCAAACAATCTTTTAAAGATGGTTGGTTTGAAGTTCAAGATGCTTCATCGCAATTGGTATCTGAATTTTTGGATGTACAACCAGGACAACGTGTTGTAGATACATGTGCGGGAGCAGGCGGAAAGACATTACATTTAGCTGCCCTTATGCAAAACAAAGGACAATTGATTGCCTTGGACATCTACGACAACAAATTGAAGGAATTAAAGCGTAGAGCTCGAAGAAATGGTGCCCATAATATAGAGCCTCGTCATATCAGCTCAACTAAAATCATTAAAAAGTTATATAATAAGGCCGATAGAGTATTGATAGATGCTCCTTGCACTGGCTTGGGAGTACTTCGTAGGAACCCAGGTGCCAAATGGAAAATGCAACCAGATTTCTTGGAAAAAATCACAAAAACCCAACAAGAAATTCTTAGAAGCTATAG
The DNA here is from genome assembly GCF_000153165.2 of Maribacter sp. HTCC2170. NCBI lineage: Bacteria > Pseudomonadati > Bacteroidota > Flavobacteriia > Flavobacteriales > Flavobacteriaceae > Maribacter > Maribacter sp. HTCC2170. The sequence goes on from NC_014472.1 coordinate 3,370,548, forward strand.
TAAAATGGTAAAATCTGGTGGTAAAATGGTGTATGCCACTTGCTCAATTTTACCACAAGAAAATAATGAACAAGTAAAATCATTCTTAGCTTCGGAAGAGGGCAAAGATTTCACTTTGGCAAAAGAGAATAAAATCTTTGCGTCCAAATCGGGTTATGACGGATTTTATATGGCATTACTTGAAAGAGCCTAGTCCTTTTTCAATGTAGGATATTCTATACCCAATTGCTCTAAATAGCTATCGTATTTAGTTTCATCATAATAGAATTTCTCTAATGCTTCTCTAAACTCACCCTGTTTATCTTCGTTTAGATATATTGGAGGCGTATCGCTTTCAGATATCATTGGAAAAAATTGAGTTTCCTTGGTCTGTTCATTATTGAAATAATTCCACGCTTCTTTTACCAATTCTGGTTTTAAGAGAAAATCAAGAATGGTCATAGCTTCTACTTTAGCACCCGCAACGACACCTTTATGAGCTATAGGGGTGGCCATGGTGATCGCATTACTCCAATGATGACCCTGCAAACCAGGAATATTCGAAGGAAAACGCATAGTAACTGTTGGTGTTTTCCAAGAAACATCACCAATATCATCAGAACCACCACTCACAGGAACTTTAACCGGTAGTCCTAGCGGCGATAGTTTTGTGGCAAGTCCCTCGCTCTTTTTAGACTCCACCTCTTTCTGAACAGCTACCGCGAGTTCATTATCAGCTTCAGACCAATTTGGCAAGCCCACATCCTTTATATTTTCATACATGGTTTCGGCTATCACCTTGTTAAAATGTCGTGGCCATGCTGCCCCTAAAACTTTTGAGGTCATTTTGGTTCCGGTCATAAGTGCTGCTCCCTTTGCAATATCATTTGCTTCACCGTACATCTCCATTATACCATCGTACTCAATGTCCCTAAAATAAAACCAGATTGATGCCTTTGAGGGCACAACATTTGGTTGATCACCAGCATCAGTAAAGATTGAATGAGACCTTTTTAAAGGGTGCAAATGCTCTCGTTTGTAATTCCAACCAATATTCATAAGTTCTGCTGCATCCAAGGCACTTCTTCCTCTCCAAGGTGAACCGGCGGAGTGCGCTGCCTCACCTTCAAATGAGTATTCAACTGATATGAGTCCGGTTCCCCGTGAAGGTCCATAAGACACAGATAAATTACTGCTCACATGAGTAAAAATGCACATATCAATATCGTCAAAAAGTCCATCCCGTACATACCAGGCTTTAGCTGCAACAAGTTCTTCCGCAATTCCGGGCCACATAATCAATGTCCCCCCAATTTGCTCCAGTTCCATGATTTGTTTTACGGCAAGTACTGCACTAATGTTCAAGGGGATTCCAGAATTATGACCTTCCCCATGACCCGGAGCACCTTCAATTATAGGTTTATGATAAGCAACTCCAGGGTATTGCGAAGCTTTTGGAATACAATCAACATCGCTTCCCAATGCAATTACAGGTCCTTCCCCATTACTCCATTTAGCAAACCATGCTGTTGGAATCCCGGAAATAGAATGTTCTATTTCAAAACCATTTTTCTCTAATATTCCTGTAAGGTATTTTGATGATTCGATCTCCTGAAAGCCCAGTTCAGCAAAACTGAACACCTTATCTACCATTACTTGCGACTGTTTTTTGTTAGCCTCAACAATTGCAGCAACTTCACTCTTTAACTTTTCAATTTGTCTATTGGATTTTTTTCTTTGTCCGTAAATGAACGGGGTAACAGCCATCAACATTGCAATGGTCAAAATCAAGGTGGTATTTCTTTTCATGAGGTTGGTTTTAATTAAGATAAAAGATACTAAAAACAGACAGACTAATTAACAATTATCGTTTAAAACTGTTAACTATTCACACAATATGGTAGCCTAAAAAAATGTAAATTTGCGTTTTCTCAAACTAAACAATTCTTAGGATACATGATTCACTTTTTCGGGGATGTCACGACTAAAGTATTTGCTGTACAGACGCAGCAAGAACTTTCTCAGAAAGATACTAATAAACTTACATGGCTATTCGGCAATCAACCTAAAATAAATAGGGCGTCTCTTGACGCCTTTTTTGTTGGGCCAAGAGCAGCAATGATAACACCATGGAGTACCAATGCCACAGAAATTACCCAAAATATGGGAGTTGAAGGCATACTCCGTATTGAAGAGTTTGAATCCGTTGATAAAACCTACAGTGATTTTGACCCAATGCTTTCCCAAAAATTCAATAGCTTAACACAGGAAACTTTTAAGGTTGATGTTGTACCAGAAGCTATTCTTGAAATTGATGATATTTCAGCCTACAATAATCAAGAGGGACTTGCACTTAGTGATGATGAAGTTGAGTATTTAAATCAACTTTCAGAAAAAATAGGTCGAAAATTAACCGATTCTGAAGTTTTTGGTTTTAGTCAAGTGAATTCTGAACATTGTCGTCATAAAATTTTCAATGGGACCTTTATAATTGATGGGGAAGAAATGTCATCTTCCTTGTTTAAATTGATAAAGGAAACCTCAAAAGAAAATCCTAACGACATTGTTTCGGCTTATAAAGACAATGTGGCCTTTGTAAAAGGCCCAAAAGTCGTACAGTTTGCACCTAAAAGCGCTGATAAGCCAGATTTTTACGAAGAAAAAGAATTTGAGTCAGTAATTTCTTTAAAAGCTGAAACACATAATTTCCCGACTACGGTCGAACCTTTCAATGGGGCAGCTACAGGTTCTGGCGGTGAAATACGAGACCGATTGGCAGGCGGCAAAGGTTCTTTGCCTTTAGCTGGGACAGCGGTATATATGACTTCTTATTCTAGATTGGAAGAAAACAGACCCTGGGAAAAAGCAATGCCAGAACGTGAATGGCTGTACCAAACCCCAATGGATATCCTAATAAAAGCTTCTAATGGAGCTTCTGACTTTGGGAACAAATTTGGACAACCTTTAATTGTTGGCTCTGTTCTTACTTTTGAACATACTGAAGATGCGCGCCGTCTAGGTTTCGACAAAGTAATAATGCAAGCAGGCGGAATTGGTTATGGCAAAGCTGAACAAGCTTTAAAAGACGTTCCTAATACAGGGGATAAAATAGTGATTCTTGGCGGTGACAATTACCGTATTGGGATGGGTGGCGCTGCTGTTTCTAGTGCCGATACAGGAGAATTTAGCTCAGCTATAGAACTAAATGCTGTACAACGTTCCAATCCTGAAATGCAAAAAAGAGCAGCCAATGCTGTTCGAGGAATGGTAGAAAGCGAGATAAACCCTATTGTATCTATTCATGATCATGGGGCAGGCGGCCACCTCAACTGTTTATCTGAATTAGTGGAAGATACTGGTGGTAAAATTGACTTGGACAAATTGCCCATCGGTGACCCTACCCTTTCTGCTAAAGAAATAATAGGAAATGAATCCCAAGAACGAATGGGGTTGGTCATAGGTCAAAAAGATGTTGATTTACTGCATAGAATAGCAGATCGCGAGCGTTCGCCAATGTATGAAGTTGGTGATGTTACTGGAGATCATAGATTTACTTTTGAATCTGAAACCAAAGGGGACAAACCCATGGATTTGGATTTAGAGGATATGTTCGGAAGTTCTCCAAAAACCATAATGAATGATATTACCGTTGACAGAAACTATGAAAACGCTGCTTATAGCTTAGAGAACTTTCATGACTACTTAGATCAAGTACTTCAACTAGAGGCAGTTGCTTGCAAAGATTGGTTGACCAACAAGGTTGACCGTTGTGTTGGTGGTAAGGTTGCCAAACAACAGTGTGCTGGCCCATTACAACTTCCACTTAACAATTGCGGAGTAATGGCTCTAGATTATAAGGGGAAAGAGGGAATTGCAACTTCTATTGGCCACTCGCCTATCTCAGGTCTTATAGACCCAGTTGCTGGAAGTAGAAATAGTATTACCGAATCTTTGACAAACATCATTTGGGCTCCATTGAAAGATGGATTAAAATCTGTATCCCTTTCCGCTAACTGGATGTGGCCTTGTAAAAATGAAGGCGAAGATGCTCGTTTGTATAAAGCTGTTAAAGCTATATCTGACTTCTCCATTGATTTGGGTATCAATGTCCCAACTGGGAAAGACTCCCTTTCAATGAAACAAAAATACAAAGATGGTGACATAATATCCCCTGGCACTGTAATCATCTCAGCATCAGGTAATTGTGATGACATCACTAAAGTTGTCGAACCAGTGTTACAAAAAGATGGAGGTAATATTTATTACATCAACCTATCAAAAGATAGTTACCATTTAGGTGGCTCTTCATTCTCACAGGTTTTAAACAAAATTGGAAACAAAGCTCCAACCGTCGTTGATGCTGGCTACCTTAAAACAGTATTCAATACAATGCAAAAAGCGATTAGAAATGGGCAAATATTAGCTGGGCATGACGTTGCCGCAGGGGGACTGATAACAACATTGTTGGAACTATGTTTCTCAGATGTCGATTTAGGTGCGGATTTGGACCTATCGGCACTTGGTGAATCTGACAGTATTAAACTCCTTTTTGCAGAGAATGCAGGAATTGTGTTCCAAGCAAAAGATGCTTCAGCCATCGAGTCTTTTAGATTCGAACAAATCGAAGTCATTAAAATTGGTTCTGTAACCTCTGAGTCAAAATTGACCATTAAAAATGGTGGCATGGAACTAGGTCTTAATGTAAATTCTTTAAGAGATACTTGGTATAAGACCTCTTATTTATTGGACCAAAAGCAAACAGCCAACAATCTTGCTGACGATAGATTCAAGAATTATAAAAATCAACCTTTACAATACAACTTCCCGAATTCCTTTACAGGAGAATTACCCTCTCAAGTGCAAAAAAGACCAAAGGCGGCAATTCTTAGGGAAAAAGGCAGTAATTCTGAACGTGAAATGGCAAATGCCATGTATTTGGCCGGCTTTGATGTAAAAGATGTTCACATGACCGATTTGATTTCGGGTCGTGAAAGCTTTGAAGATATTCAGTTTATAGGTGCTGTTGGCGGATTCTCAAACTCAGACGTGTTGGGAAGTGCCAAAGGATGGGCCGGAGCGTTTAAATACAATGAAAAAGCGAACAAAGCTCTTAAAAACTTCTTTGCAAGACCTGACACACTTTCAGTTGGTATTTGTAATGGGTGTCAATTATTTATGGAATTGGATTTAATAAATCCGGATCACGAAAACCACGGGCGTCTTTTACACAATGATTCCCACAAACATGAAAGTGGTTTTACTTCTGTAGATATTCAAAAGAACAATTCGGTAATGTTATCTAATTTGGAGGGTGCAACCTTGGGTGTCTGGATTTCACATGGAGAGGGTAAATTCAGTCTACCTTATACTGAGGACAAATATGACATTGTTGCTAAATACGGGTATGAAGGATACCCTGCAAACCCAAACGGAAGTGACTTCAATACCGCTATGCTATGCGATAAAACCGGTCGTCATTTGGTTATGATGCCACATATAGAACGTTCTATATTCCCATGGAACTGGGCAAACTACCCAATAAGTTCTGAAGACAAAGTATCACCATGGATTCAGGCATTTGTTAATGCTAGGGAATGGGTGGAGAACAAATAACTTAATTCATTTAGTATGAGATCAATACTTATTATTCTGGTAACTTTTATTTTTGCCAGTAGTTGTACCGAAAAGAACAAGACATTTTTGGCATCTGAAATTTCGATAATTCCAAAACCAGCAGAATTAAGCCTAGTAGAAGAATCATTCGCATTTGAAAATGGCCTTAAAATATCTGTAACAGGTAATGAACAAAATGCAGCTGCCGATTTTCTGATTAACAGTTTACAACAAAATGCCAATGTGAGTCTTGTAAAATCAAATTCTGATTCCACATCCTCAATTGTATTTTCAAATGATACAAGCTTGAAAGTTGAGGCTTATAAATTGAATATAACTCCAAATCAAATAAAGGTTAGTGCAAATAGTCCTTCTGGCTATTTTTATGGAGTTCAGTCCATTCTTCAATTGTTGACCAAGGACGAAACCTCTACAGAGAAATGGCTAGTTCCCTCCGTAGTGATTAATGATGTTCCAAAGTTTAAATGGCGGGGATATATGCTCGATGAGTCTAGATATTTCCAAGGGGAGGAATTTGTAAAGCTTGTCCTTGATCAGATGGCATACTTAAAGATGAATGTTTTTCATTGGCATTTGACCGATGACGGTGGTTGGCGTATGGAAATAAAAAAATATCCAAAATTAACAGAAATTGGTTCGCATAGGGTTGACAGTGAAATTGAAACGTGGAAAAGTGGAAAGACCTCTGGTGAACCGCACGGTGGCTTTTATACCCAAGAACAAATCAAAGATATTGTTGCATATGCTGCTAAAAGGCATATTACAATAGTACCGGAATTTGAAATGCCCGGTCATGCCAGTTCAGCCATCGCTGCGTATACTTGGTTAGGTACTGCAGGAAAGGATATTGATGTTCCAATAAAATTTGGAAGACATTACGATAACTACGATATAACCAAACCTGAGGTTATTCAATTCGTAAAGGACGTATTGATTGAAATGTTCGAAATGTTTCCGTCTGAAGTAATACACATTGGAGGAGATGAAGTTGGATATAAAGTTTGGGAAGACGCCAAACATGTACAGAATTACATGAAACAGAATGGATTGCAGACTCCAGCTGACCTTCAGGTAAATTTCACCAATGAAATTTCTAAATTCATTGAACAGAATGGCAGAAGAATGATGGGATGGAATGAAATCATGGGCAAAAATATTCACCAAGGATTTGAAGAAAAAAAAGACGACAAAGACGCAGAAACCGCATTGGCTAAAAACGTTGTAGTGCATTTTTGGAAAGGAAATTTAGATTTAGCTACCGAAGCCGCTAAAAAAGGTTATGGTATCGTCAATTCTCTTCATAGCGAGACATATTTAGATTATGCCTATGATAACATAACTCTTGAAAAAGCGTACAGTTTTAATCCGATTCCAGATGGTTTGGAAGAAAAATATCATAAGAATGTATACGGTCTTGGTTGCCAAATGTGGACTGAATGGACCCCAACTACAAAAGATGTTGTCTACCAGACATTTCCAAGAATTGCGGCCTATGCAGAAGTTGGATGGACCGATGATGAAAATAAGGATTTTGAGGTTTTCAAAATTCGCCTAAAAAAATTACAACAACATTGGGACAAACTGAATATAGCATATGCAGAATTCTTAGATGACCCAGTAAATTAATTCGAAATAGAAGAAAATCAAAAAAGGAGCCCCAATTGGTGGCTCCTTCTTTTTTACTCAACTCAACTCAACTAACTCAAATAATTATTCTTCTATTTTATTGTAGTCCTTGTAAATGGCCTTTTCAAAGGCCTCCCAATGTTCAGCTTTCATTCGTCCTGGGGTAAACAAACAAATACCAGCAGCACCGTTTTCCATAGATGTTCTTATAGCCGTTTCAATTTCTGAAGGTAAAAGACCATGATTTTCAGGATCGTTTTCATTCGTTTTGTTCTCGGGATTAGGACAAATGAACAATCCGCTATAAATTGGTTTTAAGCCCTTTACCGCTGCAACTTCTTCCTTGGTAACCTCACCCACCCATTCTGGTCCTTTCAGGTAGAAGTCGTTATAATTCATAGGATAAATTGCATCTAAATCCCATTTATTCCATTCTTGTCTTACCAACTTCTTCGCAATCGATGGGCCTGGAAAAACAGCTGCATTCAAAACCTTACCTTTTTCATGAACAACTTTTGATAATCTATTCACCATCTTGGTAATCAAATCATATCTAAATTGTTTCCACTCCTGTATTTGAGAAGGGTCTTCTACCTCATTAATATCAATACCTGTCAGCTCTTTAAAATCAGAGGTGCATTTTTCACAATAACAATAATCGTATTCAGGAAATTCTTGATCCATGACCAGCCCATATTTGTCCCATAGACCTTCGGCCAATATCACATCGGGAAAACGAATATAGTCCAGGTGAATACCGTCAACTTCCTCAACTTCGGCAACACTACCATACATATCGGATAAAAATTCATAGGTGCCTTCTTTATTTGGACATAAAAATTTATAGTAATTCACATATGCCGGTTTTTCAAAGGCCGACTCCCCGTTTCGATTATGTGCGTAAAGGTCTTTAGCTATTTTCGGGTTTTCACCTTGAACCATGGTTGGTATCCAAGTATGAAATTCCATCCCGGCTTCTTTAACCAAGGCCCCTACCCTTTTGTAGGTTGCTGGGTTTTGTCCACCATTGTACATTAAACCGTCTATGCCCTTTGCTTTTAAATCATCAAAATTAGCCTTCAACACAGAGTCCGTTGCCTCTCCAGGGCCTCCCATCCATGCATATACAGGAATTTTAACTTTTTCTGCTTCAGTACATGAAACCATAGTAAGCAAAAGTGAACAAATCAAAAACAGCCTTTTCATTTACATTATCTTAATTGGAGATTGAACTTACTAAATAAAATGTTTTGCAATTCAATTCTTAGCTTAACAACAAGACTACGAACATAAACAACATTGTAAAGACGAAATGCAAATGAAAATATTCATTTCACAAGAAGTTTCAGACAAGGCATTTTATTGGTCATGATCCATTTATAAACTATTCTCATAAAATATGCTTCAAATCGACAATCTCATTTTAGAATCCCATCTGCTTTTCCTATTTTGCAATAACCTATCAGAAACTTAGTATGCAAAAAATTACCAGACTCTTTGACTTTCCTAATTACCAATTAGAAAAATACAACCTCGACAAGTCTCTTATCTCAAAATATAATGGTGAGTGGGTAGCCACTTCCACAAAAGAATATATAGACAAAGCCAATGCAATTAGTAGAGGGCTATTGCGAATGGGAGTTGAGAAGAATGACAAGATTGCTGTTATATCAATGACCAACAGGACAGAATGGAATATTGTTGACATAGGTGTTTTACAACTGGGTGCGCAGAATGTACCTATATACCCGACCATATCGCAATCGGACTATGAATATATCTTGAATCATAGTGGAGCCAAATATTGTTTTGTTTCATGCGTTGAAGTATTAGCGAAAATCAATGCTATCAAAAAAAATGTTCCTACTTTAAAAGAGGTTTTTTCTTTTGATACTATTGATGGGTGCCAGAACTGGAATGAAGTCTTGAAAACAGGGGAAGATTCTTCCAATCAAAACTTAGTTGAAGAGAGTAAAAACAACGTATTGCCAGTTGATTTGGCCACTTTGATATACACGTCGGGCACTACCGGAAGACCAAAAGGTGTAATGTTGTCCCATAATAATCTTGTGACCAACGTAATTGATAGTGAAAAGCATGTTCCACTAAGAAATGGTAATTCAAAGGCTTTAAGTTTTTTACCTGTATGCCACGTTTTTGAACGAATGATATTGTACTTATATCAATATTGTGGTGTTGAAATCTACTTTGCTGAATCATTGGAAAAAATGACTGAAAATCTTAAAGAAGTTAGGCCAAACGTGATGACAGCCGTACCGCGCTTATATGAAAAGGTTTATGATAAGATTGTTACTAAAGGAAGTGATTTAACAGGTTTGAAAAAAGCTATATTCTTTTGGGCCGTTGATGTTGGATTAAAATATGAACCTTATGGTGCCAACGGATGGCTGTATGAACAAAAATTAAAGCTAGCTAGAAAATTGATTTTCAGTAAGTGGCAAGAAGCACTAGGTGGAAACTTGGAGCTGATGGTCTCTGGGAGTGCAGCCTTACAAGCAAGATTAACACGCATTTTTGCAGCTGCAGGCATGCCCATAATGGAAGGTTATGGTTTAACTGAGACTTCACCCGTTGTGTCTGTAAATGATCAAACCAATGGAGGCTTTAGAATTGGTACTGTCGGAAGGGTTATCGATAATGTAGAAGTGAAAATAGCGGATGATGGTGAGATATTGGTAAAAGGACCCAATGTGATGCAGGGTTATTATAAAGATCCTGAAAAAACCGCTTCCGTAATGACTGGTGATTATTTCCATACCGGCGATATTGGTGAAATAGACAGTGATGGTTTTTTAAAGATCACGGACCGTAAAAAGGAAATGTTCAAGACCTCGGGAGGTAAATATGTTGCGCCAGCTTTGATTGAAAATCAGTTGAAACAGTCTAGGTTCATTGAACAGGTTATGGTTGTCGGTGAAGGTGAGAAAATGCCAGCAGCACTTATTCAGCCCGATTTTGATTTCCTTAAAGAATGGGGAAAAAGACATGACCTCAATTTCGAAAATATGACTGAGGTTGTTTCACATGAGCAGGTAGTTAATCGCTTTCAAGAAGAAATTGACCTTGCCAATGAATACTTTGCTAAATGGGAAAAGGTGAAAATGTTTAAGCTTACGCCCAGTGCTTGGACAATTGATGGAGGTCATTTGACCCCTACAATGAAAATGAAGAGAAAAAAAATCAAGGAAATATACATGAGCCTATATAATGACATTTATGGTCATTGAGAGTGCTCTTTAAAAAGTAACAATTAACATATCCCGGTAAATTAGCATTTGAAAATTATACAACTAATCAGATAAAAACGTACAGCAGAACCTTACTTGTCATAGGAATTGTTGTATTACTTATCATGTGCGTTGTATTAGGCTATTCCTTATATCCAATAGCAAATGGTACAGATTCCATACTTATCTATAGGGTTCCAACACTTCTCGGGCCGCTCTCCATCTTTACCTTATTGTTTTCTACCAAGTTCACCAGCGAAATCAAAAAAAGGGAGAAAAACAATCTATAAGCTTCATACCAAATAAATTATCTACAGTAAAACAATTTATCAAATTTATTATGCATGCATAATAAATTTTTATATATTTGGTAGCCAATTTGTCCCGCATGAAAGAAATGACCATAGATTATACACTGAGAGCCACTTGGCAATCGGTTGCTAGAATGTACAATGAAGAAGCTAAGGGATTTGGTTCAACGATGGCTGTTGGCTTTACCTTGTTAAGTATTGACCCTAAAACCGGTACTCCTTCTACAGCTTTAGGACCAAAAATGGGAATGGAAGCAACCAGTTTATCAAGGATCTTAAAAAGTATGGAGGAAAAAGGGCTGATTGAAAGAAAGCCCAATCCTAAAGATGGAAGAGGAGTCTTGATACACCTCACTGAATTTGGTCTAGAGAAAAGAAACGACTCCAAAAATGCCGTTTTCAATTTTAACGATAAGGTCAAAGCAAATGTTACGGAGGAACAATTGAATAACTTTTTTGAGGTAATGGATACCATTAATAGGTTAATATCTGAAAAAAACATAACAATAAAAGAATCAACAACTAATTAATACAGCTTATAATAAATGAACAAGCATATTAAAAAAGCAGCAGTTATTGGCTCGGGTATAATGGGAAGTGGCATAGCCTGTCATTTTGCCAACATCGGTGTCGAAGTACTGTTATTGGATATAGTTCCACGAGAACTAGACGAAAAAGAAAAGGCCAAAGGCATGACCCTTGAGGACAAGGCAGTACGTAATAGATTGGTGAACAGTTCTTTGGCAGCGGCCTTGAAATCAAAGCCATCCCCTATTTATCATCAAAAATTTGCCTCAAGAATAACCACAGGTAATCTTGAAGACGATATTTCCAAAGTAGCTAAGGTAGATTGGATTATCGAAGTTGTGGTCGAACGATTGGATATTAAGAAAATAGTTTTTGAAAACCTTGAAAAGCATAGAACTCCAGGAACACTGATTACTTCAAATACTTCAGGTATTCCTATCAAATTTATGTCGGAAGGAAGAAGTGATGATTTCCAAAAGCACTTCTGTGGAACGCATTTCTTTAATCCAGCCCGTTATTTAAAATTGTTTGAAATCATTCCTGGTCCAAAAACTTCACCTGAAGTATTGGATTTCCTTAATGGATATGGTGAGCAATTTTTAGGAAAAACTTCAGTGGTTGCTAAAGACACTCCTGCATTTATTGGCAATAGAATTGGAATCTTCAGTATTCAGAGTCTTTTCCATATGGTGAAAGACATGGGAATGACCGTTGAGGAGGTTGATAAACTAAGTGGACCGGTAATTGGGAGACCAAAATCCGCCACATTCAGAACTGTTGATGTTGTTGGTTTGGATACATTGGTGCACGTCGCCAATGGTATTTATGAGAATTGTTCCGATGATGAAAAACATGAGCTTTTCAAACTTCCAGATTTCATCAATACAATGATGGAAAACAAATGGTTGGGTAGTAAATCAGGGCAAGGATTCTACAAAAAAATAAAGAACGATAAAGGAAAAAGTGAAATCCTGACCTTGGATTTGGACACGATGGACTATCGCACCAAAAAAAGAGCCAGTTTTGCTACACTTGAGCTAACAAAGACCATTGATAAGGTTGTTGATAGATTCAAAGTTCTTGTCTCAGGTAAAGATAAAGCGGGCGAATTCTATAGGAAGAGTTTTGCAGCCTTATTTGCCTATGTGTCGCATAGAATTCCTGAAATTACCGATGAACTTTATAAGATTGATGACGCTATGAAAGCGGGATTTGGATGGGAACATGGTCCTTTTCAGATTTGGGATGCCATAGGCCTTGAAAAAGGAATGGAAATCATGAAGGCTGAAGGTCAAGAACCAGCAGCATGGGTTTCTGAAATGGCCGCCGCCGGAATAAATTCATTTTATTCGGTAAAAGAAGGAGCTACATATTTCTACGATATTCCTAAAAAATCCATGGAGAAAGTTCCTGGTCAAGATTCATTTATCATTTTGGACAACATTCGTAAATCCAACGAAGTATTCAAAAATAGTGGTGTCGTTATTGAAGATTTGGGCGATGGTATATTGAATGTAGAATTCCAATCCAAAATGAACACGATTGGTGGTGATGTTTTAGCAGGATTGAACAAAGCAGTTGATTTAGCCGAAAAAGACTTTCAAGGACTGGTTGTCGGCAATCAAGCAGCAAATTTCTCTGTTGGTGCCAACATTGGAATGATTTTCATGATGGCCGTGGAGCAGGAATATGATGAGCTGAATATGGCAATAAAAATGTTCCAGGACACGATGATGCGCATGCGTTATTCTGCGATTCCAACGGTATCGGCTCCTCATGGAATGTGCTTAGGTGGTGGTTGCGAATTGTCCTTACACGCTGATAAGGTTGTTGCCGCTGCAGAAACTTATATTGGTTTAGTTGAATTTGGTGTAGGTGTTATACCAGGTGGTGGCGGTTCTAAGGAATTTGCCCTGAGAGCTGCTGATACGTTTAAGAAGAATGATGTTGAATTGAACGTTTTGCAAGAATATTTCTTGACTATTGGTATGGCAAAAGTTTCGACCTCTGCTTATGAAGCCTATGATTTAGGAATTCTTCAAAAAGGCAAGGACATTGTTGTAGTAAATAAGGACCGACAAATAGCCACAGCCAAAGCACATGCCAAATTGATGGCTGAAGCCGGTTATACACAACCCGTAAAAAGAAAAGATATCAAGGTACTTGGTAAACAAGCATTGGGTATGTTCTTGGTAGGTACAGATGCTATGGAAGCAAGTCACTATATAAGCGAACACGACCATAAAATAGCAAATAAATTAGCCTATGTAATGGCCGGTGGAGATCTTTCCGAACCAACCATGGTAAGCGAACAATACTTATTGGACATTGAACGCGAAGCATTTTTAAGTTTATGTACAGAACGTAAAACTTTAGAGAGAATTCAGCATATGCTTAAAACAGGTAAACCATTAAGAAATTAAAAGATGAAAACAGCATATATAGTAAAGGCATATAGGACAGCGGTTGGTAAGGCACCCAAAGGTGTGTTCCGTTTTAAAAGAACCGACGAGTTGGCTGCAGAAACCATCGAATACATGATGAAAGAGTTGCCTGATTTTGATAAAAAACGTATTGACGATGTCATCGTAGGTAACGCCATGCCTGAAGGATCACAGGGATTGAACATGGCACGTTTGATTTCTCTAATGGGCTTGGATATTGTTGATGTCCCCGGAGTAACAGTAAATCGATTCTGTTCTTCAGGAATTGAAACCATTGGTATCGCAACAGCAAAAATACAAGCAGGTATGGCCGATTGTATTATTGCGGGTGGAGCAGAGAGTATGAGTTCAGTACCTATGACCGGTTATAAAACTGAGTTGAATTACGATTTAGTTAATTCAGGTCATGAAGATTATTACTGGGGCATGGGAAATACTGCGGAAGCGGTGGCCAATGAATTCAAAGTGTCAAGGGAAGATCAAGATGAGTTTGCCTACAACTCTCATATGAAAGCATTGAAAGCATTGGCTGAAGATCGTTTTCAAGATCAAATTGTTCCAATTGAAGTTGAGCAAACATACCTTGATAATAATGGCAAAAAAGCCACAAAAAAGTACACGGTAACTAAAGACGAAGGACCCCGTGCTGGAACCAGTAAAGAGGTACTTGGGAAACTAAGGGCTGTTTTTGCCGCTGGCGGAAGTGTAACCGCAGGTAATTCATCTCAAATGAGTGATGGCGCTGCTTTTGTTATGGTGATGAGTGAAGAAATGGTAAAAGAATTGAATCTTGAACCAATTGCCAGAATGGTCAACTACGCCGCAGCGGGTGTGGAACCTAGAATCATGGGTATAGGACCAGTAAAAGCTATTCCAAAAGCCTTGAAACAAGCCGGTTTAAAACAAGATGATGTTGAGCTAATAGAATTGAACGAAGCGTTTGCTTCCCAATCACTAGCAGTTATGAGAGAATTAGACCTTAACCAAGATATTGTCAATGTCAATGGTGGCGCAATTGCATTAGGTCATCCTTTAGGATGTACAGGGGCTAAATTATCAGTTCAATTATTTGATGAAATGCGTAAGAGGGATATGCAGGGCAAATACGGAATGGTAACAATGTGTGTAGGTACAGGTCAAGGGGCTGCTGGTATCTACGAGTTTTTGAAATAAGAAAAGTTTAAAAAATTTAAGACTATGAGTACCGAATCAAAAGAAAAAGACCTTTTAAGAGGTGGGCAATTTCTAGTTAAGGAAACCAAGTGTGAAGATGTATTTACATTGGAGGATTTGTCAGAAGAGCAACGCATGATGCGTGATAGCACAAAGGAATTTGTAGATCGCGAACTTTGGGCACATTGGGAACGTTTTGAAAAGAAAGACTATGCCTATACAGAAGAGTGTATGCGCAAAGCAGGAGAACTCGGTCTTCTTTCCGTTGCTGTACCGGAGGCTTATGGCGGAATGGGTATGGGCTTTGTATCCACAATGTTGGTATGTGACTATATTTCTGGTGCCACAGGTTCATTTAGTACTGCCTTTGGTGCTCATACAGGTATTGGCACCATGCCGATTACACTTTATGGCACTGAGGAGCAAAAACAAAAATATGTCCCTAGATTGGCTTCTGGTGAATGGTTCGGAGCTTATTGCTTAACAGAACCAGGTGCAGGATCTGATGCAAATTCAGGAAAAACCAAAGCGGTTCTATCCGAGGATGGCAAACACTACTCAATCACCGGTCAAAAAATGTGGATTTCAAATGCTGGTTTTTGCAATATGTTCATTGTATTTGCTCGAATTGAAGACGACAAGAACATTACAGGTTTTATTGTAGAGAATGACCCAGAAAATGGAATTACTATGGGTGATGAAGAGAAAAAATTAGGTATTCACTCCTCCTCTACCCGCCAAGTTTTCTTTAGCAATACAAAAGTACCCGCTGAAAATATGCTTTCTGAGCGTGGCAACGGATTTAAGATTGCCATGAACGCCTTGAATATTGGACGAATAAAACTGGCCGCTGCTTGTTTGGAAGCGCAACGAAGAATCATTGGTGAGGCAGTTAATTATGCAAACGAAAGAATTCAATTCAAAACACCAATAATCAATTTTGGGGCGATAAAAGGCAAAATTGCAGATATGGCTACTGATACCTATGCTGGGGAATCAGCAAGTTATAGAGCTGCAAAAAATATAGAGGATCGGATTGCACTCCGTGTTGCTGCTGGTAATTCACATCAAGAGGCTGAATTAAAAGGGATTGAAGAATATGCCATTGAATGTTCTATTCTAAAAGTTGCGGTTTCAGAAGATGTACAGAGTACCACCGATGAAGGACTACAAATCTTTGGCGGTATGGGCTTTAGTGCCGATGCACCTATGGAAAAGGCATGGAGAGATGCAAGGATTGCAAGAATTTATGAAGGCACCAATGAGATCAACCGAATGCTTTCAGTAGGTATGTTGGTTAAAAAAGCAATGAAGGGTCATGTTGACCTTTTAGGCCCAGCAACCAAAGTTGGCGAAGAATTAATGGGGATTCCTTCTTTCGATGCTCCAGATTTTTCAGAATTGTTCGCTGAAGAGAAAGATTTGGTGGCCAGACTAAAAAAAGTGTTCTTAATGGTCGCAGGTAGTGCTGTCCAAAAATTTGGTCCTGCATTGGAAAAACACCAACAATTGATGATGTGTGCCGCAGATATCCTAATCGAAATCTATATGGCGGAATCAACCATTCTTAGAACTGAAAAGAATGCCAAACGTTTTGGTGAAGAAGCACAGATTACTCAGATAGCAATGTCTAAACTTTATTTGTACAATGCTGTTGAAATAGCCATTTCTAAAGGAAAAGAAGCCATAATTTCTTTTGCTGAAGGTGATGAGCAACGTATGATGTTAATGGGACTTAAGCGTTTCACAAAATATACCAATAACCCAAATGTAGTTGCTTTACGCACTCAGATTGCTGATAAGATTGCTGCAGACAACGGTTACACCTTTGACTAATTCAGATTGAAATTTTTGATTATTCTGAAGTAAAAAGCCACCCGTACGAGGGTGGTTTTTTTGTTTTCAGGCTAATTGAACCAACTTTTTGATGCCAAACATAGTAATTTGCACATTTCTTAATTATATCACAATTTTTTTAGCATTTGTTAAATTATATTAATATTTTCAACCGATAAATTATAAAAACCATTAGAAAATGAAAAAAAGTTTAACCCCACTAAAAAGAAGCTGGATGCCATTATTAATGGCATCATTATTTTTAACATCATGTTCAACTGATTCAACTGAAACCGAAATTTTTGAGAGCGAAGAAATCAATGCTGTTTATGCAAAATCCTCCTCAAAAAAGGATTACATGGTAATACTTAAAAAGGAAAGTATTTCTGCTGGATTCGAAGCTCATCTGCAAGATATGGGAGCTACGGTCAAATCTGTCTCTCCAGAAATTGGAGTTGTTGTGGTTTCGTCGAGTAATAAGGTTAGTAAATCCATTGAATCCTTATCAATGGTTCGCTCCGTGGTACCTGATTATAATGTACAGTGGATTGATCCACAATTGCATCAGCAAGCATCACCTCCAAGTATCGGAAGTGACGAATGGTTCTTTAACGAACTTTGGGGAATGGATGCCATAGATGCACCTGAAGCATGGAATACCGGCCAGACTGGAACTGGAGTTAGAGTTGCGGTCTTGGATTCTGGGATAGATGCTAGTCATACTGATTTGGCTCCAAACTTAAATACAGATCTTAGTAGGTCATTTGTTTATGATGAAAATGGTATACTTGAAGATTGGCAATCTAATAGCAATTTTAATCATGGCACCCATGTTTCCGGTACCATCGCTGCTGCTGACAATCAATTCGGAGTGATAGGTGTGGCACCTAATGCAGAATTAGTTGCCGTAAAGGTACTTTCAGAGTTTACTGGGTCAGGAGCTTTTAGCAGTATCAACAATGGTATTGTATATGCAGCTCTTATAGATGCTGATGTAATAAATATGAGTCTAGGAGCCACATTTAATAAAAACGGCTTTATAACCCTTGATGATGGATCGGTTATCAAAGTTCCTGGGAAATACATTGCTGAAATTAGGCACGCACAACAAAGAGCCATCAATTTTGCATATAGGAATGGTACAACTATTGTTGTTGCCGCAGGTAATGACGGCACTAACCTTGATGGTAATGGCTCCGCAGTTAAACTACCAGCGAGTCTCAATAATGTAATTTCCGTTTCTGCAACAGCACCCTATAACCTGTTTGAATACCCTTCAAGTGATTTGGATATTCCAGCTCATTATTCAGATTATGGCAGAAGTCATGTTACGGTTTCTGCTCCAGGAGGAGATTTTGATGCCTATTACGATGGGTTTACTTCTACTTATGTATATGATATGGTCCTTAGCACTAATCCTGGTGGGAGTTGGTTTTGGAGTGCGGGCACCAGTATGGCATCGCCACATGTTGCGGGAGTAGCTGCTTTGATTATTGGCAAGAATGGTGGTTCGATGGATCCACACGAAGTGACCCAACAAATAACGAATACTGCTGATAAAGTAGACGGTAACGGAGCCAGTCTTTACCACGGTAAAGGAAGGGTAAACGCCTATCGCGCTGTCACTGAATAAAAGTAAACACCTTGTACAATTAAAAAAGCCGCTCCCAAAAGGAGCGGCTTTTTATTATTATATGTAAGTATTAATCAATCTAAAAAGCTATACATTTTAGCATATTTCAACATCTGCTTTTCAAAGCTTTCTGGTTGTTTAACCTTAATATTCACAATCTCTCCAGCATCATTGGTCTCAGGAACCAAAACAGGGTTTACAAAACCACTGTACGGTGCTGATTTAAATTGCTGATTACGGTCTAAAACCTCAGCATGTAATGCTTGATCAACTTTTACGCCGTAGCCCTCAACCAAATCCTGGGCGGCTTTAAAGTCGCCTTCGGATTTTATGCGTTGTGTTTCTTTCAATAACTGGCCGAACAAATCCCGTAGCTTGGCATAATCAGTGATGTTATAGTAGGTTTTACCATCTTTTTCGATTTTCTCTATCACATTATCAGCTGCCCCTTTTTCAAAAGCCCAAGCAGATACCCATTGTCTGTTTACCATATGATCTTCCTCTATATCATCACCGAGGTTAATACGTACCAATTGTGTGATTAGACCATTTCTAATGTAGCCATCATAAGCAGCTTTGCCTATTTCTTCCGAATTTTCAACTAAACCAAGTTCTTGTAATTTGGGATCCATTAAATAATAAAGTCCAACTAAGTCAGCTCTACCTTCTTCCATAGTGGAAGCATAATTTTTTAAGGTTTCTTTAGGCTGGCCAATTCCTGGATTAATCTGTCCGGAAGCATGGCCAACTACTTCATGTAGTGCTGTATGTAATTTATCGGCCAATTTTCCATGTTTTTCCTCAAGCTCTATTTCCTCGGCATCATATGCGTATTCCTTTAATCTACCACTTCCACCTGCATTATTATAGGCATCAATGATATTCCCTAATGAAACAGATTTACTGCCGTGCTCTTGACGAATCCAGTTGTTATTTGGTAGGTTCACTCCTATTGGAGTGCTTGGCGACGCATCTCCTGCCTCACCTGCGACATTAATAGTTTTATAAGAAATACCAACAACACTATCCTTTTTATGGGAATCCATTAATGGGGCATTATCCTCGAACCATTGTGCATTTTCAGAAAGGACCGCCATTTGTTTGGACATTTCAAAATCTTTCACTTGAATAATACTTTCATAAGAACCTCTATAGCCTTTTGGGTCATTATAAACTTCAATAAAGCCATTGATCCAATCAATATTACCTTCTGTGGAAGTTGCCCATTCAATGCAATATTGATCCCAAATGTTTAAATCACCAGTTTTATAATAATCAACCAATAGACCTAATGTTTTGGCCTGCTTGTCATTTTCAGCGACACTCTTGGCCTTTTCTAACCATTTTATTATTTCATCGATAGCAGTACCGTACATTCCACCTGATTTCCAGACTTTTTCAACGATTTTTCCATTTTCGCGGACCAATGTAGAGTTTAAACCTGCTTCAATAGGTCTGTCTTTGGGACCTTTATCGGCCGTGGCATAAAAAGCCTCAACATCTGCATCTGTTATTGATGGGTCATAAAAATTGATTGCAGAAGACGCTACATTATCAACCCCTTTTTTCTTATTTACCTTTTTATCGTCCTTTTCATTGAAAATAACATCAAAGGCCTCCCCTTCAAGATTAGTATCTGTTTCTTTTAATAAATAGGTCAAGAAATCAGCATTGAATTTTGGTTTGATTTTATCATTGGAATAATGATGATGTATTCCATTTGAAAACCATACTCTTTTCAGGTATTCCTCAAACGCCAACCAATCCTTGCCGGTCTTTTCACCTGCATAGGAAGTATAAACATTTTCAAGAGCGTCTCTTATCTCTAGATTGTGGCGATAGTTTTGATCCCACATAATGTCTCTACCCGCCAGACCAGCTTGGGTCATGTAATACAACAATTGCTTTTCCTTTAAGGTCATTTCATCAAATCCCGGAATCTGATAACGGAGTATCTTAATATCTGCAAATTGGTCAACTAGGTAATCGAACTTCTCTTCTACTATAACCTGTTCAGGTTCTTCTGTTTTTTCTTTGCACGACCATAAGAGACCAATAACAAGAAATACACTTAATATATGTTTTATTTTCATGATGATAAATGCGTTTTATTTAGCACATCAAATTTAACAAACATCTACGAAATCATACTCATTTATAACAAGAAGTTATTAGTCTATTTATGGGTTTTGTTCATAATTTACATGGTTAGATTTCATTTATATTTAACTACTTCATAATTTAGGCTTATGGACAAATCTTTATTGAAAATTGCATATTCACCAGAAGGTTTTAGAAAAAGAGGTCATGAGTTAGTCGACCAATTGGCAGACCATTTGGATGCTACTCTAAATGGTAAATCAAAGAAGGTTATAAATTGGAACTTGCCAGAAGATGAATATGCTTTTTGGAATGGTTTTCTAGAAAATGGAGAGAGCTCCCAACTTTTTACGGAAATAGTAAAACGAACCACTCACGTTCATAACCCCAAGTATATTGGACATCAAGTGAGCCCAGCTGCACCCTTGGCTTCCTTAGGAGGACTCATTAGCTCTTTATTGAATAACGGGATGGCGGTGTATGAAATGGGCATGGCTCCCTCAGCAATAGAAAGAGTAATCACTGAGTTTATTTGTTCCAAAATTGGGTATGACGAACAATCAAGAGGCTTTTTGACATCAGGAGGTACACTTGCAAATTTGACCGCATTACTAACCGCAAGAAAAGTGAAAGTTGAGCATGATATTTGGAATGACGGACATCAGGAATCTTTGGGCATTATGGTTTATGAGGAAGCCCATTACTGCGTAGATAGGGCTGCTCGAATAATGGGCCTTGGTGATAAAGGTGTTATTAAAATTCCGGCAAGTTCAAGCTATAATATGGATGTTTCCCAATTAGAGGAACACTATCAAAAAGCACAAAAAGAAGGCATCCACGTTTTTGCAATCGTGGGTAGTGCACCCTCAACAGCTACCGGAATGTATGACGACTTATTGGCCATAGCTGATTTTAGTATGAAACACAATCTCTGGTTTCATATTGATGGTGCCCACGGAGGTGCATCTATCTTCTCACCAAAATATAAACATACGGTAAAAGGAATAGATCGGGCCGATTCAGTTGTTATTGATGGTCACAAAATGATGATGATGCCAATCATCACCACTGCCCTACTTTATAAAAATGGAAATCATTCACATTCGACGTTTAGTCAAAAGGCAGATTACCTTTTGCAACAATCAGAAGATGAAGATTGGTACAATTACGCCAAACGAACATTTGAATGTACCAAAACCATGATGAGTATTCAGTGGTTTACCTTACTGAAAACTTATGGTGAAGGTATTTTTAATGAATATGTTACTACTTTGTACGACCTTGGGCATCAGTTTGGTGAATTAATCTTGGCAAACCCGCAATTTGAATTGGCCATAAAACCTATGTCAAACATTGTTTGTTTTAGATACATCGATGATATTCTCAACAATATTGAGTTGAATGAACTTAACGCAACCATTAGGCAACAGCTATTGGAAGAAGGTGAATATTATATAGTTCAAACCAAAGTGAATGGAGTTCATTACCTCAGAACCACAATAATGAACCCGTTTACCACAAGTGAGCATCTAGAACAGTTATTGGAAATAATAAAAGGAATCGCACTTACATTGAAATCCTAAATTATTCCCTTTCGCTATTCCGATAAGAACGGTATTACTCTCTCATAGATTCGAGGATTCTTTCCTCTGTATCTTTTGTTGAAAAGTTAACCGCACATTCGATTAATGCCAAATGGGAATACGCTTGAGGAAAGTTTCCTAGTAATCTTTTTGTCTTAAAATCAATATCTTCACTAAAGAGACCTAAATGGTTACTATAACTTAATAATTTTTCGAAGTGGGCCATAGCTTTCACTTCCTCACCTATCTTAAACAAACTATTGATAAACCAAAATGTACAGATTGTAAAAGATGATGAAGGCAAACCAAAGTCATCTTTGTTTTTATACCTATACAGTAAACCATCATTGCTCAAATCCTTTTCAATGGCCATTACAGTCTGTACAAACTTAGGGTCCTTTGCATGAATAAACCCATAAGATTCCATAAGTAGAACTGATGCGTCCAAATGTGTGGAACCATAGGATTGCGTAAAGGCATTTACCTCATTGTTCCAAGAATTTTCATGGATATCAGCTTTAATTTCCTGCTCCAATTTTGTCCAAGCTTCCAGTTTCCTGGTTTTCTTTAATATACGCGCCACTTTTATTGCTCGATCAATTGCCACCCAGCAAAGTACTTTGGAAAAGGTGAAATGCCGATCTTCTTCTCGAAATTCCCAAATACCCTTATCAGGCTCCTGCCAATGCCGTGAAACAATCCAAACTATGCCCTTGGTAATTCCCCATAACTCCTCTCCATTTTCAATATCAGTACTAAATTTTGCTAATTGGGCATAAATGACATCCATTAAAATTCCGTAAATATCATTTTGTTTTTGCTTATATGCGGCATTCCCTATTCTAACTGGCTTTGACCCTTTATAACCGCTTAAGTGATCCAAAGTTTCCTCGGTTAACTTCTTTTCTTTATTGATACCATACATTATCTGTAATTTTTCATCCTTATCAGGAATCAAATCAATAATGAACTGCAAATATCTACCCGCAACATTCTTGTGACCAAGACCTCCCATCACTTTAATGACCATTGAGGCATCCCTAATCCAACAAAAACGATAATCCCAATTTCTTACTTCACCAATGGTCTCCGGCAAAGATGTTGTAGCCGCTGCCAAAACCGCTCCAGTTTTATCATAGCTCAATAATTTTAATGTGATTGCGCTTCTTAGTATTTCGTCATTGTATTTTTTATAGGTTGGCGTCCTATTCGTCCAGTTTAACCAATAAACTTTTGTTCGTTCAAGGTCCAAATAGATTTTCCGAATTGTAGGCTGCAGGATTTTCTCGTTATATCCTAAAAGAAAATAACCGTTTTCAGTAACATCTATCTCTCTGCCTTCGACCACTGCGTTCTTATTAAAGGAAGTGTATAGAAAAATGGTATCGAATTTCACTGCATTGGTTCTGCTTACTACAAAATTCCTTTTCACGTAAGTTGTCGTCTCACCTTGGGCATACTCCAATTTAGGATCGTAAAATACCTTGAAGCTCGGTTTACCTTTAATGTGTTTTATATAGCGTACCAATTCTGGGGGTGAATGATAACCCCCATTTTCATTGTAATATCGAGGCATGAAATCGTGTACTTCAAAAATGTTCTCATCATCCGAAAACTTCGTAATCAATACTGCAGTATTCTTTTTATAACGCTGCTCAATAGTATAATTATCAGCTACTTTAATCTCGAAGCTTCCGCCTATTTCCTCATCCAATAGTTTAGCAAAAACCGATGAAGAATCAAACTCTGGAAGACAACACCAATCCAGTGAACCGGTTTTCGATATTAATGCCGCACTCCTACAATTTCCAATAATTCCGTAATCTAAATTGTCCATATATCAATTATCCACTAAAAGCCCCTTAATTATTGTTTTTACCATGCAATTTGACGAAATTTAAAGAAACAATCGCCAAAACACGTCAAAATCATCCTCTTTATGGCTAAAACTATCATAATCTCAAATAGACTACCTGTTCAATTACAAATCAGCAATGGAACCATATCCGCGATACCAAGTGTAGGAGGTTTGGCTACAGGAATGAAATCTGTTCACTCCGGGGGTGATAGTCTTTGGATTGGCTGGAGTGGTTTAACCGATGAAGAAATTCCCAAGGAATTGGCTCCCAAAATTGATGAGGCACTGGCTGAACATGGCTCCTCAAAAGTTAATTTGAGTTCTGCGGAGGTAGATGGATTCTATTTTGGGTTCAGTAACCGTACTATTTGGCCATTATTTCACTATTTCCTCGAATATTCTGAGTTTGAGTTAGATAGCTGGAATATATATAAAGCGGTAAACCAAAAATTTGCAGATGCCATTTTAGAAAGTGCCGACGATGATGACACTATTTGGGTTCATGATTATCAATTAATGTTGGTTCCGCAAATGGTACGCGAAAAACGCCCGAATATTTCCATTGGTTTCTTTCTTCATATCCCTTTTCCTTCATTTGAGATTTTCAGGACTTTACCCTGGCGCGAAGATTTGCTGCAAGGGCTTTTAGGGGCTGATTTAATAGGTTTTCATACCTATGATTATGAACGGCACTTTCTTAGTTCTGTAAGGAGGTTATTAGGATTAGAGGTTAGTTTCAATGACATCTATCTTGATAATAGGATTATTAAGGTAGATTCTTTCCCTATGGGCATCGATTATAAGAAATTCAGTAATGCGGCAAAAGAACATCAAAAAAATACGACAGCACAGCAGTCTGACCTTCAGCAACGTTTAAACGACCATAAACGCTCAACACCTGATGCCAAATTAATCCTTTCTATTGACCGTTTGGACTATTCTAAAGGTATTGCCAAACGTTTGAACGCATTCGAATATTTTCTAAATAAGTATCCTCAATACAAAGAGAAAGTGCGGCTTATCATTTTGGCGGTTCCATCCCGTTCCAATGTACCCCAATATCAATTATTGAAAAAAGAAATTGATGAATTGGTGGGTAGAATCAATGGCGATTTCTCCACAGTAAGCTGGACACCCATTTGGTACTTTTATCGTTCTGTACCATTTGAGAACCTTATTGACCTCTACACTTCAAGTGATATTGCCTGGTTAACTCCATTGCGAGATGGAATGAATTTGGTGGCTAAAGAATATATAGCTACACGAACCGATAAAACTGGGGTTTTGATTCTTAGTGAGATGGCTGGATCCGCAAACGAAATGAACGAATCCCTTCTTATAAACCCTAATAATTTTGAGCAGATTGCTGATTCTCTTAATCAAGCCATCAATATGCCCATTGAAGAACAACAAGAGCGGAATACCCATTTACAAAAAAGACTGGCAAGATATAATGTAGAGCAATGGGCCAATGATTTTATGTCGTCATTACAGGCACAAAAAGATAGGGATGCGGCAAATGTTTCAAAAAGATTGACGGAACACAGGCTTAATACAGTATTGGAGGATTTCTCTAAAGCGAAAAAACGACTCCTTTTTCTTGATTATGACGGTACTTTGGCAGGATTTCATGTAGATCCACAAAAAGCTGGTCCAGATAAGGAACTTTACGGATTGCTTGATGCACTAAATAGTATGGAAAACACAGACCTTTATTTGGTCAGTGGCCGAGACAAGGACACCTTCACCAAATGGTTCCTGCATAAAAAGTACAATATGATTGTTGAGCACGGAGTCTGGATTTCGCAAGACGGAGAAGATTTTAGAATGCTCGAAAATGTAAAAAACGACTGGATGGAAAAAATACGTCCGGTACTTGAGTCATTCGTTGATAGAACTCCAGGAAGTTTCATCGAAGAAAAAAACTATTCCCTTGCATGGCATTACCGCAAAACCGATCCAGATTTCGGCAACCTCAGAGCAAATGAATTAAATACCGTATTGACCAGTTTAATTGCTAATGATGACCTAAGTGTTTTGAATGGGAACAAAGTCATGGAGATTAAAAGCAGCAATGTGAATAAAGGGCGCGCGACGGTGCGTGTAATGGGGGAAGATGATTATGACTTTGTCTTTGCCATTGGTGATGATTGGACCGACGAATTCATGTTCCAAGAACTTCCCGAAAGCACTGTCACCGTTAAGGTTGGAAGACAAAAGACACAAGCTAGGTTCTATGTTAATGGTATTAAGCCCGTGCGCGATTTGCTAAAGCGATTTACGGATTGAAAAACAAAAAGGCTGATTTGAAGTATATGATAGGATTTTTTTATCTTCCTGAAATGAAATATGCCTGTACCTTAACTTTTTTTCTACTTCATCTTTTCGTCTATTGCCAAACGAATACCGATCTCTTTTTGGTGGATATTCAAAAACCCAATGATCAATTAGAATTTGTTAATGCCATTAACATAAGTAATAATGAAGGTTATGACAATCAACCTTCATTTTATGACAATCATACAGTGTTGTTTGCTTCTACACGAAATGAACAAACCGATGTTGCCAAATATGATATTATTTCTAAAAACAGTACTTGGTTAAATGACACTAAAATTGGCAGCGAATACTCGCCCACTAAAGTCCCAAACAAAGAAGCATTTTCATCCATTCGATTGGACACCACAGGATTACAGCGATTGTACAGTTATGATTCCGAAAACGGAAATTCAACCGAACTGATCAAAGACCTAAAAATTGGATATCATTTATGGTACGCCCCAGATATGTTGATTGCCACGGTTTTAATTGAAAATAGAATGGATTTAATCGTAATCAATTTAAAAGATAACTTACACCAAACTGTGTACGAAAAAGTGGGAAGATCATTGCACAAAATCCCCAATTCCAAATTAATAAGTTTTGTGATGATTGGGGACAAGACAAATGTGCTCATGTCTTACGATATTGAATCTGGAGAAGCCAAAAAAATCATCAACCTCACTCCAAAATCGCAGGACGTATGTTGGTTGAATGATGGAACACTTTTAACTGGTTATGGTAAAACCTTATTAAAATTCAATCCTAAAACGGATGAAAATTGGAACAACATTGCCCATTTCACGAATAAGAACATCAATAATATCAGTAGAATGGCGGCAAACAGTGACAATTCTAAATTGGTGTTGGTCGCTGAGGAATCCCCAGAATATATAGTACAAAAACAAGTGGAAACTTTTAACAGCGGAAATCTTGATGCCTTCGTCTCTTGCTATTCAGAAAATGTACTGGTACGAAGATTCCCAAATGACACTATATCTTTGGGAAAGAAAAGAATGAAAGCAGGCTATGAGCGGTTTTTTAGTAAGAATCCCAACTCCAAAGTTAAAGTCTTAAAGCGTATTATATTGAACAACACAGTAATAGATGAGGAATTAGCTACTGTGTCAGGCAAATCACATAAACAAGTTGCTATTTACGAAGTAGCAAACGGAAGAATATCCAGCATGACATTCATTCATGACAATCCTACCAAAACAGATGTAGAAAAAGTAGTGCAAGACCAATTGGATGCCTACAATGCGAGAGATATTGAATCGTTTTCAAACACATATTCCGACGATGTTAAGGTTTACAATTTCCCTAATGAATTGCGATTTGAAGGAATTAACAAAATGAGAGAGCAATATGGACCATTTTTTGAGTCCACACCAGATTTGCATTGCGAAATTAAAAATCGCATGATAATAGGAAACAAAATCATTGATGAAGAACTTGTCACTATGGACGGAAACAATTTTAGTGCCATTGCAATCTACGAAATAGAAAACGGCAAAATTGTTAAAGTCACCTTTGTTCGTTAAAGAAATAATTAACTTCAAACCTTAAATAACAACCCTTGAAAATGAAAAGATCACTATTCCCCTTATTTCTACTTATCCCAATCTTAGTATGTTCTCAAACCGATTCCCGAATCTATGATATTATCAATGCTGTTTCTATGGAACGTATTGAATCTGACATCACCAAACTAGCCCATTTTGGAACACGACATACTTTAAGTGATACGGTTTCCAAAACCAGGGGAATTGGCGCAGCAAGGCGTTGGATCAGAAGTGAATTTGAAAAGACTTCAGATGCTTGTGGCGATTGCCTTGAGGTGTTCTATCAAAAAGATTTCGTGAAAAAAGGAACAGGAGAACGTATTGTTCATGATGTGATGGTTGTAAATGTTGTTGCTGTTCAGCGTGGCACCAAATACCCAAATCGCTATATTTTAATGAGTGGTGATATTGATTCTCGGGTAAGTGACCCCAACAATTTCACTTCAGACTCGCCTGGTGCCAACGACAATGCCAGCGGAATGGCTGGAACAATGGAGGCGGCACGAGTATTATCAAAATACAAATTTGAAAACAGCATTATTTATGTTGGGCTTTCAGGTGAAGAACAAGGCCTTTTTGGTGGTAAAGGATTGGCTGCTTATGCCAAAGAGAAAGGCTGGGAGATTATAGGAATCATGAACAATGATATGATCGGGAATATAACTGGAGTAGACGGCGTTATAAATAACCGTGAGTTCCGTATTTTTTCTGAACCTGTCCCACCTACCGAAACCAAGGAACAACGTAATGCAAGACGATTTTATGGTGGGGAAGTGGACGGAATTTCAAGACAATTGGCTCGGTATGTTTATAAGACCACAAAAACTTATATGCCAGAAATGAATCCTAAAATGATATATCGACTGGACAGGTTTGGCCGCGGTGGTCACCACAGACCTTTTAATGATGCTGGTTATGCTGGGATTAGAATTATGGAGGCTCATGAGAACTATACTCAGCAGCATCAAGATATTAGAACTGAAAATGGTATAAACTATGGGGATGTTCTAGAGCATGTAAATTTTGATTATGCAACTAAATTAACTGCCGTAAATGCTATAAACCTGGCATCGATTGCCTGGGCCCCTCCGGCACCAAAAAAAGTAAAAATAGGAGGCATTGTGGAGCCTTCGGCAAGATTGTTATGGAGTAAAGTTGATGGAGCGGTCAGCTATAAAATCTACTGGAGAGATACTACTGCACCAAATTGGGAGCACAGCAGAGATGTGGGTGATATAACCGAATTCACATTAGAAGGAATTGTAATTGATAACTTCCTCTTTGGTGTTTCAGCAATTGGTAAAGATGGTTTTGAAAGTCCAGTAGTATTCCCTAATGCAATAATGAGATAATATATGAAAAAGCATTTTCTATCAATATTCATGTTCCTAGTGGTATTAGGACTACCAGCACAAGAGTTTACCGAACAGGATACACTCCGCGGAAGCATTACCCCAGAACGTGCCTGGTGGGATTTAAACTATTACCATTTGGATATTGAAGTGAAACCTGATGAGAAATATATTTCAGGTACTAACCTTATTCGTTATAAGGTGTTAGAGGAGGAAAAAGTTCTTCAGATTGACTTACAACCACCATTACAAATAGAGAAAGTCACTCAAGATGGAAAAAAACTGAAAGTAGAATCCAACGGCAA
Source organism: Maribacter sp. HTCC2170 (assembly GCF_000153165.2). Taxonomy (NCBI): domain Bacteria; kingdom Pseudomonadati; phylum Bacteroidota; class Flavobacteriia; order Flavobacteriales; family Flavobacteriaceae; genus Maribacter; species Maribacter sp. HTCC2170. Next base: position 3,400,042 of record NC_014472.1, read on the forward strand.
TGCCCATTTCATTAAACTGAGAAAGAAACAGAAGAAAGGGGATTTTAATGAGATTATCGTTCATTATTCGGGCCATCCCAAAGAAGCTGAAAGAGCACCATGGGATGGCGGATTCTCTTGGAAAAAAGATGAAAACGGCAAACACTTTGTCGCCACGAGCTGTCAGGGTCTGGGAGCGAGTGTTTGGTGGCCCAATAAAGATCATATGTACGATGAGGTCGATAGTATGGCCATGAGTGTTAAAGTACCTAAAGGACTCATGAATGTTTCCAATGGTCGTTTACTTAAAGTAGAAGAGGATACCAATACCTATCATTGGTTTGTTGCCAACCCAATCAACAATTATGGGGTAAATGTGAATGTAGGTGAATATGTACATTTTGGTGAAAAATATAAAGGAGAGAAGGGCATTTTGGATATGGATTATTACGTATTACGAGATAATCTAGAAAAGGCAAAAGAACAGTTTAAGCAAGCACCAATGACAATGCGGGCCTTTGAGCATTGGTTTGGCCCCTACCCTTTTTATGAAGATAGTTTTAAATTGGTTGAAGTACCTTATTTGGGTATGGAACATCAAAGTTCGGTAACTTATGGCAACCATTACCAAAATGGTTATCTGGGAAGAGATCTATCTGGTTCCGGTTGGGGATTACTCTTTGATTTTTTAATAATTCATGAAAGTGGCCACGAATGGTTTGCCAATAATATCACTGATATTGATATTGCCGATATGTGGGTACATGAGGGCTTCACCTCCTATTCTGAAAACCTGTATTTGGATTATCATTTTGGCACAAAGGCCGCTGAAGAGTATGTAATTGGCCTACGTAAAAACATTCAGAATGACCGTCCGGTTATTGGGCATTATAATGTGAACAATTCAGGATCAGGAGATATGTATTATAAAGGGTCGAATTTGTTGCATAACATTCGTCAACTGGTTGATAATGATGAGAAATGGCGCCAGATATTACGAGGATTGAATAAAGATTTTTATCACCAGACCGTTTCCTCTGCCCAAATAGAGCAATATTTAATAGATAAAACAGGCATTGATCTCTCCACTATTTTTGATCAATACTTGCGTACTATTATGATACCGACATTGGAATATAAAATAGATGGCAAAAATCTTGAATATAGATATACCAACGTTGTAGATGAGTTTAAAATGCCCATACGTCTTTTTATAGATGGAGAAGTGCAATGGATAGACCCAACCCAAGATTGGCAAACTACATCAATTGAAGGTGATCTTTCAACCCTACAAATAGACAAGAACTTTTATATTGAAATTAAACCAGACAATTAAATTACAAGTAGGAAAGCATCAAAGATGTTCTCCCGTTTTTACAATCAAGCTCGAAAAGTGAAAATACTTAAATTCTATACATACTTAGTTTCATAAAAAGCAGAACCTCCGTAATTTTGGGTTTAAATTTCTCATGCCCCTATGAATACATCACTCGCCCAAATATGTGAATCAAGTAAGAAAAATTTTGATTTGACATCGGCAGAAGATCAGGTCTATTTGTATGACCTTGTTGACCAAATTAAAAGTTTTTCCATTGCTGATACCTTAAAGTTGGGAAATGAAAAAAGTAGCCCTTTGTCGTTTCGCATTGCAGCGAAAATAGCAGATTCCAAACAGTACATTGATTCTTGTAATCGCAAATTGAAAATAGGTGTGGTATTCGCTATGTGGGGGGAACAAAATCGCCTACAAAAGAAAAGTGATGACAATCCAAATGGGGAAGATTTATTGAACGTAAAATTAGAACAACTCAATTGGCTATTTAAAGATTCTGAAATAGCATGGAAATTATACGCTGTAGATGATGGTTGCCCGCATGGCAGTGGCACGATGGCGGAGAAAATAAAAAAAGAATCTGTGCATGCAGATAAAATTAAAGTACTGTTCTTAGAAAATAATTTACCCTCAAAAAAGCCTCCGTTGAAAAACTTGGCGTCTGCCAAGGATTCCCGTAAAGGAGGTGCCATTTTATTGGGGTGCTCAAAAGCGTTGGAAGACGGCGTTGACCTCATTGTTTATACGGATGCTGATAATTCTGTTCATTTATCGCAGACAGGACTACTTCTAAGACCACATATTGAGCATGGTTACAAAGTCGTCCTTGGCAACAGAAAAGACCCTAACGCAGTTTTGGTAAAACAAGAGAACCGATGGGGAATTGGTATTAAAGCACTGCGGCACATGCAACGCATGATTGGGGTAAGCATCTTTTCAAGGGATATCCGCGATTCCCAAGCAGCTTTTAAATTGTATCACAAAGATATTTTATCAGAAATACTGAAGAATCCATCTGTTTACGATTTTTCATTCGATTCAGATTGGATAGCCTGTGTCATAGCAATGGAAGAAGAGTTTGCAAAAGTCCCTTTTGCGTTTATAGATTCCTTTGCCGAATCTGCTTCCATCGTACAGGGACCCATGACCACTTGGGAAACCTTATTGAAAGGTTTGGTAAAAGCGGTTCGTGCAAGAAATATTTCCCATAACGAAGAAATGGCAAAAGTAGTGATGGAGCAAATAGAAAGTCACCATGATTTAGAACTACTGATAAACCACTTACCCGAAGAACTTATAGATGTTGAGGACAAAGACCTCGGAGACCCTTCAATCATGTCCCCTCAGGCTATGGAGGAATGGATAATAACCAGAAAGTTGAATCAATAAAATATCTTCAGACCACCGAAATTTGGTTGTTAGGTGATTTTATGTTTAAACACCTTCCATCTCGTCTGCCCCTTCCAATAATCCAACCAATTGCTGTGGATTGTGAATTATAACGGGCATATGTTGTGGACAGATATAAAACTCTGTTTCTTTATGATAAAACTTTGTTACCGGAATTTCATTTGCAGATTTCTTACAAACAAGGCATTCTTTACTGGTACTCATAATTTCAATGTTTAATTAATTAGGACAAACTTATCCTTTATTCAAGATATAAAAGCTAACATTTATCATGATCTATGTTTTTATTATACGAAATCAAATGGCTAATTTTAAGGTTGACTTAAGCTCATAGGAGCTTGACATTGACAAATCTAATATTGCAACCAAAAATCAGAAGTAAATGGTAAAAACGATTTTCAAACGAGTACTCACTTTAGTAATAGCTACCCTAGTTTTTTCCTCCTGCAAATCCAAAACAAGTGTGGTTGATTCAAAGCCAACTACTAATTCAAAAACTGCAATTGAAAAACCTTATTTGGTTTTAATTTCCCTCGATGGCTTTCGTTGGGACTACGTTGAGCGGTACAATCCTCCCAATTTGAGCAACTTTATAAAAAATGGTGTACAGGCTGAGTCATTGATTTCTTCTTTCCCGTCAAAAACATTCCCTAACCATTATACCATAGTCACAGGTATGTACCCTGACAATCATGGTATATTGGGAAACTCTTTCTATAGCAATGAAAAGGATGTTACGTACAAAATAGGGAATCGTGAAATGGTCGAGGACGGGTCTTTTTATGGAGGATCGCCCATATGGGTACAGGCGGATAAAGCCAATATGGTGTCTGCCAGTTACTTCTTTGTAGGCTCGGAAGCAGATGTGCAAGGAATACGACCAACCTATTATCATACTTATGACGGAAGTATAAAAAATAATGTACGGGTAGAAGAAGCCTTAAAGTGGCTAGCCTTACCTGAGAAAAAAAGGCCACATCTTATTACCATGTACTTTTCTGATATGGATGATGTTGGTCATGATTTTGGACCAAACAATGATGAAAAACTCAAAAAAGCATTATTTGACCTGGATAATCATTTGGGCAATTTGTTCAAAGGTGCAGCAAAGACAGGCCTCCCTATTAACTTTTTGGTAGTTTCTGATCACGGTATGTCTGCACTATCAACTTCTAAATATATAGCCGTAGAAGATATCATGAATACAAGTTTATATTCAACTATTAACAATGGTGCCATCGTTAATGTTCACCCAAAAAAAGATGTGTCTACTGATTCCGTTTATAACTATTTAAAAGCCAAAGAACATAACTTCAAAATATATAAAACCGAAAATACACCAGGCTTCGAGTATAACCCAAAAAACAAGAATTGGGGAACCATACAGGTCATACCAGATTTTGGATATTACTTTTCAAAAAAACAGAAAATCGAAGCATTGAAGAATCTTCCCATAACAACAGTTGGAGTTCATGGTTATGACCCTGTTCATAAAGATATGCATGGAATATTCTACGCAAATGGGCCAGCTTTTAAAAAAGGTTATGCCTTACCATCTATAAAGAATATTCACATTTATCCTTTAATGTGCAGAATATTGGATTTAGAAATCCCTTCTAATATTGATGGAAAAATTGAAGAGCTTGAAGTCATTTTAAAAACAAATTATGAGCAATAATTTAAACCAGAATAAGAAAAACGCCATCGCATTTTATAAAATGGCTTATGAAGGTAACCCCAAGCGAGCGGTTGAATTGTTTGTAGGGAATGAATACATACAACATAATCCGCTTGTGGGAGATGGCAAAAAGCCTTTCATCGCTTATTTTGAAAGAATGCAAAATGAATACCCAAAAAAATCCATAGAATTTGTTCGTGTTATTAGTGAAGGTGATCTAGTTGCATTACATACACATCAAATTTGGCCAGATGATATGGAATATGTCACAATGGATTTTTTCCGTTTTGATCGTTATGGAAAAATCGTGGAACATTGGGATGCTATGCAAGAAATCCCAAAAAGTTCGGAAAATAAGAATACAATGTATTGAGAATATAAAATTTCATGTTATAATCTCTTGAAATTGAAATAGGCAAAAAAATGAGGAATAAAGTTACATTAACAGTTTTAATAGTATTGATTTTAATTGCTTGCAGAAACTCCACAGAAAAACCAAAAAATCAAATTGAATCTTCTAAATCAATTGAATTAACTTTTAGTTCTTCCAACAAAGAGCTTGAAAATGCATTCTATTGGGCCAAAGACAAAGCACTGTCTTTTACACATGACAATAACGATCCCGTGGGAGCGTGGTATGAAGCTGCTCTACCTAATAGAGAGGCTTTTTGTATGAGAGATGTATCACATCAAGCAATAGGTGCAGAAATCCTAGGTTTAGGAAAACATAATCACAATATGTTTTTGAAGTTTGCTCAAAACATAGATCCTGAAATGGATTATTGCTCCTATTGGGAAATAAATAGACATAATAGGCCTGCACCGGTAGATTATGAAAGTAAAACAGATTTTTGGTACAATCTTCCTGCAAATTTTGATGTGCTTTTTAATGCTTTCCGCCTTTATGAATGGACAGGAAATAAGGAATATCTAGAGCATCCCGATTTTCAAAATTTCTATGACCTTAGCATGAACCAATATATTGATCATTGGGATTTAGGTGCCGATGAGGTTTTAGCACGAGACCGATCTATGCATATAAAAAAAGAGAACTCAAAACCAAGATTTGGAAATAAACGCGGCATCCCTACTTACAATGAAGGCGGGAGAGGAGAAACATTACTAGGTATAGATATGACCGCATCACTGATTGCTGCTCATGAATCCTATGCGAAGATTTTAAAAATTTCCGGTGATTCTTTAAAATCAAAATTGCATGAGAAAAAGGCTTTAGAGGAACGTGAGTTCATGAAAAGGTTTTGGTGGGATTCTAAAAAACAGGAGTACCGTTCTATACTTTATAAAGGTAGTAGTTTTGACTATTTTATGGTAGGGGAAGATCAAGCTTTCTTACATTATTTGTATTATTTCGACGCAATTGAAAATCAATCAAAAATCAATGGAGTCATCAAGAATTACCGAGATAATTTTGACAAACTAATTGTTGAGTTAAAATCTTACTTACCAATCATGTTCTATGAAAATGGAGATACGGCAATGGCAAATAAAATGATTGTTGACCTATGTGGCCCCAATAATAAAAGAAGGGATTATCCAGAAAATTCCTTTACGGTGATTGAACATATAACCCGTGGTTTAATGGGAATAAATGGACATGCAGAAATGAACACATTTTCAACAATTTCTCGATTGGAAAATGATTCTGTTACTGCAGAAATGAGGGGAATACCAATTCTTTCGAATAAAATATCCGTTACTCATACAGGTCTGAACAAATCTAAAGTTGGCAATATTAAAGGAGAAATTATATGGTGGAAAGCCCAAATTCCTGGACGACATGAATTTTTATATATAAACGGCAACAAAAAGAAAAGCAAACAAGAAATTAAGCATGGTAATGAATATTCTTATCTGTTGGTGCAATTGAATCCAAACGATGCGGCTATTGTAACATCCATTCCTGAATAAATTTTCTTTAATTATTTTACAAGGTTCCCCAATAATTGTAATGCTAAATCAACTTGCTTCAAATGAGTTCTAAAAGATAGTACAGCAAAACGTATCCAATAGGCGCCATCAATTGTTGTGGATGACAGAAAAATACGGCCGTCTTGCATAATTTGCTTCACTAATTTCAAATTATAAGCATTGGCATCTTCGGTTTTGGGAACATATCTAAAGATAGCTATTGACAGGTCTGGCTCTGGCCCCACTTCAAAGCCCAGTTTTTGTATTTCTTCATAAAAGTATTGGCACAATAGTATTTTTTCTTCCAAAGCGGCCCTAAAAGGTGCTACCCCCAATAACTGAAGGGATATCCACATACGAAGTCCACGAAAATGCTTGGTTAGCTCAGGAGAAAGGTCTGCAGGTGAGGGGTCTTCATCTAGGTTAAACGCATCTTGCATGTAGTTCGCTGTATAATGATGTGTCTGGTACAAAGCGTCTGTATCCTTTATTAAAACCGCACCGATACCATAAGACAAAAACAAACCTTTATGTGGATCAATGGCAATAGAATCGGATAATTCTATGCCCTTAAAAGCAGGCTTTATTCTATTGGAAAGCATAAAAAACCCTCCGTAAGCAGCATCCACATGAAACCACAATTTGTTTTCTTTGGCTATACCCCCTATTTTTTTCAATGGGTCAATGGCTCCTGTATCTGTGGTCCCTGCTGAACCAAAAACCATAAATGGCAATAAACCATTTGCTTTATCTTGTTCAATTTGGATGTTTAGTTTTTCAGGAATCATCTTAAAACTTGAATCCATAGGAATATATCGCACGATACTTTCCTTCATTCCAGCAACCCGTAATGATTTTTGCACACAATGGTGTAACTGCTTGGTCATATAAATAACACACCTGTCAACATCTTTAGCCTTAATTCCTTTTGCGTCCCTAGCCGTAGTGATAGCCGAAAGGTTAGCAATGGAACCTCCAGAAGTCAAATTACCCAAGGCCGTGACCGGATAACCAACCATCTTACACATCCATCGAAGCAACATATTTTCCATACGCACACCCCCAGGACAGGCAAAGAAAATGCCAGCATAACGATTGGTTATCGCGGCTAGATAATCCCCAAGAGCGGTGGTAAAAACACCTCCACCAGGAATGTATCCAAAATGACCACCAGATGCTGGGTTTATATTGGGGGTATCCACATTTTCTTTCAAGCATTGCAAAACCTCCTCAATGGGTTTACCTTCATCTTCGATAGATAAATCTAGGATACCTTTACCCATATTTTCAGAAACGACAAAGGTGTTATTTTGATTGAATTCATCCAGAAAATTGTCAGCATACTTCTGTACAGAAGTATTCCAATGTGCCCTTTTGTTATTAACTGGTTCCAACTTACGTGAGATATCTTCCAACTCCATTATGCTTTTTTTCATAAAGCGTAATTACAAAAAATAATTTAACTCAATTAGGAAGTATTGTTATTAATCTGTTCAAAAGAATGAGTTTGTAAGTAAATACCTTATTTCATAAGTGTTCTTCTATCAAAAATTTATATTTTTAGTTGTCTTGTTCAACAGATTTAAGATTTATTTTATAAAATAATGAACACGAGTAGAAAAGTTACTTATCAGCCAGAATTAAATCTGGTGGAGATAAAATTAGTTGGAATAAATACTGCTCAGGATGTATATGACGTAACCTATGAAGCCATAAAATTGTCCGAAAAATATAATTCGCTAGGTTGGCTTGTAAATTCAGGTGAATTGATTGTCAGGGCCAGCAGGGCAGAGTTGTTTGAGCTTCCCAATAAGTTATATAGTTTATGGAATTTAAATCCCACGACCAAAATTGCCATTATTGAACCCAAAGAGACCCATACAAAAGCAAAGGCGCATTTTTACATATTGGCAACCAATAATCTTGGGTGGCAAGCAGAAATATTCAGTTCAGGTAGAAAGGCAATATTATGGTTGCAAGAAACTTAGTCATAGCTCTATGTACTTTTAGTGTATTGATTTATTATCCTTTTTTTATGGTTTAATTTCAAATTTATATTTTAGTCTACTATTTCTATAGGGTTATTATTATTATTTAAATGAATTGGAAAATAGAATTTTTTGAAGATGAAGCGGTGCTTAAGATGACTGTCAAAGGCATATTTAACACTGAAGCTACCATCAAAGCAAACGAAGCACAATTAGTAGCGGGCAAAAAGTACAATAGTTCAAAGTTTCTTGTTGATTCTTCACTATTGGTTTTGGACATTAATCGTTCTGTTGTTTTTGAGATTATCTCAAACTTATATCCAAGTCATGATATAAGCTCAAGTTCTTATTTCGCTATGGTAAAACCTAAAGATTCTCAATCTGAGGCACTAGTGACATTTTATATAATGGCAATGGAAAGAATGGGATGGACTGCCAAGATGTTCCCAAATAGTAAAAAAGCTTTAGATTGGTTATGCGAATTCTGATTGACTTTTACAAATCGTTCTTTTCATAAATTTCCATATCACTTACTATATTCCACTAAAAACAAATTAGAAATCTTATCTACAAAAAAGTTAATACCTAAACTCATGCTTTTTAATAACAAATCGTAATTTTAGTTTATGATAAAAAATAAAATTGATGGTATCGCAATTCTCTTTTTCTTTTGCCTCTATATAGGGTCAACCCAACAAGAAGCAAATGCGCAAGAGCAGGCATTTGAAACATATAAGATTGAAGAGTTTGAATTTCAAGGTCGAAATGCCAAAGTAGTTTTTCCAAACCTCGTGAATGCTTCGCGAAAATGGGTGTGGCGTGCACGTTTTTGGGGTCATGAGCCACAGGTTGACGAGGCTTTGCTTGATAAAGGATATCATCTAGTATATGTTGATGTTGCTGGACTTTATGGTAACCAAAAAGCTGTTCAGGTATGGAATGACTTTTATGACTTTGTAACAAAAAAATATGAACTCAATTCAAAAGCTGTTCTAGAAGGCTTGAGTCGAGGCGGACTAATCATTTACAACTGGGCAGCACAGAATACTGATAAAGTGGCGTGCATTTATGCCGATGCTCCTGTCTGCGATATCAAAAGTTGGCCTGGTGGATTATATACTGGGATCGGAAGCCCTAAAGAATGGCAAGAGTGTTTAAATGCCTACGGACTTGATGAACAGTCTGTTTCAGATTTTAGTGAATTCCCGATAAATACGAGTGTTAAAGTGGCCCAGGCAAAAATCCCTGTAATTCATGTTTATGGTGATAATGACAAAGTGGTTCCCCATTTTGAAAACACAGAACGGTTAGCAATAAATTTTGTGCTTGCAGGAGGTAATATTAAAATTATTAGAAAAAAGGGAATAGGTCACCATCCACATAGCTTGGAAGACCCTACCCCGATTGTAAATTTCATTTTAGAACATAGTCTGCACGCTGAATAAACATCAATCTCTTGAAAGTCTCAAAAGACCTCATAATAATAAAACAATCTTTTAAAAAATTACATAAACATGGAACAAAGAGCCACAATAGTAGGTTTGGGGGTAAATGACTTAGTGGCTTCCACCAACTTTTATAGAGAAAAATTTGGATGGGAACTCATGGATTCAAGCAATGATAGTATTTCCTTTTTTCAATTAAATGGAATCCTATTATCGCTTTATCCCCGGGAAAAACTTGCTGAAGATGCCCACATTAACGCAAAGGGTAATGGTTTTAAGGGATTTACTCTAGCATATAACACTAGAACAAAAGAAGAAGTAGATGCACTTTTTAAAGAATTAGAACAAAAAGGTGTCAAAATCATAAAACAACCCGAGGAAGTTTTTTGGGGTGGTTATAGTGGATATATTGCGGATTTGGACGAAAACCTATGGGAAATTGCTTTTAACCCGTTTTTAGCGTTAGACGAACAAGGTAATACCATTGCAAAAGAATAAATAAGGGAAAGTATTAAGCCACTTTCCTTTTTCTTTAAAACACTTAATAAATCTCATTCAAAACGCACATTGACCAGTGCCACAGGGGCATCACCCCTATCCTCTCCTTTTTTCGGTACGTGAACAAAATAAATCTCATTTGCCTTAACATCCAATGGTTTATTAAAGACTATGGCTATCATACCACCAGGCTGACCTGGTACCGGAGTTGGCATGCTACCAGAACCTATCACCTTTCCGTCCGGGGCATTCAACCTCATTTCAAAGTGAACTCCAGCTTTTGGAGGAGCTTGCCACCCAGCTGTTATGTAGGCTGCCTTTACACCTTTTAAATCAATATTCTCAAATACAAACCAACCTTCATCTTTTGGAGCCAACAATAGGTCACTCCCACCAAAGGAAACGGGCATAAACCCCTTATTTTTCGTTGTTGGCGTAAATGGCACCGTACTACCTTGAAGCGCTTTGGAACTAACTCCCGTCAATGGTGGTATATTACCATTGCCACTATCGGTATAGCTGGCGGTGATTACCATTACATTATCTCCTTCAGTAGGATCCGGAATAATATTTCCTGACGTAGGTAAGGTCTTGCTCTGAGCACCACTGCTAACCAAAGATTGTATGTACAATGTTATTTGCCTAGTCTCATCTTTGGTCACATTAGGGTGAGCTGGCATCATAACCTCTCCCCAAACTCCTGTCCCGCCTTCAACAATTTTCTTTTGCAAATACGCCACGGCCTTTGGGTTATCTTTATACTTTTCCGCCACAGCTTTGTACTCTGGACCAATTGAAGCACCGATTTCTTTATGACAAGCTTTACAATCCATTGCTTGGGTCAACGCTTTACCCATTGCTGCCGCTGACACTTGTTGGTGACCCTGAGATTTGTTCACCTCATCCATCCCAGACATATAGTCAACCGATACAAATATATTTGACTCATCAATTGTCTCTTCATCTGCATCTTTAACTGAAACGCTATACTTAATAGGTATTCCTTTAATAAAGAAAGAAGAATTTCCTCCACTAAAATCAATGGCGACCTCAGGTCTTGAATTACCTGCTGTTACAGAAACTACCTGGCTTAAGGCCTTCTCGCCTTTGTCATCTTTTGCTTCAACAGTAATTTTGTACGCACCTCCTTCGGTATATGTATATTTTAATTCAGGAATATTGGTTTCTTTTGTTTCACCATTTCCTAAATCCCATACATAAGTCATTGAATCATCTTCACGATCTCTGGCATTTACCTTCGCCTTTACTGTTAGGGGAAGTTTCCCGGAAGTCTTATCAACCGTAATTCCTTCAATTACAGGAGGTCTGTTCCCGCCATTAAATTGAATATAACCCAAGTTTGAATTTTCATTTTGTTGAAACCAACCACTACCATATTCCAATAAATAAACCCGACCATCTGGGCTCATTTCCATATCAATTAAATTATTGACTTTTATATCAGAAGCAAACGGCTCCATTTTATTGAAGGTTCCATCCTCAAACAAGGTTACTGCTTTCATCCAACCACGCATCCAATCAAAGATTATGACCTTTTCATCATAATATGCTGGTAAGCCCCCACCATTTGGATAAAGGTCAGAATAATAGGTTGGCCCAGCCATAGCATTTCTTCCTCCCGTACCAACTTGGGGAAAATCCCCTGTTTCTGCATATGGGTAATACGCATATGCCCCTTGTGCTGGTGGCAACTCATTAAGCCCCGTATTGTTATTTGAATCGTTGATAGGTTTTAGCGGGTCAAAAGTTGCACCACTCTCCCCTGTACTATAATCATAATCTTTATAAGGTTTGTTGTTGCCAATGAATAAAGGCCATCCAAAATTACCAGCTTCTCGGGCTTGGTTCATTTCGTCATAACCTCTAGGGCCCCGATTTGCAATATCATCTTTTCCCGCATCAGGACCAACATCGCCCCAGTAGAGATACCCTTTCTTAGGGTCAACCGAAATTCGATATGGATTTCTATGACCCATAGTATAAATTTCAGGTCTCGTTTTTTCTGTACCTACCGGAAACAAATTTCCTTCAGGAATATCATAAGAACCATCTTCATTGACTTTTATCCTCATAATCTTACCTCTAAGATCATTTGTGTTTCCTGACGAGCGTCTTGCATCATATTGCTCTTTTCCTGGAAGGTCGTTTAATGGTGCATATCCATTATTCACATATTTGACACCTTTCTCGTCAAATGGCGTAGTATTATCCCCTGTTGAAAAGTATAAAAGGTTGTCAGGACCAAATGCGATAGAACCTCCCGTGTGGCAACATATTTCGCGCTGACTATCAACAATTAAAATTACTTGTTCAGAACTTAAATCAAAAACACCATTTTCATATTTAAATCGTGACAAGCGATTGATCCATTCATCACCTGTAGGGCTATAATACAGATAAATCCAATTGTTCACTTCAAAATTCGGATCTTTCTGTAATCCCATTAAACCCTCTTCGGCATTAACTCCGGGCGTATTCAGTGTTTTATAGTAAACATCTAACTTTGCTATTTCCTTTAGTTCATTTGCCTCTGCATCAAAAAGTAGCACCTCTCCCCTGCGTTGGGCGATCAATACATCATTGTTTGGTAATACAGCCATTTCGGTCGGTTCAAAAAATTTACCTGAAGTCAATGTGACTTTTGAAAAACGATCTATTTCTGGGGGCATTTGTGAAGTTGCTTTGCCATAATCCAAATTCAGATTCTCTCCAATGGCATATTGTATTCCTCCCAAAACATGTTTTAAAAATTTCTCTTCGGAAAAACTTTCGTCCGTGTGACCCGCAGCGGTATAAAAAGCTCTACCGCCATCATAATCGTGATACCAGCTCATTGGGTGGAACTCTCCATTCTCTCCGCCTTCATAGGTGCTTTCATCCACGGTTATCAAGACATTGACATCAGAATTAATGTTCTTAAAATTGTAGAGTTCATCATCTCTATTCCAAATGGAATCAGTAAAATGCGTTGTTGCAATGAACGAATTATCTTTTACTATAAAATCTGAGTTTGGTGTCCCTGCCGGATGGCTTAAAAATTGGGCTCCTACCAATTTATTGTACCAACCCCAATCATACTCGGTATCTGTTGCTGCATGGATTCCTACAAAACCTCCTCCAGATTGTATGTAGCGCTCAAAAGCTGCTTCTTGGTAATGGTCCAATATATTTCCAGTTGTACTCAAGAAAATAATGGATGAGTATTGCTTAAGATTTTTATCGGTAAATAAAGCCGCATTTTTGGTAGTATCAACGGCAAAGCCATTTTCAGCTCCCAGTTTTTGAATTGCCGCTATTCCGTTGGGAATTGAGGCATGTTTAAATCCCATAGTTTTTGAAAAAACCAATACTCTTGGCTCGCCATCTCTTTTATTATTACAACTACTTATGACTATAGCAAAAATCACCATAGACAACAAGAATACCTTTCTCATCATTAAATATTATCTTTAGTTCATACCAGATAAGGCTAAATATAGCAATAGTGATCATGATTCACCAAATGTTATAACAAATAGAACAATTGAATGACAAAATAGGAGATAATAATGAATGAAATTGATCACTATTATTTTGAAAATGACAAAGAATGGCGCGCATGGCTGGACAAAAATCATTTAACGGTTCGTGGTGTTTATCTCATATTTTATAAAAAAGGTCATGAGAAAGAAAGTATGAATTGGGAAGAGGCCGTTAGGGTAGCGTTATGTTATGGATGGATAGACAGTACAGTAAAAAGTTTAGGCGATGGGAAACGGCAGCAGTATTTTTGTAAACGAAAGCCCAAAGGCACTTGGAGCAAAGTAAATAAACTTCATATTAAAGACTTGACAAAATTGGGGTTAATGCATGAAAGTGGTTTGAAGGCCATTAATTCTGCCAAAAGCAATGGTTCTTGGACACTCTTAGATGATGTTGAAAATGGTATTGTTCCTAAAAACCTACAAAACGCATTTAAACAAAGCCCTATAGCATTCAAACATTTCCAGAATTTTACTTTCGGGCAACGAAAAAGTTACCTCTATTGGTTAAAACAGGCAAAAAGGGAGGAAACTCAACAAAAAAGAATCAAAGAAATTATTAAGCTTTGCGAAGCAAATATTAAACAACGTACTTGATTGATTAAGTTCTTTGCTATTCAAAAAAAAGACCCTTCAGATATTGCGAAGGGTCTTTTTTGATTTATATAGATTTATATTATTTTACCTCTTTCATTAGCTCTTCAATAGATCTCTCAAGTTGCTCATCCCTACCTTTATCAACTACCCCTGGCATATTCTTTACCTTAATATCAGGATTAGTCTGGTTATTTTCCATCCATTCACCAGCCTTGTTTTTAGCACTTACAGGTACTACTCCCCAAACACCGCCATTGGGTAAACGTTCCCATCCTGCAAAACTACAGGTCCCAGGAACTGGCATACCAACAGTCTTACCAATCTTTAAATCGGAATAACCACTAGCAAAACAATGGCCATCACTATACATAGATTCATTATACATGGCCAGGGTAGGCTTGGTCCATCTTGATGTTGGTTCTCCTCCAACTCTTCTACTTTCAGTTTCATAAGATATAAACGGTACACCTGTGAAGAACATGGCCAAATCTGCCACTAAATCCCCTCCTCCGTTGAACCTTGTGTCTACAATAACCGCCTTCTTATCAGAAAATTTACCCATCATTCGCTCATAAATGGTGCGGTAAGGACCATCACTCATCCCCGGAATATGAACATACCCTAAAGTACCGTTACTTTTCTTTTCAACTTCTTTCTCATTTTGTTTTACCCAACGTTTGTATAACAAACCTCTTTCTTCGCCTAAGGAAATTGGTTTTACCGTTATCTGTCTTCTTGCCCCTTTAGAATCCAAAACCTCAAGCAAAGTAAAATTACCTGCTATCCTATTTAAATAAGTGGCAACATCTTTTGAAGGCATAATGGTTTCACCGTTGATTTTGTCAATAACCATTCCTTTCTTTAATTTCAAGGATGCTTTGTCTAACGGACCTCCGTTAAGTATCTCTGCGATTTTAATCCCATTTCCAGAATGTGAATAATCCATAAAAATACCTAAAGACGCAGTTGCGTCACCATTAGGTATTGAACCTCTATACCTTCCACCAGCATGGGAAACATTCAATTCACCTAAAAATTCCGAAATCATTTCAGCAAACTCATGGGAGTTCCCAATATGTGGCAAATATTTCTCATACTCCGTTCGCATTTGTTTCCAATCTATTCCATGAAAATTAGAATGATAGAAAATAGCATTGGTTCGTAACCAAATATGATCGAACATGAATCTTCTTTCAGCATCTGCGTCCAAAACCATTTCTGAGTTTATTTTCACAGCTTTGGTCTTTTTTGCCTTTAGGTCAACTTTAGAAATTTTACCATCGCTCAAAAGGAATAAGTTTTCCTGCTTTTTATCCCATTGCAAACTAGCAGACTTGGCGCCAAGTGAAACAAGCATTTTTGTACTCTTTGTTCGCAACTCGGTTTCCCAAAGGTTCAATCCTTTTTCAAATTGTGCCAGATAATAAAGCTTCTCTCCATCTTTGGAAAGCACGGCATCTGCCAATCGAGAGGAATGTATGGTCAATCTTGATTTTCTTGATTTTAAGTCTTCCCAATCAAATTTCAAGGTTTTTACAGCTTCTTCTTTTTTGTCTTTATCCTCATCTTTCTTCTTTTTCTTACTTCCCTTATCAACTTCTTTTTTATCCTTGTCTTCTTTGTTTATTTCTTCAATCTGTTTATTCAGCTCGTTCTCCTCCTTGGTCATCTTGAACTTATCCCAACTTTCCTTAGTTAAAAACATGCTATAGACATCAGCTTGACTACGACCACTGGTCGCGTAGCTTTTTAAACCATGACGATTGGCAAACCAGATCATCTGCTCGCCACCATTCACCCATTTAGGATAAAAATCATAATAACCGCTTTCGGTTAGGTTTTCTCTTTTGCTTCCATCAGCAGCCAACATTAGAATTTCCCCATTGCTCAATGAAGCAGCCCAACTTACCAATAACCACTTACTATCAGGGCTCCATTTAAAATATTTATCGCCATCGGACATATGAAACAGGTCCTTGGGCGTCAACAATGTTTTGGTCTCTTTTGTTTTCAGGTTCATGACTTTTAGTGTTCGTCTACCTTCTATGAACGCCACTGAATTACCATCAGGGGAAAACTCAGGTAGATAAACATCCATATTACTTGACACTAAGGTTTCTTCTTTTACCAAAGTTGACCCATAAAAGAAAGGTTCCTCTTTTCGGACTTTTTTGGTTTGGTAGATACTCCATTTACCATTTCTTTCAGAAGAATAGGCAACTGCTTTTCCATCATGGGTGAATTTCACAAAGCGTTCTTGTTCTGGTGTATTAGTTAATCTTTTGGTCAATGAATTTTCAACTGAAGTCACAAAAACCTCTCCTCTCGAGATAAAGGCAATCTGTTTGCCATCGGGAGATATATCCATTTCCTGCACACCTCCTTTTATCGAAACGAATTTATCAGAATTAGTACCGGCCTGTGTTCGAATATTGATTTGCACCTTATTTGGCTCCTCACCATCCTTCAATGTATACAATTCTCCGTCATAACTAAAGGCCATTGTACCTGCTCCTATACTCAAGGAACGTACCGGGTGCTTAGCCAGACTTGTTAGCCTTTCGTTCTGGGTTGGGTTCTCTAAACTCATTTTGTGCACATTAAAAGTGCCACTTTCCTCGCTCAGGTAGTACACGGTGTTTTGGTCTTGTGAATAAACAGGGTTACGATCTTCCCCGGCAAATGAGGTAATCATTTTATGTTCTCCCGAAGACACATCAAACGTCCAGACATCCCTTGTAATTGAAGATACATGGTGTTTTCTGAACTCATCTTCATATCCTTTTTTATCATGATAGATCAATTGCGAACCATTATTATTCACTTGTACATCTTCTATAGGCAAGGTAAGTACTTGACGCACCCTTCCCCCTTCTTTAGATACTGCGTATAATTCCGGTTGAGATCCTGTAGGGTATTGTCTATGGGCGACGTCATCTTGGCGCTGAGCTCCAAAAAACACCTCACTATCGTCTGCAGAAAAAGTATAGGGCCTTTCGTTATTACTATGAAACGTTAGCCTTGTTGCAGGCCCTCCTTTGGCATCCATAGTAAAAACATCAAAATTACCATACCTATTGGATGCAAATGACAAGGTTTTGCCATCCTTGCTCCAAATAGTTGCATAATCATGTGCTTCATGAAAAGTAAGTTGCGTGGCATCACCACCACTTGTTGCAACACTGTAAAGGTTGCCTTTATACGTAAAAGCAATAACTGACCCATCCGGCGAAATAGATGGGTATCTAACCCATTGCGGATTTATCTGGGCAAATGCAAAAAATGTACTAAGAAGAAAGGTGAAGTAAAATGTTCTGATTTTCATGATTGATTCCTGAATTAAAAATAGTTTCGGAAGATAGGGAAAAGAAAAAAACTAGCCTGAGTAAAAGGTGAATTTATCGCTTCTTCCCATTAACATCATTTTAAGACATTGTCGCAAAGATTTAGGTATATTTATGCGACTAATTAACCCACCTTACAACCAATGAAAAAATTACTCCTCACACTGGTGCTGTTCGCATCTATTTCCTTATTTGGCCAAGAAGACAAAAAAGATACAAAAACAAAGGAAAAATGGGATATCTCAAACCCGAAGGGGCAGTTTAATTATATTGAACATCAATTTAAGACAGACGAAGGTACATGGATGAACCTTGATGTAAGCCCAGATGGAAAAACCATTGTCTTTGACCTTCTAGGAGATATTTACAGTATACCCATTACTGGAGGAAATGCAAAAATTTTGCGAACTGGTATTCCTTTTGAGATACAACCAAGATTTAGTCCTAATGGAAAAAAAATTGCCTTCACCAGTGATGCAGGCGGTGGCGATAATATTTGGACCATGAATATCGATGGTAGTGATGCCAAGCAAATCACTAAAGAAAAATTCAGGTTGTTGAATAATGTAAGTTGGATGCCCGATGGAAACTATTTTGTGGCCAGGAAGCATTTTACATCACAGCGGTCCTTAGGAGCAGGTGAACTTTGGCAATATCATATTTCAGGTGGTTCTGGGTTGCAACTTACCAAACGAAAAAATGATCAGCAAGACGTAAACGAGCCCAATATTTCTCCTGATGGTAAGTATATGTATTATAGTGAAGATGTTTATCCTGGTGGATATTTTCAATACAACAAAGACCCAAACAAACAAATCTATGTTATAAAACGATATGATTTTGAAACAGGCAAGACCATTATTGTAACCGGAGGACCGGGAGGTGCAGCCAGACCTCAAGTTTCTCGTGATGGGAAAAAGTTGGCTTTTATTAAAAGGGTTAGAACAAAAACAGTATTATTCATTCATGACTTGGAAACGGGGGAAGAGTGGCCCGTAATTGATTCACTTAACAAAGACCAGCAGGAGGCATGGGCCATTTTTGGTGTTTACCCTAGCTTTAGTTGGTTACCTAATGACAAGGGCATTGTTTTTTGGAACAAAGGAAAGATTCACAAGGTTGATATAAATACCTTGGTGGTTACAAATATTCCGTTCACAGTTGATGCTAAAATAAAAATCGCCGAAACCGTTCATTTTGATTCGCCCGTTGCGCCAGAAGAATTTTCCGCTAAGGTTATTAGACATGCTGTGACTTCACCAGATAAAAAAACCTTGGTATTTAGTGCATTGGGACATTTATGGACCAAAAGATTACCAAATGGCAAACCAAAACGTTTGACCAAATCTGAGAATTTAGAATTTGAACCGTCGTTCTCAGCTGATGGAAAAAAACTAGTATACGTATCATGGAACGATGAGAGTTTGGGGGCAATACATTCAATTCCAGTAACGGGAGGAACCCCCTCCAAATTAACGACTCAAAAAGGAATTTACAGAACTCCTACTTATAGCCCAGATGGTAAAATGATTGTTTATGGAAAAGAGTCTGGCAACAATGATCAGGGGCGAACTTTTTCTAAGAAATCGGGGTTATATACCATGAGTGCTAACGGAACAAACCCTAAATGGATTTCAAAAGAAGGTGAATATCCACAGTTTACAGCCAACGGAAAACGCATCTTTTACAGAACAGGAGGAACTTACTTCGGTAATTTGACCAAAACACTTCATTCTATAGACCTTAATGGAAAGGATAAAAGAAATCATATTAAATCAAAATATGCCAATTTACTAGTACCTAGCCCTGATAATAAGTGGGTTGCATTCACCAATTTACACAAAGCCTTTATTGCACCATTAAACTTGAACGGAAAAACTGTTGATTTAGATAATAATTCTAAATCAGTTCCAGTTTCACAAATTGCTAAAGATGCCGGCATTAATCTTCATTGGTCTAAAGACAGTAAAACGATTTTCTGGACTTTGGGAGATGAATACTTTTCCAACAATATCAAGGATCGTTATACTTTTTTACCTGGCTCACCTGAAAAAGTTACAGCTATGGACTCTGTAGGACTAAAAATTGGTCTTACCGGTAAAACGGATAGGCCTGAAGGTCGTATAGCTTTTACCAATGCCAGGATTATTACAATGGAAGGTGATGAAGTAATTGAAAACGGCACTATATTAATTCATGAAAACCGAATTGAAAAATTGGGCAATTCAGGTGATATCAAGATTCCTTCTGGAGTAAAAATCTATGATGTGGAAGGAAAGACCATTATGCCAGGCATAGTTGATGCCCATGCCCACATAGGTGGTTTTAGGTATGGTTTGGCAACACAAAAACACTGGCAATTATATGCCAATTTGGCCTTTGGTGTTACCACTGTACATGATCCATCTGCCAATACAGAGAGTATTTTCACAATGTCAGAAATGGTCAAAAACGGAACAATGGTAGGACCTAGAATTTATTCCACCGGCTTTATTCTTTATGGTGCCGATGGGGATTTCAAAGCTGTTGTCAACAATTTAGAAGATGCCAAATCAGCAATAAGACGTACCAAAGCCTTTGGTGCTAAATCGGTAAAGAGTTATAATCAACCCCGTCGAGAACAACGTCAACAAATATTACAGGCAGCACGTGAATTGGGAATAAATGTTGTTCCAGAAGGTGGCTCTACCTTCTATGCGAATATGACAATGGTTATGGATGGGCATACAGGGATTGAACATAATATTCCCGTAGCCCCTGTTTATAAAGATGTAATTGAATTATGGAAAACGAGTGGTTCGGGCTATACACCAACATTGATTGTGAATTATGCAGGCATGAGTGGAGAATATTACTTCTACCAAAAAGATAATGTCTGGGAAAATGAAAAATTGTTGAAATACACTCCTAGAGCGATTATTGATGCCAGATCAAGACACAGGGTTATGGTTCCTGATGAAGAATACGAGAATGGTCATATACTAACCTCAAAAACAGTAACCGATCTTTCCCAAGCCGGAGTCAAGGTAAATTTAGGAGCTCACGGGCAATTACAAGGTCTTGGTGCTCATTGGGAGCTTTGGATGCTACATCAAGGTGGAATGACCAATCATGAGGCACTACAGACAGCTACTATTAATGGGGCTAATTATATAGGGGCAGGAAAAGAAATAGGATCCTTAAAAGAAGGTAAGTTGGCAGATTTGATTGTATTAGAAAACAATCCTTTGGAGGATATACGGAATACCGAAAGTGTAATATACACAATGGCCAATGGTAGATTGTACGATACCGATACCATGCATGAAATTGGAAATAACACCAATAATCGTGGTATGTTTTGGTTTGAAAACAATAAGTATAACGGCTCATTTCCTTGGCATGAAGAGGCCCAAAGTTTTACCAGACCTGGCTGCGGTTGCCATATAGGTCACAATTAGAATATATAGAAAATACAATAGAAACAAAATGAAAAAATTACTTTCCGTAGTGATGCTCTTTGCATCAATTTCACTTTTTGCACAAGATTTTAAGATGGACATGGTCCAGGATATGAAACCCCGAAATATTGGGCCTGGAGGAATGAGTGGCCGTGTTACCGCAATTGATGTTGTTCACAATAATCCTGATGTAATTTACGCGGGTACAGCTTCTGGCGGGCTTTGGAAATCTACTTCTGGAGGAATTAAATGGGAACCTATTTTTGATAAGGAAGTAACCGCTTCAGTAGGTGCTGTTGCGATTCAGCAGTCCAATCCGTCTGTGATTTGGGTTGGTACAGGGGAAGGAAACCCTAGAAATAGCTTAAATGGAGGTTATGGAATCTACAGATCACTTGATGGTGGCAAGAATTGGAAATCAATGGGATTGGAAAAAACCCGGCATATCCATAGAATCAAAATTGACCCAACTGACCCAAATACCATTTATGTTGGGGCCATTGGTTCACCCTGGGGAGAACATGCAGAACGAGGTGTTTACAAAACTACCAACGGAGGAGAAACTTGGGAAAAAATCCTTTTCGTAAATAACAAAACCGGAGTCGCAGATTTGATAATGGATCCCACCAATCCGAATAAACTCATTGCAGCCATGTGGGAACATAAAAGGGATCCGTGGTTTTTCAAGTCAGGTGGAAAAGGCAGTGGTTTGTACATGACCCATGATGGAGGAAAAAATTGGAAAAAACTATCAGAAAAAGATGGCCTGCCCAAAGGCGAACTTGGAAGAATAGGTGTTGCCATAGCACCAAGTAAACCAAACATTGTTTATGCTTTGGTCGAAGCAAAAAAGAATGCACTGTACAAGTCCGAAGATGGTGGTTTTAAATGGGAAAAAATAAATGATAAACCAGGAATAGGCAATAGACCTTTTTATTATTCTGAGATTTATGTTGACCCCCAAAATGAAAATAGGCTTTATACAGTATTTACCTATGTAAATGTATCTCAGGATGGTGGTAAAAACTTCAAGGAATTAATGCCTGCGTATGGAGTTGACAACGGCATTCACCCGGATCACCATGCTTGGTGGATACATCCTGAAAATGGCCAATTTATGGTGAATGGTAATGACGGAGGGCTTAATATTACTAGAGATGGTGGACAATCATGGCGTTTTATTGGCAACCTTCCTGTTGCACAGTTTTATCACATAAACACAGACAATGAATACCCGTACAATGTATATGGAGGTATGCAAGACAATGGCTCTTGGAGAGGACCTGCATACGTTTGGAGATCGCAGGGGATTCGCAACAGTTACTGGCAAGAAATTAGTTTCGGTGATGGCTTTGATGTTGTACCGGACCTAGAGGATTCAAGATATGGTTATACTATGAGTCAACAAGGGTTTGTACAACGTTACGATCATGAAACCGGTAATAATTATATCGTACGCCCAACTCCACCAGATGCAAAAACGAAGCTACGTTTTAATTGGAACGCGGCTATTGGCCAAGATCCTTTTAATAATAGCACAGCGTATTTTGGCAGTCAGTTTGTGCACAAAACTACTGATAAGGGCCTGACATGGACCGTTATTTCCCCTGATTTAACCACCAATGACCCAGAAAAACAAAAACAAAGTGAAAGTGGCGGATTGACCATGGATGCCACCGGAGCAGAGAACCATTGTACCATTTTGGTGATTGAACCATCTCTGTTAGAAAAAGATATGATGTGGACGGGCAGTGATGATGGTAGGGTGCACTATACACAAAACGGCGGTGCCAATTGGACAGAGGTGACACAAAATATCAAAGGATTACCAAAGGGTAGTTGGGTTGCTCAAATAAAAGCATCGAAAAAAAATAAAGGCGAAGCCCTGTTGATTGCTAACGACTATAGAAGATTCAACTACACCCCATATGCTTATAGAACAAAAAACTATGGCAAGACCTGGGAGCGTATTGTTGATGGTACAGATGTAAAAAGCTATACTCTTTCTATTGTTGAAGATACTGAGAATCCAAATTTGATGTTTTTAGGAACAGACGATGGACTGTACATTTCCTTCAACGCTGGTGTAAAATGGCAAAAATGGACAGAAGGCTTCCCAACCGTATCAACCAAAGACTTAGTAATTCACCCTAGAGAACAAGATTTAGTGATTGGTACTTTTGGCCGCGCTGCATGGGTCTTAGATGATATTCGCCCTCTAAGAGCAGTTGCCAGCGATGCCTCATTTCTAAAAAAAGAAATCGAGGTTTTCTCCCCTCCTACCGCTTACCAAGCAGCGTATCAACAACCTACTGGCAGTAGGTTCGGTGGTGATGCTCTTTATAATGCTGAAAACAGGAAATCAGGTGCAATGATTACTTATTACCTGAAAGAAGGAAAGAAAAAAGAAAAAGATGATAGCGCCAAAAACGATAAAAAAGAAGAAGAAAAATCGGATAGCTCGGAGGAAAAAAAGAAATTGACCGGAGTTCAGAAAAAAGATTCCGTAATGTTTCAGATTTATGATGGTGAACGTTTAATTCGGACTATAAAGAAAAAGACTCCAGAAAAAGCTGGTTTCCATAGAATTTATTGGAACATGGATGAGAAAGGTCCAGACAGTCCTTCACGTAAAATCTCCAAAAGCAAAAATGAGAGAGGTGGTGCCGATGTAAAACCTGGGAAGTTTAAGGTTAAAGTAAGCTTTGGTGAAATGAGCGATGAAACGAGCATTGAAGTAAAATCAGACCCAAGAATAGATGTTTCTTCAACCTCAATCAACGAAGTTTACGAAACTTCACAAAAAATCAGTGACTTCACCCAAAAAGCAGCCGACGCTGTTAAACAATTGGTTGAGAGTAAAAATGTAGCAACCAAATATCAAAAAGAACTTAAAGAGTTAGATGATGATAAATATAAAGATCAAATAAAAGCTTCTAAGGATATTGTAATACAAATAGATTCTGTTATTGCACTCTATATAGGTAAAGAGGACAAAAGACAGGGGATTACCCGGAATCCTGAAATTACGGTAATGCAGCGCCTTGGCAATGCCAATTATTACTCTGCTACCCGTAAAACAGGAATTACCGCAACTGAAAAGAGACTTATTCATTTTGCTGAAGAAGAGCTTAGAAGTGCCCTTGAAAAAACGAATGCTTTCTTTAATGATAAATGGAAGGCCTATAGAGAGGACATTGAAAAACAAGAATTTAGTCCTTTTAAAAAGGTCGAAACCTTTAGTTTGGACTAAAAACTATTTAAAAAATACAGAACCATAACCCCTCTAGTTATAAATTTGAGGGGTTTTTATTTATTACATGTTTCTATTTTTCTTTCATCAACATAAATACTTATTAGTAATAAGTTAGACTTTTTGACCCTTTAAAAAAGCATAAAATTTTACAAAAACTTGATTTTTATCAGGTTTTCCCATACAGCTCACTAGTACATTTGTAAACTCCCAACCGTATATTATTTTGGGAGCAATAACAAACCAAACAACAATCATGAAAAAAGCCCTCTTGCTTATTTCGCTACTGCTCACAATTACATCTAATTCTCAAAATACCAATGAAGATAATTGGGGTTCTTGGATTATGCTGTATGGCACCAATAGAATAGCTGATGACTTCAAAATAATTACAGAATTTAGAGTTCACCACTTTGAATTATTCAACGATCTAGACAATCAGTTCATAAGAACAGGACTTGACTATCAACTAACATCAGGCATCTCAGTAACTGCGGGGTACATTCATCAATACTCTGAAACACTTAACGACATCAGTGTTTCAGAAAATAGGCCCTATGAGGAAATCACTTTTAAAAGCAATTATAAAAAATTCAAAATAGCTCACAGATATCGAATAGAGCATAGATGGATAAACAAAGAAGGAAATACTGATTTTAAACATAGACTACGGTATCGTTTTCAGATTAAACATCCTTTATCTGAACGCGTTTATCTTATGGCAATGAACGAATTATTCCTTAACCTCAAAGAATCCGTTTTCAATCAAGATAGGCTGCAAATGGGGGTTGGGTATGTTTTCAGTTCGGATCTTAAACTGGAATTAGGCTACTTAAAAAACTACTTCTCAACCAGTGACATTGATATTTTCAGAATAGGAATCCTATTCAACACTGATCTTCGTAAAAAGAGCAAACCAGAATTAAAGAATTAAGTATTTCCATTGATCCACGACCAACCATTCAAATCATAAAAACCAGATTTGAATGAATTTGCAAAAAGTTAATTTCAAAAATAAAAATGGCGAATCTCTAATCGGTAGATTAGAGCTTCCGGTAAATCAACATCCGCACAATTATGCCATTTTCGCTCATTGCTTTACCTGTAATAAAAATTTATCTGCGGTGAGAAATATTAGCAAAGCGCTAATTTCAAGTGGTTTTGGGGTGCTTCGTTTTGATTTTACCGGCCTGGGAGAGAGTGAGGGTGATTTTTCAGATACAAATTTCTCAGGCAATGTTGAAGATTTAGTGGTCGCAGCTGATTTTTTAAAGAAAAACTATAAGACTCCTTCCCTGATTATTGGGCATTCGCTCGGAGGTGCCGCAGCAATTTATGCTGCATCACAAGTAGAATCGATTAAAGCAGTAGCAGTAATTGGCGCCCCCTCCAATCCGAGGCATGTAAAACATTTGTTGCAAAACAGCGTTGAAGAAATTGAAAATAGCGGAAAGGCAATTGTAAATCTTAGCGGCCGCGATTTCACCATTAAAAAACAGTTCCTGGATGACCTTGAACATAAAACACTGCCAGAAACGCTAAAAAAACTTAGAAAACCGGTCCTAATTTTACATTCTCCTCAAGACACCACTGTTGAAATTAAAAATGCTGAAGAACTCTATATAGCAGCAAGGCATCCAAAGAGTTTTGTGTCTTTGGATGGAGCGGATCACCTATTAACCGGTAAGGATGATTCAACATATGTAGGTGAAGTCATATCCGGTTGGGCGAAAAGATACTTGAATATAAATTCATTAGAAAGCCGACCCACAACCAAACATCAAGTTGTAGCCAGTTTGGATTATGAAGACGGTTTCACCACCCAAATGAAAGTGGGCAGTCATTTTATGGTAGCCGATGAACCAATTAGCTTTGGTGGCAATGATTTTGGCCCTTCACCATATGAGCTAGTTTCAGCCGGACTCTCGGCATGTACGGCAATGACCTTGCAGATGTATGCTAAGCGCAAGAATTGGCAAATAACCAATGTTGAAGTGCATACCACATATAGCAAAACGCATGCTAAGGATTGTGAAGATTGTGAATCGCCTTCAGCTAAAATCGATACGTTCAATAAAGAGATTAAAATTGAGGGTGACTTGAATAACAAACAGTTGGAACGTCTCTTACAAATTGCTGATAAATGCCCCGTTCACAAAACACTTCACAGTGATACTCAGATAATAAGCAAACTAATTCTCTAAAGTCGCAAGGCGGCTAAACCTGGCCAAATTGCTTTATAATTAAATGCATACGGTCCAATACCTTGACGAATCTTGCGCTCCTCGAATTATTAATTAACTTTAGATCAAAATCCAAAAACAAAGACAAATGAAAAAAATCAAAATACTTGCATTAGGCCTGATTTTATTAGTAGGTTATAATTGTAAGGATGCTAAAAAGGAAAAAGCAAAAGAGGTCAAGGAAATCACCCAAGATAGTTTCACCATTATAAAAGACTCCACAAAAGTGAGTTTTACCGCTTATAAAACCTCGGAAAAGCTACCTGTAGGAGGCAAATTTCTTGAGGTTAATTTCAAAGAAACCAAAAGTGGAGTAACCGCAATGGAAGCATTAAACGGAACATCATTTAGTATTCCAGTTAGAAGTTTGTTCACGAATGATGCAACAGGGACTAGGGACCCCAAACTTTTGGAGTTCTTTTTTGGAGTTATGAAAAATACAGATTTAATATCAGGAGTGTTCAAAACCGGGGCGGATAATACATGCTCAATTGATGTGACCATGAATGGTGAAACAGCCAACATCCCTTTGGAATTTACCATAGATTCAGAAACCAACATTACCTTTAATGGTAAGTTGAACCTAGAAGACTGGAAAGCTCTTGATGCTCTTGCCTCTTTGAATGAAGCTTGCAAAGAATTGCATACTGGAAAAGATGGTGTTTCAAAAACTTGGAATGACGTCGCTGTGCAGGCTCAAGTGCAATTAAATAAGAACAAATAGGAAAATCAGAGGGCATTACCATTTGTCTTCTCAAAATTTAAAAGTCGCTTTAGGCGACTTTTTTTTGTTTTATGCGTTCTCAGGATTATCTATGATTTTGATTCGCTCAAAATATTATCAAAAAATCAATAATCTGTCAAATCTTTGTAAAAAAAAAGCTCTATTCACTCAATGTCCTTTAATTTCCTTTAATTTGAGGCGTTAATCATTTTCTATGAACCCTTCTTCCTCTGGCTGGATAGACAAGTTTGGATACCTGGTCAAAGACCAGATGGATAACTACAAAGACTACCAAGACCTATACAACGCCTTAAAAAAAACAGGGTTTGTCTATGGAATGAATATTAGAATCCCAAGGTTTATTACCCCTGAACATAAGCTATCGGAAGACGAAAAAGCAAAAATCAATCTACTCGCAGCACTATATTTCACCTACCGTTTTGAAAAGAAAAACCCCGACTTCGAGTCTTTTTTACATGAGGTGTTTGGTTTTTATCAAGATTTAGGATTAAATCAAATTTCATTTCTAAAAAAACTCTTTATCGGTAGCAAAACTTCAAATCAGCTTGAAAAGTTGATAGATACAAGAGTTTATCTAGAAGATAATGTCATTAGTAAGACCTTCAATAGTATTATAACCAACTCACTACTTTATATTGATGTACTCACTTTCAAGCACTATCTGAGTACTCGAGATTCAGTTGAGGAATATGCCGAAAATTTGGAATATATTGCTATGAACATTATTTATCATACGCTTAATTCAAAGGAGAAAAACAAGAGTGATCATAAATTGGCCCATTTATTTGAAGCTTCATTAACCTATATTGATGGTTATGAACAAACTTATGATGATAATTATCGGGAAAAAATAGCTGCGAATTTGTCGGTATTAGAGAATCAATATTTTCTAGATATTGCATCATTAACTATTTGGGAAGATCAATCGGTGCACTATTTAGAGTCTGAATTCATCTACGGAATTGGAAAAGATCTAAAGTTCAATGATAACGAAATTGCAAATTCCCTTGATGAAATTGCTCGCTTTTTTGAGGAAAATTCGGAGGTGATTCCTTACATAAAAGACCACAATTTAGCTTTCAAATTTTATGAAAGTATGTCAAAAATTGTGAACAAACTAATTTTAAGGAATAGTAAAAGGCTTCAAAAAGAGCTTTCAGAAAGTAAGGAATTAGTAGCTCTAATTTCAAAATCAACCATTAGGGATTTGAGTTCAGAAGAGAAGAAAAAAGTACAAAGTCAGTTGTTGGATATTTTTAAAAGCATACCATCCCTCGCTATTTTTATGCTACCAGGTGGAGCCGTTTTATTACCCATTTTCATAAAATTAATTCCGAAGTTGTTACCATCATCCTTTGACGAGAACAGAATTGACAAAAAATAAGCTTTTTCTTATGAAATACACACTATAAGAAATATCTATGATATATGTTAATTAATTATAAATCAGATATTTAATTACTATTATTCCAACCATAACTTAAAGTCTCGGACTCGCTCCCTACTTACAATGATTTCTTGGTCAATATAGCGATTTAATTTGATTTTCAATCGCGAATTTGTGTAAGAAATGATGTCTTGGATATGGTTAATATTGATGTAATATTTTCTACTCACCCGGAAAAAAATCTTGGGTTCAAGTTCAGATTCCAAGTTTTCCAAAGTGGTGTCAAGTAAATAATTCCTACCATCAGAAGTAGCAGCATAGGTACCTTTATTTTCGCTATAAAAACACTCTACCTCATCGGCATTTATAATTTTCAAGTGCTGCCCTACCCTAGTGGTAAATCTTTTTTTGTATTCTCTTTCAATTGGGTTGACCAACAACTTTTTTATGTCGTCAAAATCCAATGACAATTTTTGTGATGTTGGTTTTAACGCTTTGAACTTTTTCACTGCACTTTCCAATTCCTCATCATCAATCGGCTTCAATAAATAATCAATGCTATTTAATTTGAAAGCTTGCAACGCATATTCGTCATATGCAGTTGTAAAAATTATTGAGCTCTGAACATCTACATGATCAAAAATTTCAAAGGAGAGTCCGTCTGATAATTGTATGTCCAGAAAAATAAGGTCTGGATGGTCATTAGCTTCAAACCAGGTAATTGATTCTTCTACAGAATGTAGCATCGTTGACACCTCAACATTCAACTCTGATAATAATCGACTAAGTCTTCTTGCCGCAGGTTTTTCGTCTTCTATTATAATTACATTCATACAATTCAGATAATTTTTGTACTCAATTAGAATTAATTATTTTTTTCAAGGTATTTCTTGATCTGTCTTTCTTCCCATTTTTTGATGAAGCCGGAAGCAGATTTTGTTTTATTCGATTTTATAACATTGAAAGCAAAAAGCCCATGAATCAATACTCCTACCCCCCATAGCAGCGGTGTGCTGACCAAATTGATCATCCACCAATAGTGAAAATCAGGATCAATAATGTCTTGCCAATTAAACTGGTTATATAAGGTTGCATAAACCCCAACTAGTACGATATTAACAGCAATATATACACTGAGATGCCTGTAAAACCTCTTAATACCATCCACTCTCTTTTCGGCCTTCTTTAACAGTACTCTTCCATTTATATTCTCCTCCATTACCTATATTTTTCAGCTTCGTTCCTATCTTTTTCCATATACTTCTGAATTTGCTTTTCTTCCCAATTTTTACCTAAAATAGGATTGTGCGAAAAGACTTTTGCACCATGAAAGAATACACCAATACCCCAAAAGAACCATACAGCAAATGTTCCAAAATCAAAAAACACATCAGTAAAACTTTTACCTTCCCCTAAATCGCTCATAATCTTCATTGTAGTAATAAAGGTGTTCACCATAATATAAACAGTTAAATGAATATAGAACCCCTTTAACTCCTCTACTCTTTTTTTGGCTCGTTTTAATTTACCTCTATCGTTGTTGTCGTCTATTACTTCCATCTCCTTTGTTTTTCATCGTCCTGCATATACTCCTTAATCTTACGTTCTTCCCAATTTCTACCAAAAAACGGGTTTAATTCAAACGCTTTAAGCGCGTGAAATATAATGCCTATACCCCAACCAAAAGCGGCCCATAAAAACCAAGGGTACCTCCATTCATCGGTCCAATAATTAATACCGGCCAAAAAGGCTATGAAGAATATATACGACATTAGATTTGTATAGAATTTTTTAATACAATCTACTCTCTCTTTTGCTCTAAAATACTTTCTGTCTTTTTCTGAAGTTTCCATTTTCTTGTTGGTTTTTTCCATTTATTTATTACTTCAAAAGTATAATGTAGGCTACCATTTATTAAACATTCATTACCCAATTGTCATTTTTCGTGGATGGATTGATTAATTAGAACTGATCGTCATCCATAAACTTTCTAATCTTACGTTCTTCCCAGCCCTTCCCCCATAAAGGGTTATAACCAAAAACCTCCATCCCATGCACTGTCACTCCAAATCCCCAACCCAAAGTCGGGAAAATTATCCAAGGAAAACTGGTTGTATTGTAATTGAGAATAGCCAGACAGGGGATTACAATTAAATATGCCGTAAGATTGCCATAAAACCCTTTAAGTTGTTCTACATGCTCCTTGGCCTTTTCATAGCGTTTGTCATCTATATATGTTTGTTGTGTTTCCATTACTGATACTTGTTTTGTGAGCAAGGGGATTTTTACTCTAAAATCATTAGTTGATTTTGTGATTTCCACTTGCCTATCTGTTAATATTCCGTAGCGTTGTTGAATATTTTGCAAGCCTACTCCACTACTCTTTTTTACTACCTGTTTTGCCTGGAGGTTATTTTCAACTATTAGCATACCTTCTTCTTCATAAACCTTTAAATACAATGGTTTTGCAGACGTCACAATATTATGCTTTACAGCATTTTCTAACAACAATTGTAATGAAAGGGGAACAATTTTAGCTTCTGGATTAATACTTTGATCTGGTATATCAAGATGTATACTATCCTCAAACCGCATTTTTAAAAGCTTAACATAGGTTTTGGCAAATTGAAACTCTTCATCAACTGAGACCAAATCCTTGTTTTTCTGTTCCAGCACGTATCTATACACTTTTGATAATGAAGTTGTGAACTTTTGAGCTTGATACGGATCTTCCTCTATCAAACTGGTCAAAACATTCAGACTATTAAATAGAAAGTGTGGATCCAGTTGGTTTTTAAGGGCATCAAATTTTGCTGAAGCTGTACCAGCAATTATTTTCTGTTCCTTGACCTTTTTATCCTGTAAGGCTCTATAGAAGTAGAATGCATGAAAGAAAAGTGTTACAATTAATGCAATTGCCAGAGCTATCAGGTAATAATTTAGCTTCTCACCTGCAATAAACTGCCCCAAAGTCTTGCCATAAATAACAACTGATAAGAACATCCGAATCAACCCATAAGTAATCACAGTTATTATAATGGAGCCAATTGAGCCAACCAATAGCCTTTTTGTGGCCTGTGTCTCCCAACTGTACTTTTTCGAAATATATTTATTGTAATAGGCATTCACCATAGTCAACGAAAAAGCAAAAACGAAGTTCCATCCCATGAATTCGAGTTGCTCGAGCAATTCAAACTCGGTATTCCAATAAACAATCCTTGATACCAAGCCTATAGCCAAGGTAACAACAATACTGATTTTCAATAATTTCCAAAACTCCTTCATATAATTACTTACAATTTTTCAATACTTCAATAGCTCTATCTTGGCCCCAATTCGGATGAAAAGGTGCCTCCGGTTTAAAGTTAGCAAAAAGTTCCAAGGATCGTTCAATATCCTTACAGAAGGGAGTTGTGTCCTGCCCAAAGAATTTGGCTGACCCCATGTCCCATTCAGCTTTGGAGAACAAAACTCTTGGGTTCTCTGGATTCAATTGCAAAGCTTTTTGGTACAAGGCTACGACCTTTCCAGAATATAACATGCCATATGTAGCCCCATCAAATGCCACCCACGCCGTATAGATCATGGCCTGTTGCACCAAAATTTCAGGATTATCGGGAGATATAGCCTTTGCTATATCAATGAATTCCTGCGCTTTCTCTAACTGCTGGGTTAGTTTCTCTTTGTCTTTTTCCCCAAAGGATGCCACGGTATTAACTTGTGCGGCATAATAGGCAGGCAACCAATTATCAAGTTCAGCAGATGAGATTCTTTCAAACATATTTGCAGCCTCAGTGTTTTTACCTTCACCCCATAATTGAAATGCTTTTTCCATTCCGTTGGTGTATCTATCCTGAGCCATTGAGATAGTGGCAACAAATAATAGCATTAATGTAATTCCTTTTTTCATGATTTTAGTTTTTAATTATTAATGGCCCAAAATTGAATTATTAGCTTGAATACAAAAAAAAAGAAATACCCAATTGTAGTTTTAGGTGGATGGGTTGTATACCCAATTTATTTCTTGACTTTATTTAAAGTAATTTTGACCCATGGTCAGACAAATTCAACTTAGGGTTTCTTTAAAGGAAGAATCCCAAAAAGATATTCTATTAAAAAAAGTCGCAAAATATCTGAGTGAACCAGAAAAGGACCTGACCATAAAGGTTTTACGAAGATCAATTGATGCCCGAAAATCCACCATTTATTTTAATTATAAGATGGAGGTCTACATTCGGGAACAGCCGAACGAAAAACCCACATATGCTTTTGATTACAAAGATGTATCAAAAGCGAAGGAGGTACATATAGTTGGGTTTGGACCTGCTGGTATGTGGGCTGCACTAAGATGCCTTGAATTGGGCTACAAACCAATTGTACTTGAACGCGGGAAAAAAGTTCAGGAGCGAAGACGTGACCTAAAGGCCATAAACCAAGACCATATTGTAAACGAAGACTCCAATTACTGCTTTGGAGAAGGCGGTGCAGGTACATACTCTGATGGTAAATTATATACACGAAGTTTAAAAAGAGGAGACGTAAAACGTATTTTCGAAAGTTTGGTGCATCACGGAGCAACCGAACAGATACTAATTGATGCCCATCCCCATATTGGTACTAACAAACTCCCAAAAATTGTTCAAAATATTCGTGAAACCATAATCAAATTTGGAGGTGAAGTCCATTTTGAAACCAGAGTTACCGATTTTGTTATCAAGAATAAAAAACTTGTGGCAATCGCTCTCCAAAATGGAAAGGAATTGAATGTAAAACGGGTGGTTCTTGCCACAGGTCATTCAGCGAGGGATATTTTCTATCTACTGAAAAACAAAGAAATAGCCTTAAAAGCAAAATCTTTTGCAATGGGCGTTCGGGTTGAACATCCCCAGCGAATAATAGATTCTATTCAATACCATTGTAAAGGGGAAAGAAATGAATTATTGCCAGCTGCGGCATATAGTTTGGTTCAACAGGTGAAAAATAGAGGTGTCTATTCTTTTTGTATGTGCCCAGGTGGATTCATAGTGCCAGCGGCTACAGCTCCAGGAGAAGTCGTTGTAAACGGCATGTCGCCTTCAAAACGAAATAATCTATTCGCCAATTCTGGTATTGTGGTCGAAATAAATGTTGATGAAGATATTCCGAAATACGAAAAATTTGGTGTGTTAAAAGGTTTGGAATATCAAAAAGATTTGGAACGACTCGCATTTACTGCTGGAGGGCGCAGCCAAGTTGCCCCGGCCCAACGATTAACTGACTTTGTTGAAGGAAAGCTTTCCAATGACCTCAACCCCACATCTTATCAACCAGGATTAAAATCTGCTCCCCTACATTCATTATTGCCCAAATTAATTGGTAGTAGACTTAGAAAAGGGTTTTCCGAATTCGGAAAGAAAATGCATGGCTATCATACCCTCGAGGCCAATATAGTTGGAGTAGAATCAAGGACTTCATCCCCAGTAACGATTCCCAGAAATGACAACTTGGAACATATTCAAATTGAAGGACTTTTCCCCTGTGGTGAAGGCGGTGGTTATGCCGGCGGTATCGTTTCGGCCGCCATGGATGGTGAACGTTGTGCAGAGGCTGCGATACGTGGTCTTTAGTATAAATGAACGGAAAAAAATTATCCCAACTATTACATTACCTTTGCCGCTAATTTTTCACACTACATGACATTCAAAAATTTAGGCATAATAGAACCCATCCTTAAAGCTCTGGGGCAAGAAGGTTATTCAAGTCCAACGCCCATTCAAGAGCAAGCTGTTCCCATACTTTTAAAAGGCAAAGACCTTTTAGGCTGCGCACAGACCGGTACCGGAAAAACTGCTGCGTTCGCTATCCCCATACTTCAACAAATCCATAATGACCGGCAATCAAATGACCGTCATCGAAAAATCAAGGCATTGGTTGTAACGCCAACACGAGAATTGGCCATTCAAATAGGTGAGAGTTTTACTGCGTATGGCAAATTCACAGGAATTAGAAATACAGTCATTTTTGGTGGAGTAAAACAAGGAAAGCAAACGCAGGCTCTAAAAAACGGAGTTGATATATTAATTGCAACACCAGGACGATTGTTAGATTTAATGAACCAAGGCTTTATTTCATTAAGAGATATAGAATATGCTGTTCTTGATGAGGCAGACCAAATGTTGGATATGGGCTTTATTCATGACATTCGAAAAATCATTGCCAAATTACCTCCAAAAAGACAATCACTTTTCTTTTCAGCTACTATGCCCAAAGATATTGTAGCACTATCACGAACCATTTTAGGTGATTTTGAGCGTGTTACCATAAAACCCGAACAAGCTACAGCAGAAAAAGTAGAACAACTGGTATACTTCGTTAATAAATCGAACAAGGTTAAATTACTGGTACATCTACTGGAGAACAGGCCGAATAGTTCAGTTTTGGTTTTCTCAAGAACCAAACATGGAGCAAACAAGATTGTTAAAAAATTAGGACAGGCTGATATTGCCTCAGCCGCTATTCATGGGAACAAATCACAAACGGCAAGACAAAAAGCCTTAGGTGATTTTAAGGCCGGAGAACTAAAAGTATTGATTGCCACCGACATTGCCGCCCGAGGTATAGATGTTGATGACCTGGCCTTGGTAGTGAACTTTGATTTACCTAATGTTCCGGAAACCTATGTGCACCGAATAGGTAGAACTGGAAGGGCAAGCGCAAGTGGTATTGCCATTTCATTTTGTGATAGGGATGAACAACCTTATCTACGTGATATTGAAAAGCTTATTAAACAACAAGTGCCAAGAATGCCAGAACATCCGTTCATCAGCGATGATTCAACGGAAGTGCTTAATCCCAAACAAAATAAGGGGAATTCAGGTAATCGAAATAGGTCCTCATCTCAAAACAGAAGAAAATCAAATTATCGAGGAGGCAATAAAAACAATCGAAGGAAGAGAAACGATAACAGGAACAAGTCTAGTGGAAGAGATTAGTAACTGCCATTTTTATTATTACAATGATTAGAGGTGTCAAGACTAATGCATGAGATGAAAAGCACCTACAAATGGGATAATTTGAGAAACCATTTGGGCATTTTAGGTTAAACACCATGTAAAATCGAAGCTCAGGTAGGGCGTACAAGCCCTAAAATCAACATGATTACTTAAAATTGCTCATGACAGTATCAATATAGTCGTCTACTGCCTTTATAGAATGATTCTTTGCGAATAAAGAAAGTCCTTGAATACTACCTAATAAATAGGCAGCATATTTAACACTATCAAACTGTATTGGCAACTCTTCATTGAACTTTATTTTTTCAAATAAGTCATAGAAGGTTTTTCTAAGAAATGCGAAATGATTATCAATTTCAATGGCTATCTCAGGATCTTTTTCTCCTACTTCCATTCCCGTGTTCATCATTAAACAACCATAGGGATTTTCACCGGATTGAATACCATGACCATAAGCCAATAAAAAAAACCGCAAATCATCTAAGTGGCCCTTTGAATACAGTAAATCCTTAAGAAATGTAGCTTTGATATGACTCTTATATTTCTTGAGAACCTCCAGAAAAAGACCATTTTTACTACCAAAACTAGAATATATTGAAAATTGGTTTATACCCATTTCTTTTTCAAGCAAACGAACAGAAGTACAACTAAACCCGTTGGCCCAAAAAGTGTGCATGGCCTTTTCTACCACTAAATCTTCTACATATTCTTTCTTTCGAGACATAATTTCTTGTTTTAACTAGATTACCTTAATGGCTGATTCTATTAATTCTTTTCAATTGTAAAAATAATCCAAAAAACAACAAAACTTTTATTGATAACCAACTTAATAATTCGATTATTTTCAATTTTAAACAATTATTAAATACTTCAGTTTACAAAAAAGTCAATTCACCTATCAAATAAGACGCTTCAGTTAAAATTTCTCCGAAAGTGAAAAGTCCTCGGCTACATTTGCTTCAGAAATAACAAAGAAATAGTTCAACAATCAATTTAAAAAATATATATCATGGAAAAAGCAACAGTTTTATTAAGTACCGGAATTATGGCCCTCATTTTCGCCTTCACAACAACAAATCACTGCTCAGAAGAGAATGAAAGCAATGACCATTCTAACAACCATATTATTTCTTATGCCAATTACGAGAATGATCCTTATCTAATTTTAAATACCGATGATTGCATTCTTGAGGGTTTGATATATATCGATGAAAACGATACTATAGAATTAGGGTTCGATACTAAAGAATACTTACCAGAAGGATTCAATGCATACGAAGGAATGAGTTTTGATGTAAATGACATTGAGTATGCAGAAATTGAAGAGGAAATTGAATTAGGTTTTAATACCCAGAAATACTTACCCATAGGATTTGATCCTTATGCAACTGTAGAACTTAATTTGGACGACATTGTATATATTGAAGACGAAGAAACGATAGATTTGGGTTTTGACACCGCTGACTACTTACCATTGGACTTCAACGCTCATGCAACAGCAGAGTTAGATTTAAATGAAATCATCTATATCGAAGATGAGGAAGAAATAGTATTAGGGTTTAAAACTGACAACTACCTTCCAGTAGGGTTTAATGCTTATAGTAAATAAGTTGATTAAGTAATAAAATTATCAAAAATTTAGATTTAATTAATTTATTAAGCACAAAAAACCTGTAGCCAATGACTACAGGTTTCGAAGTTTTACAAGTATTGGTTATTCAGCGCACTTTGCGAATAAGCCTCGCTGTATATACATACTTCATGTCTCTTGCTGCTAAACCGTCCATCATCATTTTTGTTTGGGCAGGTGTTGAACCTTCAGTGTAGTTTATGTTAGCACTTAACATTTGTGCATAATCTTTGTACATACTAACGGTCATGTGGGATGCATAGGTATCACTACCAATGGGGGACATAAATCGAATCAATCCCCAACTTTCCTTCCCACCTGAATCTACTGCTTGTTGATGAAGGGGTTTAAAAACTTTTTCCTCTGCTTCTTCATAAATGCCATAATTGCTCAATGCGACTTTCATAAGATCAATCTGTGCAATACAACCCAAAGGCATATCAAATTGCTGGGTGGTTGAAGATATTTCTTTACTGAATATTCGTACAGCAAGGTCTCTAGCCTTTGAAGTTTTATCAAAGGTTTTATTTAATTCATCATCAGACATATTGGGATATGCTGCTTTTAAAGCGGCTCCAAAATCTCCCCCCTCAAGCATTTTCACAGGGTCGCTAAATAAAGTTACAGTTAGGTATTGAAATCCCTGATCTTCCCCACCTGGTCCAAGAGCCCACAAATCCCATCCTATTATGTCACCACTTTTAACACGTTGCTCATGAATTTTTTCCCAGAAACTCTCGGTTTCTCCATAAGCCCCTTGTTGGGATTCGTCAACTTTCATAAATTCAAATATCAAATGAAGGTTTTCCTGTGCTATGGTTAAATTTCCAACTAAAATAAGTACAACAAGTGTTAATAGCTTTTTCATCATTTCATGATTTTGTGGTTATTACTAGCCTATTTTAGGTTAGTGTACCACATATTAATACTCATATCATAAAAAAACCTATACTTTAGGATGAAAGGTATTGGTAACTGTCCGAAAGGCAGTTAA
The DNA here is from genome assembly GCF_000153165.2 of Maribacter sp. HTCC2170. Lineage (NCBI taxonomy): Bacteria > Pseudomonadati > Bacteroidota > Flavobacteriia > Flavobacteriales > Flavobacteriaceae > Maribacter > Maribacter sp. HTCC2170. Next base: position 3,438,469 of record NC_014472.1, read on the forward strand.
AAATTATCGGAATTAGTAGAGCAGCTAAATTGTTTGGAGTCTCTTTAAAAGTGAACCCTTATGCATCTTCCCCATGGGGATTACTTTCCGGTTAATCTCTAAATGGCCATCGGCAACCACATCGAGTTTTGCGATGTTAACCATATACGACCTGTGTACTCGCGAAAACGAATGCTTTGGCAACTTTTCCTCCATTGTTTTTAGTGTCGTAGTCAACAAATATTGATGCGAAGTGGTAACTACTCGACAATAGTTACGATCGGCTTCTATATAAAGAATATCTGCCAATAATAGCTTTACCATTTTCCCGTTGTGCCTAACGAAAATGCGGTCTTCCAAAACTTTTAAAGTCATGGTTTCCTTTTCTATCGGGTTGTTTTTTTCCTTTAACTGTTCAACTGCTAAAGCAAACGTGCGCTGTAATTGAACCGTATTCAAAGGTTTGGGGATAAATGCAAAAGGTCGGGTTTCTTTGGCTCGGGCAAATGAAGTTTCATCAGTGTTTGCAGTGAGATAAATGATAGGTATACTATTTTTTTCTTGAATTTTTTTTGCGGTCTGAATTCCGTCTAGTTCACCTTTTAAATTAACATCCATCAAAATTATATCGGGTGTATTCACTTGTGCGTGGATTATTGCTTCTTCTCCCCTTGTCTCAATTCCAGTTACTTCATAATCCAAGTTAGTCAGCTGCAAACAAATATTAGCTGCTATGATCATATCATCTTCTACCACTAAAACCTTTACCTTATCCTCCATTATTATGCTGCTTTAAAATGCTGAAATTCAAAAGATACTACTGTTCCATTTTCAATATCCAAATCCATCTTACCATCCAATTGTCTGGTTAACAATTGAATCAACTTAGTGCCAAATCCGGTTCCAATATTATCACTGCCTCTTTTACCTATCCCGTTATCTGAAACTTTCAAAAACAATTGGGATTCTTTTTTCTTTAAATGAACTGATACCATACCCTTAGCATTATCGGGAAAAGCATATTTCATTGAGTTTGTCAATAATTCATTCACTATAAGCCCAATTGGGATTGCGCTATCAACATCCAACTCAATTTCTTCCATTTCAAAGATTATTTCTATTCTATTTTGTGCGTCAAAAACATTAACAATGTAATTGGCCAAGTTTTCAAAATAGGATTTCATTTCTATGGATGACAAGCTTTTTTCCTGATAGAGCTTTTGATGAACCATACTCATGCTTTGTATTCGGTGTCTACTTTTCTGCATGGCATCAACAATTTTTTTGTCATCTATTTCGGCAGATTGAAGGGATAACAAACTGGATACTATTTCAAGGTTGTTTTTTACCCTGTGATGAATCTCTTTCAATAAAAACTCTTTCTCCTTATTCTGTTCTTCAAGTAATTTGTTTTTTTTACTATTGGTTTTGACCGTCTTAAAAAGTAAGATCAAATACATGATCAACAGTACAACAACAATGGTTATCAATGTTTGCCTTGTCCGTTGCTTTACAATTTGACTTTCCTGTAATTGTATAATACTCTCTTTGTTTGCCACATCAAACTCAGTCTTGATAAGTGAAATCCTATGGTCGGCCTCGGCCGTAAAAATCTGTTTTTTAAGATTGTCATACTCAGCAAAAGCCTGGTAAGCCTCTTGATAATTGTGATTGCCCGCAAATGCCTTACCAAGCGTTTCATAAGCTTGACTTAGATAAAATTCATCTCCAAAATCTTCCGATGCGATTGCTATACTTTTCTTTAAGCTCTCAATAGCGGAGATATATTTACCCTGAATATTTTGGGATTTACCAATTGACAACCAAGAGCGCATCATCATAAAATCATTGTCCAGTAACTGGGCATATTTAATCGCGTTTTTTCCAGCACTTTCGGCTTTTTCAAACTCATTCAAATATGTATAAAGGTCAACTTCAGAAATATAAACATCAGATAGATTGTTATAAAAACCATACCGCTCACCTATGGCCCTTGAACGCTCAAAATAATTCAACGCTTGTTCATAATTTTTTAGTCCCAAATAATTGTTCCCAACAACATAAAGCGTAAAATCATAATCAAGGTCATTAATATTTCGCTCCTCAAAAATATTTATCGCTTTCAATCCGTATTCCAAACCAGTTTCGTATTTCGATTGTTTCCAAAACAAATTGCTCAAGTCACTATATGCCAGTGCTCTTACCTTTTTATCTGCAAGTTCCTCTCCAAGCTTTAAAGAGACCAAGGCATAATCCGCGGCCTGACTTAATTGCCCTCTTCGCTCAAAAACATAGCCCATTTGTGTGTAAAGAAACGGCAAATCTCTTTCCAAAACTTTGTTCTTTGCTTGTTTCAGCACATTGAAAGCACTATCCAATTTTTCCATTCGCAAAAGAACAGCTGCATGTGTTATCTGAAATCGTCCTTCCCAAAGCGTATCGCTCTTCTCTTTTGTAAGTTTAAGTCCTTCAAGGGTAAATTTTAGCGATGTTTTTAAATTACGGGTATGCCAATAATAGGCCAGATCGTTCAACATCGAAAATTTAAGTGTATCTGTCTCGGTTAAATGGTACGAATCTTCCAATGTTTTAAGGTAAGATGCGCCGAAGTTATCAGAATCAACAAAGACCTTTTTGTAAGGGTTTTCGCTGCGAAAATCCACTATTTGGGAAACGCCGATATAACAATTCAATAAAGAAAAGGAAAGAAGAAAGCTAGAACTCAAAAAACGCGTTCTCATTTCAATGAATTTATAATCGGGGGAAATGAGTTCTCTAAATATACAAATTTTCAAATAAGACAGTTTGAAAACTAATATATCAGGTTCGGACACTTTTATAAGCTATTCGTCCTTGACTGTTTTATTTAAACCATTAAAATCAATTCATTAGAGGTGATTAATTACTGATTACTGTTGGAATTTTAAATGGGGTATGAAAAGGGCAAGCGCATTATTTTTTTTGATTACAGTATTGGCATTTTCATGTCAAAGCAATCAAGAGACGCAACAAATTGAAAAAAAGAACGCGCTGATCTTAAAAAATTTTAAAAGTTTCATTGAAAATGCATGGAACAAAAAAAACATAGATAGTCTTAAAACCGTATCTGCTCCAGGTTATACTCGTCAACTCAATGGTATAAACGTCGCGGGAAACATTAATGAACTGGAAGCCAATATGAACATTTATTTCAATGGATTTCCCAATTTAGAAATATCAATTATGAACACTGTGGCCAAAGATAACCAGCTATTCGTCCAGTGGACCTTTGAAGGTACGAATACCGGAGTTTTCGGGGAAACTCCTGCCACAGGAAAGCATGCTGTTGTCAGCGGCTACTCTGAACTCACTTTTGATGATATGGGTAAAATATCACACGAAAAAATCTATTACAATGAACTACAGCTCCTACAGCAACTAGGATACAACTTGGTTGAGCCCGTAGTGGAATAAATTATGTCTAACCTAAATTAAATAAAATGAGAACAAAAAGAATGAAACTTTTATTGTTGGCAACATTGTTAATGCCAATTACAATGATCTTAGGACAGGATTCAGGCGAACGAAGGTCATTTCACATTCATGAAGATGTTGTAAAACCATCAATGGTGGGTGAATATGAATCTATAGTTAAAGAGTTTGTTGGTCATTTAAAGAAACATGAAATACAAGAAATAAGTATGATAGTGACCAATTTGGCCGATTCTCGCTACTTATATGTTGAACCAATAAAGAACATGGCTGATTTGGATAATCACAATTTTTCCACTTTAGTCGAAAAAATGGGAAAGGAAGCTCTAGGAGAACTTTTTGATAGGATGGATAAATGTTATGACATAGAGCATGATTATATAATTCATTTAGATGAGGAGTTGACCTATATGCCAGAAGGCATTACGCAAACACCAGAGGGTAAAGACTTTAGAAAGTTTCATTACCTCCATGTTACTCCCGCCAACCGATCTACTGTCAAAAAGAAAATGAAGGCCATAAAAGATCTTTTTGAGCAAAAAGGATCTAAAGAGTACTATCGTGTTTACAAAAGTGGTTTTGGAGCTAGAGGAGAATTTTATATGGTAGCAATTGCATCTAAAAGTCCACTAGACCAAGCTCAAATCTCCAAAGAAAATGATGCTTTATTAGGAGAGGAAGGGAATAACGCCATGCAAGCATTGTTTGCCAATTTATTGAAATATGAAGTTTATGAAGGTAGAATGCGACCAGATCTAGCCTATTCTCCAAAATAATAAAGTATTACCTCTATTCATACAAAAAATTAAATCAAAATAATCATGAAAAAATTCATTCTAATAATTGCCATAATTTTTGGTTTCAGTTCGTGCCAGCAAGGAGCAGAACGTTACACGCAAAATTCACCTGAAATAGATACGGTGAAGAAATTGATAGCCAATTACAATAGTAAATCGTACGACACCAGTATGTATACCGATACGTCCAAGACATTTTATAACACAAAAAAGAATTCAATGTCGCCAAGTGAGACGATGGCATATCACCAAGAAACTGACAAGGTATATAAATCAAGAGGTTTCCTCGACGAGGATCAAGAATATGAAATGGTCCTTACTGATGATGGCAATACTTGGGTCAATTGTTGGTTGGATTGGAAAGGCACCTTAGTCGGAAACAACAAAGAATATAATATACCCATTCATCTTACTTATCAATTTGAGAATGGTAAAATAGTAAGGGAGCATGGACATTGGGATTCTGGAGCCTTGGTATCGGCAATGCAGGAAATAGAGATCATGAATAACTTGCCTCCTGAAGAAAACAGAGCTGTCGTAAATGGTATGTATCAGAATTTTGCCAAAGGAGATGTTCCTTCAGTACTTGCTTCATTGGATCCCAACGTGGTTTGGATGGAAGCTGAAGGTAATGCGTATGCCGATGGAAACCCGTACCAAGGTCCGGACGCTGTACTGAACGGAATATTCACGCGTATCGGAGATGATTATGAATTTTTTCATCTTAAAAACATCAAATTACACGAAATGGCCAATGATGAAGTTCTTGCCACGCTGCGATACGACGGCAAACTTAAAGCAAACGGAGCCAAAATAAATGCGCAGGCCGCCCACCTTTGGACACTTAGGAATGGCAAAGTAATCCGTTTTCAGCAGTATGTAGATACCAAACAGCTTCATGATGCCATTAATAAATAATAGACTATTAATCTCTAAATTATAGAAACAATGAAAAAAATATTATTCACCTTGCTGCTCGCCCCATTATTAATTGCTGCTCAAAGTTCGACTGAAAGCTTGATCATTGAAAATGTCATGTTTTCACCTCTTCCAGGAAAAACAGCAGAATTTGAGGCTGGTATTGCAGACCACAATAAGAAATTCCATGCAGATGGCCCATACGGGGTTAGGATCTATAATATCATGAATGGTAAGAACGCGGGTAAATATATGAATATCATGGGGCCTCTCCCTTGGAGTGCGATTGACGGTAGGCCACATAGCGATGCCCACAATGAGGATATGAGTAAAAATGTGAATCCGTATTTATCGGCTGAGGTCGAGGTAAATTATATGAAAATGCATCCTGAACTTTCTAACTTTTCCCGAGAGTTTGAAATAAATAAAGTATCCGTGTTTATGATTGATATAAAGCGCTTTAAAGATATGGACTTCTATGACAAAGTGATTAAAAAGGTAGTTAAGGTCTACAAAGAAAAAAAGCCTGACCAATTATATGGGGTTTACTCCAATGAGTTACAAAATATGGATGGAAAGGACTTTGGATGGGTCGAGTTTTTTGACAGCTCTGCATGGTTAGGCAAAGAAGATAGTTTTCCAAAAGACTTTGAAGCAGTCCACGGTGAAGGAAGTTTTGTCCAATTTTTGGCTGATCTGGAGGCTACTACCAATGGCGAAGATTCTGAAGTTTGGGTTCTTCGAAAAGACCTTAGTGGACCAAATGCCAAAGTCGCGGCAGCCACGGGCCAATAATTGTTCAAGTTAATCATAGACTAACCTAAATATAAAAGGCAGATTCTAGGTCGCAAATATAATTTTGTGTTTATTACTTAGCACGCTCTTTTCAGTAAAACCCAATTAATGTTGGGTTTTGCTTTTTGGAGGGTATTCACTTTATTAACTAATTTCTTTACATTTAAAAAACAAATACGTCCAGATTGATAACTTCTTAAAATATGATAACCAAAATAGGAGAAAAATTTACCGAGATTTTTAGAAAGAATATGCCTGATGCTTTTGTTTTTGCATTGGTCTTGACCTTGATAGTTGGCCTAACAGCTTTTTTCTGGGTGGGCAGTACACCATTAAAAATTATTCAATCCTGGTATGATGGTTTCTGGAGCCTCCTTACTTTTGGCATGCAAATGGTCCTACTGATCATAACTGGCTATAGTATCGCCTTATCCCCAGTTGTGGAAAAGGGTATTAATTATCTTACACGTTATCTTAAAACACCGCTGAAGGTATATTTATTAGTGGTTTTATTTGGAATGTTAGTCTCCATGATAAGTTGGGGATGGCTCGTTATTACGGCATTACTTGCAAGGGAATTGGCACTTAGGGTAAAAGGAATAAATTATGCTTATTTAATTGCCTGTGTCTATTTTTCGTCCATCTCTTGGGTAACTGGCCTATCAAGTTCAATACCCTTATTATTGAACACCGAAAAAAACTATATGATCGAAGCTGGGATTTTATCATCCGTTATCCCTACATCATTTACTTTAGGATCCCCCATGAACCTAAGTATGATCATTTTATTTCTGGTTATAGGGCCTTTGTTGATGTTACTATTGGTTCCAAAGGGCAAAAATCATAAAGAATTGAAAACGCTATTAGGGGAATCGGTCAATGACGTTAAACCTACCATAAAACAGGAGGCGGATAGTTTTAATCTACCTTTTAAAACACTTTCAGATCAATTGAACAATAGTATCCTATTGCAATGGATTATTGCATTTATGGGGTTAATCTATATTATCTTTCATTTTAGCACCAAAGGCTTAGATCTTAATCTGAACATTATGATTTTTGTTTTCCTGATCTTGGGGCTCTTTTTACATAAAACCCCAATGCGATTCAGCATATCAATGAAGCGGGCAAGCAATAACATTTCCGGTATTTTATTTCAGTTTCCATTCTATGCCGGGATAATGGGAATAATGACTTTTACTGGCTTGGGTGAAAAAATAGGACAAGTACTTGCTACTAATGCTACAGTTGATTCCTACCCGTTTTTTGCATACTTGCTGGGGGGTATGGTAAATTTTGCAATTCCCTCAGGAGGTGGTGAATTTGCCGTAATTGGTCCCAGTGTAATTAATGCAGTAAATCAAATTGGCATGGGATTACCTGCTAGTGAATTAACAGAAATGACCGCAAGGGCTTCCTTGGCCATAGCTTACGGTGAAGCCCTTACCAATCTTTTACAGCCATTTTACCTATTATTAGTCATTCCAATAATGGCTTCTGGCATAAATGTACAAGCGAGGGATATTATGGGTTATTTAGTATTTCCTTTCCTTGTCTTTTTTATTATTCAGTCAATACTTGTGGTTTGGATGCCCATTTAAATATCCCTATAAAAAGTTAATCCGTTTTTAAAAGGATCAAAAAAGGCAAATTCACGAGTACCCCATGCTGTTTCCCTTAAAAGCGTGTGGGCATGAAAAACATCTTTTTTTGCGTATTCATTATAAAGTGATTCAATATTCTGGGTGACGATTCTCAGCATAGGACGATCTACTTTTTTATCCCATTCCGATGAATCATGCCATTGAAGATGTATCTCTATTCCATCCCGAATAATCCCAGCGTAAGTAGGTTTTTTGCTATCATCTGCGAAGGCAATCTTAAATCCCAATCTATTTACATAAAAATCAAGAGCTTCGACCACATCTTTTACCGGAAGCACAGGGTGAATTTGGTGTAAAAATCCTTTCATAAGAATTATCTGCTATTATATAATTACCTTGTGAATTAATTTACAAAATAATAGTTCAATTGAAAAATCAGCTAATTCTACTTGTTGTCTTTACCATATTCTTCTCTGGCTTTGGGCAGGATTTTAAACTAATGACCTATAACATAAAATATGATAATAAAAAAGATACAGTAAACAACTGGAATGACCGTAAAGCAAGCTTGGTTAGATTGATCCGCCATTACGAACCTTCAATTTTTGGAACGCAAGAAGCATTACACCATCAAGTAAAGTATATTGATGAAGAGCTCCCTGATTTCTCCTTTATCGGTGTTGGTAGGGACGATGGTAAGCAAAAAGGGGAATACTCGTCAATTCATTATAACCATACTAAATACAAGGTACTATCGAGCAACACCTTCTGGTTGTCAAAAACCCCCAATAAAATATCTGTTGGTTGGGATGCATCTATGGAACGTATCTGTACCTATGGGCTTTTTGAAGAGTTAGAGACCAGTAATACGTTTTATGTCTTCAACACACATTTTGATCATAGGGGCAAAAAAGCAAGAGAAAAATCAGCCAAGCTTATCCTTAAAAAAATCAAGAAAATCAACTCGAGTAATCTTCCGGTGATCTTAATGGGGGATTTCAATTTAAATCCAGTAGAAAAACCTATAAAAAGTATAAAAAAGGTAATGGTCGATGGCCTTGATGCTACACAAAAACCTTTCTATGGGCCAAGTGGCACATTCAATGGCTTCAACCCGACAATGAAATTGGATAATAGAATTGACTATATTTTCGTCAAGAATATCAAGGTTAAAAGCTATACACATATTGATGATCGTATGGAAAACAACAAACATATTTCAGATCATTTACCCGTATTGATACATATAGAATATTAACCCATGTACATACCACACAGCTATAAAAAAGAGAACCTAAATGAAGTCAAGGAGTTCCTAAAAAAGAACAGTTTTGGCATACTAGTGAACCAAGTTGATGGAAAACCTTGGGCAACCCATATTCCTTTGGAATTGGATGTTGATCAAGAAGGAAATGACATTTTAGTGAGTCACATCTCCAAAGCAAACCCGCAATGGAAATCTTTTGAAGATAAGAGTGAGGTCCTATGTATTTTCAATGGTCCTCATAGTTATATCTCATCCTCATGGTACAAAGAGGAAGAAGTTCCTACATGGAACTACGTCGCAGTTCATATATATGGTAAAATCAAGATTTTGAATGAAGCCGAAGTTTTGGTATCACTACATAAATTAGTTGATAAATATGAAGCCAACTCCAAAAATCCCGTTTCTGTGGTTAATTTTTCAGAGAAGACAATGCGTCAGATAAAGGGTGTTGTGGGGTTTCAAATCAAAATTGATAATATACAGGCTGCCTACAAACTATCTCAAGGCCGCGAGCATGATCATGCTAAGATTGTCACCGAATTAAATGAAACCCAAAATTCAGGAAGCAAGGCAATTGCTTCAGCAATAAAGAATTTACCGAAAAGCGATTAAAGCGCTTTATATACTGCCAAAATATTCTCAATCTTTAGATTTTTTTCTGGACTAATCCATTTTTTATCTGGGTTTTCATCTAACCATTTTAGCGTTCGTTTGATTCCCGAAGCAAAAGGTATTGTGGCTTTAAAAGAGGGTACAAAGGTCTTTATTTTGGTATTGTCAAAAATTACACTTTCAGCCTTATCGGCCAACAGAGTCCCCGTAAATGAAGGCTCTATTTTACAAATAAAGTCAGAGGCAATATGTACGATTTTTGCCTCTCTTCCCAAACTATCAGCTAGGATTTTATAAATCATGTTCCAGCTTAGAATCTCATCGGATGTAATGTGAAAAGCATGCCCTATAGCCTGGGTCAAGCCTAATAAACCAACAAAACCTTTTGCAAAATCATCTGAGTGTGTAACGGTCCATAATGAAGTTCCGTCACCATGTACAATAATTTCTTTTCCTTTTAAAATTCTATCTGCAGTGGTAAATTCCTTGAAACCCCCAATAGCTATCGGGATTACCGTATCATAGGTCAACGACGGCCTCACAATGGTTACAGGAAACCCTTCTTCACGGTAAGCTCGCATTAATCGATCTTCACATTTGATTTTATCACTTGAATAATCCCAAAGGTTATTACACAATGGAGTAGATTCATTAATCACAGGGGAACTTAAGGGCGTTTGATAGCAAGAAGCGGAACTAATGAAAATGTATTGTCTTGTTTTTCCTTTAAAAAGGGAGATATCGCGTTCTATATCATTAGGAGTGAATGCAATCCAATTAACAACGACATCCCACTCATGTTTTTTCAGTTCAACAAGCTCGTTTACTTTGTTTATATCACCTTTTATTGTTTTCACCCCAGGAATCCCAACATTGTTTGTCCCACGGTTAAGGTGATAAAGATCAACTCCCTGTGAAACGGCCAATTTACTAGATGCAGAACTAATATTACCTGTACCTCCAACAAACAATACCTTCATAATGAAAATTTTAAACTTTTGACTAACAGATCGTGAATTTAGAAATAAATGAAGTAATTTGATAACTTACCTTAAAGCAATCAAATGACGACTCGAAGATCTTTTATCAAAAAATCGGCTGTTGGAACAACGGCCGCAACCCTTCTACCTTTTTCAACTCTTGCTTCTTGTTCCTCACAGCGCATAAATCCTAAGATTTCATTGGCCCAATGGTCATTAAACAAAGCCTTTTTTGCTGGGGAATTAAATCCCGAAAAATTCGCTTCCATTGCAAGAAAGGATTATAACATCAGCGCCATAGAATATGTAAATGCATTTTACAGGGATTCTGGGAATGATGAGAAATTTTGGCACAATCTAAAACAAAATGCTGAAAATGAAGATGTAAAGAGTTTATTGATAATGGTCGATGACGAGGGTGACTTAGGCAATCCGAACGAAAGTGAAAGAAAAAAAGCTGTAGAAAATCACTACAAATGGATAAATGCGGCAAAAATTCTTGGCTGTCACTCTATTCGAGTAAATGCATTTGGAAAAGGGGACAACGAAACTGTGGGCAATTCACTGGTAGATGGATTGGGTGCACTCTCAGAATATGGCCAAAAAGAAGGAATTAATGTACTTATTGAAAATCATGGATTACATACCTCCAATGCCAATTTTATAGTTGACATTATTAAAAAAGTGAACAACCCAAACCTAGGTACATTGCCCGATTTTGGGAATTGGTGTTTGAACAAAGAATGGGGAAGTACTCAAAATAATGCATGTACCGATGTTTATGATCGCTATAAAGGGTTAGAAGAATTCTTGCCTTACGCCAAAGGTGTAAGTGCCAAAAGTTATGATTTTGATGAGCTTGGGAACGAAACCATAATGGATTATAGTCGATTGCTTAAAACAGTTAAAGATTCTGATTTTAAAGGTTATATTGGAATTGAATATGAAGGCGAAAGATTAAGCCCTACTGAAGGGATCAAAGCCACTAAAAATTTAATAGAGCACATTTGGTCAGAGCTATAGTGATTGGAAAACTCTAAGCTTAAATAAGTTTTAGTTCAAAAATTAACACTGTACAATCGAATAGGATTTGCTTTTCCTCTAAGTGCCAACCTTCCTATTTGTGTAAATGAAATTGGATTTTCCTTTTGAAGCTCGTCAAACAATTCTCCTGAAACAAGGGCCTTGGCATTATACATATTGCATTCAGCCTGTATTCGGGCTGTTGTGTTTAAAACATCACCTGTGAAAATCATGTCTTTTTTAATAATTCCAATTTCTCCTGTGGTCACTTCTCCAATGTGATAGCCGGCCTTAAACTCTGGAATCACACCAAACTGGCCCAGGTAATCTTCCTTTTTAGTATCTAAAATTATCGAAATTTTTCGAAAACACTCAATACAATTATTATTGTATACCCCAGTTTTATTGGTCCAGGTAATTACAATTTCATCTCCGACATATTGGTAAATTTCCCCAGCTGTTTCTAAAATGGCCTCGGTCATATCAGCATAATATTCCTTAAGTAATTCAAAGTACTTTTCGTGTCCAATTTTCTCGGCAATACTTGTAGAAGACTTCATATCCAAAAACATGAATATCCGAACCTCTTTTCTTGGTCTGTGATATTTCCCCAAATAAGTAGACATGATTCCATTGCCTAAATAGGCCTCAATTTCTGAGTAAAACAAGGCAATGTCCAAAATAGCTCCAGTATAAAGAATAACACTCCAGAAAGCAAACTTGCCCATAAAAGCTCGTGTGCTTGTCAAAACTTTCTCATCTAGAATATGGGTTTCATAATGTAGGGAGTTTGCAAGTATAGTAAGTACAGTCAAGAACAAAATGACCACAATGGTGTAGAATGTTCCTTTAAATGCCATTTTTTTCCATAAAGGACTTTTTGCAAACCACTTTTTAAACCAAAGCACTTCAGCACAGCCCTGAAGTAGTCCCATTATAAAACTGCCAACAGCAATAGTAATTAGTGAATATTGAAAACTATACTTGTTTCCCGTTGATGGATACAATTTTGATTCACCTAGAAGGCCAACCTCAATAACAGCGTATAAGAATCCAAAAAAGAGCCAGATAAGGCCAAACGGAATAATTTGTCTTAAATGCCTTTTAAATCTGGGTCGTAACATAGTTTCATAAATATAGGAAACTTGTAACCCAATTACCATTATTTACAGTTGGTCCTATAAAAATTACAATTGGGAAACAACAATTTTATCTTTTAATCTATTAAGAGCAATTTTACACCATAATTAATAGCAACATTTAAAAAATACAACCATGAAAGCATCAATTAACAGAACAATTACAGAATCAAAAACTGGACAGTACTTTTCTTCTTTTAGGGGAAGTAAAAGAATACAATGGGCCCAATACAGAAACTTTAATAGATAAGGCCAATCCACAATCAGAAAACAAAATCATGAAAACATTCATCAATCAATCACCAAGGGCATCTAAAAAAATTGAAATATTCGTATCATTTAAGGAATATGGGACAATTCGATGGTCATCTCCAACTGACCGCTTTTAGGGAAATAGAACATCAACCGAATAAAAAAAGGGGATATATTTTAATAAAATATATCCCCTTTTTTTATAAGTATATTTGATTTGATGGAGCCAATAATTAAAATTGACTTAATAGCCATAGTAATACTCTTAGGGATTTTTCTAGGAGTCTTTATATCGTACTTTATTATCAAAAAATCCTTGCTCAAGATTACTTAACCCCTTTGTTATGCATTAAGTTTTCCTTCTCAATAAGCTAAAAAAACCTAAATTTAGGCTATGCAAGATATACCCGTGAACATTGATTTTATTGCCATAGTCATACTATTAGGTTCATTTTTAAGTATTTTCACTTCGTACTTTCTTATTAAAAAATCGTGGAGTGCGAACTTACCAAACCTCTTCATGGGCCTTTTTCTATTGGCAATTGGACTAAGCATGATGGAGGGGTGGTTGAATTATACAAACATTGTATTCAAGGTGTTATGGTTGACCAATTTTTCAGAACCGACTAATTTTATAATTGCTCCCTTAATTTTTTTGTTTGTCGCATCCCAATTTAAGGATTTCAATAAAAGGAACTATTGGTTGCATTTTATTCCATTTGTCCTTTGGTTGGGCTATTGTTTCTTCTTTTTCATTCAATCGAACGAGATGAAATATAGTTCCACTATTGAAGTAATGCAACTGGATTACCCAAGGGTCAAAGGCACGGGCAAAATTTTCGATGACCCTTTGAACATTAGGCCTTTTATAAATATAGCAACAGGAATATCATTTGTGATTTATAATATGCTGATTTTAAGATTGATTTTTATAAAGTCAAAATCCTTAGGGCAGACCATCTTCAACACTTCGAATCAGACATTGAAAACAATACGAAACTCGCTCTACCATTTCGTCATTATAATCATCATTTTTATAGTGGTGAAATTGGTTTTTAAAAATGATGTTGGCGACTATTTCATCTATTTGTATGTGACATTTATGGTTTTCTTGACGGTTGCCCAAATCATGAATAAATCTGATTATTTCAACGAAGTATCCACCTTTCTAGAAGTACCAAGTTTAAAATACAAAAAGTCATCGCTCGATGATGAAGAAAAAAATGTTATTCTCAACAACATTGTTTCTAAAATGGAAAATGATAGATTTTTTCTAAAGAGCACAGCTTCTTTATCCGGTTTGGCTAAGTCAATTAATGAATCCCCGCATCATGTTTCTCAAGTTATTAATGAAAACCTTGGGCAATCTTTTTTTGAACTTATGGCCACCTACCGGGTTCGAGAAGCGCAAGCAATTTTAAATACTGAATTGGGTAAAAAAATAACCATCGAAGAAGTCGCAGAACGAGTGGGTTATAACTCAAAATCGGCATTTAATACCGCATTTAAGAAAATTACCTCTCAGACACCCTCTATGTTTAGAAATTCGTAAACGCCTGATAATCAAATACATTTTGCACGTGCCGATAAGGACGAACACCGTACTTATAGGGAGATTCTTTGTGCGGTGCTCTGTGTACATAGCTTTGTTTCATAATCAAAAAACAAAATTTTTATGGACACACAAATCAAATCAAAAAACGAACGAAAATATTTCATAGATTGGTTGCGAATTGGCCTTATTATCAGCGTCTTCTTTTTCCATGTCGGAATGATTTTTAGACCTGAACAGTGGCATGTAAACAGCGCGGAATCGTTTCCTTTTTTAGACCCTATCATGTGGTGGCTGCATTTATGGAGAATGCCCTTATTATTTTTAGTTTCAGGAGTCGGCACCTATTATGCAATTGGCCATAGAACCAGCTGGCAATATTTGAAAGAGCGTTTTACTAGGCTGTACATTCCATTTACTATTGGTTTTTTCACACTAGTACCCTTAATGATCTATGTAGAACGAATTGACTTATACCGTTCATTCTTGGATTATATTCCACACATGTTTGATGGTGGCCCCTATCCCGCAGGTAACATCTCATGGCACCACCTATGGTTTATTCTGTATTTGTTTATCATATCGCTCTTGATTACCCCATTTTTAAATTATACTAAAAGTGGACATTACAATATGGTAAGAGGCAAGTTAATAAACATTGCCTCAAAAAAAATGGGACTCAATTGGTTGCTACCTATCATCATTCTATCTCAGTTAATTTTAAGACAGTATTTCCCAAATAGCACACATGCCTTATATAATGATTGGGCCTACTTCACATACTATTTGTTATTCTTTTTAAGCGGGTTTATATTATTTACTAGTGATAAAGTAATCAACTCGTTAGCCAATAACAGAAGGTTGTATTTGTACCAAACCATCGTATTTACAGTAATTCTATTTTCGTTGCCTTCAATTTTTGGAGAGCCTTCAATGGTTCAGGATTATTCTCGGGGAATTACCGAAATGGTTATTTCATTGTCCTGCGGATTGACTGCTATAGGCTATTTCAAGAACTATTTCAATAAAGACCATAGCTCTAGAAAAGTGTTGAATGAAGCCATTTACCCTTTCTACCTATTACATCAACCCGCTTTGATTTTTGTAGGCTATGTGGTATTGCAATGGGATATACCTTATGGATTGCAAGCACTATTAATAACCCTACTGTCATTGGTTTCTAGTATAGGGTTCTATTGGTTTATTATTAGAAAGTTCAATGTCTTAAGGGTTGCCTTTGGCATGAAGGTAAAACCAAAAAAAGAAAGTTCGATAGCTACCGAATTGAGCAAAGCACCAGTATTTGACAAATAATTTAGTTCAACCAAAAAAAACACAAGATGAAACTATTTAGAAAAATACGGCAGACGCTCATCAAAGAAGGAAACTTAAAACGGTACCTACTTTATGCCTTAGGTGAAATTCTATTGGTCATGATTGGGATAAGCCTGGCATTTCAAGTGAATAACTGGAACGACAATCGAATAAAAGGAAATGCTGAGATAAGTTACTATGAAAATATTCGGGATCAAATAACGGATGATGGAAGATTAATCCACACGCAAATAGATTTCAATAATAAGTATACGACGCAATTTAAATATGCCTACGAGATCCTGGAATCTGATGATCGAAGCCGAATAGATACCTTAGGACTTATCGTTCGCAACCTTCTGGAGTATTCTGATTTTGACCGTCAGGGTAATATATATGAAACCATGGTAAACAGTGGGGAAGTCAAACTTTTGCGCAATCATGATATCATAAATGGTATTCGGCTTTTGGAAGAAAAATACCTCTATTTGAACAGAATGGAAAACATTCATTACGATGCAATGATTTCACATGTAATCACTGCTGTAAACCCGGTTCTAAAGTTTTCAGATGGAAAGATCCAAAAACCGGATTTAGTATACACCTATGAGTTTCAAAACTTGGTTCTATCGCTGCTAAAAGTCATGGAAGAAAAGGACAAAGTGTATCATGAGGCCTTACATGAGATTGAAGTAATCACTGGTTTAATAGATAAAGAGCTTCATAATTAAGACTTCAAAAACGGCCAAGTGCCTATAATCTCGCACTTGTCACTATTTATAAAACGAAAATTTTAATGAGTTGATTTTCAGAGATATAAATGTATCACCTTACAAGCCGGTACGTCATACTTGAAAGCTAGGTCTTAGGCTTCTCAACTGCACTTCATCTTTGTCAAAGCTTTAAGAGTTTATTCATTAATTAAAAACAATCAAAAAAGAACTGAGAAATCTAAATGTGTTCTGAATTGTAATTCCGAAGGCTACAACAAATTCCTGAGAATACTTTTGCTCTGTAAATATTTTACTGCAGAATAATCATTCACATATAAACATTTAAAAACAATCAAAAATGAAAACATCAAAACGAGTATCAATTTTTCTAGCTCTAGCTAGCCTTATTGCAATTTCATGCAACAAGGACGATGACCAAATTTTAACGCCAACAAATTTGGTAGATGTAGGTAACTACAAATTATTTACAGAAACCGCAGGCGATGGTGCACATACACTTGTGTTCGAATCAGGACTTGGAGACAATTACGAAAGTTGGTTCAAGCTATTGGGACTTGCAGAGACCAACCAGGTAATAGCCTATAATAGGGCAGGCTATGAACCTTCAGAAGTTGCAACTAATGAAAGAAGTATTGTGCAATTGGCAGAAGACCTTCATCAAGTTATCCTAAGTAAATCAAAAAACAATAAAGTCATTCTTGTGGGTCACTCCTTAGGAGGTGCGGTTGTCAGATATTATGCTGTTCAGCACCCAGAAATGGTAGAAGGAATTGTGTTTGTTGATCCTAGTCATGAAGATTTCGAGGTAATGACACAGGCCCAAGAAGATGAAATGGTCCAATTTTTTACAGGAGAAGGCCTTTTGCAGATAGCAAATGAAGCTGAACAATTTATCGAAAATTTTGAAACTCTCAGGGCATTAGCCACATTGCCAGATGTACCTACTGTGGTACTTACAAGTATACGTGACCGTGAAGGAGAAAATGAAGAACGCTGGATAAATGTGCATGCCACGCTTGGAGATAACGTAACTGATTTCACTCATATTACCACAGAGAATAGTGGTCACTACATTCAAGTTGATGAGCCCCAATTAGTGTTAGAGGCAATAGGCTTTTTAGTAGACTAAATACTCAAAACATAAATATCAATCAAATCAAAAAAAAGACCAATGAAAAATTTATTAAAAAGCACAATCATTGTTGTCCTTCTATTTACAGTTTTAAACTGTGAAAAGGACAAGTTGCCAGATGCTGCGTATAGTGCCTATTTAAACTATGAAACAAAAACGGAACTAGAACTTCCATTCAATGACGAGTGGTGGATTTTTTGGGGAGGACGAGGTGTTGCTGAAAATTATCATGCGGCATACAAAGAACAAAGGTTTGCCTTAGATATTGTGCGAAAAGTCAATGGAAGCACACATTCTGGAAATGGTTCTAAGAATGAAGATTATTACTGTTTTGGAAAATCTTTGAATGCTCCTGGAAGCGGAAAAATTGTTGATATTGTAAATACGATAGCTGACAATATTCCAGGTCAGTTTAACCGAGACATTCCAACAGGTAACCGCGTTATTATCGATCACGAAAATGGTGAATTTTCAATCTTGGCCCATTTCAAACAAGGATCAATACTAGTATCGGTTGGGGACACAGTTATAAAAGGACAGGAACTAGGAAAAGCTGGGAACAGTGGCAACTCAAGCGAACCACATCTGCATTATCACCTGCAAACGACGGCTAATCCATTTGAAGGTTATGGTTTGCCAGCCCAATTTCAAAATTATTATGCCAATAACACTTTAATCGAAAAGGGAGAACCAGTACAGAACGAATTTGTCATAAATGATAATTAGTAATAACAAACTATGAATAAACTAAATACAACAGAACGAGAAATTATTGGTCAATTCATCCATCTCAAATATCTAAAGTTTGAAATAAATAATGGTTCCTATACGGTAAGTCTTAATGATTTATCTGGATATGACATCGTTAGAGGATATGGTAATACTATTATTGAAGCTATCAACGATATGCATCGTGGTCTAATTTAATATCAAACAAATGATAATTATAACAACAACATTGATAACGGAGTTACTAGAAAGAACAAGAAGTAACACCCATAAAGTTGAAGGGTTTAAAAAACTTTCTGAAAAAGAATTAAATTATAAAGAAAGCAACGACGAATGGAGCGCTTTAGAATGTATTGAACATTTGAATATCTATGGAGATTTTTATAACGCAGCCATCAGAGAAAGTATTGAAAAAGCATCTACGGCATCAAGCAAAATATTCAAAAGCGGTGTGATTGGAAACTACTTTGTCAACCTTATAGCTCCTAAAGAGAAATTGAATAAAATGAAGACCTTAAAGGAAAATAATCCGTTAGGTAGTCATTTGAATAAAAATGTTCTAGACCGGTTCATAAAACAACAAAACGAATGTCTTCATTTAATTGAAGAATCAAAAAATGTAAACCTTTCTAAAACGAAGACAGCAATTAGTTTTTCTAAACTTTTAAAACTCAGATTAGGAGATACGTTTAGATTTATTACCGCTCATAACGAAAGACATTTGTTACAAGCAGAAAATATGTTTAAAAAAGCTCGTGTGTTATAAAATGAACTCAAAAACTGTTATTAAAAATAATCCCCTATGAAATAACTTGGGGAGGAAGACTTACAACTGACTCTGAGATGTATGTTTTTGAAATCATATCGCTACTGATCAATCTGATTTTAGGTTTGACTTTATTAAAAAGTTTCTCAACATCGTTGTTTTTTATCGTCCTTATCATTCTCTTGATTTTATTGGGCGTTCGTATGTTGCGAACTAATAGGGAATAGTTTATTTTTATTGGTGATACCAAAACCACCAAATAAAAACCAATATATGTCTCAAGTTTCGATAAGTTCGCAAAAACCACGATTATCTTTTTGGCAAATCTGGAATATGAGTTTCGGATTTTTAGGAATCCAGTTCGGGTTTGCACTTCAAAACGCCAACGTAAGTAGAATATTTGAAACCCTCGGTGCTTCTAAAGATGAGCTTCCCATTCTATGGCTTGCGGCGCCTGTTACAGGTCTTTTGGTTCAACCAATAATCGGATATTATAGTGACCGTACTTGGCATAAAAAATGGGGACGAAGAAGACCATTCTTTGCTATTGGCGCAATCCTAGCTACTATAGCATTGTTCGCAATGCCAAATTCCACGGCACTTTGGATGGCCGTTATCATGCTTTGGTTAATGGATGCCTCAATCAACATAAGTATGGAGCCCTTTAGAGCCTTTGTAGGTGATATGTTACCCAATGAACAACGAACCAGTGGTTTTGCCATGCAAAGCTTCTTTATTGGGATAGGCGCAATTGTAGCCTCTGCCCTACCTTATATTTTTACCAACTGGTTTGGTATAAGTAATATAGCCCCTGATGGTGGTATTCCCGATTCAGTTAAATGGTCGTTCTATTTGGGTGGAATTGCCTACTTCTGTGCAGTAATGTGGACTGTCATCAAAACAGAAGAATACCCACCGGACGATTTGGAACAACTAAAAGCGGAGAATGCCGAGACCGGAGTTTTCACTGGGTTAAAGGAATCATTTATGGGAATTTTTCATATGCCCAAAACCATGGTACAGTTGTCTTTTGTACAATTTTTTTCATGGTTTGCTTTGTTTGCAATGTGGATTTATACAACATCAGCGGTAACAAGTCATGTCTACGGTACGTCGGACACTACCTCTACGATTTACAATGAAGGTGCGGACTGGGTTGGAATTTGTTTTGCCATTTATAATGGTATTGCCGCAGTAGTGGCTTTTCTACTTCCTGTAATCGCGAAAAAAACAAGTCGAAGAGTAACCCATTTAATGGCCTTGGTCCTTGGGGGAATAGGATTGATCTCAATCTACTTTATCACCGACCCTAATATGCTCTTAATTTCAATGATAGGTGTTGGAATCGCTTGGGCCAGCATTTTGTCTATGCCTTATGCAATGCTATCGAGCATTCTCCCTGCAAATAAAATGGGATATTATATGGGGGTTTTTAATTTCTTCATAGTAATTCCGCAAATTGTCGCAGCCGGTATACTTGGGTTTATGTTAAAATCGTTTTTTGAAAATGATTCTATCTATGCCTTGATTATTGGTGGTGTTTCTATGTTCATTGCTGCCCTTTTATGTTTAATTGTTCAGGATAATGAAGAGTAATAAATGATTGCATGAGTTGGATTAAAACAATTTCCTACGCGAAAGCAACTGCTCAGTTAAAAAGCATTTACAAAAGAGTAAAAGGGCCAGATAACAATATAGACAATGTATTAATGCTTCATAGCTTAAGGCCTCATACCCTATTGGGCCATATGACACTTTATAAAAGTGTTTTACATCATACCGGAAACACTTTGCCTAAATGGTATTTAGAGTCCATTGGTGTTTATGTTAGTTATTTGAATGATTGCGCCTATTGCGTAGAACATCACTCAGCTGGTCTAAAACGATTGCTGAATGATGATGAGAAATATTACCGTTTTATGGAATCTATTGAAAATGATAAGCTCAAATCATTTTTTGATCCGACATATTTTTCTGGAATGGCATACGTTAAAAAGCTGACCTTATCACCAAATAAGATTCTAAAACATGATTTTACGACACTTCAGGATGTGGGTTTTTCGGATGGTGAAATTTTAGAAATCAATCAGGTTACGAGTTATTTTAATTATGTAAACAGAAGTGTTTTAGGGCTAGGAGTTAACACTAAAGGCGATATTATTGGTTTATCACCCAAGGAGAATGATAACCCAGAGAATTGGAACCACACATAAATTATTTTTTATAAACCCCATTATATTGGCTGCCCATATAGGAACCCCATTTGATTTCCCCTACAATCGGAAATTTTGTGTCAATTCTGTTGATCTGCAGCCCATCAAATGTATATGTCTGCTTGACATTGGTTCCATGTACATAAATGATATCTAAATAGCCATTATCGTCCAAATCACCAATCCAAGGAGTGGATGAAAGATTATTTCCTTCATTTTGTAAATCCAATTCAGCCGAAACTTTTTCAGTGAACTCAACCGCCATAATATTGTTATGAAAGAATTTCATCTGATACTCATTGGTAATTTGATAATTCATGGGAAGTAACGCTTCATCCTTTCCGTCACCAGTTAAATCAACCACCACTGGTGTACTTAATTGATAAAAGCCTAATGTGTCCTCATACTCAACTTTTCCGTTGCTACCATTTACCATTACTTGTTTAGACCATTCTAAGTCTGGCCATACCCCTTGAGCATAGGAGACAAAAAAATCAGGTATGTCGTCATCTGTGAATCTGCCCACAGCAACAGAACTATAGGCTTCTGTGTTTGGCACACTAACCGACCAAATTGGCTCATAGGATTTTCCATCAAATGCTAAAAGCCTACCATCAACCGCGTTTGTAACAATATCATAAGTGCCATCACTATTGATATCAACCCAAACACCAGGGCCTACAAAACCTTTTTTTTCACTTCTTGCAAGTTGAATCGAATTGGATAAATCCCCAGAATATATTTCGTCAATAGAAGTAACGTACAAATGGCCTCCTATGGTTTCACCACCTGTTCCAAAAATTACATTCTTATAGTCAGAAGGCATATTGGGTAATACGGAAACTGACATGTAAATTTCACCCTCATCAGGCATTTTTGCCCTGCTGAGAATTTTTCCGTTTTTACTATCGATTATTACCAGATGACCTGGTGCCCTATTGGGATCATGAGGTTCAGCTAGAACATCTCCTCCATTTGATATTAATATATCATCCTGAAAATCGCCATTCTGATCTGGTATAAACTGCGGATTATAAAAATTAAACCATTCCTTTTCTTGACCAATAGGCTTTTCAAATCTCCAAATGACCTCACCCGTTTTACCATTTATGGCGATTAATTCTGCTGACCGTCCATTAATAAAAACATCCATAATTCCATCGTTGGTAATATCGTGTAACGCTGCAGAGCCAAAAATTTGATCTTTGGCACCCACTTTCCAAAGCATTTTTCCCGACCTACCATCCAAGGCAATCACGGCGGAATCACACGCTTGAAACTCTTTTCGGCCAGCACCAAGAACAATATCGCCAATTCCATCTTTGTTTAAATCAGTGATCCTAGGAGAAGAGAATGTCCCTATTCCCGGAGCCTTTTTGGCCCATGATTTCTGCGCAAACAATGATGTATTACCTAGTAATATCATTATTAGAATCCCACAAATAATCCGTATTACTTGAAACATATAAATAATTACCTGTTTTTATATGCCAAGATAGTTTTTAATAATCAGTGCCTAGCATAACAATCATAAATT
Source organism: Maribacter sp. HTCC2170 (assembly GCF_000153165.2). Classification (NCBI taxonomy): domain Bacteria; kingdom Pseudomonadati; phylum Bacteroidota; class Flavobacteriia; order Flavobacteriales; family Flavobacteriaceae; genus Maribacter; species Maribacter sp. HTCC2170. The sequence goes on from NC_014472.1 coordinate 3,461,283, forward strand.
GTCTAACTGGTTACTGTTTTTATCGTTGCTAATGGTCCAAAAGAACCCTACAAAGAAGAAAGTTTCTGCAGATGGTCTAATTGTTCTCCGTTCAAAAACTCCATTCATTTTAGCTTCATTAGCATATTGATATCCGTTTACATTATTGAAACCCAGAGCATTGTTAATAGAGAAATAAAGTATTTTCTGTTGAGAGACAAGATACGCCCAATTGAAACTCAAATTATTGTATGATTTGGTTTTTCCAGTTAGAAATGTGTTGGAATTTGGATTGTTATATGGTCTGCCCGAAGCATAATTATAGGAGAATCCTACTTGTGAACGTAAGTCTTCTACCCAATACTTGGTCACCAGCGAAAGGTTATGTTTTGGTGCAAAGTTGGGGGTTGCCTTTTCTTCAAAATTCAAATAATCACGCTCTGTATCTAAATAAGAATATGACACCCAATAATCCAGATTCTTGATGTTTTTATTATCCCTCCAAAAAACGTCAAGTCCTGCTGCATAACCACTCCCCAGGTTGTTGTATTCTGAGTTGAACTGTGGTCGTAATGTATTATACTTCACTAATTTGTCATAATCTTTGTAATAGGCTTCTGCCCTAAAAGTTTTGCCATTATCCAAATACTGGTAATTAAAGATATAATGTGAAGTCTTTTCGGAATCAAGAGCTTCATCAAATTTCAAATATTCTACAGAAGGGTTTTGATAAAAATCCCCATAGGCCAAAGAGAATTGCCCCTTATCACTGCTCTTGTAGGCTAAAGAAACTCGTGGTGAAACATTGAATAGATTCATCGCATTTGAGTTTTCGGCCCGTAAACCCAATTTCATGGCAAATCTATTGCTGAAAAATATGTCGGCCTCACTAAATACCGCGAACAAATCATCGTTGAATTTACTTTCAAAGCTAGAGCCGTTCTGGGTAGTAAATAAATCATCATAATTCATATTAAAATACTCACCACCAAAATTTAATTGAAACCGGTTGCTAAAGTTCTTGCGTAATTTAAGTTTAAGGTGTGCTCCTATTTCCTTGGTTTCAATATCATCGGAAATAATTTCAATTTTATTCTTATCCATAGATATACTTGCACCAGTTGAAAGGGTCCAGTCATTCTCCAAATAATGCTTGTATGATGAATTAAAGTAGAGGTTGTTGTTCTTTAATTTAAACCTTACGAAGTCTTCATAATTTATGTCTTCCTGTGAAATATCAAGATTACTATGATTAAAACCTGTATACAGTTTAAATATATTTTTCTCCCCTTTACTACGGAATACTGCTTCTCCAGAAATAGATTCATAGGGCCTGTTCCATTTTGTTCCTTGAGTGGAAGGAACCAATTTTTCGTAAGGGGCTAAATTAATGTATGAGGTATTTATACTCAATGATTCGTCTCCCCAAATCTCTGTATGCCCTACTCCACCTCCAACAGACATTACAGAAATATCTGTTTTCTCTTGCTCGGGCTCATCAGTAGTATTCAACAATAATACACTTGAAAGCGCCTGACCATATTCCGCAGAATAACCCCCAGTACTAAAAGTGATTCCTTTAAAAAGAAATGGTGAAAACCTTCCCCTAGTAGGAATATTATTGGCCGTTGCGCTAAAAGGTTGAAAAACCCTTAACCCGTCAATGAACACCTGCGTTTCACCTGCAGCTCCACCACGTACAAACAATCGGCCGTCTTCACTTACTGTACTTGTTCCCGGTAAGGTTTGCAGCGCTCCCACGAAATCTCCCGCCGCACCTGCCGTAGTAACAATATCCAGTGGTTTAAGAACTGATACTTTCGAATTATCACCTGCCTCAAAGGAACCAGCTGTCAAGGTAACCCCGGACAAATGATTTATCGCTTCGATCATTTTAATTTTCAAATCTTTGAAATAAGATACATCTCCCATTTCATAATGAGTTTCATAGGTAATAGCGGAAACAATCAATGTTTGTGACCCGCTTTCCATGGTTTCAAATTCGAAGTTTCCATTATCATCGGTCGAAGATCCATCATAAGTTCCTTCTAAATAAACGTTTGCCCCTATAACAGGATTGTTTTTTGAATCAGTAACGGTACCTGATACTTTGGTTTGGGAATGGGCAATCGTAGATATGAGAATTACAGTAATTAAGACTAATTGTTTCATTTTATTTGATTGTTGATTTTATAGGACAAAACTGCCCCGTTTTTAAATCTAGAACCAAATCATTTGACCGAAGTGTCATTTTTAAAGGATGAAATGTGAGATGAAATCGAGGTTACAATTCACACCAAAAATTCAACAACTGGGTAAATTGTTTTTCGATTGAGAATTGCTATTTCAGAGATTTGAACCAATGAATAACAATAAAACCTTAACATTATGAAAACACTTAAAACCTTAATCATTATTGTAAAAATTGCATTAACAAGTTCAATGAATGCACAAGAAACAAATGGCAGTACTGTAACGGTGAACATTGAAAATGTTCTTTCTGACGAAGGCCAAATACTTGGAGCTTTGCACACAGAAGAAACTTTTATGAAAGGACCTGGTCTTTTTAATGAGACACTTAAAGCCAGTAAGGGAAATATCACCCTTACTTTCAAAAATGTACAACCAGGCACTTTTGCGATTATGCTACTACACGACGGAAATGAAAATAATAGAATGGATTTTGAGGCCAACGGAATGCCCAAAGAGGCATATGCAACTTCGGGAGAGATGGAACTATATGGTCCACCGACCTTCAAGGCTTCCAAATTTGAGGTTACCAATGAAGATTTGGAGTTTAGCATCAGGTTTTAATAAATATCACTAAACAAAAAGGGCTTGCCATTGGCAAGCCCTTTTTGTTTGAAGCATACTGGATTATATTTCCTCTGCCAACCAAGCTTTCATCATCCAAACCGTTTTTTCTTGTTGGGTGATAAAATCGCTCATCATTGAATTTGTACCCTCATCTTCAGCATCATCAGAAGCGTTTAAAATTCCGCGCTCAATTATCAGTAATTGTGTAAGTGAGCCCACTATCAGACGAATCGCTTCTTCATCTTTCGTTATGTTCTTTCCAACTGGGACTTTGGCACTTTCAATGTAATCCTCAAATGTATGCATCGGCACTCCTCCTAATGTCAAAACACGTTCTGCGATTTCATCTACCTTTAAGTTTGCATCGTCATATAATTCCTCGAACTTCACATGAAGGTCAAAAAAACGTTTCCCTTTAATATTCCAATGTATTCCCCTAAGGTTTTGGTAATACTGTTGAAAATTGGCCAAAAGTCCATTCAATTCATGGCTCAACTCCTTCGATTTATCCGCATTTAAGCCTATACTATTTAATATCATTGTTTTTGTTTTTAAATGTTGTATAAAATTATTCAATTGATTTATATCATTTTCATAGATTTCATTGATAGTTCTTATTCCTTTATTGAGTTGTACTATACTTTTCTTATTGGTTAAACCGAACTTATATTTTGTCTCTTTTTACTTTCAAAAATTAGGAAAACAATAACAACTGGTTTGGTTTTTGTGGTTAATAAATAATTAGATTTGATTGTCATAACAACCACCGAAAACATGAATAAGAAAAAACTCTTCCTCTTTGGAACCCCCGTAATTATTGCTTTCCTTTTATACCTTTTCTTCGGAGGAACATCCGAGGAAGACATTGCCATCACTGCTAAAGTCACAAAAGGTTCCTTTTTAAATGAGGTTATTATTTCTGGAGAAGCACAATCCACTAGTCTAAAGAAAATAGATGCGCCTGTAGAGCTTCGAAATTATCGTCTCTATGATGTGAAAATCCAGGATTTAGTACCGGAAGGTACCGTCGTTAAAGAAGGGGACTATGTTGGCAAATTAGATCCTTCTGGTATTAATGGACAAATTTTAGATGCCCAATTAAATCTCGAAAGCGCCGAGTCAAAGTATACACAAGAACAATTGGATACCACCCTTACCCTAAAACAGGAAAGAACCTCTATCAAAGATATCCAATTCAATATAGAAGAGGATAAACTGGAATTGAAGCGGTCCATATACGAATCTCCCGTTACCATTAGACAATTAGAAATAAAAATAGAAAGAGCAGAGAGGGACTTAAAAGAGAAAAAAGAAGATTATTCCATAAAAAAGAGAAAGGCCATAGCCAAAATGGTCGAGGTTGGTACTGAAGTTTCTAAAATTAGAAAGAAACTGGATGGCCTTCTTGAACTTCAAAAGTCCTTTACAATTCATTCTACAGCAAATGGAATGATTACTTATATGAAGAATAGAGATGGTTCTAAAAGAATAGTTGGGTCCAGCATTGCACCGTGGGATCCAACCATTGCCACATTGCCGGATTTAACAAAAATGGAATCGAAGACTTATGCCAATGAAGTTGATATTCGGAAAATAAAAAAGGACTTGTCTGTTACTATTGGTTTTGATGCCTTCCCTGATGTAATGCTAGAAGGCACCGTTACCAGTGTTGCTAATGTTGGTGAAAAAAAGAGGGGATCTGATATCAATCTATTTCAAGTCATGGTAAAACTAAATGAGACCAATACCAATATAAGGCCAGGTATGACCACTTCTAATCGAATTCTAATTGAAGAGGAAGAAAATGTATTAACCGTACCACTTGAGGCCATTTTTTCCAAGGATTCCGTTAGCTACGTATATACAAAGTCTGGATTTTCAATTACAAAGAAGGAAATAGAACTAGGAGATTCTAACTTTGATGCTGTGGTTGTTAAAAACGGTTTAAAAGAAAATGATGTGGTTTATTTAAGTAAACCCGATGGCCTTGAGGAAAAAAGTATTGCACTATTAAATAAGTAGTACATGATAGACAAAATACTTATTGAACAGGTTAAATCTAATCTGAAAGAGGCAATTCGTGTAATTCTAGCTAACAAGGTACGTACATTATTGACGGCCTTAGGAATCATTTTTGGGGTTGCAGCAGTAATTACCATGCTTGCTATTGGAAAGGGAGCCGAAAAAGAAATTCTCGCACAATTGGAATTAGTCGGTGTAAACAATATTGTCGTTACACCTATACCGGAAGAAGCCGAAGAAGATGATTCCCAAGATAATGAAGATGGCAGTTCAGCAGAAATCAAGAGATTTTCGAAGGGATTGGATTTATTGGATGTTAACAGTATACTAAATACTATTCCAACGGTTAAGCAGGTAAGCCCTGAGGTTATTATGGATACTTATGTGATAAATGCCGGGAAACAGAATTCTGTTAAATTGATCGGAGTTACCAATGCGTTCTTTGAAACTTCAAATATTAATATAGGTAGGGGGCGAAACTTTTCGGAAAAACAAGCCATGCATGCTATGCCAGTATGTGTCATTGGGGAAAAAGTTGAAAAAAAAATATTTACAGGTGAAAGTGCCTTAGGCAAGCAAATTAAGGTCAAAGATGTTTGGCTTAAGGTGGTTGGCGTCATTGAGGAAAAACTAATTTCGGAAACCGCCCAAGAGAATTTGGGTATCCGAGATTTAAATCAAGATGTCTATATTCCCATAAAAGCGTTTTTAGTGCGGTACAAGGACCGTAAGGTAATTGGTGACCAACCGATAGATTATAATCAAATGTTTGGGCAACAAGGTGGTCCTAAAAAGCGTATACCAAGGGGAAATTATCATCAAATAGATAAGTTAACTATCCAGGTCAACAATTCAAATGAATTAAAATCCACTGCCGAAGTTGTTAGCAAAATGCTCAGACGAAAGCATAATGATATGCTGGATTTTGAAATCACTATTCCCATAAACCTATTAAAACAACAACAGAAAACAAAACAAATATTCAATATTGTCTTGAGTATTATTGCCGGGATATCATTGTTAATAGGCGGTATTGGTATTATGAACATTATGTTGGCCTCGATTCTTGAAAGAACAAAAGAGATAGGCATAATGAAGGCCATAGGCGCCACTAAACAGGACATCATATTACAATTTTTATCAGAATCTGTTTTAATCAGTTTAGGTGGGGGTATTATTGGTGTCCTTTTAGGTATAATAGCTTCTTACGGATTGCAATTGGCTACTGATATTGAAACCGTTATAACTGCTGGCTCCATTACTTTATCCTTTTTTGTGGCCACTTTTATTGGCCTTATTTTCGGAGTATTTCCTGCAAAATCAGCAGCTCAAAAAAATCCCATTGAAGCTATTAGACATGAATGAATTTAGCCGATAAAATAGCGCGTTCAATTATTTAAATTATTACAATTTTCCTATCACTGAAAAAAATACAAAATGAGAAGAATACTATTTTTGGGCTTTCTGATTGTCAACATTTGTACCTACGGACAATCCAAAAAAATACAATTGACAGAAGCTATTAAAATAGCTCAAAAAAAGTCTCCAGAGTACAAAAGAGCCTTAAACACCCACCAAAGAAGTTATTGGAGATACAGAAATCATATTGCTGATTTCTTACCCCAAGTAAGTTTAGACGCAACCTTGCCAGAATATTCGAATTCTGCTACCAGAATCCTCAATGATGAAGGTCAATATATTTTTGTGAAACAAAATCAATCTGCAATTGAGACTAGCTTAAGAATTCAACAAAGAGTACCTTTTACAGGTGGAGCATTTTTTATCAATACCAAATTAGATCGTGTTAATAGATTAGGAGTAGATAAATCTACCAACTATTCATTTGTACCCTTTTCAATTAATTATTTTCAAAACTCCTTGTTTTATAACCCCTACAAATGGGACCGTAAAATAGAGCCCTTGAGATATGAGGAATCCCAACGTAATATTATTGAGCGAATGGAAGATATCTCCCTATCTACCTGTCAACTTTATTTTGGTTTATTAAAAGCCCAAGTGAGTTTGGATATTGCAAAGAAAAATCTATCGAACCAGGATACCTTGCTTCAAATTACGGAAGGAAGATTTAAGATTGGTAAAGTCGCAGAAAATGAACTATTACAGATTGAACTGAGTCATTTAAATTCTAAAAACAATGTTACCACCAATACCGTTTTACTAAAAAGAACCTCACAAGATCTAGCTCGCTTTTTAGAATTGGAAACAGAATCGATTGAATTAGCAATTCCTGAAAAATTAGAAGATTTTGTAGTTAGTTTTGAAAAAGCCATGGAGGAGGCCGAAAAAAACAGAAAATCTGTTATTGAGTTTAGACGCAGACGTTTGGAAGCAGAACAGGAATTAGCGCGGGTTAAAGGAAGTAATCGTTTGGAAATAAATGTGCGCGGCAACTTTGGATTAAATAGGCGGGCTGGCGATTATAATGATCTATTTCAAGATTACGACCAGCAACAGAGTGTCAGCGTAAGTGTTGGGATTCCCATTTTTGATTGGGGTGTATCCAAGTCAAGACGTAAAATCGCAGAAGCTGATTTAAGTTTAGTAGAAAATGACATCGATCAGGAGCAACAAGAATTTGAGCAGGAAATATACTTACACACCCTAAATTGGTCAAGTCAACGCGACTTTTTAGCCACAGCCGAAAAAGCGCAAGAAATTGCCCTTAAACGTTATGAAATTACCAAGGAACGATATATTCTTGGGAAAATCACCATTACCGATTTGAATTTAGCACAACAAGAAAAAGATAAAGCGGTACTTGAATATCTTAAATCATTGGAGGAGTTTTGGGCAAATTATTATATACTTAGAAAATTAACGCTATATGATTTCCTTGAAGATGAAAAACTAAAAATTGCTGATATCGTGTTTGATTAGGATTCATATGTTACTTTAGGTCAAATTTCCATAATTTTATAGTTATAAATTACTACGAATGACCATTACCCAATTGCAATATGTTCTGGCCGTTGCCGAATATCAAAATTTTACGCTGGCTGCCCAAAAAAGCTTCGTTACACAGCCCACACTTAGTATGCAGGTTCAAAAACTTGAAGATGAGTTGGATGTTCTGATTTTTGATCGCAGTAAAAAGCCAATTTCAATCACAGAAGTAGGAAAAAAAATAGTCGCACAGGCCAAGAATATTGTGAACGAAGCGGAACGCATTAAAGATATTGTTGACCAGGAAAAGGGATTCATTGGTGGTGATTACACCCTAGGTATCATCCCCACGATAATGCCCACCTTATTACCCATGTTCCTTAAGAGTTTCATTAATAAGTACCCAAAAGTAAATCTGATCATTAAGGAACAGAGTACCGAAAATATGATTCGGAACATTCAGGATGGACATTTAGATGCTGGAATAGCCGCAACGCCCTTGGAAATTGAGTTCATTAAAGAACGTCCTTTATACTATGAGCCATTTGTAGGTTATGTTCCAAACAATCATAGATTGGCAAATACATCTAATCTAAATCCAGAAGACCTAGACATATCAGATATTTTACTTTTAAAAGATGGGCATTGTTTTAGAGACGGAGTGATTAACATATGTAATGCACCCAAAGACTATGGTGAGGAGCATTTTCAATTGCAAAGTGGCAGTTTTGAAACTTTGGTCAATTTATCAAACGAAGGTCTTGGAATGACCTTATTACCTTATTTGAACACTTTGGAATTGGACGAAGGCAAAAAACAAAATCTAAAGTATTTTAATAAACCTTCGCCTGCGAGGGAAGTTAGCTTAATCTACCACAAGAGTGAATTAAAAATTCAAATAACCGAAGCTATTAGAGATGTTATTGCCGGAATAGTAAGAGGCGCAATTGCATTCCAGGACGTTAAGATAATTAGCCCCATCAATAAATAAAACTTAATTCAAGGGTCTGTATCTATAAGAACATTCTTCAATACAGCCAATAAAACCAAGGGTTAGTTTCCCATCCTCAAACCACATATTGTAGCTAGGGTTTCGTTGTTCTGAGTCGCACAGGTATTGAAATGACAATTGGTCATCTTTTATACTAAAAGTGCCTATTATGACCTCACTACATTGTTTTGTGTTCGAAAGCTCAAAAGTACCATTGCTTTTGAAATCATAAATTTCGCCATTAGTAACACTAGACCAGTCCACTATACCACCCGGGCTTATTTTAGTTGCATCCAATTGCCATTGACCAATAATTTCATAATCAATTTCAACATCATTGATATCTTTATCCGAAGAGCAAGCTAAAAACATAATAGACAAGATTGGGAGTATGTTCTTCATAGAATGAGACTTTGCTGTAAGAGGCAGAGAAGCAAATTAGGTTGCTTATTTTCATAAAAAAACCACCCTTTCGAGTGGTTTAGTATTATGCTTTTAAATAAATAAGACTTTCTTGTAGTTGCGGCTTATCAGTTATGAATTGTTGTAACCAGTGTTTCAATTCGTCTATTTCAGCCGGTAGTAGTCTTTCTACTGCCTTTTTCAGCTCTTTACAAAAGAGTCTTGCATCAAAACTAACTTTTTTAAGCACAGTTTTAGTGTACTCAAGCATAGCTCTTGCCATATTCCAAAATGTTTTTAATTAGTTGTTGTATTCTCTAAAGTTAACCATAAAAACACATACGATATTGTCCCCAAATCGTTAAAAATTCAATAATTAATTGTTAAAATAGTTTACCAAACTAGAAATTGGTAATTTTCCCGTTTAGAGTATGAAAAAAATCGTTGTAATACTTCTGTTTTCTTTCCTTTTTATTGGGTGCTCAAGTGCTCGTAAAAGTTTGGTCAAAAAGATTGATTCCTCAATCAATTCTGATGATTACAACAATCAGTTTACTGGGTTTTTATTAGTGGACATAGAATCCCGGGATACTATTTACAATGTAAACAGCACCAAGTACTTTACACCAGCAAGCAACACTAAAATTTTTACATTATATACATCTTTAAAACTATTGCCAGAACGCATACCAGCATTAAAGTATATAGAAAAAAAAGATACATTGTTTGTAGAGGGTACGGGAGATCCTTCTTTTTTGCACCCTTCGCTCAATGATAGTACCGCTTTCAAATTTCTTGAAAAACACGATAATGTTGCTCTACATTTAGACAATTTCAATGATGCCAAATTTGGCCCTGGTTGGTCCTGGGATGATTATCACTATTATTATTCTGCTGAACGAAATGGATTTCCAGTCTTTGGAAATATCTTAACTATTCAAAATAGCGATTCGTTGAATATTTTGCCATCGTTTTTTCAGGATAGTATCATCGACAAGGAATACTATATTAATAGAGAGTTAGAACAAAACACCTTTTACTTCAATTCCACTCAAAAAGATACTGTCGAGATTCCTCTTATGGTCCAGAAAGGATTGACAAAAAATCTGCTGGAGAATATCCTCAAAAAAGAAGTTCGATTAGTTTCTGGGATGCCAAGCGGCGAAAAGAAAGTGTTATATGGTATTCAATCCGATTCAGTGTTCAGAAGAATGATGGAGGTGAGCGATAATTTTCTGGCTGAGCAACTCTTAATAGTTGGCTCCTCTACCCTATCGGATACTTTAAACAGTAAAAAGTCTAGAGATTTTATTCTTAAAAATCATCTATCTGGCTTAAGACAACCACCACGTTGGGTAGATGGGTCTGGCCTTTCACGCTATAATCTTTTCACGCCCGAATCAATGGTACATATACTTCAAAAATTGTATAGTGAAATTCCCAAAGAGCGCTTGTTTCAATTCTTTCCAACAGGTGGGGTGTCGGGAACCATTGAAGATTGGTATGCTGGAAATACTAAACCCTATATTTATGCCAAAACCGGTAGTTTGGGCAATAATCACTGTTTAAGTGGCTATCTAATTACAAATTCGGGTAAAACATTGGTTTTCAGCTTTATGAACAATCACTTTATGGAAAGCTCTTCGGTTATAAAAGAAAGAATGCAAACCATTTTTGAAGAAATTCGGGATAACTATTAAATTGATTTACCTAATCCAACAGTTTGTTTATTTGGGCATATTGTAATAACATAATGGTCTTGGCATCCTTGATATCTCCTGTCTTTATCATATTCAAAGCCTCTTGGAACCCAACTTCCAGAACTTCTATGTTTTCAGATTCATCCTCTGCTCCTCCACCCTCACTTACTTTCATGGTATCTTCATATTCTGCCACAAAAAAATACAGAATCTCGGTTACCGAACCCGGCGACATATAGGATTCATACACTTTTTGTACATTTTCAACCTTATAACCGGTCTCTTCCTCTGCCTCTTTTTTGATGCAATCCTCGGGGTGGTCTCCATCCAACAACCCCGCACAGACTTCTATCATCATACCGTCATTATTACCGTTTACATAAGTTGGCATTCTAAACTGTCGTGTTAATACCACAGTACCTTTACTTTGATCGTAAAGAAGAATCGCTGCACCATTGCCGCGATCATAAGCCTCCCGTACTTGGGTTTCCCATGTACCGTCTTCTTTTTCGTATTCGAAACTTATCTTATTTAAAGTATACCAGTTATCTGATAATAACTCGGTCTTTATATTCCTAATGCTTCCTTTTTTCAATTCTGTTACGTTTTTAGAAGCGGTTATCCCCACCAACAATGTCACCTATAGTACCAAGAATACTACCTTCTCCTTTATCCTTTCCTCCTCGTGGAATGGACGCCAATACACGACCTGCCAACCTACTGAATGGTAAAGACTGTACATAAACTGTCCCGGGTCCTTTTAAGGTCGCAAAAAACAATCCTTCGCCTCCAAATACTGTATTCTTTATACCTCCCACAAATTCAATATCATAGTCCACATTTTGACTAAAACCTACAATGCATCCGGTATCAACTTTCATTACTTCACCAGCCGCAAGTTCTTTTTTTGCCAAGGTTCCTCCCGCATGGACAAATGCCATACCATCACCTTCTAATTTTTGCATGATAAACCCTTCGCCTCCAAATAGTCCCCTTCCCAATTTTTTTGAGAATTCTATACCAACTGAAACTCCTTTAGCAGCACATAAAAATGCATCTTTTTGACAAATGAACTTTCCGTTTTTATCAGATAGGTCAATAGGTACTATTTTACCTGGGTATGGTGCTGCAAAACTGACTTGTCTTTTTGACTGACCAATATTCAAAAATGCCGTCATAAATAGACTCTCACCTGTAAGGATTCTTTTTCCTGCGGAGAATATTTTACCAAGTACACTGTTATCCTGATTAGAACCATCCCCAAAAATAGTGTCCATCTTTATATCAGTATCCATCATCATAAAGCTTCCTGCTTCGGCAACAACCGCTTCTTGAGGATCCAACTCTATTTCAACATATTGCATTTCCTCTCCAAAAATCTCGTAATCTATTTCGTGTGCGTTCATTTTTTATAGTATTTAGGTTTTGATTGTTAGTTGATACTTTGGGATATTTGTTACAATCAGTATCGCCACAAATTATAATGACTATTTTTTCTTCAATCTCACGGTCCATTCAAATTTAAAAGTTGACACCACTACCCCTTCTTCGTTAACACCAACAGATTTCATCCAAACAGTCTGCCCCTCTCCTGTCTCAATGGTTTTATCCAATGCATCTTTTATACGATGGCCATCTTCACAAGTAAAAGTAATCCTGCCTGTGGCTTTTTTGGAAAAGTTGGCAGTATTGTTCAAAACTAACATCGAGATATTATGTCCGCTTTCTTTTATTTGGTCTATAACCATAGTACCTGTCGCAAACTCTGCCGCCATGCCCTGTACTGCCCAAAACATAGATCTAAATGGGTTCTGATTGAACCATCTATGCTTAATAGTTACCACTGCTTTTTGCTTATCTATATATTTTAACCGCACACCACACCACCAAGCCGATGGTAATTTAAAAAAAGTGTACGAATTGAATTTTCCTACCGAAATGCCCATATTCATTATAATTTTCACTAAAAATAGACAAAATAATCGAAGTATTAAATGTTAAAGTTATGTTAATTAATAGTACTATGTGTTGCATAGTACCTGCTTTTAGATATATATTTGTATAAGAAAATAATATGTGATGACAGAGACCTTATCAAAACACGAGAGAAATTTATCCGCAATTATACATGCGTCGACCTTCAGTAAGTTCTTTATTCCTTTTGGAAATTTTATAATTCCGTTGGTATTATGGACAGCCAATAAAAAGGAATATGAGTTTGTAGATCACAACGGGAAACAGGCTTTGAACTTTCAGATTAGTATACTCCTCTACTCCATTCTTTTAGGTGCAGTGAGTATTCCTTTCTTTTTAGGGTTTATTCCTGAATTGTTCGATCATGGTAGTTTTGGCCTGGGCAACTTAAACAGTTTTAACAACTTTAATTTTGATTTTGATTTTGATGACATGCCTTTTGGTTCATGGATATTCCCTATTGGTATAGCAGGCCTATTACATGGCGCACTTTTTATTTTCAATATAGTATATACCATACTTGCAACTTTAAGAACCAGTGAAGGACAGACTTTCGAATATCCTTTCACCATAAAATTCATCAAATAATGAAAAATCACAATCAAAAAACACTAGCAATAGTCGCTATTCTTACAGTCGTATTTGGGCTCTTTTCTTTCAGACCCATAGAAGACCTAAAAATAGATACTTTTCAAGAAGACAATGCACTGTATGACGATATAGTTGAGATGGACAGAATTTACTTTACCGCATACAACACTTGTGACATGGAGACCCAAGCAGATTTATACGATGAGGATATTGAGTTTTATCATGATAAAGGTGGTTTGGCCACTTCTAAAACGGAATTGCTGGAGAGTTTAGAAAGAAACATTTGCGGAAAAGTTACTAGAGAACTTGTCGAAGGAAGTATTGAGGTTTATCCTATCGCCAATTTTGGTGCCGTACAAATAGGTATGCACAAATTTCATAACAATCAGGAACCCAATACCATTTCTAAACCAAGTAAGTTCATTACAATTTGGAGACAAGAGGACAAAAGTTATAAAATAAGCAGGGTAATAAGTTTACATTAATCAAAAAACAAAATCAGTGATATTTGGTACTCATCACACCAAAGGAGTTTATTCATCAATCAAAACCTGTCCTGAATTCGTTTCAGAACATCTTAATCAAATGTCACAATATGAAAAGTGTACAGGACAGGAAAAGCGAACAGTTAAATTAATAGAATCATGAAATTATGAATGTAGAAAACACAAAAGCACAAATGCGCAAAGGGGTTTTGGAATACTGCATACTTTCCATTCTTAACGGAGAGGACAAATATGCATCTGAGATTCTTGCTACCTTAAAAGACGCAAAGATGCTCGTAGTAGAAGGGACCATTTATCCCCTTCTTACAAGGTTAAAGAACGCTGGCTTACTCAACTATCGTTGGGAAGAGTCAACTTCAGGACCACCAAGAAAATATTATACGTTGACAGAAACAGGTAAGTTGTTCTTAAAAGAACTTGACACAACTTGGGACGAATTAAGAATGGCCACCAATGTGGTAACCAACAAAAAAAATAAGTAATAATGAACAAGACAATAAACATAAATCTCGCAAATAGGCTATTTCATATGGACGAAGTGGCATTCAACAAAATGCGTCGTTATTTGGAAGCCATAAAACGTTCATTCGCCAATACCCCTGGAAGCGATGAAATACAAGCAGATATAGAAGCTCGTATCGCTGAACTTTTTTATGAGAAACTAGAAAATGAAAGACAGGTCATTACCATAAAAGAGGTAGATGAAGTAATTGCAGTAATGGGTCAGCCTGAAGATTATATGATCGATGAGGACATTTTTGATGATGAGCCACAACCTAAATCAAAAACTTCAAAATCAACAACAGGCAGAGTAAAGAAACTCTATAGAGATATTGAACATAAGTATATTGGCGGTGTTTGCTCCGGTTTGGAGCATTACCTTGGTTTTGATGCCCTATGGATTCGATTGATATTCATTCTTTTAGCGGTCACCACTGGCTTTGGGTTCATTGCCTATATTTTACTATGGATCTTGGTTCCAGAGGCCGTAACTACATCCCAAAAATTGGATATGACGGGAAAGGCCGTGAATATCAGCAATATAGAGCGTAAAGTCAAAGAAGGGTTTGATGACGTTGCTGATAAAGTGAAAAGTGTAGATTATGAAAAAATGGGGAATAAGGTCAAAAGCAGTAGTAAAACCTTTTTCGACACCCTTGGAGATGTTATAATGTTTCTTTTCAAAGTTTTAGGAAAGTTCATCGGTATTTTATTGATCATCATTGGAGCGGCAACTTTAATAGGATTATTCGTAGGCTTGTTCACTGTGGGCGTGTTAGACATGATTCATATTCCAGGTGTTGATTTCTATAATATGGTGAACTCTACAAGTGCACCGGTTTGGGTAGTTTCTTTACTGGCATTCTTTGTAGTAGGTATACCTTTCTTTTTCGTTCTTTATTTAGGACTGAAAATATTGGTGAACAACCTTAAATCTATAGGAAATATTCCTAAATTCTCCTTACTGGGGCTTTGGTTGATATCATTGATAACGTTAGTGGTCTTAGGAATAAGACAAGCTGCAGCCCAGGCATATTCAGATAGCGTTTCAACTGAGCAGACCATTAACTTCGAAGTACCGAGTGACACCTTGCAGATCAGTATGAATTCTTCTGAATTATATCAAAAAAGAAGAAACATGGCTATTGATGGTGTCATGGTAACAGCTAATGAATCTGGAGAAGAAGTAATGGTATCAGATGACGTACGTCTTTCACTTAAAAAGTCTAAAGACAGCGTTGTTCGAATCAAAATTAGAAAAGATGCCAATGGTAGTTCTTTCAACGAGGCCAAGGAAATTGCTGGCAATATCGAGTATGATTACGCTGTAGAAGGAAACACCATTGTTTTGGATGATTTCTTGATTACTTCGATGAACAATAAATTCAGAGATCAAGAAGTATGGGTAACTCTTTATGTTCCCGAAGGAAAAACAATCAAATTTGACAATGAATCTGTCCGTTGTATTAGAATGGGCACCCGAAATGATAGGGATATGGGCCGTTGTGATGTACCTGACCATATTTGGACCATGGGTGGTGACGGAGAACTCAAATGCCAAGATTGTCCAGAGATTATTGAGGATGAAGATGAAGAAGGTGACAACCATATTATCATAAATGGTGAAGGCATAGATATCGATATAAAGGACAATGGAGATTCATTCGAAATGAAAATTAATGAAGATGGTGTCAAAATCAAGGCAGATGACAATGCTGATGGCGAGGTCTTGAACATTGATTTGAATGGTGAAGGCGACGGACTCAAAATGAATATCGATGAGGAGGGTGTCGAAATAAAAACCAAGGACAACTAAGATTAATTACAACTCAGTATCAATAATCAACAACTGGGCTGAAAAGAATAGTGAAAACAATAAATAAAATAGATATTTAGACATCAATTAACAACAATCAAAAGCCCTTTGGGCAAACCTAAAAAAACAATCATGACAACACTAGTAAGAATTACAATCGCACTGATCATGTCGTTATTCCTAAGTTCATGTGGAATTGACATTAATTTTGGAGATTTTGGAAGTGGAAAAAAAGGCAACGGAGTAGTAACAAGTGAAACAAGGGAAGTTACCGGGGATTTTACCGTAGTTTCTGCTTCAGAAGGTCTTGACGTTTATGTAACCGATGGTGATGAATTTGAAATAACAGTGGAGGCAGATGAGAATATTATTGATCTTATCGCTACAGATATCAAAAATGATAGATTACGTATTCATGCTGAGGAAAACATTGGTAGAGCTACGAAAAAAGTTTATGTTACATTACCCGAGGTTAGAGGTTTAAGAAGCTCTAGTGGTGCCCATTTAAGCACAGAAAATGTAGTACATTCAGATAAATTGGAGATTGATGCCAGTAGTGGAGCCAATCTTAACATTGAAATGGAAGTAAGTGAAGTAGATATTGATGCCAGTAGCGGAGCAAACTTAAGTCTGTCTGGTGATGCAAGTACCGTATTTATAGATGCTAGTTCGGGGGCTAACATTAATGCCAAGAAGTTATTGTCAGAAGTTTGTCTTGCAGGTGCAAGCAGCGGCGGAAACCTTTCTGTAAACGTCTCTAAAGATTTAACTGCCGATGCAAGCAGTGGTGGAAACATCTCTTACTCTGGTGAACCTAGGGTTACCAAGAAGAAATCGGTATCAGGAAGTGTACATAAGAACTAAAAATCAATTAAAAACCAACGCTGTCAAAGCCACCATAAATTCGGTGGCTTTTTCATTTTTTTGTCACGTTGGTTTATCTATATTAGTACAAACTTTATTGGCATGCAGATTAGCTTAAAAAAATATACGCTTGAGCTTAAACACACCTTTAGTATCTCACGCGAATCCCATGATTTTCAGGATACTTTAATCGCTGGGCTTACACTCAACGGAAAGACCGGTTATGGTGAAGCAACTTCAAATCCGTATTACAAGATTACGGCAGAAAGCATGATTAAAGAAATCGAAGGAATCAAAAACGAAATTGAATCTTTTGAGTTTACTACACCGGAATCTTTTCACAGTTTTCTTGAAGAAAAAGAGTTGAGCAATTTTGCCATCTGCGCACTAGATTTAGCTGCACATGACCTGTATGGAAAATTATTGGGCAAACCATTATATGAGATTTGGGGCACTAATAATGACCAATACCCGACAACGAACTATACTATTGGAATTGCCGAATTAGATACAATGGTGGCAAAAATGAAAGAAAAACCTTGGCCAATCTATAAAATCAAATTAGGTACCGACAATGATGTGGCAATTATTCGAGAACTAAGAAAACATACAACCGCAACGTTCAGAATTGATGCCAACTGTGCATGGTCGGCAGAAGAAACTATAGCCAACGCTCCTCAATTAAAAGAATTGGGGGTCGAGTTTTTAGAGCAACCTTTGCAGGCCGATGATTGGGCCGGTATGGAAAAGGTAATGCACCAATGCGTTCTACCAGTGATTGCGGACGAAAGTTGTATCGTTGAATCAGACGTTGAAAAGTGTGGTTTACATTTTAACGGAATAAATATTAAGCTTACGAAATGTGGCGGCCTCACTCCTGCCCTACGTATGATCAAAAAAGCAAAATTAATGGGATTAAAAGTGATGGTAGGTTGCATGACTGAATCCTCTGTGGGTATTTCTGCAATTGCCCAATTACTGCCTCAATTAGACTATGTTGACATGGATGGTGCTATCCTCTTAAAGCGAGATATTGCCAACGGAGTTCGAATTGGTGAAGATGGAAGTGTAGTGTTCCCAACTTTAGGAGGTAGCGGCGTAACCCTAAACCAATGACACATTATATTGATGGCTTTCCTGGTCGAGAATTGAGCATTGATCATAAAAAGTATCTTTATTTTGGAGGAACTTCTTATTTAGGGCTTCAAACTGATGTAGAGTTTCAAGACTTGTTTATCGCTAAGGTGAGACAATATGGCACGAATTATGGCGCTTCAAGAAAATCGAATATCAGACTTAAGGTATTTGAACTAGCCGAACAATTGTTGGCTGATCTGACCGGCTGTGAATCGGCCCTCACACTTTCCTCTGGTTATTTGGCAGGCCAATTTATTGCTCAACATTTTAACAAGTCGGCATACAAACTTTTTTATGCACCCAATACACATTCCGCTTTATATAATAATTACAATAAGCCATATACAAGTTTCGAAATGCTTGGAAAGGCGATAACTGAGCATCTTTCCAAGAATAAAGAAGTAACGCCTGTAGTGTTCATAGATTCCATTGACTTTGATGGATGTAATTACCCGCATTTTGAAGAACTCAAAATACTTCCGCTAGATCAGACTATACTTGTGGTTGACGATTCACACGGAATTGGGGTAATAGGTGAAAATGGGAGTGGCGTTTATAAAACCCTTAAAAAATATAATACAAAAGAATTGGTAGTATGTTGTTCTCTTGGTAAAGGTTTCGGAATTCAAGCTGGGGTCGTACTGGGTTCAATTAATAGGGTGAACAAACTTCAAAATAGCGCTTTTTTTGGTGGGGCAAGTCCAGCAGCACCTTGCAGTTTGGCGACCTTCATTGAGGCGCAATCTATCTATACATCTAAGCGCAAACAACTTCGGTCAAATATTGAATTATTCAGAAGACTAGTTAAAAAGATTAATACATTCAGTTTCATGGAAGATCATCCATCCTTTGGCTTTGAGAACAAGGACCTAAGTCAATATCTTGAAGAGCATGGATTCATGCTCACCAATTTCAATTACCCTGAGGAAAGCTCAACGGTAATGAGTAGGATTGTTTTAAGCAGTCACCACCATAAAAACGATATTAAACTGTTGACAGATACTATAAATCAATTTATTTGAGACATTCTTTTTTTAACAGGTAATGAAGTATCTTATACCTGATTATGGGTTCATAAATTATGAATTTAACAGAATTTTTAGTATATTTTGTTAATTGTTTAACTCCTAAAAAACACCACCATGAAAAAATTATTTGGCTCGGTTTTCTTACTATTGATTTTTATTTCCTTAATAGGATTTACATCTACGAAACCAGATACGATGCATACCATAGAAGGTACATGGGAGCTTCAAAGCTTCTACAACTTCGATGGCCAGGATATTGTTGATACCTTACTAACCGATGTTGGTTATAGACAGGTTAAAATGTATTACAATGGAAGGATTATGTGGTCGAGGACAACGGCAGAAGACACTAAGGATGCTGATGGTAATGATGTGGTTGGAAAATTCGGTTATGGCACTTACAGAATTACTGATAACCAATTGATTGAAGTAATAGAATATGGTGATGAGGGTATGTTAACAGGTAAAGACTCTGTTCGTACATTTGTATTTGAACTTTGGCTAAAAGATGATATGTACAGTCAGATAAATATTGACGGCGAAGGAAATAGGATTTTTTCTGAGAACTACAAAAGAATAGATTAGATTATCATTTAAATCATTAAAAAGGTCTGCAATGCAGCCCTTTTTAATTTTATGAATTGACTAAATACCTAGGCTACCTCTTCTGGTGCTTCAATCGCAGCCAAATAACGTTCCGCATCCAAGGCCGCCATACAACCGGTACCGGCTGCTGTTACAGCTTGTCTGTATTCCTTATCTTGCGCATCTCCGCACGCAAAAACACCTGGTAAATTGGTTTTTGTTGATTTTCCTTTCGTCACGATATAACCGGTATCATCCATATCAATCTTACCTTTGAAAATATCAGTATTTGGTTTGTGGCCAATCGCAACAAAAAGTCCTGTTATCGCAATATCTTCTTTTTCATTGGTTTGGTTGTTGACCATTCTTAAACCTTCAACAACCTGCTCGCCCAGAACCTCATCTACTTCAGTATTGTATTTAACCTCAAGATTAGGTAGGCTATTTACACGATGTTGCATAGCTTTTGAAGCCCTCATATAATCTTTACGTACCAACATGGTAACCTTATTACAGATATTTGCCAAATATGATGCTTCCTCTGCTGCAGTATCACCTGCCCCTACAATTGCCACGTCCTGACCTTTATAAAAGAAACCATCACAAACCGCACAGGCAGATACTCCACCTCCACGTAAGCGCTGTTCACTTGGAATATTTAAATATTTGGCAGTTGCCCCCGTTGAAATTATTATAGTCTCAGCTTCGATAGTTTTGTCGTTATCCACAATTGCTTTATGAATACCACCAACTTCAGTACTCAATTCAACAGCCGTAATCATTCCTATCCTAACCTCAGTACCAAAACGTTCAGCTTGTTGTTGTAATTGAACCATCATTGTAGGACCATCTATTCCTTCAGGATATCCAGGAAAGTTATCAACTTCGGTAGTGGTGGTCAACTGCCCTCCAGGTTCCATTCCTGTATACAATAACGGTTTAAGGTCAGCACGGGATGCATAAATTGCTGCAGTATAACCTGCGGGGCCAGACCCGATAATCAATGTTTTTACTCTTTCTACTTTCTCAGACATATTCTATTACTTCTATAAAGATTATAAAACAAAAGTAGCTTTTTTGCAAAAAACCTTACATCGAAAGTTATCAAAAGTTATTATGCCAAAATCAATAAAAATTACCATCGTAATTTCCATAAAACAACGTGATATGACAAGAGTCATAAAATTGAAGGTATTGTTTTGAGTAATTTTATACAATATACTCTAGAAGTAATAAATGTACTGGATAATAGCACTTATTCTTTATCTAATCATTGCCATTGGCATGGTCATTAGTCTTCTTGTGAATGGAATTAAGCCAGCCAAAACTTTAGCCTGGCTACTTACCATTTTCACTATTCCCGTTGGTGGAATTCTGCTTTATTGGATGTTAGGTCGAAATAGAAGAAAATACTCTTGGAAAGACTTACAGGAAGATAGGGCAATCACAGCGTATTTAGAACGACTTGAGGCAGAGAGAAATAAAGCGGTATTTGAGCCCAATGTTCGTTTAAGCAATAAAGTTGCCAGACTTATAGCAAAAAATTCAGGTTTTATACCCACCAGTCAAAATGAGGTAGTACTACTGAAAGATGGTAAGGCAACATTCGATGCTATATTCGAGGCGCTAGAAGCTGCAAACAGCTATATTTATTTACTTTATTACATTTTTGAGGAAGGTGAATTGGCAGAGCGTCTTATGACGCTCTTCGAAGAAAAAGTCGCTCAAGGAGTAAAAATAAAAATCATATATGACGGGGTAGGTAGCTATACTCTAAGCAAGAAGTACATTAAAAACCTTAAATCTATTGGCGTTGAAGTTTATCCTTTTCTTCCCTTCAAATTTGGTCGTTTTCTTGCTTCTATAAACTATAGAAACCACCGAAAAATAATCATTGTAGATGGGAAGGTCGCTTTCACCGGAGGAATTAATATTTCTGATAAATATCTGAAAGGCGATTTGGTCTTGGGGAAATGGCACGATATGCATTTACAATTAAAAGGGCCATCGGTTTTGGATCTACAGGTGGTCTTCATAATAGATTGGTTCTTGGTATCTGGTGATACGTCTGAAATGGAAACAAAACTACCCGCAATCCCTAAAGCCAAAGGCAATAAACTTGTACAAATTATCTATGGAGGTCCCGATGATTACTTTTCACCTATTGGACAGGCATATTTTTCTATGATCAATAATGCAAAAGAGTACATCTACATTACCAACCCCTACCTAATTCCTGGCACGGCAATTTTAAAAGCGCTTGAGGTCGCTGCCAATAGTGGTATTGATGTTCGTCTATTGGTATCTGCCCAAGCCGATAGCACCCTAGTAAAATGGAGTGTGCAATCCTATTTTGAATCCCTGTTAAAGGCGGGGGTCAAAATTTATCTTTTTCCAGATGGTTTTTTACATAGCAAAATCATTGTTTCCGATAATAAACTAGTCTCAATTGGGACGGCTAATATGGATATTCGCAGTTTCGAACAGAATTATGAAGTAAATGCCGTGGTTTACGATGAATATATTGCCACACTTTTAAAAAATGATTTTTTAAACGATGTGGAACATAGTATTCAATTGAATTATGAGACTTTTAAAGACCGACCATATTTTGATAAACTAAAAGAGGGATTTGCAAAGGTCTTTAGCCCACTTTTATAAAACCAAGGTTTCATATCCCAGTTCATTTTTACATTCCTCGCCATCTGCCCAGCAATTAAGATTTGCAAAGGTGATATCCGCAATATTTTTAAGGGCCTCTTTGGTGACATAACCTTGGTGAGGGGTAAGCAGTACATTTTCAAAAGAAAGTAGGGTCAGTAATCTTTCATCCTGAATGCCCCTAGCGGAATGGTCTTTAAAGAATATTCCCTTTTCTTTTTCGTATACATCGGTGGCGTAGCCAGCTATTCTTTTTTCTTTTAAAACTTTGATCAGGGTTTTTGTGTCAACGACGGCACCACGAGCTGTGTTCAAAAGCACAACAGTGGGTTTCATTAAGTTAAAGGCATTTTCTGACACCATATAGTGTGTTTCATGTGTCAATGGTACGTGAAGACTAATAATATCTGATTGTGCATATAACTCTTCAAGGCTTGTATATTTCACTTGGTACTTCTCGACAAGATCACCATTTGGTTGCAAATCATGCGCAAGAATATTGCAACCAAAACCATGCATTATCTTTACCATGACCGAACCGATTCTTCCAACTCCAATGACCCCTACAGTCTTATGAACCAAATCACAACCTAAAAGGTTCTTTTGATCAAAGTTATGGGCATGTACTTGCTTGTCAGCTACAATGATTTTCCTGTTGATGGTCATTAATAATGCCACTGCAAGCTCTGCAATCGCATTTGGTGAATAATCTGGAGCATTGGCAACCTTTAGGCCGAAACGCTTTGCAGCCTTTATTTGAATATTGTTATACCCGGCAGAACGAAGCGTTATATACTTTACGCCCAAATCTCTCAACTTTTCTAGAACAACCAGACTAGCATCATCCCCTGAAAAAATACTTATTGCCTCAAAACCAATAGCTTTGATAGCAGTATTTGAATCCAGAGCTTCAGGAATGTACCTTACTTTATGCTGCGCGGAATTCGCCTTTTCAAGAAAAGGAATTTCAAAATCCTTAGCGCTATAAACTAGTAACTTCATTTCTGGTTTCTTTTCTAAAAATGAGGTCTTGTTCTTCCATGGCCATAACGACCAACTTTACGTAGTCATTTATTGTTTTTTTCACATCAATGGGATCGGTTATATCGATTGAACCACGCCAAATCAATTCTCTTTCTTTTCCTGGGCAGATACAATACAATGAGGTCTCTGCATGGTATATAGTGAAACTATCATAATATTCAGGATCATAGTAAATATTCTGATGACCAAGATAATCATCATCAAAACCTCCATAATAATTATCTAATTTATCAATGGATTTTCTAAAGTCTTCGACATTTTCAATACCAATAACTTTTGTAAATAAGATGGCATCAAAATCTTTATCCAACAATTGCTGTTCAACATCGGCCAATTCTTGCTCGGATCTTTTTGCCGATGTAAATTCAACATCGAACAGGTCTATACTACGCATAGATTCAACACCTCGCTGCTTAAATTCTTTTTGCAATTTAGATTCATAATCCTCCCTAGCACTATCATCTTGGGTCATACCAACTATCAAAACTTTATGTGCGTCAAAAATCACAATATCAGGATTCTTCCAATTTTCTACCAATTCGGCTGATGAACAGCCCATTAAGGCCAATAATAAAACTATACTAAACTTTTTCATGATAATAGGTGTTGATTAGCGATTAGTTCAAAAGTCTTTTTTGCTTTTCTTTCTTCATGACTTTTGAAATCATTTGGAATAAACTTCCCTTTAACTTTCTATAGTCTGATAAAAAGTTATCAATTGTAAGAATTAAACTTCTATGTGTTTCAGTGTAAGCTTTTTCCATAATTGGCTGATCCACATCATCTAACATAATTGATAGCTGATTTTCATGTGTCTGTACCCTTTTTAGTAATTTCTCAAGTTCTACTTCGGAATTGGAAATAGATGTAACCAACTTTCTACTTTCCTCAAACAAGCCAAGACTTGTTATTTGAAGCGTATATGATTTCATCAAATCATCCAAGAATAACTTTTCATCTTTAATGAATCTCAATTCAGAAAGCCATTCCAAAGAAGTCTGGTGCATCTCTTCCGGACTTTTCCACTCTAAATACCTGTATATGGGCTTTTTAGTTTTCATTTTTTTGATTTTAGAGATTGTTATTAACAAATAATAGAAACAAACCTGTATTTGTCCTCATCACTGGTTTTCAATTTCAAGTTATCCCATTTACCGAGTTTTTGGTATGATTTAAATCAGTCTTGGTTCTTCCCGTATGTTTTTGGACAAATCATAAATCCAAATTTCTACTTAATCTGTAGAAATTATATGACAAAAAACACGCTCTTTGCCCTTTTTTTACTGTATTTTTGACACCCGAATTTGTTACACACTACCAATATCTATCGATATCTAGACGTGTTTGACTATTGATTTTATTCAGTATTGAAATGATAAATTTGTAAAACAAGCGATGAGGACAAATAAAGCTTTGAATACAATTGTTGTTGAAGACTCCGAGACACAACGGGCCATAATATCTAAATTGGCGGATGACAACCCTAACCTTAATTTATTAGGGGTATACAAAAATGGCATCTTGGCTCTAAATGGCATTAGAAAAAGCAAGGTTGATTTAGTTCTGTTAGATATTGAAATGCCCATCGTAAGCGGCTTTGACTTGTTAGAATCCCTTGAAAAACCACCACAGATAATTCTAATATCCACCAAGGCTGATTATGCTTTTAAGGCCTTTGATTATGATATAATTGATTACTTGCAAAAACCTTTGGACAAAGCACGTTTTACCCTGGCGATTGATCGTGCAGTCTCTAAACAACAAGATTTGATTGGCATTAAAGAACAGAAGGATTTTGTTTATGTCACCGTTAATCTTCAAAAAAAGAAGGTTTTTCTAAATACAATTAAATGGATTGAAGCTTTAGGTGACTATATTAAACTGGTAACCAGTGAGGGTAATTTCCTGGTTTTATCAACTATGAAGGCCTTTTTAAATAGAATGCCAGAAAACAAATTCGTGAGAATCCACAAATCTTTCATAGTTAATGTGAGCAAAGTAGATAACTGGAGTAGCAGTAAAGTAGAGATTGATGGCACTAAACTACCTATGAGTAGACTAAGAAAAGATGAATTGGAAAAGATTTTGATTGTCAATTGACACTATTATCCCAAATAGCTATTTACTTGGTTTTCTTTTTTTCAATATTCCCCCGGCGTATTCGAATATTTCAGTTTTTAAACTTCTAAAGTCCTCTATACAACTTACTGTCTCGGCCTTCATTTTTTCATGCTTTTGATAATACGTATTATCACAAGAGTCATTGGTGCATTGAATCATTCCTCCTAAATCTTTTTCATGCTTACTTATCATTTCGCAAATCCCTTGTTTATTGTTCTTGGCCTTTATTAACCTTTGAAGAAAATCTTGCAATCGCTCAAATAAATTTGGCGTATTTGGCTCAAAAATATATGAATTAAGTAAATGATCAATGAATGTGAGTTCGTCTTGCATAAGATGCAAATGCGATTTCCATTGTTGTGAATCACGATAGAGTTCCTCAATTTTTCGAGTTTGATCTGTCTTTGTATATTTTTTATCAGAAATCATAATCATTGAATTTGAATAAAACTATCAATGACATGCGAATTTACATATGATGAAGATCAGCCCTTGAATCAAACCAATACTTCAACTTGCTCAAATAATTTTGGAATCTTCACATTCCAATTATGTTCATCAGAAATCTTACTTCGAAAGGCATCCAAAGAAGTTGGTTCCCCATGTACCAAAAATATTTGTTCCGGTACGTTTTTTATATCACTCAACCAATGTAGCAATTCCGCTTGGTCTGCGTGGGCAGAAAGGCTTTCCAGATGTGCTATTTGAGCTTTCACTGGATAATATTTGCCAAATAGTTTTATTTCATGTGCTCCTTCCAAAAGTCGTCTTCCCCTAGTACCTTCAGCTTGGTAACCCACTAAAAGAACATTGGTACTACTAACATCTACCAGCTGTTTTAAATAGGTGAGTACCCTACCTCCTGTTACCATACCGCTTCCTGCAATAACGATTTTTGGTCTTGGGTCATCAATGGTTTCCCAAGTCTCCTTATAAGAGCTGATTATCGTAATATGCTCGCATATGGCATAATATTCTTTCATGGATAACTTGTGCCAATCGGGAAAATGCTCAAAAACCGATAATACATTATTGCCCATAGGACTATCAACAAAAATCGGAATATTCGGAATTTTGTTTTTCTTATACAATAACCAGAGTTGATACATTAATGACTGTAATCTTTCAACTGCAAAGGATGGTATAATTAGGTTGCCGCGGTCGTGTATTGTTTTGTTGACCAAAGTCGTGAGTTTAGTTGCAACTTTCTCTTCAGGATGGTTTTTATTACCATATGTACTTTCAATAAACAAATAGTCTGCCCATTTAGGCCTCTTAGGAGGTAAAAGCAATATATCATCTGACCTTCCAATGTCTCCAGAGAAAACAAAACGTTTCCCAAAGATATCAAGCTCTATGAATGTGGCGCCAATAATGTGACCGTTAAAAACGCTCCTATACTTAATATTGGTTGACAGGGTTATCCATACATCTTTTTCAATGGACTCAAAAAGTCTAATCGCCTCTTTGGCATCTTCTGCAGTGTAAAACGGCAGTGCTGGTCTGTGTTTGCTATACCCTTCCTTATTTGCTTTTTCCGCTTCTTCCTCGTGAATTTTGGCGCTATCTTTTAGAATAATCGATGTTATTGCCAAGGTGGGAGCTGTGCCCAAAATTTGCCCTTTAAAGCCCTCCTTAACAAGTCGTGGCAGGTAACCTGTATGATCCAAATGGCCGTGCGTCAATAATACCATATCAATCTTATTCGCATCAATTGGTAACGGCAACCAATTAAATTCGCGAAGCTCCTTTAAACCTTGGAACATACCACAATCTATCATAAGATTTAGCTCTGGTGTTTCTAGATAAAACTTAGAGCCTGTTACCGTTCCGGCTGCGCCCAAGAAATGAATTTTTACTTTGTTCATTTTCAGCAATTACATAGTGTTTGTAACTCTTTTAGTATTTTTTCTTTTCTTTTGCCACCAATCTCAAGATGATCAAGAAAAAAATGGTCGTTCAACAATTGTCGACATAAAACAATATCCCTGCTTAGTAAAAACTGTTTTTCGCGTGAGCTTAATAATGCAGATACTGTTATTGGGTATAGACCCAAACGATCTATCCTGGCTTTTAAACCATCTTCCTTGGGGAAATCCCAACTCAATAAATACAACCCTGCACACTGGCCGTATTTAACTGCATCTTTGGTGAATCGCGTATTGGTTACCACCCACCCTTTCTCCAACGGAATTTTGTTGGATTTTTTAGTTGTCCAATGTGCCAAGATATCTTCATATCGGGAATGGATATACAATGGAACCTTCACGTTACAATTGCGCCCCTCATCCCCATGAAATTTGCATTCAATCACAGATATGCTACCATTTTTTCGTGCAAAGACATCAACCTCGTGCGGCACACATTTGCCTTGGAGAATTTTACCTACTTCAGTATTATATCCAGAATACTCCAACAAAGCCGCTACAAATTTCTCAAACGGAAAACCTGTAGGTCCGAGTTCGTAGATTGCCTTTTTAAGTTTGTATTTTGAGGCAAAGACCGATTTTTTCTTTTTCAATAAGGTAAAAGCACGATTATATATTTCCTTGGTGGATATACCTTGATAAAGTTCATCACGAACTTGATCCAGAATTCGACTTACCAAAGCTTCATCGGCCCCGCTCCTTACCAAAGACTTTCTAAGCTTGGTCAATGAAAACCTTGTTCTTTCCCCAGATGACTTAACAACTTGAAATTCCTGACTTACCATTGATACTATTTAAATTAAACCTATACCAAAGAAAACTTTGAATGGAAATTAATAAGCAGGCTTCCCAAAAAACTCACGGACCATTTTTTTCACTTGATTATTGGTCATGCTATCCACTTTTTTAACGGTCTTGATTTTGGCAGCTAACAGTGGATAATTAATATCCAGTTCCTTTTTAAATTTAGTTGCGGATTCAGCCGGGCCGAATAGTGCAATGGAATCCCCCTTTTTGATTTTACCTATCAAATTCTTAAAATAGGACTTGTATTGATGCTTTTCCCGTTCTAAAAATTTACTATCCTGAACGACATCTTGGGGGCCCCATTTTGCTGATTTGGTCCCTGAACCGCCACTAGGACGAA